>DCXY01000021.1 GCA_002329155.1 Stenotrophomonas sp. UBA2124 | reverse complement strand
CCTTGTTGCCGCGCTCTTCCTTGTCCACCTGGACGACGACTTCCTGGCCTTCGCGCAGGAGTTCCTTGATGCTGGCCTTGTGCGGATCGACGCCGGCCTGGAAATAGTCGCGGGAGATTTCCTTCAGCGGCAGGAAACCATGGCGCTCACCACCGTATTCGACAAAGGCGGCCTCGAGCGACGGCTCCAGGCGGGTGATGCGGCCCTTGTAGATGTTGGACTTCTTCTGTTCCTTCGACGGCTGCTCGATGTCGATGTCGTACAGGGATTGCCCGTCGACGATGGCCACGCGCAGCTCTTCAGCCTGCGTGGCGTTGATAAGCATTCGCTTCATTGTGCGTTCCTCGCGCGCTGCTACCGCGCGGAACGCCATGGGGTTTCGCCTCTGGACACGGGTCACCGCCCGTTCGCGCAGGCGCGTTCGGACGACTTGGGTTTCCAGCGCTACGACACCACGGCAGGCCGCGGGAGCGCTTCTTTCTTGTTTTAGGTGTTTCAGGGCCGGCGGCCGCATCCGGCCAGGCCGGGGCGTCGCACGGGACATATGTTTCGCCTAGCTCGGCCGCTTTGGGCAGCCGGCGATGGCCGGGAACGCCGACGAGCCGCTAACATGGCCGCCCCGGGGGCGGTGGCCGCGCACTGTGCCGGATTCGTAGGGAGCGGGGCTTCTGGCCCTGACCAACTTCCAACGAAATCAAACCCTTATATCGCGGCCCGAGTGTAGCAGAATAAATAGGCAGATGACTGACTCCGAACACCGCCGTACACCGCCCGCTGGCAAATCCAGCGTCCGCCTGATCAAGGTGCCCGAGGACAGGGCGGGACAGCGCCTGGACAACTTCCTGCTGGGCCAGCTCAAGGGGGCCCCGCGCAGCCTGGTCTACAAGCTGGTGCGCAGCGGCCAGGTGCGCGTGAATGGGGGCCGGGCCAAGGCCGAGCGCAAGCTGGAGGCGGGTGAGGAGGTGCGTGTGCCGCCGGTCAATCTCACGGAGGTGGGAGAAAAAACCCCGCCGCCGGCCAACTTCCTGCAGCGCATGGAGCAGGCCATCGTGTTCGAGGACGCGCGCCTGCTGGTCATCAACAAGCCCACGGGCGTGGCCAGCCATGGCGGCAGCGGCATCAGCCACGGCGCCATCGAGACCATGCGCGCGCTGCGCCCGAACATGAACCTGGAGCTGGTGCACCGGCTGGACCGGGATACCTCCGGCCTGCTGATCATGGCCAAGAAGCGTTCGGCGCTGAGCGAGCTGCAGGCGCTGCTGCGTGAAGACCATGGTGGCATCCAGAAACGCTACCTGACCCTGCTGGCCGGGCGCATGCCCGATGGCGTGATGAGCGTGGATGCGCCGCTGCATGTTGGGCTGCGACAGGGCGGCGAACGGCACGTCCAGGTCAATCAGGCGGGCAAGCCGTCGCTGAGCCATTTCCGCGTGCTGGAGCGGCGCGGTGGGCAGTCCTACTGCGAGGTGCGGATCGAAACCGGGCGTACCCACCAGATCCGCGTGCATGCCCAGCACATCGGCCACCCGGTGGCAGGTGACGACAAGTACGGCGATCCTGTGGTCAACAAGCGTTTCCGTGAGCAGATCGGGCTCAAGCGCCTGTTCCTGCATGCCGCCACGCTGGAGTTCGCCCTCGACGGCGGCAAGACACCTTATCTATTGAATGCGCCGCTGGCACCCGAGCTGACCGAGGCGCTGGACAGGCTGTGATGAAGCAGGGAACAGGGAGCAGGGAGCAGGGTGCAGGGAAAACGTGCCTCCCACTTCCCGATTCCCCCTTCCCGGCTCTACTACCACTTGAACAGCACCAGGCTCACCGCGATGGTCGCCATGCCCATCACCAGGCCGTAGACGGTTTCGTGGCCTTTGGCGTGGCGCTTGGCGGCAGGCAGCAGTTCGTCCAGCGCCAGAAACACCATGATGCCGGCGATCAGGCCGAACACTGCGCCGAAGGTGTCGTGCGACAACACGCCGCCCAGCGCGAAGTAGCCGATGGCCGCACCGACCGGCTCGGCCAGCCCTGACAGCAGGCTGGCGCCGAACGCATACGACTTGCGCCCGGTGGCGAAGTACACCGGCACGGCGATGGCGATACCTTCGGGGATGTTGTGGATGGCGATGGCGAAGGCCAGCGGCAGACCGAGCGAGGGGCTTTCCAGCGTGGCGAAGAAGGTCGCCAGACCTTCAGGAAAGTTGTGCGCGGTGATGGCCACCGCACTGAGCAGACCCACCCGACGGATGTTGCTGCGGCCGTGTTCCTTGAGTGCCGGGTCCTGCTTGTCGAGGGTCTCGTGCGGGTTGGGCACCAGATGGTCGATGGCCACCACCAGCAGCACGCCGGCCAGGAACCAGAGCGTGCCGTAGGTGAAGCCCAGGCGGTCACCGTGGCCGCTGCTGAACGAGGCGATCGACTTGTTCAGGATTTCCGACAGCGACACATAGACCATCGCGCCGCCGGCAAAGGCCAGGCCAAAGGCGAGCAGGCGCGGGTTGGGGCGCCTGGAAAACAGCACCAGCAGGCTGCCGACGGCCGTTGCCAGGCCGGCAGCCAGGGTCAGCGCGAACGCAAGACCGACATTGTCGCTGGAGAGCGCGGACACAGTGTGGGGGCCTGTTGTCGCGGTGGCTTGTCAGCCGCCGCGGCGCACGCGCTCTTCGATCGCAAAGCACTCATTGGGCTTGGGATCGGGCGGGTTGAAGCTCACCGGCACCTGGATGGTGGTCGGCACTGCCTGGCCGTTGCGGGTGGCGGCCTTGAACTTCCACTCGCGCACGCGGGTGATGGCCGAGTCATCGAGCTGGCTGTTGCCGCTGCTGGTAACCAGCGAGACATCGGTGGGCGCGCCCTGCGGGCCAACCACCACGCGCAGCACACTCTTGCCGCCCACGCCGGTGCAGGCCAGTTCGGCCGGGTAGTCCGGTGGCGGGGTCTGCACGGCGGCCACATCGGTGGGGGCAACCGCAGGGGCGGGCGGCTGGTCGGAGGAGTTGCAGGCGGCCAGCGTGGTGACGGCGACGAGCGAGCCCAGCAGCAGACGCGGTTTCATGTCATTGCTCCGTTAGTGCGGATGCCTTGGCGGCACAGATGAAGTCGTTCTCGCTCAGGCCGCCGACGTCATGGGTGGAGAAACGCACCACGGCACGGTCGTAATGCACGCCCAGGTCGGGGTGGTGATCCTCGGCGTGGGCGATCCAGGCCAGCGCGTTCACGAAGGCCATGGTGCCGTAGTAGTTGTCGAAGCGGAATGTACGGGTCAGCGCCTGGCCGTTCTCGGCCAGCTCCCAGCCGGGAACCTGCGGCATCAGCTCGGCCAGGCGGGCCTGGCCCAGGCGGTGTTCACTGCCGCGGCGCGGGACGCAGCGCGCCTGCGCCAAGGGGATCAGATCAGGGGCCATGGGAACCTCCTTACAGGCAACGGAATGGCGGATGATTGACTGAATGGTGCCCGCCGTGGAATCAGCATCCCATCAGCGGCCACCAAGACACCGCTAGAATACCCGCATGATCCAGATCTCAGATACCGCACAGACCCACTTCCGCAAGCTGATCGAACGCGAGGCCGTGCCCGGCATGGGCGTGCGCCTGAGCGCGGTGGAGCCAGGCACGCCACGCGCGGACGCACGGCTGGAGTTTGCCGAGCCCGCCGACCTGCTGGGTGATGAGTGGGCGGTGGACTGTGATGGCTTCACCCTGTACGTGGCCGCCACCAGCGTGGCGTGGCTGGATGGTGCCGAGATCGATTTCGTCGCGCAGGCCGCCGGCACCCAGCAGTTGACCATCAAGGCACCCAAGATCAAGGGCGAAGCGCCGGGCGAGGCCGCCTCGATGGTGGAGCGTGTACATTGGGTGATCGAGAACGAGATCAATCCGCAGCTGGCTTCGCACGGTGGCCGCGTGGCGGTGCAGGAAGTGTCCGCCGATGGCGTGGTGCTGCTGCGCTTCGGTGGCGGCTGCCACGGCTGTGGCATGGCCGACGTGACCCTGAAGCAGGGCATCGAGAAGACGCTGATGGGCCGCGTGCCCGGCGTCACCGCCGTGCGTGATGCCACCGACCACGACAGTGGTCAGGCGCCGTATATCCCGCGCGGCACCGCGGGTTGAGCTGAGCACGGCATGCCGGTGACGTCTGTTGCCGACCTGATCAGCCTGCTGGCCGCGCGCCGGCAGGACAATCTCCTGCACGACCGCCGTACCGGCATGCCTTACAGCTGGAGCGCCTGGTTGCGTGCGCGGGTGCCGCGCGCGTTGACGGCATTCAGCCGTGGCGATGTGGATGATGTGATCGCCGTGCGGCCGGCCGCGCCAGCTGATCCGGTGCCACCACAGCGCCCGCTTTGGCAGGTGATGCTGTCCCTGCTCTGGCACGGTGGCGACCCGCCGCCACGCGACCAGCGTGGCCTGCGCTGGTTTGCCGGTGTGTTCAGTGCCTTGCTGCACATTCTGTTCGCGGCATTGCTGTTGTGGGTGGCGCTGGTGCGCAGCAACGCGCCCGAGGCAGATGCCGAAGCGGGCGAGCGCGTGCAGGTTGAATACATCGGCCGTGGCACGCCGGAACAAGAGGGCGGTGGCGCGCCTGAAGCGCAGGCCGCAGCGGCATCGGCGGCGGCAGGTGCGGAGGCGGCGGCAACACCCGCGCAGGGTGCGGCGCCACCCGCTGCCGATGCGCAGGCTGCTGCTTCGGAACAGGCTGCCTCCAGTGCGGCTGAAACCGAGCAGGTGGATGACGAGCCGCAGCCCATGCCCGTGGACGTGGCCAAACCGTCGCCGGAGGTTGCCAGCGCGCAGCCGTTGAGCGTGACTGAAACCACCCAGCCAACCATTGATTTCGTACTGCCGCCAGCTACCGTGCAACCGCCAAGCATCACCACGCCCACGGTGAGCGTGCCGGAAGTGCAGGTGCGCGAGCGCACGGTAGAGACCGCTGCCGACCGGCCGGTGGTGACATCACAGCTGCGCACCCCCGTTGAAACACAGGCGCGTGTGCGCGTGCCGGAAGTGCAGGTGCGTGAGCGCCAGATTGATGTGGCGCCACGGCAGCTGGTACGCATGGCGCAGGTGCAGCCGCGCAGCAGCGAGGTGCAGCTGCCGACGCGTGAGCTGGGTGTGCGCGAGCGGCAGATCGAAGCGGCGCCACGAGAGTCGGTGGCGATGGCGCAGGTCAAGGCACGTGAGGCCGAGGCGAAGGTCAGCGCACCGGGCATCACGGTGCGCGAGCGGCAGATTCCGGGCGTGCCCGATGCGGTTGCAGCCAGGCCAGCAGGTGCTGGGGCGGGGCAGGCGAGCGCGCAGTCGCAGGCGGCCGCGGCAGGCAATGCGCAGGCGGCAGCAGACAGCGGCAAGGCCAGTGCTGGCAGTGCTGCGGCCAACACCGCAGCGACTGCTTCGGGCAGCAGCCCCGGTGCCGGTCCCAAACCGCAGGATCGAACCGGTGGCTGGGCCGCGCCGACCCGTGGCGATGACTGGGGCGCTTCGCAGCGGCAGGTGGATGGGAGTGCAGGTGGCCAGGCGGACAGCGGCAAGGGTCTGTTCAATGCCGACGGCAGCGTGCGCCTCGCCGGCGATGGCGGGAAGGCACAGGATGAGAGCAAGCGGGGCGCGCCGGGTGGCGATTCGGATACGTGGAGCCGCGAGCGCATCGCGCAGTCCGGTACCTGGTTGAAGCGGCCACCGTATGACTACACGCCGACCTCATTTGACAAATACTGGGTGCCCAGCGAGTCGCTGCTGGCCGAGTGGGTGCGCAAGGGCATCAAAAGCATCGAGATTCCCATTCCGGGCAGCAGCAGCAGGATTTCCTGCGTGGTGTCGATGCTGCAGTTCGGCGGCGGCTGCGGCCTGACCAACCCGAACATGCAGGAGCAGCCCGCCGAGGCGCGCCCGCCGCCGGATGTGCCGTTCAAGAAGGAACTGCAGGAAGACAACGGCAGCCGTTGAGTCGTTGCCGCATGCAGGAGGCGCATGCTCATGTAGCCCGGGTAAGCGCAGCGCACCCGGGAGGGACGTGGCAATTGATCGATGGTGAGGCTGTTCTGTAGTTCAGCTCATGCCTGTGTTGAGGGTGTGCTGTGTTTCCCGGGTGCGCTGCGCTTACCCGGGCTACGGGCAACTGATGCAAAAAAGAAGCCGCCCATGGGGCGGCTTCTTTGTCTGCGGTGCGGCGGCGTGGATCAGTGCAGCCCGTGCAGGTCGCGCAGCTGGGTGGGGCGCGAACCGAAGTAGGCGGCCAGGTCGGCGATGTCCTGGTCGCTGAGGTCGGTGGCCTGCGGCGACATCAGCATGTGCGTGCGGTCGCCGCTGCGGTAGGCCTGCAGCGAGTGGGCAAGATAGTCACCGTACTGGCCACCCAGTCGCGGGTAGCTCGGGTCGATGGGGTTGTTGCCATCGGCGCCGTGGCAGTCGATGCAGCTCTGCTTGGTGGCGTTGCTCTTGACGTTGGCGCGCTGCTCGCCGATGGCGATGCGCCCCTGCGGCAGGCCGGCCGACGAACTGGAGCCGTGCTCACCACTGGCATGGCCCGCGTCACCGGCCGACTTGTTCGTGGACTCCACTTCCGACTGCGAACAGGCGGCCACGGCCAGGGCTGCGAGCAGGACGACGGACAAGCGCGTTGCGTGCGTTGCTTTCGACATGTGCGATGCCTATTTGACGGTGGACAGGTAAGCGGCGAGGTCAGCGATCTCCTGCGTGCTGAAACTCATCGACTGCGCCTGCATGGTCGGATGCTTGCGCTTGCCCTCGCGGTACTCGGTCAGTGCCTGGGTCAGGTACTGCGCCGACTGCCCGCCGATCTTCGGCACGCGGTAGCTCGGGTAGGCATTCTTGTAGCCGGTGATGCCATGACAGCCCTGGCAGGTGTAGGCCAGCGTCCGCCCGGATTCAGCATTTCCGGCCGGTGCGGCGGGTGCAGCTGCGGGCGCGGCGGCCGGTGCGGCAGGTGGTTCAGACTGCGGATCAGCGTTGGCGTGCCCCGTGGTCAGGGCGAAAGCCAGAACGAAACAAGCGGCGAGCGGCTGCGGGCGCATGGTTTCCTTGTCCGGTAAGCGGGTCTGGGGTTCCGGCGGGGGACACGGAACGAAGCCGAGTATAGCCCGCGTTTTTCCTGCGCCGGTACTCGATCTCATGCTGCGATGCGTCACTGTGTGGCGGCAGGGTGTGCCGATCCATGACCTTTGGGGCATGGTGTGCCCGTGGGGTGGTGCAATACTTTGCTACAACACCATGCAAACGCATCCTTAGGGACCTGACGATGTCGCGATTCCTCTCTCTGCACGGCCGCACCGGACGTTGCGCCGCTGCGCTGTTGATTTCCACCACGCTGCTGCTGGGTGGCTGCAAGCCCGGTGCTGATGAAGCCCAGGCCAAGGCCAAGCCCGGCGCCGAGCAGAAGGCGGCCGATGCAGTGCCGGTGGAGGTGGCCACGGCCGTCCATCGCGCCATTGCCGCCAGCTACGCAGGCACCGCCGCGTTGGAAGCGCGCGCGGAGTCACAGGTGGTGGCCAAGACCTCGGGCATCGCGCTGGCGGTGCTGGTGGAGGAGGGACAGCACGTCAATGCAGGGCAGGCGCTGGTGCGGCTGGACCCGGATCGTGCCCGGCTGAGCGTGGCGCAGGGTGAGGCGCAGATGCGCAAGCTGGAAAACAGCTACCACCGTGCACAGAAGCTGGTGCAGCAGCAGCTGGTCAGCGCAGCCGATGTGGATCAGCTGCGCTATGACCTTGAGAACGCACGCGCGCAGTACCGCATGGCCGCGCTGGAACTGTCCTACACCACGGTGGTGGCGCCGATTTCCGGCATCGTTGCTTCGCGGGACATCAAGCCGGGCAACTTCGTGCAGATCAACTCGCCGATCATCCGCATCGTGGACAACAGCCGCCTGGAGGCGACGTTGAACGTGCCCGAGCGCGAGATCGCCAAGCTCAAGCCTGGCCAGGCGGTGACGCTGTCGGTGGATGCACTGCCGGGCCGCCAGTTCACCGGCACGGTGGACCGCGTGTCGCCGGTGGTGGATACCGGCACCGGCACCTTCCGCGTAGTGACTTCGTACTCCGGCGAGGCCGACCTGCAGCCGGGCATGTTCGGCCGCATCAACATCAATTACGACCAGCGCGCCGATGCGCTGGTGGTGCCGCGCAGCGCGTTGCTGGAAGACGGCAACGAGCAGGCCGCCTATGTGGTGCGCGATGGCAAGGCCATGCGTACGCCGCTGAAGCTGGGCTATGACGATGCCGGCTGGGTGGAAGTGCGCGAAGGCCTGAAGGCGGGCGATGAGGTGGTGATTGCCGGCAAGGCGGCGCTGCGCGAAGGCAGCGCGGTGCAGGTGATCGGCAAGGAGAACAAGGACGTGGCCGCTGCGGCCAAGACACCGGCCGCAGAGGCGAACAAGCAATGAGTGCACACGAACCATCGGCATCCGGCGGTGGCTTCGACCTGATCGAGTTCGCCACGCGCCGCCGCGTCACCATCGCGATGATGACGCTGACCCTGGTGCTGTTCGGCCTGATTTCGCTGTCCAGCCTGAAGGTCGAGCTGCTGCCGGACCTGAGCTATCCCACGCTGACCGTGCGCACCGACTACGAAGGTGCAGCGCCGGCGGAGATAGAGACGCTGATCTCCCAGCCGGCCGAGGAGGCGCTGGGCATCGTCAAGGGCCTGCGCAAGCTCAAATCGATTTCGCGCACCGGCCAGAGTGACGTGGTGCTGGAATTCGCCTGGGGCACGGACATGCAGCAGGCGGGCCTGGACGTGCGCGACAAGATGGAAACGCTGCAGCTGCCGCTGGAGGCCAAGCCGCCGGTGCTGCTGCGTTTCAACCCTTCGACCCAGCCGATCATGCGGCTGGCGCTGTCGTCCAGACAGGACGGTGGCAGCGAGGCCGATGCGATCCGCCGCCTGATGGAGCTGCGCCGGTATGCCGATGACGACCTCAAGCGCAAGCTGGAGCCGGTGAGCGGTGTGGCGGCGGTGAAGGTGGGCGGTGGTCTGGAAGATGAGGTCCAGGTGGACATCGACCAGCGCAAGCTGGCTGCGCTCGGGCTGTCGCTGGATACGGTGATCGAACGCCTGAAGCAGGAGAACGTGAACCTGTCCGGTGGTCGTCTGGAAGAAGGTTCGCAGCGTTACCTGGTGCGAACGGTCAACCAGTTCACCACCGTCGAGCAGATGCGCGAGATGCTGCTGACCACAGCGGCAGGCACGAGTTCGTCGTCTTCTTCCGGCGGTGAGAACCGCCAGCTGATGACCGCCATCCTCGGCAGCCGCGACCCCAACGTGATCGCCGCGCTGCGCAGCGATGGTTCCGGTGCCAGCGTGGCCACCGTGCGTCTGAAGGACGTGGCCGATGTGCGCCAGGGCTACAAGGAGCGCGAGGCGGTGATCCGCAGCGCGGGCCATGAGGCCGTAGAACTGGCCATCTACAAGGAAGGCGACGCAAATACCGTTTCCACCGCCGACGCGCTGGAAGAACGGCTGGCGCTGATCCGCAAGCAGCTGCCCAAAGACATCGAAATGACCACGGTGGAGGACCAGTCGGTCTTCATCCGCCACGCCATCAAGGACGTCAAGATCGACGCGGTGATCGGCGGCCTGCTGTCGATCCTGATCATCTTCCTGTTCCTGCGCGATGGCTGGAGCACCTTCGTCATTTCGCTGTCGCTGCCCATTTCGATCATTGCCACGTTCTTCTTCATGGGCCAGCTGGGCCTGAGCCTGAACGTGATGTCACTGGGCGGCCTGGCGCTGGCGACGGGTCTGGTGGTGGATGACTCCATCGTGGTGCTGGAATCCATCGCCAAGGCGCGCGAGCGCGGCATGGGGGTATTGGAAGCGGCCATCAAGGGCACGCGCGAAGTGTTCATGGCGGTGGTGGCCTCCACGCTGACCACCATCGCGGTGTTCCTGCCGCTGGTGTTCGTCGAAGGCATCGCCGGCCAGCTGTTCCGTGACCAGGCGCTCACCGTGTCCATCGCCATCGCGGTATCGCTGGTGGTGTCGATGACGCTGATCCCGATGCTGAGTGCGCTCAAGGGCCGTCCGCCGCTGGAATTCCCGGCCGAAGCGCCGCGTGAACCGTGGCGCCCGGAGAGCCGCTGGAAGAAGCCGATGGCCTATACGGGCCGTGGCGTCGGTGCGATGTTCCGCTACGGTTTCTTCGCCGTGGTGTGGCTGATCGTTCGCGCGTTCCGTGGCATCGCCGCGGTGGTCGGGCCGGTGATGCGCAAGGCCAGTGATCTGGCGATGGCGCCCTATGGCCGTGCCGAGCGCGGCTACCTCCGGCTGCTGCCGGCAGCACTGAAGCGCCCGTGGCCGGTGCTTGGCTTCGCCGCGCTGGCGTTTGGTCTGACCATGGCGACCCTGCCATTGCTGGGTGTGGATCTGATTCCGCAGCTGGCGCAGGACCGTTTCGAGATGACCGCCAAGCTGCCACCCGGCACGCCGCTGGCGCAGACCGATGCGCTGGTGCGTGAGGTACAGCGCAAGCATGCCGGTGAGCCGGGCGTGCGCCTGCTGTACGGCGTGTCCGGCACGGGCACGCGCCTGGACGCCAGCCCGACCGAGAGCGGTGAAAACATCGGCAAGCTGTCTGTGGTGATGGACGACAACAAGGCCGAGCCGGCGCTGACCGAGAAGCTGCGCCAGACCATGAAGGCATGGCCCGAGGCGCAGGTGGATTTCGCACGGCCTGAGCTGTTCGCGCTGTCGCCGCCGTTGGAAATCGAAATCGAAGGCAACAACCTCGAATCGATCCGCGTGGCAGGCAACCACCTGGCCGGCATGCTGCGCCAGAACGCGCACTATGCCGACGTGAAATCGACGGTGGAGCAGGGCTTCCCGGAAATCCAGATCGTGTTCGACCAGGACCGCGCCGCCGCGCTGGGCCTGACCACGCGCCAGATCGCCGATGCGGTAGTCAACAAGGTACGCGGCAATGTTGCCACCCGCTACAGCTTCCGTGATCGCAAGATCGACGTGCTGGTGCGGGTGCAGGAGTCCGAGCGCGCGTCGGTCGATGACATCCGGCGGCTGATAGTCAACCCGTCCGGCAACAAGCCGGTGGAACTGGGCTCGGTAGCCGATGTGGTTTCCACCACCGGTCCCAGCGAAATCCACCGCGCCGACCAGCGCCGCGTGGCCATCGTCTCGGCCAACCTGCGTGACATCGACCTGGGCACGGCCATCACCGAAGTGCAGACCATGGTGGCCGAGCACCCGCTGGGCACCGATGTGGGCATGCGTATCGGTGGCCAGGGCGAGGAGCTGGGTGAGTCGATCCGCTCGCTGCTGTTCGCATTCGGGCTGGCCATCTTCCTCGTGTACCTGGTGATGGCATCGCAGTTTGAATCGCTGCTGCACCCCTTCGTCATCCTGTTCACCATTCCGTTGGCGCTGGTGGGTGCGGTGGCGGCCCTGCTGCTGTCACGCTCGCCGGTGTCGGTGGTGGTGTTCATCGGCCTGATCCTGTTGGTGGGCCTGGTGGTGAAGAACGCCATCATCCTGATCGACAAGGTCAACCAGCTGCGCGAGGAGGGCATGGCCAAGCGCTTGGCGCTGGTGGAAGGCGCGCGTTCGCGCCTGCGCCCGATCATGATGACCACCTTGTGCGCGGTGTTCGGCTTCCTGCCGCTGGCGTTGGCCTTCGGCCAGGGTGCGGAGGTGCGCTCGCCGATGGCGATCACCGTGATCGGCGGCCTGCTGGTGTCCACGCTGTTGACACTGGTGGTGATCCCGGTGGTATACGACCTGCTGGACCGTAAGCCCGACGAGTTCTACGCCGAGCGTGGGCGCCGTGCACGGCAGCTCATGGCGCAGGCCGAGCAGGTGCTGGCGCACGAGCAGGACATGATCGGCGGCAAGGACTGAGCCGATGAACATCACCGAGCTGTCCATCCGCCGCCCTGTCACCACCATCATGCTGTTCGTGTCGATGGTGGTGATCGGCCTGATCGCCTCGTTCCGCCTGCCGCTGGAGGCCGAGCCGGAAGCAACCATTCCGTTCTTCTTCGTCTCGCTGCCGTACCCGGGCTCGACGCCGGAAGAGGTGGAGCGCAACCTGCTGCGGCCGGTGGAAGAAGCCCTGGCGACCATGCCCGGCATCAAGATGATGAACTCGCGCGCCAACGCCGAGGGCGCGCAGATCCAGGTCGAGTTCAGCGACTGGGACCGCGACGTGGCAATGGCGGCATCGGAAGCACGCGAGCGCATCGACGCGGTGCGCGACCAGTTGCCGGACGATTTCCGCCGTTACTTCGTGCAGCGTTGGAGCACCAGCGACCAGGAAGCGATCAGCCTGCGCCTGAACAGCGAGGAAGACCTGACCGCCCGCGCCGACATGATCGAGCGCAGCATCAAGCAGCGTCTGGAACGCCTGCCCGGTGTGGCCCGTGTTGAAGTGGAAGGCGTGGCCAAGCAGGAAGTGCTGGTGGCGCTGGACAAGGACCGCGTGAGCGCGCATGGCGTGGCGCTCAACGAGCTGGTGCAGAAGCTGCAGGCCGCCAACTTCTCCGTGTCGGCAGGACAGATCACCGAGGACGGCCGGCGCCTGCGTGTGCAGCCGCGCGGTGAACTGCTGGAACTGCAGTCCCTGCGTGACCTGCCGGTCAACAACCGGGGCACCCGCCTGTCGGACATCGCCGAGGTCAGCCTGCAGCCGCAGCGCATGACCTATGTGCGGCAGATGGAAGGCAAGCCCAGCGTAGGCGTGGACATCTACAAGGAGCGTTCGGCCAACCTGGTGGATCTGTCGCGTGCGGTGCGCGAGGAGATCGGCGTGCTGGAGCAGGACCCTGCCATGCGCGGCATCGAGATTGAAGTGGCGCACGACTCCGGCCAGGCCGTGACCAGCTCGCTGCTGGCGCTGGCCGAGGCGGGCGCCATCGGCCTGCTGTTGTCGGTGATCGTGCTGTACGCCTTCCTGCGGCACTGGCCGTCAACGCTGATGGTGTCGCTGGCCATTCCCATCTGTTTCATCATGACGCTGGGCTTCATGTACTTCACCGGCATCAGCCTGAACATCATCTCGATGATGGGCCTGCTGCTGGCGGTGGGCATGCTGGTGGACAACGCCGTGGTGGTGGTGGAAAGCATCTACCAGGAGCGCGAGAAGTACCCCGGCCAACCGGCGATGGCGTCCATTGTCGGCACCCGCCATGTGGCCATCGCACTGTCGGCGGGCACGCTCTGCCACTGCGTGGTGTTCCTGCCGATGATGTTCGGCGAGAAGAACATCATCACCATCTACCTGTCGCAGCTGGCGGTGACCATTTCCTTCTCGCTGCTGGCCTCATGGCTGGTGGCGGTGAGCCTGATTCCGATGCTGTCGGCACGCATGAAGACGCCGCCAGCGGTGAAGTCGCCGCTGATCAGCCGCCTGCAGGACCGCTATGCACGTGCGTTGCGCTGGACGCTGAACAACCGCGGCTGGAGCGTGGCCGGCATCCTGCTGGTCACCTTGATCAGCCTGTGGCCGATGACCCATACCCAGGGCGGTGGCGACGAGAACGATCCGGACGAGATCAACATTTTCTACCAGTGGAAGGGCGCCTATTCCAAGGAAGAGATGGGCAGGGAGGTGCAGCGTGTGGAGGATTTCGTCAACGCGCACCGCAAGGAATTCCACATCAAGCGCGTGTACAGCCGCTACGCCGAGCAGGGCTGGGCGCAGACGCGCCTGTTCCTGGATATCGACGACCGCGAGGTGAGCAAGAAGATCGAGGAAGAGGTGCGCAAGGGCCTGCCGCAATCGGCGCGTGCCAAGATCGGCATCGGCTGGCCGGGTGGCATGGGCAGCGAAGGGCAGGGCGTGCGTTTCAGCCTGGTGGGTGATTCCAGCCAGACCCTGCGCGAGCTGGCCGAAGACATCGTGCCCATCCTGTCGCGCGACCCCAAGCTGCGCGACGTGCGCGTGGACATCGGCGATGCCAACGCCGAACTGGCGGTGCAGGTGAACCGTGAGCGCGCAGCGTCCTACGGCTTCAGCGCACAGCAGGTGGCGCAGTTCGTGGGCATGGCGCTGCGTGGTTCCTCGCTGCGTGATTTCCACCGCGACGACGTGGAGATTCCGGTCAACGTGCGCTTCGCCGGCTCGGAGCAGTACACCATCGAGGACCTGTCCTCGTTCATGGTGCGCAATGCGGCAGGCAAGGAAATTCCGCTGTTGGCCATGGTGGACGTGAACGTCAACCCGGCCGCCAACTCGATCCAGCGCCTGAACCGCCAGACCATGCTGCGCATCGAGGCGGGCATCGCCAAGGATGTGCCGGTGGACCAGGCGCGCAAGTCCATCGAAACCACGCTGGACGGCGTGCAGTTCCCGCCCGGCTATGGCTACACGTTCTCCGGTGCGGGCTTCAACATCAACTTCGACGGCATGGAGCAGATGAAGAACGCCATCCTGATCGCTTTGGTGCTGATGCTGGTGATCATGGCGGCGGTGTTCGAGTCGCTGCTGTTCCCGGTGGCCATCATGTCCTGCGTGCTGTTCTCCATCTTCGGCGTGTACTGGCTGTTCTGGCTGACCGGCACCGAGATGAACATCATGGCGGTGATCGGCATCCTGGTGCTGATGGGCGTGGTGGTGAACAACGGCATCGTGATGATCGAGCACATCAACAACCTGCGACGGCGCGGTGTGGCGCGGACGGAGGCCTTGATTGAAGGCAGCCGCGAGCGCCTGCGCCCGATCATGATGACCATGGGCACGGCCATCCTGGCGATGATCCCCATCGCACTGAACACCCAGACCGCCGACGGCATGCCGCCGTACTACCCGATGGCCCGCGCCATCGCCGGTGGCCTGGCCTTCTCCACGGTGGTCAGCCTGCTGTTCCTGCCCACCATCTACGCGTTGCTGGATGATCTGCGGATGGGCACCGCGCGGCTGGTGCGCCGCGCGCGCGGGTTGCCGGCGGAGCGGGTGACGCCGGCGATGCAGGAATAGGTTCAATCACGACGCCGCGCCTCAAGCGCGGCGTCTTCTTTCGGGAGGTAAAGGGATGACGCGCACGCTTCGCACGGAAGGCCGATTGGCCGGCATGCTGTATCTGGTGGTGGTGCTGACAGGCATCTTCAGCCTCGCGTATGTGCCGGCGCAGATCGCCGCGCCCGCCACCGAACTGACACAGTTCCGCATGGTCGCCCAGCAGGCGCTGGTCCGGCAGGGCATGGCGGCGTTCATTGTCGGGCAGTTGGCGTTCCTGCTGCTCGCGCTCGTGCTCTACCGCAGCCTGCGCGACGTCCATCGCAGCGCGGCCACGATCATGCTGGTGCTCGTTGCCGTCAGCGTGCCGCTGGCGTTGGTGACGTTGTCGCATCGTTGGCATGCACTGGTGCTGCTGACCGACCCGGAAGGGTTGACCTTGGGGCGTGAGCTGCGCCAGGCATTGGCATTTGCCGCGGTCAAGGCCTATGCGAGCGGAATGGAGATGGTCCGCCTGTTCTGGGGGCTGTGGCTGTTCCCGTTGGCGTGGCTGATCCTGCGCTCGCGGCGCGTGCCTCGCGTGCTGGGGGTGCTGCTGATACTGGGTGGGCTGAACTATGTCGTTGGGGTGATCGCGCACCTGTTGGCACCCACGTACGACATCACGCTGTTCTCCAAATACATGGGCATGGCCGCAGCCGCAGGCGAAATAGGAACCTGCCTGTGGTTGTTGGCCTTCGGCCTGCGCGGCGATCGCGCAGCTGAACCTGCGAACAAGGGATGACGTGCCGTGCAGCAGAGCCCGACTTCACTTTCCCTGCTTGATGGGCCCCTGCCAACCCGGCTGAAGCTGGCCGCGTGCTGGGCCAGCCTCACGTTCTGCTATCTGTACGGCGACTACTTCGGCCTCTACAAGCCGGGCAAGCTGCAGCGCATGCTGGACGGTGCAGGGCCAATGGGGCCGGCCAGCGAAGCGTCGCTGTTGTTCGTCGCACTGCTGCTGGTGGTGCCGGGGCTGATGGTGTTCCTCACCCTGACCCTGCCGGCGTGGCTGGTGCGCTGGCTCAGCATCGGCTTGGCCCTGTTCTATGCGGCGTTCGTGGCCATTACCATGCCCGGAGCATGGTGGTTCTATCTGGCCTACAGCAGTATCGAGATCGTGCTGTGCCTGGTCATCATGCGCATGGCCTGGGTTTGGCCACGCGCACGACCGGCATGACGGAAGGGCTCAGCTGGCCAGCTTGCCGTACACGCTGAAACCGGTCAGCCACAGGCCGAGCATGCTGCCGAGGTTGGTCAGCATGAAGGTCAGCACGATGCGGGTGACGCGGTTGCGGTACCAGCCCTTGAGCGTCTGTGCGTCGTCGCGCAGCTGCAGGAAATCCTGGTAGGTGGGCTTGCGCAGGCGGGTCTCCACCAGCGCCGCGAAGGCTCCGGTAGGGATGCTCAGGCGGAACGGCTTGAACGGTGCTACCGCGATGGCGGTGAGGATGCTGAGTGGATGGCTGCCGGCCAGCAAGGCGCCCAGCCCTGCCAGGCCGCCGGTGTACATCGCCCAGGTGGCGAGCATCTGCGCGCCCATGTTCATGCCACCCTTCCAGAAGCCGATGCCGATGCCAGCCAGCACCACGGCAAGAATGGTCAGGGTGATCCACGGAATGTTGCGCTTCTTCGGCACGGCTTCCAGCTGCTCGCGCAGTGGGCCGGGTGCGTCGGTATCGGTTTCCAGGTAGGTGGCCAGGCCGGCAAGGTGGCCGGCGCCCACCACGGCCAGCACGTTGCGCTGGGCCGGGTCGTGTTCCTCGCGCAGGCGCGTGGCCATGTAGCGGTCGCGCTCGCCGATGATGGCCTGGTACAGCGCGGGGCTCTCGTTGGCGAATTCGCCGAAGCTCGACTCCAGCATGTCGCCCTGCTTGAGCTTCTCGATTTCCTCTTCGCCCACATCCTCGGACGAGAACAGCCCGGCGGCAAGGCCGGCCATGAGCTTCAACTTGCCGAAGAAGCCCAGCTGCTGCGAGGCGCGGCGGAAGGTGAGGCCGACATCGCGGTCAATCAGGTGCACGGGCAGGTTGCGCTCCTTCGCCAGCGCCACGGCGCGCTTGAGCTCGGCACCGGGCTCGATGCCCAGCTGCTCGGCCAGACGGCGCTGGTAGGCGGCCAGGGCCAGATTGGCGGCGAACAGGGCGATGCGGCCCTTGCGGATCACATCCACCAGATCGAGCTTGGCCATTGCGTTCGGGTCGGTCAGCGCGACCAGGCGCTGCGGGTCCAGTTCCACGGCAACCGCATCGAACTGGCCGCTGCCGATGGCCTGTTCCACCGCCTGCACGCTGGCCTGGGAAACATGGGCCGTGCCCAGCAGGGTGTAGCGCACGCCGTCGCGTTCGACCACGCGCACCGGCTGGCCGGCGAGCAGATCGTCGCCGGCATCAAGAGTGGTTTCGTTCATTGCGTCATTCATTGGAGGGGGCGCTGCCGGCACCATCGCCGAGCGCGCGTTGCATCTGCACCGTATCCAGCCAGCGGCCATGCTTGCGGCCCAGGCCGCGGAAAATGCCGACCAGCTGGAAGCCGAAGCGCTCGTGCAGCTTGATGGAAGCAGTGTTGGTGGGTTCGCCGATCACTGCCACCATCTGCCGGTAGCCGCGTGCCGTGCATGCATCGATCAGCGCCTGCAGCAGCGCGCTGCCCACGCCATGCCCTTGGAAGCGGCCATCCACATAGACCGAGTTCTCCACGGTCCACTGGTAGGCGATGCGGGCGCGGTAGCTGTTGGCATACGCATACCCGGCCACTTCACCATCCAGTGTGGCTACCAGATAGGGATAGCCACGGCTGGTGATGTCGGCCATGCGCTGCGCCATTTCGGCCTGGTCAGGCACCTCGTACTCGTAGGTGTTGACCAGCTCCCGCACCTCCACCGCGTAGATCGCGGTGATGGCGGGAATATCGGCCGGTGTGGCCGCGCGCAGCTGCAGGTTCACGGAAGGCCTTGTCAGTCGATGTAGCGCTTGAGCAGATCGCCGTAGGCATCGATGCGGCGATCGCGCAGGAACGGCCAGATGCGGCGCACATGCTCGCTGCGCTGCAGGTCAACCTCGCACACCAGCACGGTGGGCTTGGTGCCGGCTTCGGCCAGAAATTCGCCCTGCGGGCCGAGCACATGGCTGTTGCCCCAGAAGGCGATGCCGGAGGCACCCAGCGGCGAGGCTTCGTGGCCGACGCGGTTGCAGCTGAGCACCGGCACACCATTGGCCACGGCATGGCCACGGTGGCTGAGCACCCACGCATCGCGCTGGCGGTTCTTCTCGTCCTGCACATCGTCCGGATCCCAGCCGATGGCGGTGGGGTAGAGCAGCAGTTCGGCGCCAGCCAGCGCCATCAGGCGCGCGGCTTCCGGATACCACTGGTCCCAGCACACCAGCACGCCCAGGCGACCCACCGAGGTGTCGATGGGCGTGAAGCCCAGGTCGCCCGGGGTGAAGTAGAACTTCTCGTAGAAGCCCGGATCGTCCGGGATGTGCATCTTGCGGTACTTGCCCAGCAGGGTGCCGTCCTTCTCGAACACCACGGCGGTGTTGTGGTACAGGCCGGCAGCGCGGCGCTCGAACAGCGAGCCGACGATGACCACGCCGTGCTTCTTCGCCAGCGCACCCAGGCGCTCGGTGCTGGGGCCGGGGATCGGCTCGGCCAGATCGAATTCGTCCACCGATTCGTGCTGGCAGAAGTACGGGCCGTTGTGCAGTTCCTGCAGCAGCACCAGCTTGGCACCCTGCGCAGCCGCCTCGGCCACGCGTGCTTCGATCACCGCCAGGTTGGCGGCGGCATCACCGTGGTTGCGCTCCTGGATGAGGGCGACGGTAAGGGGGCTGCGCGAGTTCATGCGGTCGATCCTGCAGGGGAAAACGCGCATGTTAACGCGGATGCGCGGGCGCGTCTGAACGGGTGCTTCGCAGGGTGCCGCGCGATATGCGGTGTGTGCGATGCGTCGTGTTTCATGCCGCCGCCCATATGCGGCGGTGTATGGGCGGCGGGCGGTGCAGGGCACCGCCCCTGCACCTGTCAGGCTTTCAGCAGGCCGGCCGGCAGCTGCATGGTGATGCAGTGCAGGCTGCCGTTCTGCCAGATCAACGAACGGCAGGGCACCTGCACGATCTCGCGGTCCGGGAAGGCCTGCGCCAGCACATCGCGTGCGGCATCGTCGGCGGCATCGCCGTAGGCCGGCATCAGCACGGCGCCGTTGATGATCAGGAAATTGGCGTACGAGGCGGCCAGACGACGACCTTCGTCGATCACCGGCTGCGGCCACGGCAGCGGGAACAGGCGGTATGGCTTGCCGTCTGCGGTGCGCAGTGCGGCCAGTTCGGCACCCATGGCGGTGAGTTCGGCATGGTGCGAATCGCTGGTGTCGTCGCAGGCCTGGTAGACGATGCTGTCGGCCGAGGCGAAACGCGCGAGCGTATCGACATGGGCGTCGGTGTCGTCGCCTTCCAGATAGCCGTGGTCCAGCCACAGCACGCGGTCCTGGTGCATCCACTGCGCCATGTCCTCGCTGAGCGAGGCGCGGTCACGCTCGGGGTGACGTTCGTGCAGGCACTGCCAGGTGGTGAGCAGGGTGCCGGCACCGTCGGTGTCGATGGCGCCACCTTCCAGTGCGAAGGGAATGCTGCGCACGTCGGAATCGGCGAACGCGCCCGCATCGTGCAGCACACCCACGAGCTGGTCGTCGAGGCTGGCCTCGAACTTGCCGCCCCAGCCGGTGAAGCGGAAATCCAGCAGCTGGAAGCGGCCGTCGCCACGCTTGAGCGTGACCGGGCCGGAGTCGCGCAGCCAGGTATCGTCGTACTGAGCGGTGATGAAATGCACGCGCGCCATGTCGATCCGGTTCGAGCGCAGACGCATTTCGGCGTAGGTCTCGATGTCGTCATCGGCCACGCAGATCAGCACCGGCTGGAAGCGGGTGATGGCAGCCACCAGCGCGATGTAGGTTTCCTCCACGTCGGCCAGGCGGTCGGCCCAGTCGGTGTCGGCATGCGGCCAGGCGATCAGGACGCCGGATTGGGATTCCCATTCGGCAGGGAAGCGGAGCGTGTCGTTCATTTCTTCCTGCAGGTAAGGCCCTTGCTTGATGCGCGGGCAGGGCGGCGGCACAGGTGGCCGCCGCCCGGTTCAAGGCGTCAGCGGATGGGCGGCTTGGGGCCGATTTCTTCCGGGCCGGCCTGGTTGGCCACCACGTCGATCACGCGCTGGCGTTCAAAGTACACGGTGAACGCCGGGTACACCCAGCGGTTGATGACCGGCCACTGGCGCTTCTGGCCGCCGCGCGGTTCCAGCTTTTCCTGTGGGGCGCCGAAACGGGCCTCCACCTGGCTGGCGGTTTCACCGCGCGCCGGCAGGGCGACGGCGGGCTTTTCGTGCGCGCGGTCGATCAGCAGGGTATCGGCCATCGCGGCCGGGGCACCTGCCATCAGTGCGGCAAGGGTCAGTGCTTGGATCATTTGCTTCATGGTCGCTTCTCCCCAGAGGACAGGTGACGATTACAGCAAAAAATGGCGACAAAGAAACGCCCTGCGTCGTTTTCATCATCACCGGCTGGCAGCCGGGGTGGTGTGAGGGCAGGGCGCGGATACAAAAAGCCGCCCGAAGGCGGCTTTTTGAAGGGTTCCTTCAGCCTTGCGGCATCCGGAGCTGGCCGAAGCCAGTTGGCTCAGCGCTGGCGAGCCTTGAAGCGCGGGTTCGACTTGCAGATCACGAAGATCTTGCCGCGACGGCGCACGACCTTGCAGTCACGGTGACGGGCCTTCGCCGACTTCAGGGAGGACAGGACTTTCATGGCATACCTCGGCGGATAACTGTTGGAGTTCTACAGGAGCGCGGCCGCGGATATGCAGGATGACGCTCGTTCAAGCCTGCCATTCTACCGGGTATTTTCATGCGCGTTCAAGTGGTTGCGGCAAATCCGGCTCAAGACCGCTGAGCGGGGCGCTAGAATAGCGCGATTCCGTTCAGAAACAGGCAGCCGAATGAGCCAGCTCCCCCCCGTTCTCACCATTGATGGCCCGTCCGGCGCGGGCAAGGGCACCGTGAGCCGCATCGTTGCCAGCCGTCTGGGCTGGCACTACCTGGATTCGGGCGCGCTGTACCGGGCGGTGGGCGTGGCCGCCAGCTGGGCTGACATTGACACCTCCGACGCCTCGGCATTGGTGCGCTGCACCTTCGACACCAAGATTCAGTTTGCTGAACGCGGCGAGAGCCTGCGAGTGCTGGTCAATGGCACCGACGCCACCGACGAACTGCGCCTGGAAACCACCGGTGCGCTGGCCTCGGCCATTGCCGCCATCCCGGAGGTGCGGGGCGCGCTGAAGGAGCGCCAGCGCGCATTCAGGGTGGCGCCGGGGCTGGTTGCCGATGGCCGGGACATGGGTACGGTCATCTTCCCGGACGCCCCGTTCAAGGTATTCCTGACCGCCAGCGCCGAAGAACGTGCGCAGCGTCGGCATAAGCAGTTGAAAGAGAAGGGGGTTTCGGTTAACTTTGATGACCTCCTGCGCGAGATCATGGCCCGCGACGCCCGTGATGCACAGCGCGCAGTGGCGCCCCTGAGGCCGGCCGATGACGCCGTTCTCATCGACACCAGCGGAATTGGCATCGATCAAGTCGTTGCCAAGGTGCTGGATCTGATCCCCGCAACGGGCCTTTAGATCCACGCAGTAGAGTGTGGCCAATGCATCGGCCGCAGTCGCATTGTCAAAGAAGTTGCAACAGCCCCGCTGCGCAATGGTGCGTGGTGGGTTTTTCCATTCAACTCGCGGCTGCCTGCATGGGGTCGCACAACAGGTGGGTAGTACGGGTTTCCGCAACGGATCCGCTACCCGTGTGTTCAACAGAGTAAATCTAATGACCGAATCATTTGCCGAACTGTTCGAAGCCAGCCAAGCCAACCTGGCCAAGCTGAAGCCGGGTGCCATCGTCGTCGGTACCGTCGTTGACGTCCGCGGCGACGTGGTGGTGATCAACGCCGGCCTGAAGTCCGAAGGCATCGTGCCGATCGAACAGTTCCGTAACGACGCTGGCGAGATCGACGTGGGCGTGGGCGACCAGGTGAAGGTTGCCCTCGACTCGATCGAGAACGGCTTCGGCGAAACCGTCCTGTCGCGCGAGAAGGCCAAGCGCGCCATGGTGTGGGACGAGCTGGAAGAAGCGTTGGAAAAGAACGAAACCATCACCGGCCGCATCAGCGGCAAGGTCAAGGGTGGTTTCACCGTGGACATCAAGGATGTCCGCGCGTTCCTGCCCGGTTCGCTGGTCGATGTGCGCCCGGTGCGCGACCCGGCCTACCTGGAAGGCAAGGAGCTGGAGTTCAAGCTCATCAAGCTCGACCGCAAGCGTAACAACGTGGTCGTTTCCCGCCGTGCGGTTGTCGAGAGCGAGCACTCGGAAG
>DCXY01000003.1:40027-67033 GCA_002329155.1 Stenotrophomonas sp. UBA2124 | reverse complement strand
GACAAGATGAAGAACACCAAGTCCAACGACGAGTTCTTCGGTTCGATGAAGCGCTGATCCGATCAGGAAGCACTTAGAAAACAGGGCCTTGGACCAAACCAAGGCCCTTCTTCATTGTGGGAACAGGTAGCAAGCGAAGGGTGTCATTCCCCCGGAGCTTGACCACCAATCTTGACCACCAGACAGCTCGAGAACCCCTTGACCAAAGAGGACAAGGACTTGAGCAGAACGCAATACCTTCAACGACTCGGGCAGTCTTGGTACATCCGCGTCAAGGTTCCCGCAGCACTTCGTCACCGCGTAGGCGCCACCCATATCCGGCGTGCCCTGCACACCCGTGACCTCGATGAAGCAAACCAGCGGAAGTGGTCTACGCTTGCCCTAGTACGCGCATACTTCAATGCACTCCACGTTGGAGAACCAGCTCTACTTGTTCTTCCTGCCGGTGATGAGAGCGCACCACGGCATCACGGGCGTCCTCCGTTCCCATCATCATCTGCTACGTGCGGCCTGCGGCCTACAACGGGACTAGATGCCCTCTCGAAGGAATGGTCATTGACCAGCCCCATCAAGACGGTCCAGTTCCAACGAAATCAGGTTTACACGGAGCTACGCCGCTACCTTGGGGGGGACACCAGCCCTCTAAGTCTGACAGCGGCTATAGCTGCGGCATATGTCGATGAGTGCCTCCTCAAGTCGTTGGACAGCCCGAGCACTCGCAGACGAAAGCTGAGCGCCCTCAAGGCCTTCTGGGAGTGGATGACCTCTCGATGCTATGTGCCCCGAGGTCAGAACCCATGGGCAGGATTCCGGCTAGGCAAGCTGGATAGTCAGCGGACCAAGCCAGCCAAACGCCCTTACACGACCTGTGAGCTGGAGAGGCTCTTTTCTGGAAACCCCACGTACCCCGCCCTACGAGAGGTCATGGCGTTGGGTCTGTATACGGGTGCCCGCATTGATGAAATCTGCTCACTGAACAGGGCCGACATCCGCATAGAACGTGACGTGGCATACATCCAGATTGTCAGGGCTAAGACCAATGCGGGCGCCAGAACCCTAGCTGTGTCGCATCCCATCCCGTTCGGCATTCTGTCGCGGCGACTCCGGAGGCACGAGGGCGCCTCCGATCAGCTGTTCCATGAACTTCGAGGGGGAGGTTATGACAGCAAGCTCTCTTGGCATGTCGGGCAAGCATTTCGGTACCACCGCAATGGCCGCGGATTGAATGGTGTCACGGACTTCCACTCGCTTCGCCGAACCTTCATCACACGCCTCGAAAACCTTGGCGTTGATCAAGTTCAAATTGCACGTTACGTCGGCCACTCACTGCCCACGCTGGCATTTCGCGTTTACAGCGGTGGAGCAACGGAGGTCACTCAGGCGGCCACTGGGCGAGCCATCCACTACGCGGAAAGCGTGGAGTCAGCGGTAGCTGCCTTCCTTAAACAGTCACCACAATAGCCACGAGATCACCAAATAGTGATTTACATCACGTTTTTTGGCGCTCACGGAATTTTCTGAGGGATAAATCAACTATGCAGCCGTCAAAAGCTGCTTGCTGCTGTGGCTAGTCCCGCAGATTGACCGCCCTTCCCAATTAAGGAAAGAACCGTCCAAAGAAGTGCAATAATTCAAAGATAACCACATGAATAAAAAAGAGAAAATTTCCAACTACTCGCGGTATCGAGGTGTGATAGAGGTCAAGCCGGATCTCGTCGGGCAAGCAAGCACTGCGCCTGACAGATCAATCGAGGCCTCCACGGGTGATCAACCCGCTGCGAATGACCGTGGGAACCTGTATGGTGCATGGCACGAATTGATCTCCACGACTGGTCCGTATAGCCACTTGTGGACACTGTCCTTCATTCATCCATACAGTGATCGAGTGGCAATCAACGCACTCTGGGACTGCACACGCCACATCAATCGCGATCTCTGGGGACCGAGATGGCAGAAGAAAGCGAATGGCATCCATGCGACGGTTGTAGCGGAACGCCATAAGTTGAGCCATGAGCTACGCGGCCGGCTCCACTTCCACGTACTGGTACAGCAGCAAGACCCCGGCCACAGCAATGACGCACTTGCCGCAGCCGCGCGCAATGCCACCCTGTGGCTAAGGGATGAAGGGGGGCGACAAATGTCAGCTCCAGAGCGTGTGGATACCCGTCCTGTACATGACCCTGATGGCCTCGCCAGCTATTTGACAAAGGACCTGCAGACTCCCTGTTGGCCAAAGGGGGAGAACATCTTCTTCGTTAGGCCCAGCGGCATTGAGGGAGTTGTCTTCACGTTGAAGAACGAGATGTTGCTTCGCTCTTGTCACTGACCTATCAAGTCCTCGATAAATTCTGACCCCGGAGACATTCCGGTAACCAGCAGATGGTCGCGTGCCCGAGTGCAGGCCACGTAGAGCAAGTGGCGCTCTGTCGCGTAGACCTCCTCAAGGTCGGCTCCATCGGCAACTGATTCAATCCGCGACTGCAGCGGAATGACCTCGTCGTCGCAGGCCATTACCACCACCGCACGGAACTCCAGTCCCTTGGCCAGATGCATGCTGCTGACTGAAGCGGCATTGGCCTTACGATCCTTAAGGTTGTCCAGCACCTGAAACTTAACGCCACTCTGCTCACATGCAGCCTTGGCGCGTTTGAGTTGGTCAGGTGAGCGAACGAAGACACCCAGCTCTTCCGGCAGGACGCCATCTGCGACGCGTTCCTTGATCCACTCCGCGACTGCTTCGGACTCGGCCGCGTCGCTCTCGAAGATGGCAATGCCGGGGGCCGGTCCGTTGAAGACGGAAATGGTGCCCTTGCGAACCTCGACATTCCCGTCCACGTCACCGACTTCGATGCCGAGCAACTGGTCTGCCTGCGTTCGAATCTGATGGGAAGTACGATAGTTGATCTGCAGGGTCTTCGCTCGCCCACGGATATCGACACCGAGCGACTTCCACGAGAACGGCTGCTGGAAGATGCGCTGACCGAGGTCTCCGGCAAAGAACAAGGCGTTGGGCCTTTCCTTGCCAAGTTCGGCGAGGAACTTGAGCTGGGGCACGCTGATGTCCTGCGCCTCGTCGACCACCACATGGTCATAGGGCGGGTTACGTCGCTCGGATAGGCCGGCGGTCAATCGGGCGAAGATGCCTGCCTCTGTCACTAAGCCTGCAGTACGCAGCTCGGCGAGCATCCCGTCATAGACCTGCCACAGGCTGGCGCGTTGTGCTTCCGACAGCCGCGTCTTACGACCCAGTCGGCGCACATCGCGGTACGCCTCCCACTCCCTCACCTGCCACGGATCCACGACCTCGTCCCATTCGGCCAACACGAAGGGAAGACCGAACTTCAAATCGGGTACTTGTTCCATTGCCTTGCGAGCAAAAGACCGAACCTGCTCACGACTGGCCACCGAAGGCACCCCGTGGACCTTGGCATAGAGTCGTTCGCCCAGCTCGGAAAACGACTTCACATCCACCCGTTCCGCCAACCGTGGCTGGTTACCGACCAGTCGCCTCAGCTTGATCTGCAGGGCATCGGCTAGCGCTTCGGAGAAGGTCACTAGCAGTACCCGAACATCCTCATCTTTTTTGACAAGATGGACGGCACGATGCAACGCGACGATGGTCTTCCCCGTCCCAGCCGAACCCGATACACGGGCCGGTCCGATGTAGTTGGCATCCACCACGGAGCGCTGAGCGGGATGCAGGAAGACCGTCCATTTCTCCCACGGGAAGGCAAGCGCGCGCTCCAACTCCTCCACGTCGGACATGACTCGGAAGCGACGCAAGGCATCCGGGTGCTCGAATGGACTGGTCCCTGCCGGGATCGGTGCCGGCACCTGAGGCGTGCCACCCGTCGCCAACTCCAACAACGCTTCGGCCGCCTCCTTGGGAAGGTGATCCGCCAGATCAAGGACGGAATCCTCGTCGGCGTTCCGAACATCGTCCAGCCACTCAAGCGGCACGCCATAGCTCAGTAGGAGCTGTTCTGGCACCTTGGCGAACAATCGCTCCTTAGCTCTCGGTCCCTTCGGCGCTTCGATGTAGGCCGCGACCACAACTTCCTGCACCCGCTCACGGATTTCCACGAGCTGTGCCGCACCTGTTGTCGGATGTGTCTCCAGCTTCCGGCGCTCAGCCCATGCATAGGCACGGTCGTGATGATCCACATAGCACAGCAACATGCTGCCGGTGGTACGGTGCAGGATGATGCGGATATCGCGGCTCACCCGGGCAGACCAGAAGTTGGCGTCCTTGGCCCGATCCAGCTTGTGCAGGCTGGTACCGGGATTGGCGGGATTGAGCTGCAGGTCGAAGGCCGTAGTCTTGACCGCCTTCTGTTCCTCACCCGTTAGCCGCGAAAGGCTATCGGTGAAGGTATCGGATATCCGGAATTCCATTTCTCTTGTCCTCAGCTCACAAGCTCTGACAATCGCCGGCTGACATCGGCCGCGGGATAGCACTTCGAGAGATGCTCGATCATATGGTTCCGCCATCCCTCACGGTTCTCACCAAAGTGAGCAATCCGATGATCGTTCGCACAAACCGCCACCACGTTCCACTTCACGTCGGGTCCTGATTGTGAAAGCGGAACCACGTGATGGGTCTCCAAGTAGATAGCACCGTTGGCCATCCGAAATCCCTGCTCACCGCATGCCTCACACAAACCAGCAGCTCGCACAAGAACCTCCGCTCTGACTTGTGCGGAGCGGACATAGGACGATCCCTGTAGCTCTCGCTTCTCAAGCTTCTCAACTACATCGAACTGGTCGACGTAGGGCTGCTCTAGCGCTATTTGTTCATATACATCGGTGCCAGCGACCTCAGCTTCCACCGCGGATTCTTCCACCGCAAAGCCACGCACGAAGCGAAAATCGCCCGTCATCATGTCGTACTGCGACAGATGCCAAGGCTCCTGATCAAGCCGTCTGAATTCGACTAACGACGAATCACGCCCTAGCGCACTGTCATCGGCCTGCTCGCCTTTCAACAAGATGAAGCGGACCGGGAGCTTCTCGCGCCAAGCATCCTGACATCGGATATCGAAGTCGCGGGCACGCCTCGCCTGACTCTTCGCCCGATTCCGATGTTTGGCTGGCTCCCATCTGTCTGTGGCCTTGGCCTCCAATCTGAGCGCCAACTGGCGAAGATTGCCGCGGTAGTCGAGTTGATCACCGTCGACCAGCAGGCCGTCATGCCATACACACAAGGCAATAGGCTCACCTTTTGCCCCGAAAGCCCACTCGTAACAGTAGGCCGGATTCGCACTTGGATTTGCGACTGGCAGCCCGCCCTGTTTGATCGCCCACCCGGCAACACTAATCCCGGAAGCCTCGACCAAATCCATCACCCGGTGACGTTGGACAGGTTCTAGGTCTGCCAGCACGGCTCTCAGGTCTGCACTGCTCATGTGACCTTGAACACCTTCATCACTTCATCGCCGAGGTGATTGATGACCTTAACCGCGATGCGACCAGACGACGGCTTATCAAACGGACGGGAAATGTCGCTGTTCAAGGTCGACCACGCCTCTTGGTCGATCTCTGCCTTCAGCGTGGTCTTTAGCGCCTTGTACGGGTCATTCGCGCCCAAGAAGTACGCGTGGCGAACGAAGAAGGACTCCTCGTTGTAGTCGGTGTCGATGAACCAGCAGGCGATTTCATCTGGGCTGCTGGATTCGACTTCACCAGTATTCGGCTTGAACACATCAACGCCCTTGACCTGTACCCGGACCTGACCCGGCTCGCCGTCATCCCCCGCATCGAGAATCTCGATATCCGGCTCCCCGAACACCACGAACAGATTGCCCTTGCCGGTGTTCTTGAGGTCCTCCGCCATATGTAGATCCGCGTTCATGCGCGCCTTCATCACCGGAATGCGACCGAGCTTGCCGAAATCTGCAGAGTGGGCATCGAAGTTGAAGGCGCAGGCGATCAACACATCGAAGTCCGCATCCCCGGCTTCCCGCGCTGCCGCCACCAGATCAGGACGGGAAACCGTACCGAACTCCGGACCAATGAAGATCGCCGCACGCCGCGGAGTGTTTCCCTCCATGTATCGGCCCTCGGCACAGATCAGTTCACCGGGCCACGGGTGCAGCGCAGTGAAGTCAATTTTGTCGTCCTTGTGTGCCTGCTGGACACCTGCCACACGCAAGGTGTCGAGGACAATCTCCACGAAGTCGCGTTCGACCGCCTCATCTCGAATGCTATCGATCAGTTCATCGTTCTCATCCACCCCCAGCACACGATGCGGGGACAGGCTCTCAACCGTGAAAGGCCCAGCCACTCGAACGGCCTTCTTGTTTTCGTAGGGCTTGTCGTAGAGATACTCGAACTCGGCCTTTGCAGCGATGGAGGCATCAATTTCTGCTTGCCGGGCGATGCGCGCCCGACACCAGTCGGTATGCAGTTTCGTTGCGTCCGCACTCCACTTCGCTTGCGCTCCGCGCGGAATCTCCCATTCCCCCCACTTCTGCTTCAGTGCTGAGTTCAGCTTTTCGCGCAACGGCTCCAATGTCGCCTGCCACTTATCCCAAATGACGTCGATCTCGGCGTTATTGGCAATGGACTTCAATGTGATGTGCGGAACACGCTCAAATACGAACCCGTGTCGAAGGTTTCCACGCACTGGTTGCGTACTTGGTGGAGTTCGGGTGATCTCAGCTTCCTTGATCTGGCCGTCGCGTGAATCTGCCAGCAAGTAGTAGGGGTAGCGCGCACCCATGATACGCGCGCGCGCCAAAGCCAGCGCCACGCGCGAGGTATCGATGGTGATCCAGCGTCGACCCCATTGCTCCGACGCAAACGCCGTGGTCCCTGAGCCACAAGTCGGATCAAGGACAAGGTCTCCGGGGTCCGACGACATCAATATGCAGCGCTGAACCACCTCCGCCGCTGTTTGTACAACGTAAATTTTTCCCGATGCAGTACCAATAGCCACATCGTTCCAGTAGTTGCCCAATGGTGAGCTTTCGTAATCACACGAGAATCGCTTAAAGCAAAGGATGGACTTCAGCCCAATCAGTCTGTCGGCTTTGCCTAGTCGGTCTAGACCGCTCTGAGAGGTTGACCAGCCCCGAGTTGTCGATGGCTTAAAAGATCTCCCCGCGAACTGGTACGCAAATCGACTTGAATCCGATCCAGTCTGCGATGTCAGGTTGTCGGTTCGAAATCTTTTTGCATAACTACGCTCAACATCAGTAAGACTCTCGCCACGACTACCACTCAGCTCTTCTCCATTGGCCAACTGGTAATAGGTGTAGTTCCTCTCTTCAAGTTCCACACTTTTTCGTGTAGACAATGGGCGGAACTTGGCTGCCCTTGCATCTTTCGCGAACCAGAGCAGGTAGTCGAAAGTAGACGGTACGAAAGATGATGTTTGGCCAACAGTCTTTTGGAAGCCGATGCTTCGAACAAAATTGTCTTCACCGAAGACTTCGTTCAAGACGAGCCTTACTAGCGCTACGTTTTCTTCTCCGATCTGAACGAAGATCGAGCCAGACTCAGCAAGGAGATCACGGCTGACGGTGAGTCGGTCGCGCAGGTAGGTCAGGTAGCTGTGGATGCCATCCCGCCACGTGTCACGGAATGCCTTGACCTGCTCAGGCTCGCGCGTGATATGCGCGGCATTCCCATCCTTGACGTCACGGCTGGTGGTGGACCACTGGAAGTTACTGTTGAACTTGATCCCATAGGGCGGATCGAAATAGATGCACTGCACCTTGCCGCGCAGGCCCTCGCGTTCCGCCAGTGACGCCATGACCTGCAGGCTGTCGCCCAAGATCATTCGGTTCTGCCAATGACCTTCATGCTGGTAGAAATCGGTCTTGTCCGCATCCTCCGGCAGGCCATTGAAGTCGGAGAACAGGTCGGCCATGCCGCCTGACTGACCTTGCGCACCCTTCTCGGTACGGCGACGCAGGTCATCGATCAATGCCTTCGGCTGCACCTTCTCTTGGATATACAACGGCGGCGCGTTGACCACGAGGTCCGACCAGTCCTGCTCGTCCTTTCCACGCCAGACGAGTTGCGGATCAAGATCGCGATTTCGCCGCTCGTAGGCCACCCGAATCGGGAACTGGTCGTTCTTGGCCATCACCGACTGGTATTCCGCCGTCGGGATGTTCTTGCGGGATGCATCGACGTGCTTGAGCGCTTCCACGCTGAGAGGGGGTTTTGGTTTCTTTGCCATTTTCAGTTGCCATCCGTGTCGGTGCCTGCATTGCTGGCGACCTTGGAGGAATAGAGATTGCACGCAAGGTGCATGACGGATAGCTCGTCTCCGCAGGAATGCGCATGCCGCGAGATGAACGACCACTTTAAAAGGTGGTCGCTAGTCACATCTACTTGGCTAACGGGCTTGTCGCTATCCATTCGCTCGCGAATCTTCTTCACCAAGTTTGCGATGCCGTCCTTCTTGACGTAGGTAACCACGAACCCGCGCCCCTCTCTCCCAGTCGTGTAGCGTTTTAGGAGTTGCTCTAGACCACTGATGTGGTACGCGGGGCCGTCGTAGATTTTTGCCTCCCCCAGACGCCTCTGCACAGGCGTGCTCTCGTCAAGCTCGATGGTGAGATCGACATGACCATTGGAGTTGGCCTCCCGAGAAACAGATAGCCCCGGAACCGAGAGGGCGAGCGCCAGAATGCTGGACAGTGCGTCCTCGTCCAAGGACGCGAACTTGTCGCTGTTCTGCTCCATACCCATGATTGACCGCTCAAGCTGCACCTCGAGCGCTTTATCAAACTCGTCCGCTGTCTTGGCCGTCAACAGATCGAGAATCCGCGGCGCTCTTCTCTCGATCATCTCGACAAGCGCGGCTGCACTATCCTGCCGCCCGCTCACTGGAGACACCCCGATTCGCTCACAGGCAACCATACGACCTGCACTGACGAAGCCCACTCTTCCCAGCTATCGCCCTCTTCTTGCTTCGATCTGTTCCATTTGGAGAGCCTCGACCGAAACTCATCAATCGACACAGATTCATTGCCACGACAAAACGTCATCTTGAGCGAGTTAAAGTGGGCGCCCGCGAGCATTCCGATGACTGCGAGCACATCACCTTCGTCGCAACTCAAGTCTTGCGCAATCAACCTAAGGTCAGAAGGTTTCAGTTCGCGCCGGTCCCGAGAGAAGATAATTTCCCAAACCTTGTAGGTGATCGACGTTTGCAGCGAGGCCGATCCAAAGGTATTTCGAATCTCAGCCTGACTTTGATCGGCAGCTAGTGAAAATCCATTCAACACTCGGCCACCACTAGCCACAACAAACTCGATCATTGTGTTGAATTCGGCTTCGACCTTCTCTTCGAAGTCGTCCTGCATCTGGAAGACATCGGTGAACTCGGCGAAGGCCCAACGCCCGAACTTGCCGAGGTTGTTCACCCCAGGCACCCAGTAGACCTCCATCGTGGACTTCTTCTCCTTCGCGTCTTCGCGACGGTAGCCCTTGATCTCCACGATCAGGTTGAGCGGATCATCTTTGCCCTTGCCGTCGTCCACCTTCACGATGAAGTCGGGGATGTACTTGCGAGTCTCCGAGCCATAGCGATACGGGACTTCAAGGCCCAAGTTCTGGTTCTTCACATACGCCAGCACCTTGGGATGCGCTTCGGCCACACGGCAGAACTCGCCTTCCCAGTCGCTGTCGAGGATTGCCCAGTTCACGTGGCAACGCTCGCTGCTGGTCTCCCAGCGCAGCGTCTTGGAGGTAGTGAAATTGACATGGGCGGTCGACCCGGCGGGGTTGTAGGGATCGAGCACTGCCTTAATGGGGCGTTCGCCCAGCAACGACCGGGTGATTCCCGCGGTAATTCGCTCGCAGGCCATGTCCGCCAGCTCTTGGTACATGAGCTGTGCCGGATACGTACCACCCTTGCACTGAAGGCAGGTGTCCAGCCATTGCTTGGTAATGCGCTTGAGCTGGCCGAACAGGTAGAGCTTGGGTTCTTCACCCGGGTCACGCCACTTGGTGTAGAGCAATCGCTGGGTGATATGGAAGAGCAGCGTGGAGGGACGCATGTCCCCTAAGTGCTTGAGGCTGAGGTCGACATCCTGACCAATGATGCCGGCGTTCTTGGTGACGGATGGCCCGACGATGTCCGGGGTCAGGACGAGGATCGAGTCCTCATTGAAGTCGGCAGTCAAACGTTCTTCGGGGAGTTCGACCCGATAACCTTGGACGCGTGGGAAGCCGACTTCCAGCGCATCCCGTTCCGGGCGCACCGCACGTACCCGGATGGTGTCCCGCGGTGGCTGGGGAGGCGCGATGACCGGTTTGGCTGTGAAGTCGAAAGGAATGCCCAGAACGTCGGCGTACTCAACATTGAACAGTCCCTCCTCATTCAGCTCATACGACTGGCGCCGTAGGGCGCGACCGATGACCTGCTCGCACAGCAATTGGGTACCGAAGGCACGGACACCCAGCACATGGGTCACCGTGTTCGCGTCCCAGCCCTCCGTGAGCATGGACACCGAAACCACGCAGCGAATCGACTCTCCGAGGCGGCCTTCCTTGCCGACCGTGTTCATGACTTCGCGCAGCAGGTCCTGCTCGGTGATGTTTTCCGCCTGCTTGCGGTCACCGGTCCGCTCGATGATTTCCCGGCGGAAGCGATCAATCTCGTCTGCAGCGATTTCGCGGAAGTTCGAATCCAGCGCCTCACCGGATTCCAATTGCTCGCTGTCGATCAGCAGGGTGCGCGGCCGAGCCAGCGGGTTGCCATGTTCGTCGTAGTTGCGAAACAACGGCAGGCGACCGTTCTCCAGCGTGCTGGAGCCATCTTCGTTCTCCCGCTGGAAGCCGGAGATGTAGTCATAGACCAGTTTGGAGGTGGCCGTGTTGTTGCAGACCACGATGAAGCAAGGGGGGACGTTGATTCCCGCCTTCTCCCACAACTCGTATGTTTGCGTGTAGTGGCCGTATAGCGCTTCCAGTGCGGTCTGCAGTTCGACCGGAATGCTGAGCGGGTCGAGCTGCTTGCTCTTGCCGCGCCCCTTCTTTGGCATCTTGGGGCCGATGTGCTTCCACAACTCGCGAAACTTGGGCATCTCCGCGCCGGGAATGTTGTCGGCAACCGGCACCCGGGGCAGTTTGACGATGCCGCACTCGATGGCATCCATCAGCGAGAAATCGCTCATGGTCCACGGGAACAGGGTGCCTTCCGCGTAACCCGAACCAGACAGGAAGAACGGTGTCGCGGACAGGTCGATGACGCGAGCCAGACCGAGCTTGCGGTTGACCGCCTCCAGTCCGGAGATCCACAGTCGCGCCGCCTCGTTGTTGTCTTCGGCTTCCTTCTTATCGTCGCCTTTGAGGTCCTCGTCCTCCTCCGGGTCTTTCGGCTTCTCCCGGTAGCAGTGATGAGCCTCATCGTTGATGACGAGTATGTTCTTAATGCCCATCAGGTCCGGCATGACCCGCTGGAGCATCTGGCCCTCGGTCTCCTGCGTGTTCAGTGCATCGCCACCTCGCCCCTGAAGGAGCAACCGACCGCCTTTGGACAGCTCCATCCGCTCCCGCGGCTTGAAGGCGTGGTAGTTGGTAATGACGATTTTGGCCCGCTCCAAGTCGGGTAGCATGTCACGCGGCACCAGTTCCCGACTCTCGTAGTAGCTGTCTGGGTCGTTTGGCTGGAGGACGCGTAAGCGGTCCTTGATGGTCAGGCCCGGCGCAACCAGCAGGAAGCCACGAGTAAACTTCTTGCTATTCGGGTGGCGGACGGCATTGACCGTCTGCCATGCAACCAGCATCGCCATGACGGTCGTCTTTCCCGCACCGGTTGCCAGCTTCAGAGCCAGCCGCATCAGCTCCGGATTCGCGTCCTCATTGGCCTTCTTGAGGTGATCTAAGAACCGTTCGCCTGTCTTGCCAAGCTGCGGCGCGACTTCGGTCAGCCAGATGGCAGTCTCGACCGCCTCGACCTGACAGAAGAACGGACGGATGCTGCTGAACTTGTGATGGCGCCAGTGCTGGAGCAGCCGTGCAGTTTCTGGCGTCACCCGCCACTGAGCGGGGTTCTGGAGCTGGCGCCACTCGTCCACTTCCTTGCGAACGGCATTGATGATGGCCGTGTGGTCGTATTGCTGTTCGGCGGTGGAAAGGCCGCGGCCCTCGTTGAAGACGAGGCTGGTCTGATCCCCGGCGCTGCCCTTGCGCTTCCTTGGCTTCGGAATGGGGGTGATGAACTCGGCCAGACGCCGAGCATCGATGACGTTTTGAGTCGGCTGCCCGGACTCATCCAACTCCCAATGCCGACCCGGATAGTCATATGGCGAGTTGAGAATTGGCTTTTCGAAGAACGCGTTACTCATTCATTCCACCCCTGTACTCAGTCACCTAGAACTGGCGGCTGAAGTTGGAGAAGGGTCAGCTATCGAGAACCTTTTGGCAAGATCGATCCACCGGGTGGGTTATATGGGTCGACAACGCCCCACGTGCTCCGCCCTTTTGCCGACCTGAGACCCGTACGATGAAGTAGCTCCCCTCATCCAAGAAGCACTGACCAGCCCCAGCTCGACACCCTCACTGCACCACTTCGCCGGCGGTCAAAGAACGACGCACCCGTTCGCTGTGGAGTACCGAAATCTATAGCCATTGGGACGCCCTCAATGACGTTCCACAAATCATTCCAGAATGGTAGTATCTCATTCTCTTGGAAGTTTTGAGACTGGCGAATGGCTAAGGTCGGCTACGGAAGGGTCTCGTCGCAGGGACAATCGCTGGATGTACAACTCGAGAAGCTGGTAAAGGCGGGCTGCAGCAAGGTGTACCGGGAAAAGCGTTCGGGCAGGCAGGCAGACAACCGCCCGGAGCTTCAGGCGGCCCTTGAGTACGTCCGGGAGGGGGATGTGCTCGTCGTGAGCCGCCTTGACCGCATCGCAAGGAGCGTCATTGATTTGGCGAAGATTGTCGACTTGCTGAAGCGGAAGAGCGTCAGCTTGGAGGTGCTGGACCAAGGATTGGACACATCGACCTCTGAGGGGAAGCTGATGTTCAATTTGCTTGGTGCGTTCGCTGAGTTTGAAGCAGACATCCGTGCCGAACGTCAAGCAGACGGCATCGCGCTGGCAAAGCGGAAGGGCGTCAAGTTCGGCCGCAAGAAGGCATTAACCGAGGCTCAGGAAGAGCGCATCCGTAAGATGCGAGCAGAAGAGCACTTCAGCATCGAGCAATTGGCCGAGCGATTCGGAATCAGCCGCAGCAGCGTGTATCGGGCATTGCAGCCCAGCGTTACGGCTTAAGTATCTCCAAGAAGGCTTCGCGCTTCTTCGCTGTCAGCGCCCTGAAGCGAACCAGTAGCGTTCGCTCATGAACGCTGCCAGCCCGCAGTTCGGCCGTATCTCCGTCGTGGGGCTTGGTGGTGCTGGTGGGACCGACTCCACAAATAAGCTCGTCAAGCGAGCGCTTCAGCGCATTCCGTAGCTCCGGCAACACCCGGAAGCTTGGGGTTTCGCGCCCGTTCTCCCATGCCGAAATTGACGCTTTGGTCACTCCAAGAGCGAAGCCAAGCTGTTCCTGCGTCATGCCGGACGCAGTTCGCGCCTCGCGCAGTCTGTCACCAAAGCTTTTCATGCCGATGGCCCGCGAATTCTGGGCCATCAAAAATATGGAGCTTCCGCACCCGTGTCGTTCGGCATGCCTTGACTCTGTTTGTTATGAAATTCCATACTCGCTAGGTGCGGGGAATCTAGACTGCCCGGGATGCCGTCCGGCGATTTGTTTGTTCTCGCAGGAACGGGTGCTGACGCTTTCCCTGAAAGCCTTGCCCAGCAAGGTTTTCAGGGCGATCGGCTGGTTTTAAGGTGCAAGTGAGTTAGTCGGTCGCACCTATGGCGCGTTTCATGGAATTGCGAACTACAGGGGACATAGATGAGTCAGAACGAGCCTAGTGGAACTTCCACTCCGCCCGAGGTCCTGCCCGAGCACATCCGGCAAAACTTGAAGAAGTACCACCAGCACGCGGAGCGCATCACCTGCCTCGAATGCGGTTACGTAGGTCCGATGGGCATCAAGGCACGCATCAAACCTTGGTATGCCACTTGGTGGGGAAGCATCCTGCTGGCCGCGATTGCGGCCGGCATTGCCTCTGTCCTGTTTGGCGGTATCGGGGTGATGGCCGCCGTCATCGTGGGCGGCTTGGCAAGCGCTCTGGCGCTCTCGGGCAGCCGGGACATCCATTCCTGCCCCAATTGTGAAGCCGACCTACAACGGCCCTGAGTGGAGCAGGCAACCGGCATTTCCCTTACAACATCAAATGAGGAGCCTCATGCGCGCCTTCCGCTCGCTTTGCATTGCCATCGTTCTGTTCTCGTTAGCCGGTTGCGACCAGCTCGCATCTATGGCTGGTCCCAGTGAGCTGGTGTCATTCGGCTATGTTCGACCTGTTTCATGCGAGCGGCGTGGCCCCATCAGCTACAACTGCGTAATGAGGAACCATTTCGATGGACTACGTGAAGCACATATGGAATGCGCTGGTTTCGATGCGCAGGGACGCATGGTAGGCAGCTCCAAAAGCGTGCATGCGCTATGGGGTACCACTATGCAGCCAAGCGAGGAGCGAATCGCAACCGTCTTCTATGAGGAGGGGGCTGCAACGCTGGTCTGTGTTGATGTAAGGGACAGCATCCCGTCCTACAGCCGAATGCGCGAACTGGCCTCCGACCCGAAGGCAAGGGACATCACGTCCGTTCTATCTCTATGACCAATCCAGTAAGGATGAAGGCGAACCGCAATGGCTACGTATGAAGTGAAAATGGGCCGCCCCGGTGGCGGCAGTGGCACTTTTGTGGTGACAGTCCACGCCAGCACCCCTGACCAAGCGCGACGTACCGCCGAAGCTCAGAACCCGGGCTATAAGGCACAGTCCATCTATCGACTGCCGTACTCGAACTGACCTGACACAAGGACGAACGCATGTTGAATCGAATCGCGTTGGCAACGGCTCTGGCACTGAGCCCGCTGGCGTCGCAGGCTCAAGTCACCCCGCTGGTGGTCAGTGGGCAATGGGAGTACCGCGACGCATCGCAGAAAGAGACGGATGAAGGGGTAAGCCTCTGCTTTCGGCTGGATACTGCATCGACTGCACGGAGTCCCCAGCTACGCCGGTTCGGCGGTGCCCTGTGCGTGTCCAATCCTGCTGAAGGTGCGAAGCTGGTTGGTATTACCCAAGGGCCACAGCGGGCCGGGTGCGGCTACAGCGCCAAGGGTGAAGCAGCCGTGGTCCTATCAGGCATGCGGGTGCTGCCCGAGGACGAAATGTACGATGAGCGACTGGAAGCCCGTGTGGTGGACGTGAAAGCCAAGCGAGCCACGTCGCCGCTGACTTCGGATTGCAGCAACGACGAGCTGGCGGTCTCTGCGGGCTTCAAGAGCATCTACGATGCCATCATGGCCCTGAAGGCGCATTCGGACTACGCCAGTCTGGCGGTATCGGACTTCGTGCGTGTAGATGCTGCCAGTGGCCTTGCCGAGTTGGATGCCAGCACGCAGATGTTCTTGCCGCCGGGTTCGACCGACACGCTGGTCTTTTACACCGAGAACAACGCTGGCACGCCATTCCTGACGGTGGAGCGCTTCGACGGTCGGCAATGGCGAGATGTCAGTGCTGGAACTCTGCCCGGATACGTCAACAGGAATGGCAGCAACTACTACCTTGATGGGACAGATGGTGTTGTCAAACTCCGAAACCTTCCAGCAAAGAAAGCTTGGCGGTATAGCGAAGGGCGATTCGTCCAAGAGGGCTAGGATTTTTGCGCTACAAGTTTGGCCCTGCGAGGAGTCGCTTTTCTAGGTACTTCCTTGTTCGGCTAGGTGAAGACTGGGCGAGCGGCATACTTGCACCCCAACTTTGACCACCAAGCCCCTGCCCATCATGCATCGCTGGGCATTTCTACCATCGAAAAGCCGCATCAAATAGAATTCATAACGCACCGTAAAAACAGGGTTTTTGACTGTCTGGGAAGATGGAAATCCTCGAGAAGCTCAGGGCTGCACCCGATGGACGAAATCGCCGCGATGGAGTTCCTGCTCGACAAGATGAAGAACACCAAGTCCAACGACGAGTTCTTCAGCTCGATGAAGCGGTAAGCCAGCAGGCATTGATCAAGCAGAAAGCCCCCGGAATCCGGGGGCTTTTTGTTTGCGTGTGCATTCTGCTCATGCGGTGGAGCCACACTCCGGCGACGTTCCCGTGGAAATCTTCAGCGGGCACGGCTCCATGCCATGGCACGGGGTATCGCTTCAACCGCCGCGCATCGGCGTCAACAGCCGGGGAGTATCGTCCGTGGCCTGGCACCGCATGAGGCCACGGCAGGCGCCATCGAGCAGTTGGCTCAACCCCTCACGCCAGCCGCAGCGCACGCGGATACGGCGGGGTGTCCGGGAACTGCCCTCGGCTGAAGCCGGCCTGCAGTGCCTGCCACCACGCCGGGTCGAACAGCTCGGCGTGCTGTTCGCGCACCAGCGCCAGCAGTGGCGCCGGCAGGCCCATGAACAGAGGGAAGCGTTCGGGGAACACGTCGTTGGCCGCCACATGGAACCACGGCTCGCTGGCCATGGCTTCCTCCTCGCTGCGCGGTGCGGGCCACGCGCGGAAGTTGCACTCGGTGACCAGGCACAGTTCGTCGTAGTCGTAAAACACGGCGCGGCCATGACGCGACACACCGAAGTTCTTGAGCAGCATGTCGCCGGGGAAGATGTTGTTGCAGGCCATGTCGCGGATCGCCTGCGCGTAGTCCAGCGCGGCAGCGTGTGCAGCTTCGGCGCCCTGCTCGCGCAGGTACAGGTTCAACGGACGGAAGCGGCGCTGCACGTAGCACAGTGAGATCACCACATCGTCGCCCTCACGGCTCACGCTGCGGCTGCACTGGCTCAACAGTTCGTCCAGCAGCTCCGGCGCGAAACGACTCACCGGAAAACGCAGGTGGCGGTATGGCTGCGCGTCGAGCAGGCGGCCGATGCGGTCTAGATTGAACACCAGCGCGTACTTCTCTTCCACATCCTGCCGGCTCATGGTCTTGGGCCAGGCGAAGCGGTCGCGGATGAGCTTGAACACCAGCGGGTAGCTGGGCAGGGTGAACACCGCCATCACCATGCCCGGCGTGCCATCGGCATGCACCAGCCGCTCGTTGTCGTGCTGCTGGAAGTGGCTGAAGAAGGTGCGGTAGCGCTCGGTCTTGCCCTGCTTGGCGCGGCCCAGCACGGTGTAGATCTCATCGACCGGCTTGCCCGGCAGGATGCTGCGCAGGAACACCACCGCATCGGCCACGGTGGGCAGGTCCGCCTGGAAGTAGCTGCGCGATACGCCGAACAGATGCGCCACATCACGCCGACGGCTGAGCACCGCCTCCACGCGGATGCCATCGCCATCATTGACCAGCGCGATCACGCACGGCGAGAAGCGGTGCTCGCCGAACACGCGCCCCACCAGATAGGCGCGACGCTCGCGGTAGAACACGGTCTGCAGCAGCTCGATGGCGCGCACCGGGTAAGCCCCCCAATGTGCGAGATCGTCCTGCAGGCGCACGGCGATGGCGGCGGCGCAGCGCAGCTGGTGGCGGTACGGCACGTCGAAGGCGAAGTCGGCCAGCAGGCGCGAGAACGCATCGGCCGGGCGCGACTCGGAGATCGCGTAGACGTGGCGCGCCACCGGGTGGGTGATGGCATCGGACGGTTCGATGTCCAGCGCCATGAATTCGATGCCATCGTCCACGCCGTGCGTGCGGAACAGGCGACGGGTGAGCGTGTTGTAGAAGGTCTTGTACAGCTCGCTGTCGATGCGGCCGGCGATGCGCTGCTCGAAGCCCTGCTTCACCTGCCGCCACAGCGCGCGCTCGGGGGTCTCCGGCCCCAGCAGCTGCTGCAGCTGTTCGCGGCAGCGGCTCACGCAGACGTCATAGAGCTCGATGCGCTCGACAGCATCATTGCGTGCGCCCGCCCAGTCGCAGGTCTGGAAACGCTCACGCGCGCGCCGGGTGATGGCGGCGAAGCCGTGGTGGTAGTCCTCGAAGCCGTGCGCGATGCAGTTGGCGACATCGATGGCCGTGGTGCTTGCGTGGGCACTCATCGTGACGGGTACCGGCAAGGTGATGGGGGGCGGCATGAACGATGGGAAGGCTGCATGCGGGCGTCACCGTGGGGGCGGATGCCTATGACCTTACGACAGCCCTGCCGGGTCTGACAGCCTTGTGGCTGGCCCCATGAGAAAAGCCTGCATCCGTATGGATGCAGGCTTTGTGCTGATTACGGATCGGTGGTGCTGTCTGGCAGCGCGGAAGCCTCCCCTCATCCGCCCCTTCGGGGCACCTTCCCCCCAAAAGGGGGCTGCAGTCCCGCCTGCGGGAGAAGGGATTGGGCGATGCACTTGGGCTCAGTCCTTCGGGGCACCTTCCCCCCAAAAGGGGGCTGCAGGTCCCGCCTGCGGGAGAAGGGCTTGGGCGGCTCAGCCCTTCAGGCTGTCGATGGCGGCGTTGAGGGTGGCGCTCGGACGCATGGCCTGGCGGGTCTTGGACAGGTCCGGGCGGTAGTAGCCGCCGATGTCCACGGCCTTGCCCTGCACCGCGGCCAGCTCGTCCACGATCTTCTGCTCGTTGCTGGTCAGTGCCTCGGCCAGCGGGGCGAACCTGGCCTTCAGTGCGGCATCGTCGTTCTGCGCGGCCAGCGCCTGTGCCCAGTACATGGCCAGGTAGAAGTGGCTGCCACGGTTGTCGATGCCGCCGAGCTTGCGCGAGGGCGACTTGTCGTTGTCCAGGAACTTGCCGTTGGCCTCGTCCAGCGCGTTGGCCAGCACGGTGGCGGCCTTGTTGTCGTAACGCTGGCCCAGGTGCTCCAGCGAGGCGGCAAGGGCCAGGAACTCGCCCAGCGAATCCCAGCGCAGGTAGTCCTCTTCCACGAACTGCTGCACATGCTTGGGTGCCGAACCGCCGGCGCCGGTCTCGAACAGGCCACCGCCGGCCATCAGCGGCACGATGGAGAGCATCTTGGCGCTGGTGCCCAGTTCCAGGATCGGGAACAGGTCGGTCAGGTAGTCGCGCAGCACGTTGCCGGTCACCGAGATGGTGTCCTCACCCTTGCGGATGCGGGCCAGCGAGAACGCGGTGGCGTCCACCGGCGACAGGATGCGGATGTCCAGGCCGTTGGTGTCGTGGTCCTTGAGGTAGGTCTCGACCTTGGCGATCACCTGCGCGTCGTGCGCGCGGTTGGCGTCCAGCCAGAACACGGCCGGGGTATTGCTCAGGCGGGCGCGGCTGACGGCCAGCTTCACCCAGTCCTGGATCGGCGCGTCCTTGGTCTGGCACATGCGCCAGATGTCGCCGGCTTCCACCTTGTGCTCGAACACCACGTTGCCGGCGTCGTCGGTCACCTTGACCACGCCGTTGGCGGGGATCTGGAAGGTCTTGTCGTGCGAACCGTATTCCTCGGCCTTCTGCGCCATCAGGCCCACGTTCGGCACCGAGCCCATGGTGGCCGGGTCGAAGGCACCGTTGGCCTTGCAGTCCTCGATCACCGCCTGGTACACGCCGGCATAGCAGCGGTCCGGGATCAGCGCCTTGGTGTCCTGCAGCTGGCCTTCGGCGTTCCACATCTTGCCCGAGTCGCGGATCATCGCCGGCATCGAGGCATCGACGATCACGTCCGACGGCACGTGCAGGTTGGTGATGCCCTTGTCGGAGTTGACCATGGCCACGGCCGGGCGCTGGGCGTACTCGGCGGCGATGTCGGCGGTGATGGCCTGCTGCGTGGCTTCCGGCAGCTGCGGCAGCCGTGCGTACAGGTCACCGATGCCGTTGTTGGCATCGAAGCCCACTTCCTTCAGCGCATCGGCGTGCTTGGCCAGCACGTCCTTGTAGAACTCGTTGACCACCACGCCGAACATGATGGGGTCGGAGACCTTCATCATCGTGGCCTTCAGGTGCAGCGAGAACAGCACGCCCTGGGCCTTGGCATCGGCAATCTGCGCCTGCACGAATTCGGCCAGCGCCTTGCGGCTCATCACCGAGGCATCGACGATCTCACCGGCCTTGACCGCGGTCTTTTCCTTCAGCACGACGGTCTTGCCATCGTCCTGCACCAGCTCGATCTTGAGGTTGCCGGCCTTGGCCAGCGTGGCCGACTTCTCGATGCCGTAGAAATCACCGCCATCCATGTGCGCGACGTGCGACTTGGAATCGCCACTCCACGCGCCCATGCGGTGCGGGTGCTTGCGCGCGTAGTTCTTCACCGACAGCGGTGCACGGCGGTCGGAGTTGCCTTCGCGCAGCACCGGGTTCACCGCGCTGCCCTTGACCTTGTCGTAGCGCGCCTTGATGTCGCGCGACACGTCGTCGGTGGGCGCGTCCGGGTAGTTCGGCAGCACGTAGCCCTGATCCTGCAGCTCCTTGATCGCGGCCTTCAGCTGCGGCACGGAGGCGGAGATGTTGGGCAGCTTGATGATGTTGGCTTCCGGCCTGGTCGCCAGTTCGCCCAGCTCGGCCAGGTCATCACTGATCTGCTGGCCGTCCTTCAGGTAGTCCGGGAACTGCGACAGGATGCGGCCGGACAGGGAGATGTCACGGGTTTCGACAGCGATACCGGCGGTGGCGGTATAGGCATCGACGATCGGCAACAGCGACTGGGTTGCCAGGAACGGAGCTTCGTCGGTGAGCGTGTAGATGATCTTCGGCGTATTCGACATGGGGGCAGGAACTCTCTTGCTGACGGATGCGTTGCACAACGAACGAGGGTGGCCGTGCGCCAGAGTGAAGGCGGCGACCAACGCGGGCCGCGACCCACCGGTGGGCCACCGAGGGGAAACCCCTGCATTGTCGCGTTTTCAACCGGGGCCGGCAAAGACGCGCCATACGCAAAGGTAGGGAGAACCGGGGCATTTGCGCTGCAGGCGCATGCCGCGGCCTGTGCCAGCTGGCGCTTTGCCCTGCAGCTGCAACCTGGTCTCAGCTGCAACCGACGCCGCTGTCGCCGGACATGCACTGCCATTGCGCGGACAGCGCCGCGCCACCGGAAGCAAGGCAAAAAAAAGGCGCAACCGGAAAGGTTGCGCCCATGCGTCTGCCGACGGGAGAGAGAGGCGTCGGCGGACGCCCTACCTCTTACTTCACCTCGAACTGCTGGCTGCCAGCAGCCTTGCCGTCAACGGTGACATCGGCGGTGTACTTGCCTGCCGGCCAGCCGCTGGGCTTGGTGAACTCGATGTTGGTGGTACCCATGTCGGTGGTGTTGAGGGTGGCGCCCTGCTCACCGGCCACCTGGCCATCCTGATAGGTCAGCTTGGCTGCCACCGGCACGTTGCTGGCGGTGCCACTGGTCTTCACCGAGACGACGATCTTGTCCTTGGTACCCAGGGTGGCCACCGGCGCGACCGACTGGTCCGCTGCCACGGTATTGCCCACGGTGACCGAGGTGACGCTGACGGCCGGTGCGGCCGGCGGTGCCTCAGCCATCGGTGCCGGGGTGCTGGCGGCCGGCGGCGGGGTCGGCGCGGCTTCTTCCTTCTTCTTGCAGCCGACCAGGGCCACGGCGCCTACAACGGCGATCATCAGGGCACTGCTGAGCGAAGTCTTCTTCATGGATTGCTCCGGAATCATGTGTGGTTGAACAGCGTGTTTGCTGGCGTGTTTGATCAGGCGTCGCGCGGCGGAATCTTCAGCGTCTGGCCCGGGAAGATCTTGTCCGGGTCGTCCAGCACGTCACGGTTGGCCTCGAAGATGCGCTTCCACGCGTTGGCATCGCCAAGCATGTTCTTCGCGATCTTGGAAAGGTTGTCACCCTTCTGCACCGTGTACTGCTGCTCGCCCACGATCTCTTCGGTGCTGCTCACCGTCGAGCTCACATCGGAAAAATCCGCCTTCTTCACCACCTGCTCGGTGCTGCTGACGGTGGCGGACACATCGGAGAAGTCCGCCTTCTTGTCGTTACCCATCCAAGCCTCTCCCGTTCTTGACTGGGACAGAGCATCTCACGCCCCCTGTTAAGGTTTCATCGCGCCGGCGTAAAGACTGGCGAACGTCGGGGTGAATGCTTATTGACGCAGGTCGCGGATGGGGGCATGGCCGGCAGCGGCCAGGTCTGCGGTCGCCCGCCGCGGGTTGATGTCCAAGCCGCCACGGCGGGTGTAGCGCGCTTCCACATCCAGCGAGGAGGGGCTGCAGCGGTTGACCAGGTCCAGGAAGATGCGCTCCACGCACTGCTCGTGGAACTCGGCGTGGTCGCGGTAGCTCACCAGGTAGCGCAGCAGGCTGGCGCGGTCGATGCGCGGGCCCCGGTAATGGATGCTGAGGCTGGCCCAGTCCGGCTGGCCGGTCACCGGGCAGTTGGACTTGAGCAGGGCCGAGGTCAGGGTCTCTTCGACCACGCTGCCGCCATCGGCCATCAGCAGGCCATCGCAGGGCGGGCCGTAGCAGTCGATGTCCAGGTCCTGGTGGTCGATGCTTTCGCCGGTTGCGTGGGCAATGGCCGGCAGGCCGAACTCCACCCGCACATCGGCGCCGGCACAGGCCGACAGGTCGGTGGCGATGCGCTCACGCACGGCCTCGGCCCGGTTGAAGCGCGCATTGTTGAGCGAGTTCAGGTACAGCTTGAGCGATTTGGACTCGACCAGATTGGGCGAGGTGGCCGGCACCCACAGGGTGACGGTTTCCACGCAGGGCTTGCCGCGCGCGTCCAGCCAGCCCAGTTCATAGGCATGCCAGCGGTCCTCGCCCTGGAACGGCAGCGCGCCGTTGCCCAGCCCGATCTCGCGGCGTGCGGTGGCGCGCGCGATGGGAAACAGCAGGCTGGCATCATACTGGCGGGGGTACTCGACCTCGCGGCCAAGGCTGGAATCGGAGGGGGTATTCATTGGCGCGATTGTACGGCGGTGAGTTTGAGTGCTGGATTTACGGGATCAGGCGGTTGCGGGTTGCGGCAACCAGACGCCCGCGCTGCAGGTGGCCTGGTTGCTTCTGGTCGGCTGTGGAAGCAGTTCGCTGCCGCTCCCCGGGTTGCCCTCACCCCAACCCCTCTCCCGCACGCGGGAGAGGGGCTCTCAGTTCAGACTCGACGCTGATCAGGCAGGGGAGAGGCCGGAGATGCACGCGGCAGGTTTGCCCTAGCCGCCTGCCTTGCCACCACCGTTCAGGTAATCCAGCGACACCTGCAGCAGCGCGCGCAGGCCCACGTCCAGCGCGCTCTCGTCCAGCAGGAACCTGGGCGAGTGGTTGCTGGGGGCGGTGGCCGGGTCGATGCCGACGCCGGTGGAGCCGACGAAGAAGAACATGGCCGGCACCTGCTGGGCATACAGCGAAAAATCCTCCGAGCCCATCTGCAGCGGCGGCTCGTAGACGTTGTCCCTGCCCACCACCGCCTGCAGGCTGGGTAGCATGCGTGCGGTCAGTGCCGGGTCGTTGACCGTGGCCGGGTTGCCTTCCTTGTCGTAGATGTCGGTGGTGGCAGTGGCACCGTGGGCGGCGGCGGTGTGCTCGGCCACGTTGCGCAGGTCGGCGAATATCTGTTTGCGCATGTCCGCATCGAAGGTGCGGATGGTGCCCACCATCTCCACCGAGTCCGGAATGATGTTGTAGCGGATGCCGCCCTTGATCGCGCCGAAGGTGAGCACCGCCGGCTGCTTGGACAGGTTGGCGCGGCGGCTGACGATGGTCTGCGCGGTACCGATCAGGTCCGAGGCGGCCACGATGGGGTCGATGCCGTTCCACGGCGCCGAGCCGTGGGTCTGGCGGCCGTTGACGGTGATGGCGAAGCGGTCCGAGGCGGCCATCAGCGGCCCGCCGCGCACCGCGATCTGCCCGGCCTGCACGCTGGAGAACACATGCAGGCCGAACACCGCCTCCGGCTTGAAGTCCTTGAACAGCCCTTCCTTCAGCATCAGGTCGGCACCGCCCTGCTCCGGCGGCGGCGCACCCTCTTCGGCCGGCTGGAAGATCAGCATCACTTCGCCCGGCAGCCTCTCGCGCATGGCCACCAGTGCATCGGCCACGCCCAGCAGGGTGGCGGTGTGCGCGTCATGGCCGCAGGCATGCATCACCCCTACCTGCTCGCCGCGGTACTCGGCTTTCACCTTGGAGGCGAACGGCAGGCCGGTCTGCTCGGTCACCGGCAACGCATCCATGTCCGCACGCAGGGCGATCTTCGGCCCCGGCAGGCCGCCCTTGATGATGGCCACCACGCCGTGCACGGCCACGCCGGTCTTCGGCTGCAGGCCCATCGCGCGCAGCCGCTCGGCCACCTTGGCGGCGGTGCGCTGCTCGCGGTTGGACAGCTCCGGGTGCTCATGGAAGTCACGCCGCCAGTCCACCACCTGCTGGCGCAGGCGCTGGGCGGCTTCGGCCACTTCCGGGCGCTGCGCCTGTTGGGCCTGCGCCAGCGGCGCGGCGGCCAGGGTGCACAGCAGTGCGGGCAACAACACGGTCCTGCGGGCCATCGGCGGCTCTCCTTCGACGTGAGTATCAGGTGAATGTAGAGCAAACCGGTGGGCTTGCCGATGGTTGCAGATGCCACGGCAGCGGACACCGGGCGACACCAGCCGCAGGCCGCCTTACCCACCCGCAGGCCGCACGTAACAGACCGGCAACCTGGCCGGCCCGGCCGGCGGCGCTGCCCTCCCGCCCAACCGCGCAAAGCCTGTTGCAGCCGGCGGTCAACCGATGCCGCGATCGAGCGTTCACACAGCATGTAGGTCTGACTGCGCGGCCCATTGGTCATGCGTCAGGCCCGCCCCGCCCTTCGGTATTCTCTGCAACTTGTCCACCGTTTCCCCTTACCGGTTCCACAGGAGTTTTCGCATGTCGCGTTTCTGGAAGATCGTGCTGCTGGTTATCGCAGTGCTGCTCGTGGCCGGTATCGGCTACCGGCTGATGGGGGGCGGCAAGCAGCCGGGCGGCGCGGCACCTGCCGGGGGGCCTGCCGCTGCCGGCGGCGCCGGAAGTGGCAGGGACAGCGCACCGGTGCCGGTGACCGTGGTGGCCGCCGAGCAGAAGAACGTACCGGTCTACCTGACCGCCCAGGGCACCGTGGCCGCCTACAACACCGTCACCGTCAGCCCGCAGGTGGGCGGTGAGCTGCTGAGCGTGAACTTCCGCGAAGGCCAGGCGGTGAAGAAGGGTGAGCTGCTGGCGCAGATCGACCCGCGCACCTTCCAGGCGCAGTACGACCAGGCCATCGCCAGCAAGCGCCAGAACGAGGCGCAGCTGGCCACCGCGCAGTCCAACTATGCGCGCTCCAATTCGCCCGAATACCGCCAGTTCGTGGCCCAGACCGACCTGACCACGCTGCGCAACCAGGTGACCCAGTTCCAGGCCGCCGTCGCCGCCTCGCAGGCATCGGCCAACCAGGCCAAGGTGCAGCTGGACTACACCCGCATCACCTCGCCGATCAGCGGCGTCACCGGCATCCGCGCGGTGGACCCGGGCAACGTGGTCAGCGCCGGCAGCCAGATCGTCACCGTCACCCAGCTGCAGCCGATCTACGTGATGTTCAACCTGCCCGAGCAGCAGCTGGATGCCGTGCGCAAGGCGCAGCAGGCCGGTCCGCTGCAGACCTCCACCCTGGACCATGAGGGCGGTGCGGTGGTCAATGCCGACGGCAGGTTGCAGGTGGTGGACAACCAGATCGCCGCCAACAGCGGCACCTTCCGCCTGCGCGCCGAGTTCCCCAACAGCGAAGGCGCGCTGTGGCCGGGCCAGTTCGTCAACGTGCGCATGCAGCTGAGCGAGCTGCCCAACGCCGTGGTCATTCCGGCCGAGGCGGTGCAGCGCAGCAGCAGCAGCGACTTCGTCTACCTGATCAAGGGCGACAGCACGGTGACCCTCCGCAATGTGGTGCAGGGTGGCCAGGTGGATGACAGCCATGTGGTGATCAGCGAAGGCCTGAAGCCGGGCGACAAGGTGGTCACCGAAGGCCAGTTCCGGCTCAAGGAAGGCAGCAAGGTCACCCAGCTGGCACCGGGCCAGGCACCGCCGGAGCCCACCGCCGAGCAGCTCAAGGCCGCCGGCCAGAAGCGCGGCCAGGGTGGCCGTGGCGGCCCGCCGCGCTGACGCGGCGCCCGCTTCCGCAGCCCCTTCCCTCTTCGCATCAGGAACCACCCGTGGGCTTTTCGACTCTTTTCATCCGCCGCCCGATCGCCACCTCGCTGCTGATGGTGGGCCTGATGCTGCTGGGCATCCTGGGTTACCAGCGCCTGCCGGTGGCGGCGCTGCCCGAGATCGAAGCGCCCAGCCTGGTGGTGACCACGCAGTACCCCGGCGCCAGCGCGCAGACCATGGCCTCGCTGGTGACCACGCCGCTGGAGCGACAACTGGGCCAGATTTCCGGCCTGGACATGATGACCTCCGACTCCTCGGCCGGGCTGTCCAGCATCGTGCTGCAGTTCTCGATGGAGCGCGACATCGACACCGCCGCGCAGGATGTGCAGGCGGCGATCCGCCAGGCCACCCTGCCCAGCTCGCTGCCCTACCAGCCGGTCTACAACCGGGTGAACCCGGCCGACGCGCCGATCCTGACACTCAAGCTGGCCTCCGACAGCCGCGCGCTTCGCGAGGTCAACGACCTGGCTGATTCCGTGCTGGCCCAGCGCCTGTCGCAGGTGGACGGCGTGGGCCTGGTGTCCATTGCCGGCAACGTGCGCCCTGCGGTGCGCATCCAGGCCAACCCGGCGCAGCTGGCCAACATGGGCATGACCATGGAGAACCTGCGCAGCGCGCTGACCCAGGCCAACGTCAATGCGCCAAAGGGCTCGCTCAACGGCAAGACCCAGAGTTACACGCTCTCCACCAACGACCAGCTCAGTGATGCGGCCGATTACAACGATGTGATCATCCGCTACCAGAACGGTGCGCCGGTGCGCCTGCGCGACGTGGCCAAGGTCATCGACGGCGTGGAGAACGACCAGATCGCCGCGTGGGCCGATGGCAAGCCGGCGGTGCTGCTGGAAGTCCGCCGCCAGCCCGGCGCCAACATCGTCAAGACGGTGGAGAACATCCGCCAGATCCTGCCCACCCTGCAGGGCATGCTGCCGGCCGA
>DCXY01000003.1:0-39763 GCA_002329155.1 Stenotrophomonas sp. UBA2124 | reverse complement strand
CTGGTGCTCACCATCTGCCTGGTGGTGGCGGTGATCTTCGTGTTCCTGCGCCGGCTGTGGGCGACGGTGATTCCGTCCGTGGCGGTGCCGCTGTCGCTGCTGGGCACCTTCGGCGTGATGGCCTTCGCCGGCATGTCGCTGGACAACCTCTCGCTGATGGCGCTGACCGTGGCCACCGGCTTCGTGGTGGACGATGCGATCGTGATGATCGAGAACATCGTGCGCTACATCGAGCAGGGCAGGGACGGCAAGGAAGCGGCGGAAGTCGGTTCAAAGGAGATCGGCTTCACCGTGCTGTCGCTGACGGTATCGCTGATCGCGGTGTTCCTGCCGCTGATCCTGATGCCGGGCGTCACCGGACGCCTGTTCCATGAGTTCGCGTGGGTGCTGTCCATCGCGGTGGCGATCTCGATGCTGATCTCGCTGACGCTCACCCCCATGATGTGCGCCTACCTGCTCAAGCCCGACGCGCTGCCCGAAGGCGACGACGCACACGAGCGCGCCGCTGCCGAGGGCCGCAGCAACCTGTGGACGCGCATCGTGCATCTGTACGAGCGCACCCTGGACTGGGTGCTGCGCCACCAGCCGCTGACGCTGGGCATCGCGCTGGCTTCGGTGGCGCTGACCGTGCTGCTGTACATGCTCATTCCCAAGGGTCTGCTGCCCGACCAGGACACCGGCATGATCACCGGCGTGGTGCTGGCCGACCAGAACGTGGCCTTCGACCAGATGCAGCAGCGCACCCAGGCCGTGGCCGCGGCCCTGCACGACGACCCGGCGGTGAGCGGCGTGGCCGCCTATATCGGCGCCGGCAGCATGAACCCCACGCTCAACCAGGGCCAGCTGAGCATCGTGCTCAAGGACCGTGGCGACCGCGACGGGCTGGACGTGATCCTGCCGCGCCTGCAGGCCGCCGCCGCGCACATCCCCGGCGTGGCGCTGTACCTCAAGCCGGTGCAGGACGTGACGCTGGATACGCGCGTGGCTGCCACCGCCTACCAGTTCTCGCTCTCGGACATGGACAGCGCCGAGCTGGCCACGCAGACTGCGCGCGTCACCGATGCACTGCGCCGCCTGCCCGAGCTGGCCGACGTGGACAACAACCTGGCCAACCATGGCCGCGCACTGCATGTCGAAGTGGACCGCGACAAGGCCAGCCGTTACGGCGTGCCGATGCAGACCATCGACGACACGCTGTACGACGCCTACGGTCAGCGCCAGATCTCCACCATCTTCACCCAGCTCAACCAGTACCGCGTGGTGCTGGAAGTGGCACCGGAGTTCCGCACCACCGATGCGCTGATGAACCAGCTGGCCATCGGCAGCAACGGCAGCGGCACGCTCAGCGGCAGCAATGCGACCACGCTGGGCCAGGTGACGTCGAGCAACTCCTCCACCGCCACCGGCATCGGCAACAGCAACACCGGCATCGCGCTGGGCGGCGGTGGCAGCATTCCGCTGTCGGCCATCGCCACCGCGCAGCCGGGCACCGCGCCGCTGATCGTCAGCCACCAGCAGCAGCTGCCGTCGGCCACGGTGTCGTTCAACCTGGCGCCGGGGTATTCGCTGTCCGAAGGCGTGGATGCCATCAACAAGGCCGTGGCCGGGCTGCAGCTGCTGGAGCAGATGCAGGCGCAGTTCATTGGCACCGCCGCCGAGTTCTCCAGCAGCCAGACCGACGTGGTGCTGTTGCTGCTGGCCGCCATCGCGGTGATCTACATCGTGCTGGGCGTGCTGTACGAGAGCTACATCCACCCGCTGACCATCATCTCCACCCTGCCGCCGGCCGGCGTGGGCGCGCTGCTGGCGCTGTACCTGTGCGGCATGAGCCTGTCGGTGGACGGCATCGTCGGCATCGTGCTGCTGATCGGCATCGTCAAGAAGAACGCGATCATGATGATCGACTTCGCGCTGGACGCGCAGCGTGCCGGCGCCAATGCCCATGAGGCGATCCGCCGCGCCTGCCTGCTGCGTTTCCGCCCGATCATGATGACCACCGCCGCGGCCATGCTGGGCGCGCTGCCGCTGGCGCTTGGCACCGGCATCGGCTCGGAGCTGCGCCGCCCGCTGGGCGTGGCCATCGTCGGCGGCCTGCTGCTCTCGCAGCTGGTGACGCTGTACACCACGCCGGTGATCTACCTGTACTTCGAGCGCATGTCCGAGTGGGCGGCGCGGCGCCGCGAGCAGCGCGCTGCCGCACGCCTGCAGGCCGCCAGGTAAGGGCGCGGCATGAACATCTCCGCGCCCTTCATCAAGCGCCCGATCGGCATCAGCCTGCTGGCCATCGGCCTGTTCTTCGCCGGCCTGGTCTGCTACCTGCGGCTGGGCGTTGCGGCCCTGCCGAACCTGTCGATTCCGGTGATCTTCGTGCAGGCGTCCAACACCGGCGCCGATGCGGACACCATGGCCGCCACCGTCACCGCGCCGCTGGAACGCCATCTGGGCCAGGTGCCCGGCATCGACACCATGCGCTCGAGCAGCAGCGATGGCCGCAGCATGGTGTTCCTGATGTTCAACACCAGCCGCGACATCGACGCGGCGGCGCAGGACGTGCAGGCCGCGATCAACGCGGCCATGGCCGACCTGCCGGCGGGCATCAACACGCCCACCTACCAGAAGGCCAACCCCAACGACGACCCGGTGATCGCGCTGTCGCTGACCTCGGACACGCAGTCGGTGGCCGAGCTGTACAACATGGCCGACTCGCTGCTGGCGCAGCGGCTGCGGCAGCTGCCGGGCGTGTCGCAGGTGGACATCGCCGGCGCATCGACACCCGCCGTGCGCGTGGACCTCAACCTGCGTGCGATGAGCGCGCTGGGGCTGAGCCCGGACGACCTGCGCAACGCCATGCGCGCGGCCAACGTGGCCTCGCCGCTGGGCTTCCTCAGCGACGACAGCAGCCAGACCGCCATCGTCCTCAACGACCAGATGCGCAAGGCCTCGGACTTCGCCAACGTCGCCATCGCCACGCATGACGGCGCGGTGGTGCGGCTGAAGGATGTCGCCACCGTGTACGACGGCCAGCAGGATGCCTACCAGGCGGCCTGGTTCAACGGCAAGCGCGGCGTGCTGATGTACGTATACCTGCGCAGCGGTGACAACCTGGTCGCCACGGTGGACCGGGTGAAAGAGGCCGTGCCATCGCTCACCGGGTATTTGGATGCCGGCACCACGCTGACCCCCTACTTCGACCGCACGCCCACCATCCGCGCCTCGCTGGCCGAAGTGCAGATCACCCTGATGATCAGCCTGGCCATGGTGATCCTGACCATGGCGCTGTTCCTGCGCCGGCTGGCGCCAACGCTGATTGCCGCCATCACCGTGCCGCTGTCACTGGCCGGCGCGGCACTGGTGATGACCACGCTGGGCTTCACCCTCAACAACCTGACCCTGCTGGCGCTGGTGATCGCGATCGGCTTTGTGGTGGACGATGCGATCGTCGTGATCGAGAACATCATGCGCCACCTGGACGAGGGCATGCCCCGCCAGGAAGCCGCGATGGCCGGCGCCAAGGAAATCGGCTTCACCATCGTCTCCATCACCGCCTCGCTGGTGGCAGTGTTCCTGCCCATCATCTTCGCGCAGGGCATGATGGGGGCGTTCTTCCGCGAGTTCACGCTGACGCTGGTGGCCGCGATTCTGGTGTCGGCGCTGGTCTCGCTGACGCTGACGCCCGCACTGTGCGCGCGCTTCCTGCAACCGCACGAGGTCAATGCGCGGCAGTCACGCACCAACCGCCTGCTCGACCGCGTGCACGAAGGCATGCTGCGCATCTACACGGTGGCGCTGGATTTCTCGCTGCGCCATGCACTGCTGCTGGCGCTGACACCGCTGCTGCTGATCGTGGCCACGTTCTATCTGGCCGGTGCGGTGAGCAAAGGTTCCTTCCCCGAGCAGGACACCGGCCTGATCTGGGGGCGCGCCAGCTCCAGCGCCACGGTGTCGTTCCAGGAAATGAGCGAGCGCCAGCGGCGCCTCAGCGACATGTTCCTGGCCGACCCTGCGGTGAAGATGGTGGGTGCGCGGTTGGGCTCCAGCCGGCAGGGCAGCAGCGCGCAGTTCAACATCGAACTGAAGACCCAGGCCGAGGGCCGTGAGGAACCGACCAACGTGGTGGTCACGCGGCTCAGCGCCAAGGCCGCGCAGTTTCCGGATCTGGACGTGCGCCTGCGCGCCATCCAGGACCTGCCGTCCGATGGCGGCGGCGGTGGTTCACAGGGCGCGCAGAACCGCGTGACCCTGCAGGGCAACGACGCCGGCCAGCTCGCCATCTGGCTGCCCCGGCTGGTGGAAGTGCTGAAGCAGAATCCGAAGCTGCGCGACGTGGGGTCGGACGTGGACAAGGGCGGCCTGATGCAGAAGATCATCATCGACCGCGAGAAGGCATCACGGCTGGGCGTGACCATCGGCGCCATCGACGGTGCGCTGTATGGCGCGTTCGGCCAGCGGCAGATTTCCACCATCTATGCCGACCTCAACCAGTACGGGGTGGTGGTGAACGCACTGCCCAGCCAGACCGCCAGCCCCGCCGCGATCGAGGACCTGTACGTGTCCTCCAACAGCGGCCAGATGATTCCGCTGACCGCCTTCGCGCATCAGGAACCGGGGCTGGCACCGTCGCAGGTGACCCACCAGAACCAGTACACCGTGATGGACCTGAGCTACAACCTTGCGCCGGGCGTGAGCAGTGGCGAAGGCGATGCCATCGTCAAGGCGGCCATCGACGGCCTGCGCATGCCGGGCGACATCCGCCAGGCCGCGCGCGGCGGCTTCCGTCAGGCGATGGATCCCACCTCGATGCTGATGCTGATCGTGGCCGCCATCGCCACCGTCTACATCGTGCTGGGCATGCTGTACGAGAATCTCGTGCACCCGGTGACGATTCTCTCGACCCTGCCTGCAGCGGGCATGGGCGCGTTGCTGGCGTTATGGGCGACCAGCACCGACCTTTCGGTGATCTCGATGATCGCGCTGGTGCTGCTGATCGGCATCGTCAAGAAGAACGCGATCATGATGATCGACTTCGCGCTGGTAGCGCAGCGTGAGCACGGCAGGTCGCCTGCCGAAGCGGTACGCGAAGCGAGCATCGTGCGGTTCCGCCCGATCATGATGACCACCATGGTCGCCATCCTGGCCGCGCTGCCGCTGGCCATCGGCCTGGGCGAAGGCTCGGAACTGCGCCGCCCCTTGGGCATCGCCATGATCGGCGGTCTGCTGATCTCGCAGAGCCTGACCCTGCTCAGCACCCCCGCGCTGTACGTGATCTTCTCCTGCCTGCAGCAGCATTGGCGCAACTGGCGTGCGCGCCGGAAGGAGCGCACGCGTCTGCGGAAGGTGGCGCGGGCCTGATTCAAGGCTGAGCCAGGAGCACCCCTCCCCGGCCCTCCCCTCCGTGCTGCGCACGCAAGGGAGGGGGAAAAGCTGGCGGCGCGCGACCTGATCGCTTCTCGTGGGACTGGAACAAACAGCGTGAAGCCGCTTCGGCTCCCTCCCTTGCGTGCACAGCACGAAGGGGAGGGAGTGATCACGCAGGACCGAAACAGACTGCATGAAGCCGCTTCTGCCCCCTCCCTTGCGTGCGCAGCACGGAGGGGAGGGTTGGGGAGGGGTAAGTCTTTCAGGCCCCCAACGACGCCAGCGATTCCGCCTGCAACCGCTCATAGATCACGAACTCATCGCTGACCCTCGCGCCCAGTGCCTGCTCGAAGGCATCACGGTTGGCGCGTGCAGCATAGGCGCGCTGTTCGTCGCCGCCCAGGTTGGACTGGAAGATACCCGCCGCACTCACCGGCAGGAAATCCTCGTAGATGATCGGGTCGGCCGTGGCCAGGCCACGTTCGATCAGCACCTCTGCCGGCAGATCACGTTCGCTCGCCGGCAGCGCGCGGCCTGCATCGGTCAGTGCATAGCGGTAATAGCCCAGGCCTTCGCGGCGCAGCGTGGCGTGATCATCGGGGAAACCGGCGAACGCGGCCTGCAGGCGCTGCACATAGTCACCGCCCGTGCTGCCCGCGCCGTTGTTCTCGCGCGCCTGTGCCAGCAGCGTGTCGTACAGCGCGCGGCCCTTGGGCGTCAGCGCAAGCCCACGCTGCTCGATCTCGCCGAAACGCGCGGTATGCGTGCCCGCTTCGTTGTCGGCACCGGACGGGAAATGCACCATTTCCTCCAGCGCCTTGAAGCTGGTCTGGCGCAGCAGGATCGGGCACGCGCGACGCGGTGGACCTTCGATCACGGCCTTGGCCGCAAGACCGCGCGCATGCATGGACGCCTGCGCGGCGTCGATGTCCAGCGTGCGTGGCGTGAGGTGGTTGATGTGCGGACCGCGGAAGCTGACCACATCGGCCACCAGACGGTGCGCCCCGTGCAGCGCGTGGTAGGTCTGCAGCGATACCGTCGCCTCGTTGTGCCAGCGGAAGGTTTCCAGCGCCTCCACCACGAAGCGCCACGCATCGTCTTCGCTCAGGCCACCCTCGCGTTCGCACTGTTCGATCAGCGCCAGCACGCCGGGAGTGAAGATGGTGCGGCGGGACAGGATGTCGGCCGCCTGGGTACGCAGCGCCTCGTCCTCGATCAGCTCCAGCCGCAACAGCGAGGTGAACACACGGAACGGGTTGCGGTTGAGTGCCTCGCCATCCACCGGGCGGAACGCGGTGGAATGCACCGGCACGCCGGCGACGGACAGGTCGTAGTAGCCCACCGGCTGCATGCCCATCACCGCGAACAGACGCCGCAGCGTGGCCAGCTCCTCCGCCGTGCCGACGCGGATGGCGCCATGGCGCTCCACATCCAGACGTTCGCGCTCGCCGCTGCGCTGCATCTGCTCGGCCATGTCCGGATGCGCTGCCAGCACGTCGGCATTCACTTCGCCCACCAGTTCCACCAGCGTGCCGTACAACGGCACTTCGGTGCGGTACATGTGCGACATCGCCTGCGAGAACAGGCTGCGGATATGGTCGGTGGTAGCGAAACGGTCAGCGGTCATGTCGGGGCGCGCAGTCGCAGGATCGGGGAAGCGCCCATTTTCGCCCGGATCGGGGGGCGACGGCCATCGCAGCCGGAATGCCGGCCTCCCCGCCTGCGGGGGAATGACAGCCCGATGGCAGCCGGGACCGCACAAGCCACCCCGCAACAGCCTGGTCTCGGCCTAACCCTTCCCGTCCTTGCTGCGCGCCGCCGCATCCCGCTGCGCGCGGTCGCCCAGCTGGCGCTGCAGCAGGGCATCCAGGGTGATCGGGCGGTCCCAGTGGTCGTGGCTGGCGACGATGGCGTGGCGCAGGGCGCGCCAGTCCAGGTTCTCCGGCGCCGGCTGCAGGCTCTCCACCACCTGCTTCCAGCCGGCACCGGGCAGGGCCGCGCGGGCGCGCACCAGCTCACGGCAATCGCGCTGGGTCACCTTGCCCCAGAAGCAGGCGAAGTACACATCGCCCGCGCTCCAGCCGTGTTCGCCCATCAGTGCCTGCACATAGCCACGGCGCGCACCGGCATAGCGCACCAGTTCGTCCACGAAGGCGTCCGGATAGCGCGAGGCATAGGCGTTGATGCTGGCCAGCTGGCGATCCACCCAGGCATCGTCAGTGCCGGGGGCGTACACGGGCGCGGCGTTGATGGCCGGCGCGGGTGCGGGCTGCTGCGCCCATGCTACCGATGCCGCGCCCAGCAGCAATGCCGCCAGCAGCGCCCGCAAGCTACGCGACCTGACCACGGCCCGCGTCACCACGCTCAGCCTGCCTGCGCCGCGATGGCGCGCACGGCCTGCGGCCACTGGTGCGCGGTGTCGGCCTGGTGCAGGCGTGGCGCGTCGTCGGATACACCGTGCTCGGCCTCATGCGCCCAGGTCACCGCATACGGCGTGTACACGCCCCAGCCGCCCAGCTGCAGCACCGGTTCGATATCCGAGCGCAGCGAATTGCCCACCATCACGAAACGCTCGGCAGGCAGGTCGAACTCGGCCAGCACGCGCGCGTAGGTAGACTGGTCCTTCTCCGAAACAATCTCGATGCGCGGGAACAGATCGCGCAGGCCGGAGCGTTCGATCTTCTGCTCCTGGTGGAACAGGTCGCCCTTGGTGATCAGCACCACCGGGTACTCGGCGGCGATGGCGGCCACCGCCTCGCGCACACCGTCGATGACTTCCACGGGATGCTGCAGGGTATGGCGGCCGATCTCGATGATCTGGCGCAGGTGGTGGGCGGAAATCTTCTCGTCGGTGAGTTCGCAGGCCGCCTCCAGCATCGACAGGGTCATGCCCTTGGCGCCGTAGCCGAAGATCTGCAGGTTGCGACGTTCCACCTTCAACAGGTGCTGCGCGGTGCCGGCGTCGTGCAGGTCGATGTAGTGGCCGAGAATGGCCTCGAAATCCTGCTCTGCCTGGCGGTAGAAGTCCTCGCTCTTCCAGAGCGTGTCATCGCCATCGAAGCCGACCAGGCCGATGGCGGAAGAAGAAGTGTGCTGGCTCATGGCGCACAGCATAACGCGTGGGTGTTGCGGGGGCTCCCTCACCCCAACCCCTCTCCCGCTTGCGGGAGAGGGGTTTGCTTGGAGTCAATCAGCGGTTACTTCTGCTTGGCCGCGAATGCGCGGTACTCCTCCTGGGTGAGCTTGCCGTCCTTGTCGGCATCGGCGGCATCGAACACCTGTGCCAGGCCGGCATTGGCCGTGGCCTCGGTCTTGCTGATGGCGCCGTCGCCATCGGTATCAACACTGGCCCAGGTCTGGCCACCGCCGTTTGCGGCAGCCGAGGCCTGTGCAGCACTGGCCGACGCATCGGCGGCTGCATCCTGGGCCTGGGCGGCATCACTCTGCGCCTGCTGGGCCGACGCCTGGGCGGCGGCCGCCTGATCCTTTGCATCCTGGGCCATGGCCGGCATCGCCAGCGCGGTGCCCATGATGGCGGCCAGAGCGAACAGCGGGGCACGATTACGAATGGTCATCAGGGTTTCCTCGTCGTTGTTGGGGAAAGCGCGGTAATTCCGCACGGCCCCACCTTCGCAACCCCAGCCTGAATCGTTCGGCCTCATGAAAACGGCGAAAAACGCCTGTTTAACCTCTGCCGCCGCGACTGCGATTACCCGCCCCGTTACTCAGCCGTGAAGCCAACGTAAGCCGATGATTCGAGTGTTCCAATCGTGTCGCTTATTGCCGATATGTCCGGTCTTTAAGAGCGACCGGTGGCGTCGGTGGAAGCTTGCCGTGAACTGAACACCGTCCACCCCAAGCCGACGCCAATCAACGCACCGACCACTTCCAGCACCACGCGGGTGCCCAGCTGGTCCGGATCATGGATGCCGGACAGCGCCAACTTCGCGTAAAGCGGCGATTCCAGCTGCACCATGCCCAGGTAGAACAGGTTCCAGCTGTCCACGCCGGCGGAAATGGCGATGGCCGCCAGGCTGGCCCAGCCCACCGCGTGCCCGTGCGACAGCCCCGTGCGGCGGCACACCTGCCACCACAGCGCGAACACGGCAAACCCCACCGCCAATGCGATCAGGGCGGCCTCAAGCGAGCCAAGCAAGCCGTAGTGCAGGACAAGGTTCATGCGTGCGATGCGGTGGCGATGGAAGCGGCCAGTCTAACGGCGGCACCCGCCCTCAACGCACCGGGAAGTCGTAAGCGGTCTCCGGTGTGGGCTCGGGCTTGAAGGTGTAGTGCCACCATTCCATGTCGTAATTGACGAAGCCCTGCGCCTGCATGGCCTGCAGCAGCAGCTGCCGGTTCTGCTTCTGCTGCGCGCTGATGTCCGGGTTGGCGGTATGCGCCAGCGGATCGAAACGGTCGAAGCCGGTGCCCATGTCCAGTGGCTGGCACTGGCCGCTGCGGCAGTCGAGCACGCCCAGATCAATGGTGGCGCCACGGCTGTGGCCGGACGTCTCGGCGATGTAGCCGTCCAGCAGGCGGCGCTTGTCCACGTTGGGGTAGTAGCGCGCCTTGGCCTGCTGGTCGGCCGGGTCATGCGCCCATGCCACGAATGATTTGACCGCATGCACCGGTCGGTAGCAATCGTAGACCTGCAGGGTGTGGCCCTGCGCGCGCAGGCCCGCCTGCACACGCGCCAGTGCCTCGGCCACGGGCCGCAGCAGGTAGCAGCGCGGCGCGTCGTAACCGGGCACCACGCGCCCGGTGAAGTTGTCGGTGCCGGCGTAGCGCAGATCCACCGCGATGCCCTGTGCCAACGTGGTGACATCCACCATGTCGGCCTGTTGCGGCGTGGTGGCCGGTGATACATCCACCGCCTGTGCGGTGGCGGACGCCGCAATCAGCAGCAGCGCCAGCGTGGGCCTAGCGGCAATCGCCGACACGTTTGAATTCCAGGTCCTGGTAGTCATAGCTGAAGTCGATCTCCGGGTCGATGGCACGCAACTGCATCACAGGGTGCTGCGCATCGCCGGAAAATGCCAGCCATGCGTCGGCGTCCTCGCCCAGCCCCTGCCATTGCACGAAGCTGCGCTCACCACTGCGCATCACCTGCCCATGCATGGCGGGCGATTTGGCCGAGGTGAACCACACGGCATCGCCCTTCGGGCACAGGCTGATCTCCCCGAACCACGGGTCGCGCCACACACCCTGCCGCGCATGCATCGCCGCGTGGCTGACCGGCACACGGTCTGCCAATGCAGGGCGCACATGCCCATCGGAGCGGCGCTGCGCAGCGGCCTGATCCATCTGCGCGGCGTAATACAGCACATCATGCGCGGCCCCCGGCGCGGTATGGCGCTTGAGCAGGGCCTCCATCAGCGCGGTGCGTGCATCCTCGGCCTCGCCGTTGATCAGCATCACCACGCCGGTCCTGCGGTCGGGCAGCAACGCCAGCGAGGAATACATGCCCGACAGCGTGCCGGTATGCGCGACCTTCCACTGACCATCGATATCGGAAAGGCGCCAGCCGTAGCCATAGGCGTGGAAATGGGTGTTGTCCCAGTCACGCTGGCGCTGGCTGATCGGCATGGGCATGTGCGCGCTCCACAGCGCGCGGCGCTGCGTTTCGCCCAGCCAGCCGGGTGCCTGCGCGGGGTCCAGCAGCACCTGCATCCAGCGCAGCATGTCGTTTAGGCTGCAGCGGATGCCGCCGGCCGCCATCGACGGGAAGTCAGCCACCGTGGCCGGTTCCGCCGCTGCCGGTACGTTCCTGCCCTCGCGCTTTGAATGCGGGCGCGCGATGTTGCCGGTGGCGGAAGGCGACCATTCGCCGACGCGGCAGCGCTTCAGGCCCAACGGCTCGAACAGCTCCTCGCGCACCAGCGTTGCATAGGGCTTGCCGCCCGCGGCGGCGGCCACTTCGCCCGCCACCACGTACAGCAGGTTGTCGTAGGCGTAGTCGGAACGGAAACTGCCTGTCGGTTTGAGATGCGCCAGACCGGCGATGATGTCGCCGCGGTCGAAATGATTGGGCTCGGGCCACAGCATCAGGTCACCCGCGCCCAACCCGAGACCGCTGTTGTGAATCAGCAGATCGCGCACCTGCATGTTGCGGGTCACCCACGGGTCGTACATGCGGAACTGTGGCAGGTGCTTCGTTACCGGGTCATCCCAGCGCAGCTTGCCGGCCTGCACCAGCCGCGCCAGCACGGCGGCGGTCATCGCCTTGCTGTTGGAGGCGATCTTGAACACGCTGTCGGCATCGACCGCCTGCCCTTCGCCCACCGCCAGCTCGCCATGGGTGATGCGCTGGACGATCCTGCCATCCTCGATCACACCCACCGCGATGCCCGGCAGCCGGTAGTGCTGCACAGCCTGGTCCACCAGCGCCTGCACCGCCTGCGCGTCACTGGCCGGCGCCGCGTGTAGCCCGCCTGCCAACGCCAGCCCCATTGCCACCATCAGATGCCGCATCCGCATCACAGCTCTCCACAAAAGCCGACGGCCCGCCGAAGCGGGCCGTCGTTGTTACAGGTGATCAGAAGTTCCAGGTGGCAACCAGCTGCGCGTAACGCGGCGTCTGCCAGCGGGTGCCTGTGCCGTAAAGGCCACGGGTAACGCCAGGACCCTTTTCATAGCGTTGGCGCACGTTGATGACCTCCTGCTCGTTGAGCAGGTTGAACACCGACAGGCGCACCTTCAGGTCCACATTCGGCACCGGCAGCGTCCAGGTGACGTTGGCACCCAGGTTGTACACCCACGGCAGCCGTCCGCCCGAGCCACGCCCCGCGTAGACGAACTCGCGCTGGTCCCACGTGCCGCCACAGTTCTTGACGCAATGCCAGAACGAGCCACCACCCGAGCCTTCGGTGACGAAGCTCGCCGCGCCGGTGCTGTCACCCGGCCATGCCACACCCAGTGGGGTGAGCGGGCCGCCGGACATCGCGGTGAAGGTACTGCCGAACTCCCACATCTCGTTCAACTTGAAGCTGCCACGCAGTTTGATCTGATGGCGGCGGTCGTTGAACAGCGGGCCGTAGTCCTGGTTGTTGGCCGGATGATCCCAGTGCTGGACCATGCCGGTGTCGCCATAGTTGGTATCCGAGTTGACCGGACCCTCATGGTTGCCCTCGGACTTGGACCACAGGTAGGACGCATTGAACGCCCACTTGTCATCCCATGCGCGATCGATCTGGAACTCGATGGCCTTGTAGGTACGCTTGGGCTTGGAATAGCCCATGATCGTATTGCTGCCACCGGCCATGTAGCCCTCCTTGGAGGTATCGATGGTCACCCAGCCATCCTGCGCGCAGCCCATGTCGGTGGTACCCCACAGGGTCAGCTTCTCACCCGGGTTGGCAATGGGCCACAACGTGCCGTGGCGCTCGCCGCACAGCGCGTTGATGCGCATGTCGTCCATGGTGTTGGCCATGCGCCGGTAGGTGGCATTGACGCCCCACGACCATGCCTGGTTGATCATCTGCTGGTAGCCCAAGATCGCCTCATCCTGGTACACCGCATCCAGGTCACGGCTCACGCTCTGGCGCAGGTCATCGACCGGCAGGTTGTAGGAGTCATCCACGCCACCAATCTGCGCTCCCAGATTCGGCTGCATGTAGCTGGAGCCGGTCACCGGGTTGGTTGCGCTGCTCCAGCCGTTGAGCGCATAGAACGTGCGCTCGTCGATCAGGCCGCCGGCAAAGTTGTAGTTGATGATGTTGGTGACGGGCAGGTAATAGCGGCCCAGGTTGCCGAACAGTTTGGAGCCGCCATCACCCTTCATGTCCCAGCTGAAGCCGAAGCGCGGCGAAACCAGATTATCCATCTTGATGAAGCTGGCGCCTGAAGCAGTCTTGTTGTCGAAGCCATCCACGCGCACGCCCAGGTTCAGCACCAGGTTCGGCGTGACGTTCCAAACGTCTTCCAGGTAGTAGGCGTTGGCGGTGGTTTCAAACACGCCGCCGTCGATGCGGCGGCGGCCCATTGCGATCGCATTCACGCCAGCAGGCACGGTGGCGCCATTGTCCAGCATTGCACCCGGAGTGGCCGCATACACGGTGTAGCGCATGCCGGTCGGGCCGGGGTAGTGTGTGGTGCGGTCGGTGGTCATTTCCTCGCGGTCCAGGCCGAAGCGCAGCAGGTGATCACCCAGCTGCCACTCGAAATCCAGCCGCCCCACCTTGCGCTCGTCATGGTGGTCGATGACGGAAGTCGAACTGCTCGGGTGGCAGCTCACCGCCGGCTTGCCCATCGCCGTGTAGGTAGCGTTGTAGCTGGCGTCGATAAGCACCTGCGCACAGGCCGTATCGGCCGGGGATGCCGTGAGCGCCTGGCTGCGGTTGATGCCGTACATGGCCTTGGCGGTGAAGTTCTCGCCGAAATGACCGGTATAGGTCAGCGAGCCATTTTTGCCGCCACCATCATCGACACTGGTGCCGCTGGAATCGCCAATCGTCGCGGTGTCGAAATCATAGGCATTGGTGGCGTTGTCGGTGCTGGCTTCATCGGAGAACGCCAACAGTTCTAGGCGATGGTCGTCGGTGATGTTCCAGTCGATCTTCGCGCCCCAGAACCCGTTGTCGGCCTTGGACCGCTGCCACTCCGTGCCCAGGTTGTTGGTATTGCCGTAGCTGCCCTGGCGCTGCTCGTACATGCCGAAGAAGAACAGCTTGTCCTTGACCAGAGCGCCGGATGCCCAGACATTGGCCTTCATGAAGCTCTTGGTGTCGTGACTGGCGTAGTACACCGCCGATGCCGGCTTGCCGTCGCCATCGACACGATCAAAACGGTGGTCTTCGGCTTTCGAGCGCCATGCCGCCGGCTCGAACGTCACCTCCACACCGCTCTTGAACTCGTTGCTGCCGGAACGGGTGACCGCGTTGATCACACCGCCGGTGCTGCGGCCGAACTCCACCGAATAGCCACCGGTCTTGACCTGGAACTCCTGGAAGAACGCGAACGGTGCGCTGGAAAAGCTCTGCCGACGGTAGAAATCGGTGACGTTCAGGCCGTTGATGAAGGCCGAGTTCTCGGCCACCGAGCTGCCGCCGAAGGAGATGCCACCCAACGACGAGTTGCCCGAGACCACGCCCGGCGCCAGCATCGCCACCGAGCTCAGGCTCTGGTCCACCGGCATGCGTGCCAGGTCTTCGCGGGTGATGTTGGTGGCCGTTTCGGTGGAGCTGACATCCACCCGGTTGACCACGCGCTCGCCCACCACCTGTACCGAATCCAGCGTCACCGCACCGCTGCCACCGCCGCCGAGATTGACGTTGGTGGTGCCGCCCAGCGACACGCTGACGGACACCGGCTCCTTGTCGGTCTGGCCGTCGCGCTTGACCTGCAGGCTGTAATCGCCCACCGGAAGTTGGCTCAGGCGGTAAGCGCCGTCGCTGCCTGCGGTGACCGTGCGGGTCAGGCCGGTGGCCTTGTTGACGATGGTGATCTGGTCGCCGCTGTTGGCGCGGCCGGCAATGGCGCCGGTGGCACTCTGGGCCATGGCGCCCGGCACCACGGCTCCCAGGCACGCGCCCAACGCCACGGCCAGCGCCGCCTTTCTCAATAGTTTCGTGTTCATCCCCTGCTCTCTCCTGCAGATAATGGAAGTGCGCCCTGAAACGGCTGTTTATTTCCCTTTGCGTGGCAGCACCTGCCACTGGAAGTCGTAACCCCACTGGTCGAAATAGAGATTTCCCCCTTCCCATTCGACTTCGCCGCGTTGTGAGTCCACGGTTTCGGAGCGGACATGGCGCTTGGCCGGTACCAGCGGCTGCGCGTAGTCGTCGTTGAAAGTGATGCGGTAGGCGTCGAGGCCACCGAGATAGAAATCACGCAGCGCCGGCACATCGCTTGCCAGTGCGCCGGTGGTCACGTCCATCGGCACCCAGCCGTAAGGCGCCAGATACACCGCGCCCCAGTCGTGCAGGTTGCTGTAACCGACGGCGTTGTCCGAATACACCATGCCCGACTGCCAGCGTGCGGGAATGCCGTTGAGCCGCAGCAGCGTGATCAGCAGCAGCGTCTGCTGGCCGCAGTCGGCGTGGCCGGCATGCAGCGCGTAATCGCTGATGTTGCTGATGGTGGAATATTCGCGCGCACCACCCCACGGAATGCGATCAACCGCGGCGAACAGCTTGCGGGTGATCTGGTAGGGGTTGGTCTCATCGCCCACCACCTTGCGCGAGAACGCGCGGATGGCCGGGGTGAACAGCACATGCGGCGCACGCTCGGCCAGGTAGGGTGCCAGCGCCGGGTCGGCCGGCGTCGGCTGCACCTTGTCGGGGTCGATGGCGATGTGCCGCGCCGACACGGTCACTTCATAGCTCACCGAGAACTCGGTAGGTGTGCCGGCCACTGCCCTGCGCTCGAGGTAGGCCGTGCGCTGCAGCGTGTCTTCCGGCGCCACCTGCGCGCCTTCCGGCACGCTGCCCAGCAGGCGGATGTGCTCCTGCTGGCCGGGAATGGCACGCGGGTACGGAATCCATGCACGGATCACCTGCCCCGCAGGCACCGCATCGGCCTTGACCTTGATCGACTGCGTCACCTGCAGGCGGCGCGGCACCAGACTGCTGCTGCCGGTAACCGTGGCGGCGTCGATCACTTCGACATGGTGCGGCCCGAGGGTTTCATAAGGCCCTTCCTCCGGCGGCTTGATGTCCGGCGAACGCCGCGCCACCGCCTCGCTGCTCACGCGGAACAGGTTGGACGGCGCACGTTTGAACCAGCGGCGCTCGCCGTCGATGTCCAGGTGTTCGATCAGCCCGGCCTCGTCCCAGCGGCGGAATTCTTCTTCGCGCAGATCCGGAATCTGACGCTTCACCGCCGCCATCGCCTGCGCGCGGTCGAGGGTGAAATCCAGCAGGATGCGGCGCATGCGTTCGCGCTGGAACAGCAACGCCTCGCGTTGTGCGTCGTCCAGCCCGGGCTGCTGCAGGGCCAGCGCCACCTGTGCGTCCGCACCGGCGAAATCACCGGCGTCCACGCGCTGGATCACCTTCTCCAGCGGCTCCGGACTGCTGCCTGCGGCGGCCAGCGCGAACGGCGAAACCAGGCACAGCAGCGCGCAACCAAGCCAACGACGGGCGGTGCGCGACAATGTGATGGCTTGGCTGGCGGCGGATTCCACGGCAACACTTCCCGGGTGCAGGGTGGTAATGGCTGTGTAACACGCACCCGGCAGCCGGTCAATAATTTATTCTTGCTTTTGCCGTCGTATGGAATAAATATTCCAAGGCATCACGAGGGGAGCTTCAATGAACGTCATTCCGTGCCGGCCCCAGCGCCGACGCCCTGCCCCGCTGGCAAGGGCCCTGTTCCTCGCCACGGCGCTGTTTGCCGGGCCTGCGCTTGCGCTGTCCCCGCCGTCCACGCCGGACGTGGGCCACATGGGCATCATCGGCCTGCAGGAAAGCTATCTGGCACCGCAGCACTGGATCGCGCAGCTGCCCGATGCCGATGCGGTGATCCTGGACCGCGCCGGCATCGATGCGCAGAACGCGCGCATGCGCCAGCTCGACACCTCCATGCACGACCTTCTCGCCCTTCCGGCCAGCCTGCCGCGCGCCCTGGTGCAGGAACAGATCAACGGCATCTCCCGCGCATCCAGCCGCCCGCTATACGACGTGCAGGGCAAGCCGGTGGACGCCGCGCAGCTGAAGGCCATCAGCGACAACGTCGCGCTGGATGCGGTGCCCGCGCAGCGCCCGCTGCAGTACGGCCTGGTCGTGCACCGCGCCGCGCTGCGGGCGTTCCCCACCAACCTGCGTGTTTTCAGCACGAAGGGCGACACCGACATCGACCGCTTCCAGGAGTCGGCGCTGTTCCCCGGCGATGCGGTGGCGGTTTTGCATGAAAGTGCGGATGGAAAGTGGCTGTTCATCAGCAGCGAACGCTACGCCGCGTGGATCGAGAAGCAGTACGTGGCTACCGGCAGCGCCGAGCAGGTGTTCGGCTATGGCGCGCAGGGCCCGTACCGTGTGATCACCGGCGCCAAGGCGTTCACCGCGCACACGCCGGAAGAGCCGCGCGTGTCCGACCTGCAGCTGGAAATGGGCGTGCGCGTGCCGGTGCTGGCCGACTGGCCGGCGATGAAGACGGTCAACGGGCAGCAGGCGCATGCGGCGCATGTGATCCAGCTGCCGGTACGCAATGACGACGGCAGCCTGTCCATCGTGCCGGCCCTGCTGCCGCGCTCGCAGGACAGCGCTGAGGACTACCTGCCGCTGACCCGACGCAACCTCATCACCCAGGCCTTCAAGTTCCTGGGCGAACGCTACGGCTGGGGCCACTCCTACGACACCCGCGACTGCAGCGGTTTCGTCTCGGAGATCTACCGCAGTTTCGGCGTGCTGCTGCCACGCAACACCAGCGCGCAGGCAGTGAGCCCGGCGCTGGACCGCCTGCCGTTCACCGACAAAGATGGCAAGGCCAAACGCGATGCCGCCATCGCGCAGCTGCAGGTGGGCGATCTGATCTACATCCCCGGCCACGTGATGATGATGCTGGGCCACGCCGACGGCAGGACCTGGGTGATCCACGACACCTCCGGTGGCAGCTGGTTCGGCGGCGACGGCAAGCGCGTGCATGCCGCGCTCAACGGCGTCTCGGTGACCCCGCTGGAGCCGATGATGGCCAGCGACAGCGCCACCTACATCGACCGCATGACCAACATCCAGCGCATCCGCCCACAAGCCCGCAAATGAAGATCACCGACATCGAACTGGGCATGCTGCGCGTGCCCCTCAAAACCCCGTTCAAGACCGCACTACGCACGGTGGAGACCATGGAGGACGTGGTGGTGCTGGTGCGTACCGACACCGGCCACACCGGCTACGGCGAGGCGCCGCCAACGGCGGTGATCACCGGTGACACGCATGGCTCGATCATCGAAGCGATCAACACCTTCATCAAGCCGCGCCTGATCGGCGAGGACATCGCCAACCTCAACCGCGTGTGCGGGCTCATCCAGTCCTCGCTGGAGCGCAACACCAGCGCCAAGGCAGCGGTGGAAATTGCTGTCTACGACCTGTGGGCGCAGCTGCACGGTGCGCCGCTGTACCAGATGCTCGGCGGCGGCGACCCGGTGATCACCACCGACATCACCATCAGCGTGGACTACATCGACAAGATGGTGGCCGATTCGCTGTCGGCGGTGGAGCGGGGCTTCGAGTCGCTGAAGATCAAGGTAGGCAAGGACATCGGCCTGGACATCGAACGGGTCAAGGCCATCCACGCCGCCGTCGAAGGCCGTGCGCTGCTGCGGCTGGATGCCAACCAGGGCTGGACCGCCAAGCAGGCGGTGTATGCGATGAGCGCGCTGGAGAATGCCGGCGTGGTGCTGGAGCTGCTGGAGCAGCCGGTGAAGGCCAACGACATCGCCGGCATGAAGTACGTCACCGAGCGGGTCAACACGCCGGTGATGGCCGATGAAAGCGTGTTCAGTCCGAACCAGGTGTTCGACCTGATCCAGCAGGGTGCGGCGGACATCATCAACATCAAGTTGATGAAGACCGGCGGCATTTCCAACGCGATCAAGATCGCCGACATCGCCTCGCTGTACGGCGTGCCGTGCATGATCGGCTGCATGCTGGAGTCGAGCATCAGCGTGGCGGCGGCGGTGCACCTGGCGGTGGCCAAATCGGGGGCGATCAGCAAGGTCGATCTGGATGGCCCGTCGCTGAGTCAGTTCAACCCGGTGGAAGGCGGGGTGATCTTCAACGAGTCGGAGATCACCGTTACCGATGCGCCCGGCCTGGGCATCATCGAGGTGCACGGGCTGGAGATGATCAAGCCGTGAGCACCCTGGCGATGGCAACCGGTGTGATGCGGGTTGCCATCGCGGCGCGGCTTTCCCGCTGGCGTGTACCGTGCCGGCACATCAAAGCAACCGTCAAGGCACCCCTCCCCAACCCTCCCCTTGCCTGTCGGCAAAGGGAGGGGGTGGTTCCCGCGGCTGCGCTGCCGTCGGCAGCTGCCGCTCAGCCATCCTTCCTCCCACTACTGTCATTCCCGCGCAGGCGGGAATCCAGTGGCCTTTGGCAATCTGTCGCGCCGCTGCTTCACGACAACAGCCAAGGCACCCCTCCCCAGCCCTCCCCTTGCCTGTCGGCAAAGGGAGGGGGGATTCCCGCGACTGCCTTGTCGTCCGCAATCGCTTAGAGTCCAACACTGACAACCGATGCCCCGCCCATGGCTCCACTGCTGAAAATCCGCTCTGAACGCGAACAGATGTCGGCCATCGAGCGGCGCATTGCCGACTTCATTCTCGACAACGCCCATCTGCTGCGTGACTACTCGTCCCAGCAGCTGGCCAACGCGCTGGGCATCAGCCAGTCCAGCGTGGTCAAGTTCAGCCAGAAGCTCGGCTTCAAGGGTTACCCCGACCTCAAGTATTCGGTGGGCGCGGCGGTGGCACTGGCCGGCAACGGCGACACCACGGAGTGGCCGCCGGAAGACCAGCCCGGCGGCTACCTGCTGGCTGCCGACACCCTGCGCCGCGCCAAGACCGCTGCCGAAGAAGAAACCATGGCCGCCAACCCGCAGGCCGATGTGGAAGCGGTGATCGCACTGATCGACGGTGCACCCAAGGTATTCGTCTATGGCTGGGGCGACGATGGCCTGTACGCGCGCGAGTTCGCCATGCGCCTGGCGCTGCTGGGCATCCTCACCGTGCAGCACGCAGACCCCATCCTGATGACCGCCAACCTGTCCGCCGCGCGCCCGGGCGATGTGCTGCTGGTGTTCTCCGAGTTCGGCAAGCTGCCGCAGCTGTGGCAGCTGTCCCGCCAGTTCCAGGAAGTGGGCGGCAAGGTGGTCTCCATCACCCGCCACACCGCCAACCCGCTGCGCGCGCATGCCGACGCCGCACTGGCCATCTGCGCGCACGACCCGCAACCGCAGATCGCGCAACTGCTGTACCGTTGCTCGCTGCAGTACCTGCTGGATTTCGTTTTCGTGCTGCTGTGCCAGGCCAACCCTGACCGCGAGCGGCAGCTGGCGCTGAACCAGGAACGCATCCAGCACCTGATCGACAACTGACCGCCGGAGCCGTCGCCAATGCCTTCCCTGTTCCACCCCGCCGCCCGACGGCTGCTCGCCGCCCTGACCTGTCTGATGGCCTTCGCCGCCACGGGCGCTGCCGCAGCACCCGTGGCCACCCCGGTACACGATGCACGGCAACTGGTGGTGGTGACGTCGAACGGCTGGGATGCCACGCAGGGCCGGCTGCAGGCTTATGAACGCGGCGAGCATGGCTGGCAGCCCCATGGCGCGGCTTTCGATGTGTCGCTCGGTCGTACCGGCAGCGCGTGGGGGTTGGGCCTGCACCCGGCCCAGCAGCATGGCCCGCACAAGCGCGAAGGCGATGGCCGCAGCCCTGCCGGCGTGTTCACCATCGGCCCGGCCTTCGGCTATGCAGACCACATCGAGAGCGCCCTGCCCTACCAGGCCATGCAGGCCAGCAGCTACTGCATGGATGTCCCCGCATCGCCGCTGTACAACCAGATCGTCGATGCCGACAAGGTGGGCGCGGATGCGGTGAAAGGTTCCACCGAGGCCATGCGCCTGGACCTGCACAACAAGGGCGACGTGCGTTACCGCGAGGGCTTCGTGATCGAACACAACGCCGCTGCCGTGCCCGGCCAGGGCAGCTGCATCTTCGCCCACCTGTGGCGCGCACCGGGTGAGGCCACCGCCGGCTGCACCGCGATGGAGCCGGCACACATGACGGCGCTGCTGGCATGGCTGTCGCCGCGGGCCAGGCCGCTGTTCGTGCTGCTGCCACAGGCCGAGTACACGCGCCTTCAACGCGCCTGGGGCCTGCCGGTACAGGCGGAGGCCGCGCATTGAACACGACCCGACGCTTCACCATCTCGGCACCGGTCAAGGTGCTGATCGCGCTGATCCTTGCGGCCGTAGTCGGCTTGTCGCTCACCGCCTACGACCAGGCGCTGGCCTTGAAGGTGGCCGATGTCATGCGCCCCATCGGCCGCCTGTGGCTCAACGCGCTGCAGATGACCGTGGTGCCACTGGTCACCGCGCTGGTCATCGTCGGCGTCAACACCGCCAGCAACGCCGCCGCGTCGGGGCGCACCGCGCGCAACGCCATCATCGTGTTCCTGGTGCTGCTGGTCAGCTCGGCTGCGTTCTCGGCGCTGATCACGCCCTACCTGCTGGACCTGGTGCCGCGTGATGCGGGCACCATCGAGGAGTTCCGCCGGGCGCTGCGCTCCCCCACCACCGCCGGCACGCCGGCATCGGCCGCGCAGTGGCTGGGCTCGCTGATTCCCAGCAACGCCATCAAGGCCGCCGCCGAAGCCAGCATGCTGCAGCTGGTGGTGTTCGCCATGTTCTTCGGCTTCGCCCTGAGCCGCCAGCAGGCTGAACGCCGCGAGCGCATCCTGGACATCATCCGCATCATCGCCGACACCATGATCACGCTCGTGCGCTGGGTGCTGTGGGCCGCGCCGCTGGGCGTGTTCGCGCTGGTGCTGGTGGTCTGTGCCGAGGTGGGCATGAGCCTGCTGGGCGTGCTCGGCTACTACATCGTGCTGATGTGCGTGATCTACATCCTGATCACCCTGCTGCTGTACGTGGTGGCGCGCGTCGCTGCCGGTGAGCCGCTGCGCCGCTTCGCCAGTGCGCTGGTGCCGGTGCAGGTGATCGCCGCCAGCACGCAGTCCTCGCTGGCCTCGCTGCCCACCATGATCGACAGCGCGCGCAACCGCCTGGGCTACCCGGCCGCGCTGACCTCGCTGGTGGTGCCGATGGCGGTGTCGCTGTTCCGCATCACCAGCCCGGCGCAATACATCGCCGTGGCCAGCTTCATCGCGTGGCTGTACGGCATCGAGGTGCACGCCTCGCAGTACGCGGTGGCGGTGCTGCTGGCGGCGGCCATCAGCATGGGCTCCACGGGCTTGCCGGGGCAGGCCAACTTCATGACCAACAACCTGCCCATCACCCAGAGCATGGGCCTGCCGGTGGAACCACTTGGTGTGCTGCTGGCGGTGGACACCATTCCCGATGTGTTCTGCACCATCGGCAACACCACCGGCGGCGTCACCGCCACCGGCATCGTCGCGAGGCGAATGGCGGCCAGCGAGCCGGACGGCGGCGCGGACAGCTGAACCATGGCCACCAGTACAGCTTGGCGCCTCCATTCAACACGGGGCGCAGGCTGCCACGTCCAGACAGGCAGCTCACGCGCTCATGGTGTACAACCTGAGGCTGGACATCCGTTTCCCCGCCATTGGAGAACCCCATGCCCCGTCCCCTGCTGCTCAGCCTGACGCTGGCCTTCACCCCTGCCCTGTTCACCACCGCCTGCGCGGCAGACCCGGCCGCCGACCCTGCAGCTGCGGCGGCGCTGCCACAGGCGCAATGGCCATTCACCGCCACCGAGGCGGGCCGCTTCAACGAGCCGTGGGCGATGACCTTCCTGCCCGATGGCAGCCTGCTGGTCACGCAGAAGGGCGGCAGGCTGATCCATTTCGACCCGGCCAGCGGCAAGCGCGGCGAGGTCACCGGCGTGCCGAAGGTGGCCTACGGCGGCCAGGGTGGTTTTGGTGACGTGGTGCTGCACCCGCAGTTCGCCAGCAACGGGCTGATCTATTACAGCTATGCCGAACCGGGCGAGGGCAATACGCGCGGTGCCGCGGTGGCACGCGCCAAACTGGTGCTGGATGCGAACGGCGGCGGTCAGCTTGCCGACGCGCAGGTGATCTGGCGGCAGACCCCCAAGGTTACCGGCAATGGCCACTTCGGCCACCGCATCGCTTTTGGTCCGGATGGCAAGCTCTGGATCAGCTCCAGCGAGCGGCAGAAGTTCGACCCGGCGCAGGATATGAAGGCCAACCTGGGCAAGATGATCCGCCTCAACGACGACGGCAGCGTTCCCGCCGACAACCCGTTCGTGGCGCAGGGCTCGCCGGCTGACCAGGTGTGGTCGCTGGGCCACCGCAACATCCTCGGCATCGCCTTCGACGCCAACGGCAAGCTGTGGGAACACGAAATGGGCCCGAAGGGCGGCGACGAGCTGAACCTGATCGAGCGCGGCGCCAACTATGGCTACCCCATCGTCTCCAACGGCGACCACTACGACGGCCGCAAGATTCCCGACCACGACACCCGCCCCGAGTTCAAGGCACCGGTGGTTACCTGGCGCGAAGTGATTTCGCCGGCAGGCTTCGTGATCTACAGCGGCAATCTGTTCCCGCAGTGGAAGGGCAGCGGCTTCATCGGCGGCCTGTCCTCGCAGTCACTGGTGCGCGTGGCCTTCGACGGCGACAGCGCACGCGAAGCCGAACGCTTCAACATGGGCCAGCGCATCCGCGAAGTGGAGCAAGGCCCGGACGGCGCACTGTGGCTGCTGGAAGACGGCAGCAACGCACGGCTGCTGAAGCTGACGCCGAAGGCCAACTGAAGCCCGGCGCAGCAAGCGATGCAAGGCGGGGAGCCAGCACGGCTCCCCGCTTTTTTGGATGGATTTCAGGCCACCGTGTGGCGCATCTTCAGCATCAGCCCAACCGCCTGCACCAGCCCATAGCTGATCAAGGCCGCGGCAATGGCCAAGGTCAGCGGGCTGGCGTTGCTGCCGCCCTGCATGGCGCCGCTGCTGAAGGCACCGGAATACCAGCGCCAGGCCAGGCGCCCGACCAGCAGCAGCGCGAGGCCGCCGCCGATCCATGGGTTCGGCGTGTACCCGGGTTTGCCGTCGCGTACGCTGGACTGCGTATGCCGCAGTGCGAACACGCCCAGTGCGCCACCGGCCACCGTACCGCCAGCGATGCCCCACGCCACATGCGGCAGGTAGACCGCCGCCACTACCAGCATCGCCGCGACCAGCACCAGGATGCCGATGCGCAGCTGCGTGCGCCGGGGCTGCCACAGCTGCCAACCGAAGTGGCGGCGGATGCGCCGGTAGTACAGCCAGCCGAAGCCGGCGGTCATCAACCAGGGCAGGTAAACGGGCATCGGTGCGGCCATCGCGGTTCTCCGGTGAGTGCGGCCAGCATTGCACGCCGCGATGCGTGTGCAATGTGTCAACTGTCATCCGGTTGGGGGCGTGGCGCCTTTGATTGGGACCGAAACCGCACCCTCTTAGCCCGGGTGCGCTTTGCTTACCCGGGCTAAGAGAGCCGGGGGCCTTCCGCTGCACTGAGCCCTTCTCCCGTGTACGGGAGAAGGGTTGGGATGAGGGCGCTCCTGCTGTTGCGTTCTGCAAGTCTGCAGATGGGCAGAGGAGAGCCCCAGGTGCGCTTGCGCTTACCCGGGCTACGGGCTACCTCAGGGTGCGAGCAGCTCGAAGGTCACCGCTTCGCCGCTTGCCGACGAGGCGCATACCCACAGGTCGAACAGCCCCGGCTCGGCGCGGAATTCGCCATCCACGCCGGTGAAGGCCAGCATCTGCCGATGCAGGCGGAACTGCACCTGCGTGGATTCGCCCGGTGCCAGCAACACCTTGGTGAAATCCTTCAGCTCGCGCACCGGGCGCACACGGCTGGCGACGCGGTCGTGCAGGTACAGCTGCACCACTTCCTCGCCCGCCACGTCACCGCTGTTGGTGAGGGTGGTGGTGACCAGCAGGTCACCGTTCCAGTCCATCTGCGGCGCGCTGAGCTGCGGCGCGCCGTAGCTGAAGCGTGCATAGCCCAGACCATGGCCGAAGGCATACAGCGGCGCATTGGGAATCTCGCGCCAGCGTGCCTTGAACTCGGACATCGCCGGCAGTTCCGGGCGGCCGCTGCGCGGGTGGTTGTAGTAGTACGGCTGCTGTCCGGAGACCTGCGGAAAACTCACCGGCAAGCGTGCCGACGGGCTGTAATCGCCGAACAGGACATCGGCCACCGCATGACCGGTCTGCGTGCCCAGGTACCAGGTCACCGCAATGGACTGCGCATCACGCACCGCACCGTGCAGTGCAAGCGCGCGCCCATTGCGCAGCAGCACGACCACCGGCGTGCCGGTGGCGGCGACGGCTTCGGCGAGTGCCTGCTGTGCCGGTGGCAGGGTGATCTCCACCCGCGACTGCGCTTCGCCGCTGTAACGCTGCGGTTCGCCCAGCGCCAGCACCGCGACATCCGCGCGCCGTGCGGCGGCCACAGCGGCGTCGATGCCACCTTCAAGCGGCGCTTCCAGTGCGCAGCCGGGAACGACTTCCAGCAGCGCGGCATCGGCCATGGCCTCGCGTACACCGGTCTCCAGCGTCACGTAACGCTGCTTGTCGCCGAACAGCGTCCAGCAGCCTTCGATGTTGTCGCGGTCCTGCACGAACGGGCCGATCAGCGCGATCTTCTGCCCCTGCTTCTTCAGTGGCAGCGTCTGCGCATCGTTCTTCAGCAGCACAATGGAACGGCGCGCCGCATCGCGTGACAGCGCATCGTGCGCCGCGATATGCGACTGATCCATCTCACGCGCCGGGTCCAGCGAGCGGTAGGGGTCGTCGAACAGGCCGATGGCTTCCTTCAGCCGTAGAATGCGCCGCACCGAGTCGTCCAGCACGCTCATGGGCACATCGCCAGCATGCACCAGGCCCGCCAGGTGGCGGTCGTAGAAACCGCTCTGCATGCTCAGGTCCAACCCGGCGAGGAAGGCCTTGCGCGTGGCATCCACTTCGTCGGCGGCATAGCCGTGAGCGATCAGCTCCATGTCGGCGGTGTAGTCGGAGACCACCACGCCATCAAACTTCCATTCGTGGCGCAGCAGCTCGGTCAGCAGCGCGCGGTTGGCACTGGCCGGCACGCCATTGATGTCGTTGAAGGCGCTCATCACCGCCAGCGCACCGGCTTCCAGTGCGGCCTTGAACGGTGGCAGATGGGTGTCGCGCAGGGTCTGCGGCGAGATGTCCACCTGCGCGTATTCCATGCCGGCAGCCACGGCGCCGTAGGCGGCGAAATGCTTGGGCGTGGCCAGCAGTGCATCGGCGGCTTTCAGGTCATCGCCCTGGAAGCCACGCACGCGCGCGGCGGCAAATGCGCTGCCCAGCACCACGTCCTCTCCCGCACCTTCGGCACCGCGGCCCCAACGCTGGTCGCGGGCGATATCCACCGCAGGCGCGTAGGTCCAATGAATGCCGGCAGCGGTGGCTTCAACCGCAGTGGCCCGCGCCGTACGCCGTGCCAGCTCCGGCTCGAAGCTGGCCGCCTCGCCCAGCGGAATGGGAAACACCGTGCGCATGCCGTGGATCACATCGGCCGCCAGGATCACCGGAATGCCCAGCCGGCTCTGTTCCACCGCCACCTGCTGGATCTGCCGCCCCTGGGCCGCGCCCACACCGTTGAACAGTGAGCCCACGCGGCCGGCACGCACCTGCTCCAGCACCTGCTCGGCATTGCGGACGTTGGCCTCCGGGTTCACATCCGGCGCGAACGGGCGGACCATGTCGGCGAATACGCTCAGCTGGCCGACCTTCTCTTCCAGGGTCATGCGCGCGAGCAGCGATTCGATGCGGTCGGAGGTCACCAGTGGTCCTTGTGAGAACGGTTGCAAAGGCCGGATTCTAGCGCCGCGCGCGTGAAGTGCCCGGCCCCCTCTCCCTCATCTGGCCATCGTAGCCTTGCACCCTGCAAGAGCCTGCCTCGGGTAACCGGTGGACCAGCCGTAGCCCGGGTAAGCGAAGCGCACCCGGGGCTCTCCACTGCCCATCTGCAGACATGCAGAACGCCACGGCAAAAGCCCCCTCATCCCAACCCTTCTCCCATAAACGGGAGAAGGGCGCTGTGCAGCGGAAGGGCCCGGCCCTCGTAGCCCGGGTAAGCGTAAGCGCACCCGGGGTCTGGCGGACCTCGATGACGGTCATGTTCATGACATGCCGCGAATCACGGTCGTCCTCGCCTTGAAGACTCTGGCTTCCCGGGTGCGCTTGCGCTTACCCGGGCTACCAACAGCGGGGTCAGGCCTGGCTGGAGGCCTCGGCCTCACTGGCACGCTGGTCGCGCAGTGTCATCAGCATGGCGTCGCTGGATTCCTGGAATACGCGCAGGCCGAATTCGTGCAGGATCGCCAGCAGGTGATCGAACACGTCGGACTGGGTGGTCTCGTAATGTGCCCACGCGGTCGGCGCGAAGCAGTAGATCTCCAGCGGCAGGCCCTGTGGTGTCGGGGCCAGCTGGCGCACCAGCAGGGTCATGTCCTGCTTGATGTCCGGGTGGCTGCGCAGGTAGCGCTCCACGTACACGCGGAACGTGCCCAGGTTGGTCATGCGTCGCGCATTGACCGGCTCCGGGTGGTCCGCAGCCACGCGCTGGTTCCACTGCCCCAGCTCTTCCTGCTTGGCGGCGAGATAGTCATCCAGCAGGCCGAACTGGCCCAGCCGATCCAGCCCCTTCGCGTCCAGGAAATGCACGCTGTGCTGGTCCAGGAAGATCGAACGCTTGATCCGCCTGCCGCCCGACTCCTGCATGCCGCGCCAGTTGCGGAACGATTCGGTCACCAGCTTCTTGGTCGGAATGGTGGTGATGGTGTTGTCGAAGTTGCGCACCGTCACCGTGTGCAGCGCGATGTCGGTGACGTCGCCATCGGCGTTCTGGCTGGGCATTTCGATCCAGTCACCAATGCGCACGCGGCCATCGCCACTGATCTGCACACTGGCCACCAGCGACAGGATGGTGTCCTGGAAAATCAGCATCAGCACCGCCGTGGCCGCACCCAGGCCGGTGACCAGCGGGCCGATCTTCACGCCAAACAGGGCCGCGACGATGGACAGACCAGCGATGATGTACACCACGATCTTGACCACCTGCAGGTAGCCCTTGATCGGCTTGTTGCGTGCATCGGCGCGGCGTTCGTAAAAGCTGTTGAACGCATCCAGCGCATGCGAGATGGCCAGCGCGATCGTCAATACGGTCCACGCATGACACAGCGCCTGCAGGCCACCCACCAGCTTCGGCGGCAGCTCCGGTACGATTTCCACCCCTCTGGCCAGTACTACCGATGGCACGATGTTGGCCAACCGCGAGATCACCCGCAGCGACGGCTTGTTGTCACGGTCACTGGCAAAGCGTGCGATGACCTTGCGCAGGCTGCGCAGCAGGATGCGCTTGGTGACGAAGTTGGCCAGCCACGCAACCAGTACCAGCGCCACCAGCACCAGCGCCGGATATGCATACGGATACGGTGCCAGCGCCTGTTCCAGCTGCTGCAACCAACGGATTCCCATTACCGCCATCAGTGTGTTTCCTCCTTCTTCAGGGCCGCCCGCCACTACACGGCGCACGCATGGGCGCACCGGCGCCGGCCACGGGGATGGCCGCCCGGCAGGGCATCAAGGCCAGGGGTTTTACTCGGCTGCGCGCGAGCGTTCGATCACCACACCCACGGCGCGCGCACCGCGCACCGCACCGGGCTTGCTCAGCTTGAGCCGCAGCCATTGCACGTTGAATTCATCCAGCACGATCTGCGCGCAGCGCTCGGCCAGCGTTTCCACCAGACCGAAGTCCGATTCGCGCACGAAGCTCATCAGGCGCTTGCTGACCGCCTTGTAGTTGAGCGTGTCGGCGATGTCATCCGTCGCCGCGGGCCTGCGGTTGTCGAAACCCATTTCCAGATCGAACACCAGGGTCTGGCGGATGCGCCGTTCCCAGTCGTAGATGCCGATCAGGGCGTCGATCTCCAGCCCCTCGATGAATACCTTGTCCATGTATGAAAGCCGCGAACAGTACGTGGGTGACTACCCATGGTAAGTGAGGCGGACTGAACCTGCCGTGCCCATGGCTGGCCTGCCCTCATGTGGAGTCGCAGGAATATCCCACTCCGCCGCCCGCGTTTCCGCTGTCAGGTGCCGTCCAGCGCCGGCAGCGTGGCCATGTCCCAGCGCGGCGTGACCTTCACTTCCGGCGGGCTGTGCTGGCCGGCCTGCAGCCGCAGCGCACCGGCAAAGGCGATCATCGCGCCGTTGTCCGTACACAGCGCCGGGCGCGGGAAGCACACACGGCCCCCACGGCGCTGCGCGGCGTCCTGCAGCTTGGCGCGCAGGCGCTTGTTCGCGCCAACGCCACCGGCCACCACCAGCACATCGCAACCGGCCGCATCCAGCGCGCGTCCGCACTTGATGGCCAGCGTATCCACCACCGCATCCTCGAAGCCACGGGCGATGTCGGCACGGGTCTGCTCGCTCTGGTCGCTGTCGCGCCAGGCCAGCAGCACCTGCGTCTTGAGACCGGAGAAGCTGAAATCCAGACCCGGGCGGTCGGTCATGGGCCGCGCGAACCTGAAACGCCCCGGCGTGCCCATCTCGGCCAGCCGCGCCAGCTGCGGGCCACCCGGATACGGCAGTCCCATCAACTTGGCGGTCTTGTCGAAGGCCTCGCCTGCGGCGTCGTCCAGGGTTTCGCCCAGCAGGCGGTACTTGCCGATGGCATCGACCGCGATCAGCTGGGTATGTCCACCGGATACCAGCAGCGCCACGAACGGCGGCTCGGGCGGGTCGTCTTCCATCAGTGGCGCCAGCAGGTGGCCTTCCATGTGATGCACACCGATCGCAGGCACATCCAGCCCCCACGCCAGCGAACGGGCCACGCCGGCACCCACCAGCAGCGCACCCACCAGACCGGGGCCTGCCGTATAGGCCACGCCGTCGATCTCGGAAATGGCGATGCCCGCCTCGTCCAGCGTCTGCCGGATCAGCGGCAAGGTCTTGCGGACGTGGTCACGGCTGGCCAGCTCCGGCACCACGCCACCGTATTCAGCATGCAGCGCAATCTGGCTGTACACCGCGTGGGCACGCAGCGCAGCGGCCCCGGAGAGGGCCGTGTCATAGACGGCGACGCCCGTCTCATCACAGGATGATTCAATGCCAAGGACTTTCATGGGGCCCATTGTGGACCTCCCATTGCCCTGCGCAAAGTCCGGGGGACTTGCACAGCCCTGTAAAGGGACTATAATGCGCGGCTCGCCGGGCGTGACCCGGTTTCATTGTGTCCCGGAGATTCCATGCCCAGCGTTAAAGTCCGCGAGAACGAGCCCTTCGAGTTTGCTCTCCGCCGCTTCAAGCGCACTTGCGAAAAGGCCGGCGTGCTGGCCGAGACCCGCAAGCGCGAGTTCTACGAAAAGCCGACCCAGGAACGCAAGCGCAAGGCCGCTGCTGCCGTGAAGCGCCAGCTGCGTCGTTCCTCGCGCGACGTCACCAAGCGTCAGCGCCTGTACTGATCGGACGCGACTCCTGAACGGGGGGCCTTGGCCTTCCGTACCGGAGTAAGAGCCGGCACGCGCGAGCGTAGCCGGCTTTTTGCGTTCCCGGCCAGTCAAAAACCCGCCGTTCCCACCCAAATCCGATCCCGAAAGAGGTGATCCATGAGCCTGAAGCAACAGCTGACCGATGACATGAAGGCCGCCATGAAGGGCGGCGACAAGCACTCCCTGGGCGTGATCCGGCTGATCAACGCGGCGATCAAGCAGAAGGAAGTGGACGAGCGCATCGAGCTGGACGACGCCGCCGTGATCGCCGTGCTGGACAAGATGGTCAAGCAGCGCAGGGATTCGGTGACCCAGTACGAAGCCGCCAACCGCGAGGATCTGGCCGTGGTGGAGCGCGACGAGATCGTGGTGATCGAGCGCTACCTGCCGGCCAAGATGGGCGAGGCCGAGATCCAGGCCGCCATCACCGCCGCCATCGCCGAGACCGGCGCCGCCAGCGCGGCCGACATGGGCAAGCTGATGGGCGTGCTCAAGCCCAAGCTGGCCGGCCAGGCCGACATGGGCCTGGTGTCCAAGCTGGTCAAGCAGGCCCTGGCCGGCTGATCCAGCTCCCGGCACAGGCGATACCCCCAAGGCCCGCGCAAGCGGGCCTTGGTGTTTCCGTAGCCCGACACCCCGTAGCCCGGGCAAGCGCCAGCGCACCCGGGGATTTCCGCGAACGGCCCCGGGTGCGCTGGCGCTTACCCGGGCTACAACCTCCCCGCCCCAACGCTTCACCCCCACCAAAGCCCGCATTTGCTAGAACAACCACCACAGCTTTCCGCTTTCAACGCCTCGATGCCGCACAGCCGCCCCACCTTCGATTCATTCAAGTCACGCTTGGAACTGCTGCAGCAGAGCCTGCCCGCCGCGCTGGTGCGCCGCTTCGTCGAAACCGAGGTGATGACCCAGGCCGCCTCGCTGGCCTTCTACACCCTGCTCTCGCTGGCACCGCTGCTGGTGCTGCTGCTGTGGCTCACCGCCTCGCTGTACCCGCCCGCCCAGCAGGCGCTGGTGGACCAGATCGGCTCGCTGGCCGGGCCCAGCGTGGGCGAGGTGGCGCAGACCGTCATCAGCAACGCCGCTGCCCAGCCTGATCTGGGCTCGCTGGCCGGCGTGTGGAGCGTGATGCTGCTGTTCATCGGTGCCACGGTGGTGTTCGCGCAGCTGCAGGGCGCGCTGAACCTGATCTTCCGCACCGACATCCGCCGGTTCGAGGGCGTGGTGGGCTGGCTGAAGAAGCGCGTGTTCTCCGCCGGCGTGGTGCTGGCGCTGGGCTTCCTGCTGATCGTGTCCATGGTGGCCACCACCGCGCTGCAGGTGATCTTCGCGCACCTGCCCTCGGTGCTGCCGGCGGTGGGCTATGTGACCACGCTGGTGCTCTACGCGCTCGGCTTCGCCTTCCTCTACCACTACCTGCCCGACCGCCCGGTGGACTGGCGGCAGGCCTTCATCGGCGGCGCCATCACCGCGGTGCTGTTCACGCTGGGCCGCTACGGCATCGGCCTGTACATCGCCAACGCCGCGCCGGGCAGCGCCTACGGCTCGATGGGCACATTGGTGATCATGCTGGTGTGGATCTACTACGCCAGCGTGGTGTTCTTCGGCGGCGCGCTGATCACCGCGGTCATCGATGAACGTGCCCGCGCGCGCAGGAAAGCGAAGCTGGCCGCTGAAGCGCCGGTGGTTGACGCGCAGGATTGAGCGGAAAGCACCCCTCCCCGGCCCTCCCCTTGCCTGCGGCAAAGGGAGGGAGTGACTTGCCCCCTCCCTTTTGCGCAGCAAAGGGGAGGGCCGGGGAGGGGGAAGCTTTGAGACCCACACAACCCCGCCCGCGCACGGGCTAGTACACTTCCCCTCCACCCTTCTGCTGTGCCCCGCCAACCGGCGGCGCTGTTCATTTCCGCATGGCCCGACTGCCCGACGCCTTCATCGACGACCTGCTCGCCCGCACCGACATTGTCGAAGTGGTCGGCACGCGCGTGCCGCTCAAGCGCCAGGGCAAGGAGTACGCGGCGCGCTGCCCGTTCCATGACGAACGCTCGGCATCGTTCACGGTCTCGCCGACCAAGCAGTTTTACCACTGCTTCGGCTGCGGCGCGCACGGCACCGCCATCAGCTTCCTGATGAACTACGACCGGCTCGAATTCCTCGATGCCGTGGAAGAACTGGCCAAGCGCGCCGGCATGGAGCTGCCGCGCGAAACCAACAGCCGCACGCCGCAGCAGCAGGACGACAGCCGCGAGCAGTACACCGCGCTGGACGCCGCCACCCGCTTCTTCCAGAAGCAGCTGGAAGCCAGCGACAAGGCCCGCGAGTACCTCGATGGCCGTGGCGTGGATACCGATACCCGCGCGCGCTTCGCCATCGGCTATGCGCCGGACGGCTACAGCACGCTGAAGGACGCACTGGGCAAGGACGAGCGGCGCATGAAACTGCTCGACCGCGTGGGCCTGTTCTCCAAGAACGACCGCGGCCATGTGTACGACAAGTTCCGCGACCGGGTGATGTTCCCCATCTTCGACCGGCGCGGCCGCGTGATCGCCTTCGGTGGCCGTGTGCTGCAGAAGGACGACGGCCCCAAGTACCTCAACTCGCCCGAGACGCCGCTGTTCCACAAGGGCCGCGAGTTGTACGGCCTGTGGCAGGTGCGCCAGGCCAACCAGAAGATCGAACGGCTGATCGTGGTCGAGGGATACATGGACGTGGTCTCGCTGTTCCAGTTCGGCGTCACCCAGGCGGTGGCCACGCTGGGTACCGCGACCACGCCCGACCACGCCGAACTGCTGTTCCGCAACGCACCGGACGTGTACTTCTGTTTCGACGGTGACGCCGCAGGCCGCCGCGCCGGCTGGCGTGCGCTGGAATCGGTGCTGCCTCGCATGAAGGATGGCCGCCAGGCGTTCTTCCTGTTCCTGCCCGATGGCGAGGACCCGGACACCATCGTGCGCAAGGAAGGTGCCGATGTTTTCGACACGCGCCTGAAGCAGGCCACGCCGCTGTCGCAGTTCTTCTTCGACGAACTGGCGCGCGAGATCAACCTCGGCACGCTCGACGGCAAGGCGCGTCTGGCCGAACGCGCCAAACCGATGCTGGCGCAGATTCCCGATGGCGCCTTCGGCGACCTGATGAAGCAGGAGCTGGCGCGCCTCACAGGCGTGGGCATGCGCGCCGCCACCTCCGGTACCACGCACACACCCGCACGCAGCAACGTGGTGCCGGTGCAGAAGCGCAGCCTTGTGCGCGCGGCCATCGCCATCCTGCTGCAGCAGCCCTCGCTGGCGATGAAGCTGGAAGGCCACCATGCCATCGGCGGCCTGCGCCTGCCCGGCATCGAGCTGCTGCTGGAGCTGCTGGAACTGGTGCAGCAGCGCCCGGACATCAGCACCGGCGCCCTGCTCGAACATTTCAACGAACGCGAAGAGCAGGCCGCGCTGCACAAGCTAGCCGCGCTTGCATTGCCCGGCAACGAGGAGATCTGGAGCACGGAGCTGCAGGACGCCATCAACCAGCTGGAAAAGCAGCTGCTGCAGCAACGCCTGGACGAACTGCAGGCCAAGCAGCGCCAGCAGGGCCTGGACGAAACCGACAAGTACGAACTGCGCGAGCTGCTCAAGACCCGCGCCACGTTGCGCTGACCCACATCGGAGCCACCACCATGAAGAACATGCTGCGCCTGTCCCTGCTGTTCTGCCTGCTTGCTCCCCTCGCCGCCTTCGCCGCCGACACGCCGCTGCACCAGCCGCGCCCCGGCCTGATCACCGCCGGCCAGCCGAGCGCGCAGCAGTTGCGCGATGCCGCCGCACAGGGGGTGACCACCATCATCGACCTGCGCCGCGCCGACGAGGACCGTGGCTACGACGAGGCTGCGCAGGCCGAGCGGCTGGGCCTGCGCTATGTGCGCCTGCCCATCGCCGGTGCCAGCGACATCACCATCGAGAACGCCCGCACGCTGCAGCGCCTGCTGAAGCAGGACAGCGGCACCACGCTGCTGCACTGCGCCTCCGCCAACCGTGCCGGCGCGCTGCTGTCGCTGCTCAACGCGCGTCTTGAGGGTGCTTCGCCCGAGGCCGCGCTGCAGCTGGGCCGCGATGCCGGCATGACCTCGCTGGAACCTGCCGCACGCGCGGTGCTGGAGTCACCCACGCCTTGATCCTCACGTTCCATCAGGCAAGACACGAAGGAAACACTCAACGATGAACCGCTGGTGGTCGCGACTGCGGCCGGACAACTTCACCCTGGCCCTGCTGGGCACGGTACTGCTTGCCACCCTGCTGCCGATGACCGGCGCCGCCGCACGCGGCTTCGACCGCTTCACCGACATCGCCATCGCCGCACTGTTCTTCCTGCATGGCGCACGCCTGTCACGCGAATCCATCATCGCCGGCATGCTGCACTGGCGCCTGCACCTGCTGATCCTGGCGTGCACCTTCGTGCTGTTCCCGCTGCTCGGGCTGGCATTCAAACCGCTTTCCGGATGGCTGCTGACGCCCGAGCTGTACATCGGCGTACTGTTCCTGTGCGCCCTGCCCTCCACCGTGCAATCATCCATTGCCTTCACCTCGATCGCAGGCGGCAACATTCCCGCAGCGGTCTGCGCGGCGTCGCTGTCGAGCATCCTCGGCGTGTTCCTGACGCCGCTGCTGATGACCGTGCTCACCGGCGCGGAGGGCGGCATGGCCAACCCACTGCATGCCGTCGGCGCCATCATGCTGCAGCTGCTGGTGCCGTTCGTTGCCGGCCACCTGCTGCGGCCATGGATTGGCCGCTGGATCGAACGCAGGCGGCCCCTGCTGCGCTACACCGACCAGGGCACGGTGCTGCTGGTGGTCTATGCGGCGTTCGGCGAATCGGTCAACGAGGGCCTGTGGAGCAAGACACCGGTCAGTGCGTTGCTGACCGCCGCGGTGGTGGCCGTGGTGCTGCTGTCCATCGCCATGCCCCTGATCACCTGGCTTGCGCGGCGCCTGGGCTTCGCCCGTGCCGATGAAATCACCATCGTGTTCTGCGGCTCCAAGAAGAGCCTGGCCACCGGCGTCCCCATCGCCAAGGTGCTGTTCGCGGGCGGCAGCCTGGGCGCCATCGTCCTGCCGATCATGATCTACCACCAGATCCAGCTGATCGTCTGCTCGGTCATCGCCCAGCGTTACGCCAGAACCAACACGTAGAGCGCAGCCATGCTGCACTGGGACACCACTGGGAAAGGCCAACGCCGAGCGTGGCTCGGCGCTACAGGTCGCGCGGGCTTACAGCCAGGGCAGCAGCCAGTGGTCCACCAGCAGGAAGGCGAACAGCGCCATCAGGTAGATCACCGAGTAGCCGAACATCTTCATGTTGAACATCTCGTCCGGCGGGTCCTGCATCTTCCATGCATACCAGAGGAACACGATGTTCAGCACGGCGGCACCGCCCAGGTAGAACATGCCGCTCATGCCGATGGCCACCGGCAGCAGCGTCACCACCGCCAGCACCACGGTGTAGATGAGAATCTGCACGCGCGTGTGCTGCACGCCATGGGTGACCGGCAGCATCGGCACGTCGGCCTTGGCGTAGTCGGCGCGGCGGAAGATGGCCAGCGCCCAGAAGTGCGGCGGCGTCCAGATGAAGATGATCAGCACCAGCAGCGAGGCATAGGCCCAGTCCGACTCGCCCTGCATGCCGGTGATGGCCGACCAGCCCAGCATCGGCGGCATCGCGCCGGCCAGGCCGCCGATCACGATGTTCTGCGAGGTCGCGCGCTTCAGGTACACGGTGTAGATGACCGCGTAGCCGATCAGCGAACCGAAGGTGAGCACCGCGGTGAGCACGTTCACCCACAGCACCAGGATGGTCATCGACAGCGCGGTCAACGCACCGGCGAATACCAGCACCTGGCGCGGCGTGACCTTGCCCACCACCAGTGGCCGCCATGAGGTGCGCGCCATCTGCGCGTCGATGCGTGCATCCAGCAGCTGGTTGATCGCGGCAGCGGCGGCAGCGGCCAGCCAGATGCCGAGGAAGCCCAGCGCGCCGGATACCACCTGCGCGGTGGTCGGCAGTCCCGGAATGGCCAGGCACATGCCCACCAGCGCGGTGAACACGATCAGTGCCACCACCTTGGGTTTGGTCAGGTCCCAGTAGTCCTGCAGCGTCGCGCTCATGCCATCACTCCGGTGCGCGCAGGCGCGCGAGCAGCGAGACCAGCACGAACAGCAACAGCACCGCGCCGCCGTTGTGCATCACCGCCACGGCCAGCGGCAACGCCAGTTTGACGTTGAGCACGCCCAGGGTGATCTGCAGCAGCACCAGCAGGCCCAGCGCCGAAGCCCAGCCGCGCATGCCCGGCAGACGGTACATGCGCACCGACAGCACCAGCAGGTACAGCGCGACCAGCACCGCCATCATGCGGTGCGCCATCTGGATCGCGATGCGCGAGGCGCCGTCCAGCACGCCACCTTCGTAATCCACGCCGATGCCGCGCCACAGGGTGAAGCCTTCGCTGTAATTCTGCTGCGGCCACCACTGGCTGACGCAACGCGGGAAATTGTCCAGCGAGGCGCTGCCACCACCGCAGGCCAGCGCCGCGTAGTTGGCGCTGACCCAGCCACCCAGTGCGATCTGCAGCACCAGCAGGGCCAGGCCCACGCGCAGCCACCAGCGCAGGCGCGGCGCCTCGGCCAGTGTGATGGGCAGGTGCGTGGCCTTCCATGCCATCCACACCAGCAAGCCGAACATCAACATGCCGCCCAGCAGGTGGCCCATCACCACGATGGGTTTGAGCAGCAGGGTCACCGTCCACATGCCCAGCAGCGCCTGGAAAATCACCACAGCCAGGGTCAGCACTGCCGCGCGCGACAGGTCGATGTTGGACCAGCGCATCGCCGCCAGTAGCAGAATCGCCTCACCGCCGATGGCGAGCACGCTGGAGGCAACGTGTTCCCCGCGCATGTACAGCGGAATGGCCAGGGCCACCAGCACCGACGCGGTGACCACCTGCGCCACGCCCCATCGGCGCCGGCGCACGGCCAGCAGAGCCAGGGCCAGCACTTCGATGCCCAGCAGACCGGCGAGGAAGCGGTGGACCTGCTCACGCCACGCCTTGTGGGTTTCCAGCGGACGAATTTCGCTGGCCACATGCTGGGCCGCTTCCATCTGCGTCTGCGGCCAGGTGACGCGACCATAGCAGGTGGGCCAGTCCGGGCAGCTCAGGCCGGCATCGGACAGGCGCACGAACGAGCCGAACATGATCGTGCTGGCAGTCATGATCAGTGCGAACCACGCCAGGCGGTGGAAATTGCGGTACAGCGCCGGACGCGCGGAGGCATTCATCGAACGGAACTCACTTCAGTTTCAACAGCCTGGAAAGGTCGGTCCGCAGCCCACCCGGGTCGAAACCGGGCGCGTAGCGCAACACCACAAAGCCGTTGGGATCAATCACATACACCGGGATGCCGGCAGGGTCATCCACACCCGGCAGCCTGGCCCGGAACGCGGGCTGGGCCTGCAGCACCTTCATTGCGGGCGTGGGCGCCACCTCTGGCGGCGGCGTACCAAGCCACAGTATCTCGACATTATCGGCGTTATGCCCGAACAGCTGCCAGACTTTGTCCAACTGCTGCGACAAATTGACGCAGGCGGGGGCGCAATCCGCGGCCGGCGCCAACAGGATGCGCCAGTGGCGCGCGGCCGGGTCCCAGCCATAGGGTTGGCCATTGGCCAGCGTCAGCCGCTCCTGGCGCAGGTCCAGCGGCGGCGCGTAGAGGTGGCCGTGGTTGCGGTTGATCTGCGGTGTCCAGCCGGAGAAGCGCAGGATGCCGGCCAGCGCCATCGAGCCGAAGAACATCAGGAAGATCAGCAGCAGCACGCGGCGGCCACGGTTGCGGATGGCGAGCTGCTCGGGCGTCAGTGCATTCATGCGTGGCATCTTCCCATGTTGTTCCCGTTCAATGCCCGCCCCCGTGTCTGCGGCGGCGCCAGGCCAGCACCACCGGGATCAGCAGCACGGCCAGCGCCATGCCGAACCATTGCACCGCATAACCCAGGTGGCGGGAAGGCGGCAAGGTATTGGGCAGCAGGTCCAGATCGCGTGCGTAGCCAACAGGCAGGGCTGGATCAAGCCGAAGCACGCGCGGCGCCAGCCTGTCTGCCGGCAGCTGCAGCGCCTGTGCGATGGCAGGCAGTTCGATGCGCGTGGCCAGCCAGGTGCCCGGCTGTTTGCCTGCGGCCAGCGCGGGGCCGAGCTTGAGCCCGGCGGCCGGTGCCGGTGCCCACAGCCCTTCCAGCGCCTGCCAGCCCTGCTGCGGCTGCAGCGGCGGCAGCTGCCTGTCGGCGGGCAGGGGCAGCCACCCCAGGTCCACCAGCACCACCGCGCCGTTCGCAGCACGCGCGGGCTGGTACAGCTTCACGCCGGCGCGGCCATCGCGCAGCTGGTTGTCCAGCAGCAGCAGGCCCGGCAGGAATTCCAGTCGATCCTTCACCCAGTGCAGTGCTTCAGGTGCCTGCATGGCCGCCTGCAGCGGTACCGCTGCCGCGCGGCTGGGCGGCACCTGCGCCAGCAGGGCTTCCTTCTCGTGCATGCGCTGCAGCTGCCACGCCCCCAGCCCGCTGAAGGCCACCGCCACCACCACGGCGAGCAGCCAGCCCCACGCCCCTGTGTGCTGTCGCGTCATGACAAGCCGGCCGCAAGAAGGTGAGATAACCTGATTGCCAAACCACCCGTCGAGCCGCGCATGAATGATTCGCTCAAGACCCTGCTGGTGATCGCGTTTCTGATCGTCATCATCTGGAACCTGGGGGCCGGCCTCTACTACCTGATGATTGACCGCGGCCAGACCAAACGCACGGTCAACGCACTCACCCGGCGCATCGTGCTGTCGGTGGTGTTGATCCTGCTGGTGATCTTCGGCATCTACAGCGGCTGGATCCAACCGCACGGTGTGGGTGGGTGAAACGGGGGACCGGGAGGCGGTGATCAGGCGCTGAGGTGAAAAGCCCGCAGCGCCGTTTCTTTCCCGGTTCCCACCATGCTGTTCCCGGCCTCGATCACAGCACGTAGACGAACAGGAACAGCATCAGCCACACCACGTCCACGAAGTGCCAGTACCACGCCGCCGCTTCAAAACCGAAATGGTTGTCGCGGGTGAAATGGCCCTTGGCCGCACGCAACCACATCACGATCAGCATGATGGTGCCCAGCGCGACGTGCGCACCGTGGAAGACGGTGAGCATGAAGAAGATGGAACCGTAGATGCCCGAACCCAGCGTG
>DCXY01000008.1:60596-61038 GCA_002329155.1 Stenotrophomonas sp. UBA2124 | reverse complement strand
GGCAGGGCGCATGCATAAAAACCGCGATGAAGAGGGGCGCGGCATCGCCAACGTGCGGCGATGAAAGCGGTGGCATTGAAGGTGGTGGTAGTGAAAGCGGCTCAGCGCATGTGCAGGCCGCCGTTGACGGCGTGGTCGGCGCCGGTCACGTAGGCGGCGGCATCGGAGGCCAGCCAGGCACACAGCGAGGCCACTTCCTCCGGCCGGCCCAGGCGCCGCACCGGCACCGATGCGGCCAGGCGGTCCAGGACATCGGGCGGAAAGCTGGTGATTGCCTGGCTTGCGATGTAGCCGGGGGAGACGCTGTTCACGGTGACCCCACGCGCGGCCACTTCGGCCGCCAGTGCGCGGGTGAAACCGTGCATCGCCGCCTTGGCGGTGGCGAAGTTCACCTGGCCTATCTGGCCCTTGTGCGCGCTTACCGAGCCGATGTTGATGATGC
>DCXY01000008.1:44303-60338 GCA_002329155.1 Stenotrophomonas sp. UBA2124 | reverse complement strand
ATGTTGATGATGCGGCCCCAGCCACGGGCGCTCATGCCTTCCACCACCTGCCGGGTGATGTTGAACAGCGAGTTGATGTTGGAGCTGATCACCGCGCTCCAGTCCTCCGGGCGCATCTGCCGGAACAGCACATCGCGGCTGCCGCCGGCGCTGTTGACCAGCACATCGATCTCGCCCACCTCGGCGCGCACCTGGGCAAACGCGGCGCAGGTGGAGTCCCAGTCGGCGGCATTGCCTTCGGAGGCGATGAAGTCGAAGCCCAGCTCACGCTGCTCGCGCAGCCAGCCGGCCTTGCGGGACGAATGCGGCGCGCAGCCGGCCACCACCGTGTGGCCACTGCGCGCCAGTGCCTGGCAGATGGCGGTGCCCACGCTGCCCATGCCGCTGGTGACGTATGCGATGCGAAGTGTCATGGCTGGCTCCAGTCCAGGGTTGGGGTGTTCATGCGGCCGCGGCCAGCGGGTACAGCGCCAGTACCAGGCTGCCGCCCATCAGCAGCAGCGACACCAGCACCGCCCACTTCAGGGTGAACCGCTGGTGGTCGGCGAAATCCACTTTCGCCAGCCCGACCAGCAGGTAGGTGGAGGGCACCAGCGGGCTGAGCAGGTGCACCGGCTGGCCGGCGAGCGAGGCGCGGGCCATTTCAACCGGGGTGATGCCGTAGTTGCCGGCAGCCTCGGAGAGGATGGGCAGCACGCCGAAATAGAAGGCGTCGTTGGACATGAAGAAGGTGAACGGCATCGAGGCCAGCGCGGTGATGGTGGCCAGGTACGGGCCCCACGCTTCCGGAATCACCGCCAGGAAGCTGCGTGACATGGCCTCGACCATGCCGGTGTTGGAGAGGATGCCGGTGAAGATGCCCGCGGCGAAGATCAGCGACACCACCGACAGCACGTTGCCGGCGTGGTTGACAACGCGCCGCCGCTGGTCGGCAAGGTTGGGGTAGTTGATCAGCAGGGCGACGGCGAAGCCGGCCATGAACAGCACCGGCATCGGCAGCAGGCCAACCACCAGCGCCGCCATCAGCAGCAGGGTCAGGGTGAAATTGACCCACAGCAGACGCGGGCGCTTGGCATCGTCCACATCCTCCACGGTAGGCAGCGCGTCGCCGTCATCGGCCACGCTGGCGTCCATCCAGTTGTGCTCGCCCGGCAGGTTGACCACGCCCAACCGGCGCCGTTCCTTCAGGCCCAGGTGCCAGGCCAGGGCAAGGATGCCGACGCAGGCCAGCACCATGGTGGGAATCAGCGGCACGAACACATCGGCCGGGTCCACGTGCAGCGCGGTGGCCGCGCGTGCGGTAGGCCCGCCCCACGGCGTCAGGTTCATCACGCCGCCGGCCAGGATGGTCACGCAGGTCATGCTCAAGGCGTTCATGCCCAGACGACGGTACAGCGGCAGCATTGCCGACACGGTGATCATGTAGGTAGTGGAACCGTCACCATCGAGCGAGATCAGCATGGCCAGCACCGCGGTGCCCACCACGATCTTCAGTGGGTCGCCCTTGACCACGCGCAGGATCACCCGCACCAGCGGGTCGAACAGGCCCGCGTCGATCATCACGCCGAAATAGAGGATGGCGAACATCAGCATCACCCCGGTGGGGGCGATCTTGCGGATGCCGTCGAGCATCATCTCGTCCAGGCCATCGGCGAAGCCGCCGATCAGCGCGAAGACAATGGGTACGGTGATCAACGCCACCAGGGGCGACAGGCGCTTGCTCATGATGAGGTACATGAACGTAAGCACCATGCCGAAGCCAAGAACGGTCAGCATCATCTGCGGGCTCCTCCGCGGGCAGCGTGGTTGTGTGGGGCTTAGAAGTCGTACTGCAGGCGGCCGGTGAGGGCGCGCGTGCGGTCCACGGTGGTGCCGGCAAGGCGGTCACGGTTGCGGCTGTCGATCAGGTTGAGCATGCAGCGCAGGTTGTCGCGCAGGTACCAGTTGCCACCCAGGGTCCAGGCCTGCGTGCTGCCACGGCGCAGCGTGGGCAGGCCGTCGCGGTGCTGTACCCCGCGCATCTGCTCGTAACGCAGGGCAAGCTCGAAGGCGCCGGCGCGGTGGTGTATGTGCTGGACGCGCGTGAAGCGCCCGCTGTTGCGGTCATAGGCGCGCGCCTCGCCGGTGACGAACCAGCTCACCAGCCCGTAGCCGGAGCGGATGTCACCGTGCTGCAGGCCATCGCTGAAGTGGGCGCCGATAAGCTCGCCCTGCCATGACCACGCACCGTGTACCTGCGCGTATTCCAGCGCCCACTTGTTGCTTCGGGTGTCGCGGCCATTGGCAAAGTCGATCAGGGTGATGCGGCTGGCATCGGAGAGGTGGCCGGCCGGGCGCGGGCGGATGCGCAGTGCCGGCGCGCCCGCGCCGGGGCTGTCATGCGCCTCATGCGCCAGCGACAGGCCGAGGTGCAGCACCTCACCGTAGCGCGGGGTTGGCGCCCAGGTGATGCGGCCACCGGCGGCACGGCCCTGCACCTGCCATGCATCTATGTTCTCCAGGCTGTAGACACTGGCGGCCCAGGTGACATCGTCGTGCCGGGCCTGCCAGGACGCGCCGAGCCGGTACAGCGGCGCCAGTGTCGATGCCGCGCCGGAGCGTTCCAGCAATGGCCCATAGTTGGAGCCGGTGCGGTCATCCAGCGAAAAATACTGTTTGAACTGGCCCAGCGTGAGCCTGCCTGCATTGCCGAAGCGGCGGCTCACATAGACATCGCGGGCCAGTACACGGTCACCGGAGAAGTCGGCTTCCAGCTTGTAATCCACCACCCGTGCACGCCCTGACACATCCAGCCAGGCGCGGCGCACCTCGGTGTCGTTGCGGTTCTCCGGCCCGCGCGCGTCATTGTTGAACGCGGCAAAATCCAGGTGCAGGCGGCCACCGAGCGTGGCGCTCCATGGGCGCGCGTCGTCGGCCGCGTATACCGGTGCGGCGGCAATCAGCATCACCAATGTGGCAGCAACAGGCCGCCAGGCAAAGAATAGAAATTCCACTTTTCCTCCCGGGTCGCGCAGGCGCCGTATGGGTGGGCGGCAGGGCAACAATGCGTGGCACACAGTGTGCTGCCAACAAGCTGTCATCCGCCTGTCAGCGGCTTGTGCAGCGCACCGTGCGGGAATGCCCTGCTGCACGGCTGCCAATGGCGCGTTAGCATGCGCGCAACTTCCTGCCCACGTTTTTCATGCGCCTGTTGCTGGTTGAAGACAATGCGGACCTGGCCGATGCGATCATCCGTCGCATGCGCCGCAGCGGGCACGCGGTGGACTGGCAGAGTGATGGCCTGGCTGCGGCCAGCGTGCTGCGTTACCAGAGCTTTGATCTGGTGGTGCTGGATATCGGCCTGCCGCGGCTGGATGGCATGCATGTGCTGGCCGGCATGCGCGAACGTGGCGATGCCACGCCGGTGCTGATGCTGACCGCGCGCGATGGCATCGAGGACCGCGTGCAGGCGCTGGATGTGGGCGCGGACGACTACCTGGGAAAGCCCTTCGATTTTCGTGAGTTCGAGGCGCGCTGCCGGGTGCTGCTGCGGCGTATGCGCGGCCAGGCCAGCGAAGTCGTGCAGATTGGCAGTTTCCAGTTCGACAACGCTGCACATCGGGTGACGCTGGCCGGTGAAGCCATCGAGCTGCCCAACCGTGAATACCGTCTGCTGGAAATACTGATGGGCAGGCTGGGGCAGGTGATCAGCAAGGACGACATCAGCAATGGGCTGTTTGGTTTTGACGACGAAGCCGGGCCCAATGCCATCGAGCTGTATGTCGGCCGCCTGCGCCGCAAGCTTGCCGCCGCACCGCTGCGCATCAGCACCGTGCGCGGCGTGGGTTACCTGCTCGAAACCACAGAAGAACAGGCCGATGGCGGTGTGGACGGCAACGCAGATGGCGACGCCTGAGCCGCGCGCGCCCGGCTCGCTGCGGCGCACCCTGCTGCTGTACCTGGGTACCCTGCTGGCGGTGTTCGCGGTGGCCCTGCTGTTTGCCGCGCGCAGCTATGGGCAGCGCGCGGCAAACCGCTCCTATGACCACCTGCTGCTGTCCTCTGCGCTGTCCATTGCCGATTCGGTGGCGCTGGTGGATGGGCAGTGGCAGGTTGATCTGCCCTATGCGGCGCTGGACCTGCTGTCGATGGCGCCGGAGGACCGTGTGTTCTACCGCGTGACCGACAGCCAGGGCCGGCTGATCACCGGCTATGGCGACCTGCCCACGCCACCCCCGCATACCGGCGGTGCGCCGCAGTTGTTCGATGCGGCTTACAGCGGTGAACAGGTGCGCTTTGCGGTGGTGCGGCACAGTTTTGCCTCGGCATCGGCGCAGGGCGAGGTGCGTGTGCAGGTGGGCCAGACCCGGCGCGCACGCGAGGCGCTGGCGCAGGACATGGTGAACCGTTCGCTGCTGGCCATCGGCGTGCTGTCGGCGCTGCTGCTGGCACTGGTGGCCTTCGGCGTGCACCGTGCGTTCCTGCCGCTGGTGCGCATGGAGCGCGAGCTTTCGCGGCGCGAACCGTCCGATCTCAAACCACTGGATGTGCGCGTGCCACGCGAGATGGACCAGATGGTGGCCGCGCTCAACCGTTTCATGGGCCGGCTTTCCAGCAGCAATGAAACCCTGCGTGCATTCATGGCCGATGCCGCCCACCAGATGCGCACGCCACTGGCGGCACTGCGTGCGCAGGCGCAGCTGGCGCTGGACGATGACGACCCGCAGGACATGCGCCGCAGCCTGCAGTCGATAGAACGCAATGCCACCCACATGAGCCGGCTGCTCAACCAGCTGCTCAGCGACGCCAGCGTTATCCACCGCGCCAACCTGCATGAATTCGCGCCGGTGGACCTGGCCGAAGTCGTGCACCAGGCCTTGCATGAGGCACTGCCGCAGGCCGGCCCCGCCCGGCGCGTGCAGCTGGCGATCAGTGATGTGCCGGTGCGGGTCAACGGCGATGCGCTGCTGCTGCGCGAGGCCATCAAGAACCTGGTGGACAACGCGCTGAAATACGCCCCCGATGGCCCGCTGCAGATCGCCCTGACCGTGGATGGCACCGAGGCGGTACTGACCATTGCCGACCACGGCCCGGGCATCGCCGCCGCCGACGCGGGCAGGGTGTTTGAACGCTTTGCCCGTGGCGAACATGCGCCGGCCGGTGGTGCCGGCCTGGGCCTGCCCATCGTCAAGCGCGTGATCGACGGCCACGATGGCCATATCGACCTGTGCAACCGCCCCCAGGGTGGTCTTGTCGCCACCATCCGCCTGCCTCGGAGAGCCGCATGAAGGTGTTGCTGCAGATGCTGTCCATGCTGATGCTGTCGATGCTGGCACCGTGCCTGCCCGCACTTGCCGCGCCCGGTGACGTGCAGCGTTTCCCCGCGCAGGGTACGGCCGATGCACGGCTGCGCATCTATGGGAGCACCGACATCGAGGTGTTTGCCGCGGTGGTGGCCGACTACCAGCGGCTGCACCCGGCCACCGAGGTGATCTACGAGGATCTGATCACCCGTGAGCTGCATGAGCGGTTCCTGCGCGGTGGCAACACCGCCGATTCACCGGACCTGCTGATTTCCAGCGGCATGGATCTGCAGACGCGGCTGGTCAACGACGGCCATGCCACCGCGCACCAGTCGCCGCAGACCGATGCGGTGCCGGCCTGGGCACAGTGGCGGCATGAGGCCTATGGCATCAGCCATGAGCCGGTGGTCATCGTCTACAACACGCACGCGCTGCGCCCGGCGCAGGTGCCGCACACGCGCCGGCAGCTGCTGCAGCTGCTGCGTGCCGAGGGCATGCCGCTGCGTGGCAAGGTGGGCACCTATGACATCGAGCGCAGCAGCGTGGGCTACCTGGCCGCCACCCAGGATGCCTACCGTGGCAGCATTGCCGGCGCGCTGCTGGCGGCGCTGGGCGACAACGAGGTGCGGCGCGAGGACCGCACCGGCGTGCTGCTGGACAAGGTGAGCCGGGGTGAACTGTCACTGGCCTACAACGTGCTGGCGTCCTACGCGCAGGCACGCATCGATGCCGGTGCGCCGCTGGCCATCGTCGAGCCGGAGGACTACACGCTGGTGGTGCTGCGCACTGCGGTGATCCCGCGCGGCAGCCGCAACCTGGCCGAGGCGCGCCGCTTCCTGGATTACCTGCTGTCACCGCGCGGGCAGCAGGTGCTGGCGCGCGAGGCGCGGCTGCTGCCGATCATCAACGATGATGGCAGCCAGGCATCACTGGGGCGCAACCGCCGGCCCATCCAGCTTGGCCCGGGATTGCTGGTGTACCTGGATGCGTTGAAGCGCCGGCAGTTCCTGGAGGCATGGCGCAGCAGCGTGGAGCAGGGTGGCAGGTAAGGCTTACTGCACGCCCGCGTCCAGCGCCTTGAGCTCGGCGCGGTAGCGCTCGGCGTCGGCCTGTTGTTGCGGGTCATCGCCATAGAGTTTCAGCCAGATGTTGAGCTCGTCGCGGTAATTCTTGCGGAAGTTCGCATTGCCCGGGCTGAAACGCAGCTTGCGTGCGGCCACCTGCACCTGCTCGTGGGCCCGGGCGCGCGCCTGGGCGATGCCGCTGGGTGACTCCTCGGTGAGGATCACGATGTTGCGCGCGAAGCCTGGCACGTACTGCACCGGGAAGGGCTCGTTGGTGCTGGGGATGCGTATGGCATTGCGCAGCGGCCACAGTGCGGCGGTGTCGGTATGCAGCACGGTTTCCACGTCGCGGCCGTCGGCGGTACGCACCACCACGTCGTAGCGCCAGATGTACTGCTCGTTGAGCATGGAGTTGGTCTGCTCCGACGCCACGATCACCGCCACGCCGCGCTCGCCCACCCAGTGCAGGTAGGCGGCGTTGACGAACTGGCCCAGGAAGATGTTGAGCATGAAGACCACGAAGGTGGCAACGCCCACGCTTACCCGGCGGTGCCAGGGCGCGGTGAGTCCTGCCAACGTCAGCGCCAGGAACAGGGTGATGATGGCGTGGTGCGAGGTGAACCACAGCAGCGCCGACAGCACCGTGGTCATGTGCGGCGCCTCGCGCAGGGCGCAGTCCGTGCGCCCATGTCGTTCATCAGGCCTGCCAGGTATCGCGCAGCGTCACGCTGCGGTTGAACACCGGCCTGGCGCTGGTGTGGTCGCGGCGGTCGGCGACGAAGTAGCCGGTGCGCTCGAACTGGAACGACTGCTCCGCTGCAGCGCTGGCGGCGGCCGGCTCGACGTAGCCGGTGACCACCCTGCGCGATTCCGGGTTGAGGTAATCGCGGTAGGTCTTGCCGTCGGATTCGTCGTCCGGGTTCTCCACCGAGAACAGGCGGTCATACAGGCGCACTTCCGCTTCCACCGCATGCGCGGCGCTGACCCAGTGGATGGTGCCTTTGACCTTGCGGTTGGCGCCTTCCATGCCCGGGCGCGATTCCGGATCCAGCCAGCCACGCAGTTCGACGATCTCGCCGGCGTCGTTCTTCACCACTTCATCGACGCGGGCGATGCCGGCACCACGCAGGCGCACTTCGCCGCCCGGCACCAGACGCTTCCAGCCCTTCGGCGGCACTTCGGCGAAATCCTCGCGCTCGATCCACAGCTCGCGCGCGAACGGCACCTCGCGGCTGCCGAAGCTTTCATCCTTCGGGTGGTTGCTGAAGGTCAGCTGCTCTTCGTGGCCTTCGGGCAGGTTGGTGAGTACCAGCTTGAGCGGGTCGATCACGGCCATGCGGCGCGGTGCGGCGCTGTCCAGGTCTTCGCGCAGCGCGCCCTCCAGCACGCTGAAATCAATCATCGAATTCTGCTTGGAAATACCCACGCGCTCGGCGAACAGGCGCATCGCCGCCGGCGTGTAGCCACGGCGGCGCAGGCCCTGCAGGGTGGGCATGCGCGGGTCGTCCCAGCCGTCCACCAGCTGTTCGGTGACCAGCGCCATCAGCTTGCGCTTGCTCATCACCGTGTAGTTGATGTTCAGGCGCGAGAACTCGATCTGGCGTGGCTTGGCCGCTTCGCGCGGCAGGCCCTTGTCCACCAGCGGCTGGGTCAGCGATTCATCGTGCGCGTAGTCCACGTTGTCCACGCACCAGTCGTACAGCGGGCGGTGGTCCTCGAACTCCAGTGTGCACAGCGAGTGGGTGATGCCTTCCAGCGAATCGCCCAGTGCATGCGCGAAGTCGTACATCGGGTAGATCGGCCACGCATTGCCGGTGTTCTGGTGCTCGACGTGCTTGATGCGGTAGATGGCCGGGTCACGCATGTTGATGTTGCCGCTGGCCATGTCGATCTTGGCGCGCAGGGTGCGGGCACCATCGGGGAACTCACCAGCGCGCATGCGTGCGAACAGGTCCAGGTTTTCCTCGACGCTGCGGTGGCGGTACGGCGACTCACGGCCCGGCTCGGTCAGCGTGCCACGGTAGGCGCGCACTTCCTCGGCCGACAGGTCGCACACATAGGCCTTGCCGTCGCGGATCAGCTTCTGTGCGGCCAGGTAATAGGCGTCGAAATAATCCGAAGCGTGGCGCAGCTCGTTCCAGCTGAAGCCCAGCCAGCGCACGTCGTCCTGGATGGCGTTGACGTACTCGGGGTCTTCCTTGGCCGGGTTGGTGTCGTCGAAGCGCAGGTTGCACACGCCGCTGAACTCACCGGCGATGCCGAAGTTCAGGCAGATCGACTTGGCGTGGCCGATGTGCAGGTAGCCATTGGGCTCCGGCGGGAAACGGGTCTTGATGGCCGTGTGCTTGCCGCTGGCCAGGTCCTCGCGGACGATCTGGCGGATGAAGTCGCGCTTCTCGGCAGGAGCGTTATCGGCCGGGGCGGCGGCAGGCGTGTTCTCGGACATGGTGGTGCGCGGCATCGTGAATATGGATGGGCAAGTTTAGCCGAGCCACGCCGCCGCTGCCGTCACGGCGTATGCTGGGGCTTGCGCCACCGGGCTTTCCGGGGCTCCCGGCCCGTGCTCCACCGCCATGTTTAGGCGGGCAGGGCGCGGCAGGACTGAAGGAGAACGTGATGCAGCTGGCCTACCAGACCGACAACCTGTTCGACGCGCACCTGGTCAAGCATGCGCTGGAGGACGCCGGCATTCCGGCCTTCGTCTTCGGCGAATCGCTGCTGGGCGCAGGCGGCGAACTGCCGCTGTTCGGCCTGCTGCGGGTATGCGTGCCTGACTCGGCCAAGCCACAGGCCGATGACATCGTGGCGGCGCTGGACTTGGACGCGGCCGGCAGCGGCCCCATCTGTGATGACGATGAAGCGCCGGGCCTGTTGCCCGCGTAGGGAGGCTTGCACATGTTGGGAATAGGCCAGGGTCTGCTCGGCATCGGCGCGTTCAAACAGCGCCTGCCGCGCCCGGAGGAAGCACTGCCTGGGCGCGACACGCCGCTGCCGCTGCACAATCAGCATTTCGTCAACGGCCAACCACTGCGTGGTGATTTCATCGGGCTGGAAGTGCTGGACGTGGGCCTGGGCTGCTTCTGGGGTGCCGAGCGCAAGTTCTGGCAGCTGCCGGGCGTGGTCACCACGGCGGTGGGTTACCAGGGCGGGGTGACGCCCAATCCAAGTTACGAAGAAGCCTGCTCGGGCCTGACCGGTCATGCCGAGGTGGTGCGGGTGGTGTTCGACCCGGCAAAGGTCTCGCTGGACACGGTGCTGCGCACGTTCTGGGAAAACCACGACCCCACCCAGGGCATGCGCCAGGGCAACGACACCGGCACGCAGTACCGTTCGGTCATCTATTGCCACAGCCAGGCCCAGTACGACGCAGCGCTGGCCAGCCGTGACGCCTATCAGCAGCAGCTGCATGCGGCAGGTTATGGCGACATCACCACCGAGATCGCCTTCCCGGCCCCGGATTTCTACTACGCCGAGGACTACCACCAGCAGTATCTGGCCAAGAATCCGAATGGTTACTGCGGCATCGGTGGTACGGGCGTGAGCTGCCCCATCGGTCTGGACACCTGAGGCGGTGGCAGCCGCACCGCGCCGCCTGCTGGTGATCTGGCACAGTTTCACCGGCGCCACCCGCGCGATGGCGCAGGCCGTGGCCGATGCAGCCGGCGTGGCAGAGGAAGGTGCGGTGGACGTGGTGCTGCGGCATGCCGGCGACGCCGTGGCGGGGGATGTGCTGGCGGCGGATGCGGTGGTGTTCGCCACGCCGGAAACGCTGGCGTCGATCAGCGGCGCGATGAAGGATTTTTTCGACCGCAGTTATTACCCGTTGCTGGGGCGCTGCGAGGGCAAGCCGCACGCGCTGGTGGTCTGCGCGGGGTCCGATGGGCAGCCCACCATCGCGCAGCTGCGGCGCATCGCCGTGGGCCTGCGGATGAAGGAAGTGGCCGAGCCGCTGCTGGTCTGCACGCATGCGCAGACGCCGGCGGCCATCGCGGCGGAAAAACAGTTGCCGGAAGCGGAGCTGCAGCGTGCGCGTGAGCTGGGCACGTTGCTGGCTGCCGGGCTTGAGATGGGTGTGTTCTAGCGGCAGCGGTGCCGCGACCGGCAACACCTCTCTCCCGGCAGGAGAGAGGTGTGATTGCACGGCTTACTTCAGCTCTTCGATGATCCGCTGGCGCAGCGCCTGCAGGTCCTTGGCGAAGGCGTCGATACCAGTGGCCAGCTTTTCGGTGGCCATCGGGTCGGCAGCCAGATCGGCGTCGAAACGGGCCTGGTCGATGGCCTCGGCATTCACCGCGGCGGCATTAACGGTGCCCGGCGACAGCTTGCGCGGCAGCGCGCCGTGGTCGGCGTCGAGCTTTTCCAGCAGGTCTGGCGAAATGGTCAGGCGGTCGCAACCGGCCAGCGCTTCGATCTGCGCGGTGGAGCGGAACGAGGCGCCCATCACCACCGTCGGCGAACCACGGCGCTTGAACTCGGCATACACGCCACGCACGAACTGCACGCCCGGGTCTTGATCGATGCTGGCCGGGGCCTGGCCGTTGGCCACATACCAGTCCAGGATGCGGCCCACGAACGGCGAGATCAGGAACGCGCCGGCTTCCGAGCAGGCCAGCGCCTGGGTCTGGTTGAAGATCAGCGTCAGGTTGCAGTCGATGCCCTCGGCCTGCAGCACGCGGGTGGCTTCCACGCCGGCCCAGGTGGCGGCGATCTTGATCAACACCTTGCTGCGCGGCACCCCGGCCGCTTCGTACATGGCGATGAACTGGCGTGCCTTGGCGATGGTGGCCGCGGTGTCGTGCGCCTGGTCGGCGTCCACTTCGGTGGACACGCGGCCCGGCACCAGCTCGGCCAGCATCGCGCCCACGCCGATGGTCAGGCGATCGACCACGGCGTTGGCCACGGCTTCACGGTCACCGGACTGGGCACGGCCCCACTGCAGCTCGCGTTCGATCAGGCCGGCGTACACCGGCAGGTCCAGCGCCTTCCGCACCAGGGTGGGGTTGGTGGTGCAATCCACCGGGCGCAGGCGCTTGATGGCCTCGTAATCACCGGTATCGGCAACGACGACGGACAGCTCACGCAGTTGGGCGAGTTTGGAGGGGGCTTGGCTCATTTCAGGTTCCTGAAGCGGGGCCCGCAGCACTCAGCGGTGGAAATCACCAGAGGCTTCGGGCTGGTAGTGGACGGCGGTCACGCGCAGGCGCAGCTGGCGGCCACCGGGGGCGGTCCAGTCGATGGTCTGGCCGACCGACAGACCGAGCAGGGCGCTGCCAACCGGTGCCAGCACCGACACACGGCCCTTGTCGAAATCCGCCTCGTGCGGATAGACCAGGGTCAGCGAATGCTTTTCGTTGTGCAGCTCGTCTTCGCAGTCCACGCGCGAGTGCATGGTGACGATGCCGTCGGGGATTTCTTCCGGTGGCAGCACCTGTGCGCGCTCCAGCTCCTGGGAGAGGGCGACGGCAGCCGGGTGCCGGCTCAGCGCCGGGGAGTCGAGCAGGGCTTCGAGGCGGGCCATGTCGCGGGTGGAAACGATGATGGACGGGGGCAGACCGCTCTGGCTGGTCATGGGATGTTCCTTATCTGTTGAAAAAGCAAGCAAAAGGCGACGCCTTGTCGGCGCCGCCCGGGGCACTATTGTGCAACTGACAGGGGCCGGAAGCGACCCTGTTCTGATCATGGGGCCGGGCACGCCCGGATGCAACGTGGAACGGCGAAATGTTCAGGTTGCTGAGTCTTTGCTTTTACCCCTCCCCAACCCTCCCCTGCGCTGCGCGCAAGGGAGGGAGCGATCCTGCGTGGTCGATAAACGTGCAGCAAACGGCCCCCTCCCTTTGGCCGCAGGCCAAGGGGAGGGTTGGGGAGGGGTAAAACGACTTCCAGCAGAACCAGCCCCCTCCCTTGCGCGCAGCGCAGGGGAGGGCCGGGGAGGGGTAAAACCCTCAGCCCTCCACCGCCTCCACAGCCGGCGCCTGCAGCAACCCGGCGGGCAGCTGCTTGAACAGCTGCGCCAGCTGCTCCAGAAATGCGCCCATCGCCGAGCTGCGGCGCCACACCATGGCGATGCGGCGGTTGGGCTGGGGTTCGCCGACGAACGGGATCAGCTGCATGTTCGGCGAGCGTGCCACCGGCGGCTTCACCGCCAGGATCGGCAGCAGGGTGACGCCGACGTTGGCTGCCACCATCTGCCGCAGCGTTTCCAGGCTGGTGGCCTGGAATTCGGATTTCTCCAGCGCGCCCGCAAGGTGGCAGACATCCAGCGCCTGGTCGCGCAGGCAGTGGCCGTCCTGCAACAGCAGCAGGCGCTGGTCGGACAGGTCGTCCAGCGTCAGCGAGCTGTGCTGCGTCAGCGGGTGGCCTTCCGGCGCAGCCAGCACGAAGGGTTCCTCGAACAGGAACTCGGTGTGCAGCTGGTCGTCGTTGATCGGCAGCGCCAGCAGCGCCGCATCGAGCTGCCCGTCGCGCAGCTGCGCCAGCAGCACGTCGCTCTTCTCTTCGACCAGCAGCATCTCCAGCTGCGGGAAGCGCGTGCGGATGGCCGGCACCACATGCGGCAGCAGATAAGGGCCGAGCGTGGGGAAGATGCCCAGGCGCACGGTGCCCGCTTCCGGGTCGCGGCTGCGGCGCGCGGCCTCCTTCATCTGCTCCACTTCGGCAACGATGCTGCGCGCACGCATGGCAGCCTCGCGGCCGGCGGGGGTCAGCATCACCTTGCGCGGCGCGCGCTCCACCAGCGGCACGCCCAGCTCTTCCTCCAGCTTCTTGATCTGGGTGGAGAGCGTGGGCTGGCTGACGAAGCAGGCAGCGGCGGCACGGCCGAAGTGCTTGTGCTCGGCCAGCGCCACCAGGTATTTCAGGTCACGTAGGTTCAAGGCAGCCTCCGGAAAGGAGAAGGTCAGGGCGAAAGGAAGCAGGGAGCCTGTGGCTCCCCGCTCTGGTTACGTACGGTTTGGATCAGGCGGTTTCGGCCACTGCCGGCGTCGCCACCGGTGCCGAACTGCGGATCAGGTGGTCGAACGCACTCAGTGCGGCGGTGGAGCCGGCACCCATGGCGATGACGATCTGCTTGTACGGCACCGTGGTGCAGTCACCGGCAGCGAACACGCCCGGCACGTTGGTGGCGCCACGGTCGTCGATGATGATTTCACCGCGCCCGCTCAGGTCCACCGTGCCACGCAGCCACTCGGTATTGGGCAGCAGGCCGATCTGCACGAAGATGCCTTCCAGCTCCACGCGGTGCGAATCGCCACCGACGCGGTCGGTGTAGACCAGACCGTTGACCTTCTGGCCATCGCCCAGCACTTCGGTGGTCTTTGCGTTGAGCACCACCTTCACGTTGGGCAGGCTGTTGAGCTTGGCCTGCAGCACCTGGTCGGCGCGCAGCTTGCTGTCGAACTCGAACACGGTGACGTGGCTGACGATGCCGGCCAGGTCGATGGCCGCTTCGATGCCGGAGTTGCCGCCACCGATCACCGCCACGCGCTTGCCCTTGAACAGCGGGCCATCGCAGTGCGGGCAGTACGCCACGCCCTTGTTGCGGTACTCGTTCTCGCCCGGCACGTTCATCTGCCGCCAGCGTGCGCCGGTGGACAGGATCACGCTCTTGGACTTCAGCGACGCACCGTTTTCCAGCTGCACTTCCACCAGACCATCGGCACCGGCAGGCACCAGTTTGGTGGCGCGCTGCAGGTTCATGATGTCCACCTCGTACTCGCGGACGTGGGCTTCAAGCGCGGCGGCCAGCTTCGGGCCCTCGGTGTGCTGCACCGAGATGAAGTTCTCGATGGCCATGGTGTCCAGCACCTGGCCACCAAAACGCTCGGCGGCCACGCCGGTGCGGATGCCCTTGCGTGCGGCATACACGGCTGCCGCAGCGCCGGCCGGGCCACCGCCCACCACCAGCACGTCGAACGCATCCTTCGCCTTGATCTTCTCGGCGTCGCGCGCGGCGGCACCGGTGTCGAGCTTGGCGACGATCTGCTCCAGCGTCATGCGGCCCTGGTCGAACAGCTCACCGTTGAGGAACACGGTGGGCACCGACATCACCTGGCGCTGCTCCACTTCGTTCTGGAACAGCGCGCCGTCGATGGCCACGTGCTTGATGTTCGGGTTCAGCACCGCGGCCAGGTTCAGCGCCTGCACCACGTCCGGGCAGTTCTGGCAGGACAGCGAGAAGTAGGTTTCAAAGCGGAAATCGCCCTGCAGGTTCTTCACCTGTTCCAGCAGGTCGGCCGCTTCCTTGGACGGGTGGCCGCCCACCTGCAGCAGGGCCAGCACCAGCGAGGTGAACTCGTGGCCCATCGGCAGGCCGGCGAAGGTCAGGCTGATGTCCTGGCCGGGGCTGCCGAGGTCGAACGAGGGCACGCGGCCCTGGCCGTCCTTGCGCACGTCCAGGCTGATCTTGTCCGACAGCGTGACCAGGGTATTGAGCAGTTCCATCATCTCCTGCGAGCTGGCGCCGTCATCGGCGTGCGCGGTGATGTGGATCGGGCGCGTGACCCGCTCCAGGTAAGCCTTGAGCTGGGTCTGCAGGGTGGCATCCAACATGGACAAACTCCTGTGTGAGGCGGTATTCGGGACAAAACCGGGGGAGGGCGCTGCACGGGGCAGCACACCGGGGAGGGTAGGGGTGAACCGCAACCGGCTCGTCTGGCTGGCTGGCGAAGGGCTGGCTGGCGTCAAACGGGCTGCGGTTCACCCCCACGCCCGCCGCGAGGCGGGGTGGGAGCGAGGTGCGGCTTAGATCTTGCCGACCAGGTCCAGCGACGGAGCCAGGGTCTTTTCGCCTTCCTTCCACTTGGCCGGGCACACTTCGCCCGGGTGGCTGGAGACGTACTGGGCAGCCTTGACCTTGCGCAGGGTGTCGGCGGCTTCGCGGCCGATGCCTTCAGCAGTGATTTCCACCGACTGGATCACGCCCTGCGGGTCGATGATGAAGGTGCCACGGTCAGCCAGGCCGGCCGGACGCAGGATCTCGAAGTTCTTGGAGATCTGGTGGGTCGGGTCGCCGATCATGGTGTACTTGATCTTGCCGATGGCAGCGGAGGTGTCGTGCCATGCCTTGTGCGAGAAGTGGGTGTCGGTGGACACCGAGTACACCTCGACGCCCAGCTTCTGGAATTCGTCGTAATGCTCGGCCAGGTCTTCCAGCTCGGTCGGGCAGACGAAGGTGAAATCAGCCGGGTAGAACACGACAACGGACCACTTGCCCTTCAGGTCGGCGTCGCTGACCTTCACGAACTGGCCGTTCTTGTAGGCGTCGGCTTCGAACGGCAGGATTTCAGTATTGATGACGGACATCGTTTTTCCTCTTGTGGAAGGGGTGGGTGTAAATCGTTGATGGAAAGACTAATAGGCGCTGCCTAATAAAACAAATGAATTGGATGCATCGTATCAATAGATATTGCCTATCAATCGTGCCTTCCAACCATTGCAAATGCTGATATCGGGGGCTTTACGGGGTTTCCAAGCCTGTATCGGCCGAAGCTGAACGGGCCGACATAGGCGGTGGTTATTCCGCAGATACCCCTGGAGATTCGCGTGGCGGTAGGCAGCGGCGGACGCGGTGACTATCCTCCCCCTCCCGGAAATTTCCCGCGAAGAGGTGCCCAGAGTGTCCACGGTGAAGCTTGCCGAACTGTTGCGGGAGGCCACGGCGCAGCTGCCGGGCGAGGACGCCCGCCACGAGG
>DCXY01000008.1:0-44072 GCA_002329155.1 Stenotrophomonas sp. UBA2124 | reverse complement strand
GGCGAGGACGCCCGCCACGAGGCCGAGCAGCTGCTGCTGCATGTGCTGGGCGTGGACCGCGCGTGGCTGTTCGCCCATGCCACCGACACGGTGGACGAGGAGGCGCAGCTGCGCTTCCAGACGCTGGTGGCACGGCGCGCAGAGGGCCATCCGCTGGCTTACCTGACAGGGCGGCGCGGCTTCTGGACGCTGGACCTGCAGGTCAACACCGCCACCCTGATCCCGCGCCCGGAAACCGAGCTGCTGGTGGAACAGGCGCTGGCGCGGCTGCCGGCCGATGACATGCAGCGGGTGGCCGACCTGGGCACGGGCAGCGGTGCGGTGGCGCTGTCCATCGCCAGCGAACGCCCGCTGGCCACGGTGATGGCCACCGATGTGCTTGGCCCGGCCCTGGCCGTGGCGGTGAAGAACGCGCAGGCGCATGGGCTGGAGAACGTGTGGTTCCGGCGCGGCAACTGGTTCGCGGCACTGGGCGCGGACCGCTTCGACATGATCGTCAGCAATCCGCCCTACATCGCCGCCAACGATCCGCACCTGCAGCAGGGTGACCTGCGTTTCGAGCCGCCACCGGCACTGGCCTCGGGTGAGGACGGGCTGGACGCGATCCGCGAGATCATCGCCGGCGCGCCGGAACACCTGGTGCCCGGCGGCTGGCTGCTGCTGGAACACGGCTGGGACCAGGGCGAGGCCATCCGCGCACTGCTGGTGCAGGCAGGCTTCGAGCAGGCCGAAACCGTGCAGGACCTGGAGCAGCGCGACCGGGTGACGCTGGGGCGGTTGCCGTTGGCGCAGGGCGCGGCGCTTTGATGCTGTAAGGCGGAAGGATGCGGGAAGTGGGAAGTGGGAAGTGGGAAGCAGTGGTTGCCAGGCGATGAGCAATCTGCTCGCGCGCATTGCTCACCCGGATCGTCATTCCCGCGCAGGCGGGAATCGCTCTGGCTTCTGCTTTTGCTGCTGCTACAGGAATAGCGGCCAGCTGAAGAGCCAGGCATGGGCGAAGAGCGATGCCTGGGCTTTCGTCGGTCGAAAGCCCGGCAGCACGTCTATGACGAACCGCAATACAGCAGCTGCGCGGCAGCCATCCCCATGTAACCAGACCCCCTGCACCCCTGCGCTAGACTAGGCGATCCGTTTTCCGCGAGGTCACCATGCGCACGCTCTATCCCGCCATCGAGCCCTACGACACCGGCACGCTCAAGGTCGATGACCGCCACACGCTGTATTTCGAGCAGTGCGGCAACCCGGACGGCAAGCCGGTGGTGATGCTGCACGGTGGCCCTGGTGGCGGCTGCACCGCCAAGATGCGCCAGTTCCACGACCCGTCCAAGTACCGCATCATCCTGTTTGACCAGCGTGGCGCCGGCCGCTCCACCCCGCATGCCGATCTGGTGGACAACACCACCTGGGAGCTGGTGGCCGATATTGAAAAGCTGCGCGAGAAACTGGGCATCGCGCGTTGGCAGGTGTTCGGTGGCAGCTGGGGCTCCACGCTTGCGCTGGCCTATGCGCAGACCCACCCGCAGCGCGTCACCGAGCTGGTGCTGCGCGGCATCTTCATGCTGCGCCGCTGGGAGCTGGAATGGTTCTACCAGGAAGGCGCCAACCGCCTGTTCCCGGATGCGTGGGAGCACTACCTCAAGCCGATTCCGCTGGTGGAGCGCCACGATCTGATCTCCGCCTTCAACCGCCGCCTGACCAGTGACGACGAGGCCACCCGCCTGGACGCCGCGCGTGCATGGAGCGTGTGGGAGGGTGCCACCAGCTTCCTGCATGTGGACGATGATTTCATCAACAGCCACGAAGACCCGCAGTTCGCGCTGGCCTTCGCGCGCATCGAGAACCACTACTTCGTCAACGGTGGTTTCTTCGAGGTGGAAGACCAGTTGCTGCGTGACGCGCACAAGATTGCCGATATCCCTGGCGTGATCGTGCATGGCCGTTACGACGTGGTGTGCCCGCTGGCCAACGCGTGGGACCTGCACAAGGCATGGCCGAAGGCATCGCTTCAGATCACCCCGGCCTCGGGCCATTCGGCGTTCGAGGCTGAAAACGTGGATGCGCTGGTACGCGCCACGGATGGTTTCGCGGGCTGATTGACTCTCCTCCCCTGTGCCTACGGCGCAAGGGCAAGGGAGGGAGCAACAAAGCCCCTCCCCTTGCCGGCGCAGCCGGGAGGGGGAGGTTGGGAGGGGGTTAAGGCGAGGAACTCAAAGCGCCAGCAGCGCCGGCTGCAACGCCCGGAACACACGCTCCAGGCGCTGCGCCCACGCCTGCTGGCCAGCAGCGTCAGCGATCAGGTCCTGGCGGATTTCCAGTTCCACATGCACCAGGCCGCGGCCCTCGCCGTGCACCGGCACCGCATAGTCGCTGGTGCTGCTGACCGAATACGGCTCGTTGTCACCCACCACCAGATCACCTTCAGCACGCAGCGCGTGCAGCAGCGCATGCGCGAAGCGCGTGTCCTGGTGGTAGAGCACGCCGGCATGCCACGGCCGCTGCAGGCCTGCCATCATCGGCGTGAAGCTGTGCATCATCACCAGCAGCGTGGGGGTGCCGGCACTACGGCGCTGCTCCAGCTCGGCCTCGATGCGCGCGTGGTACGGCGCGTGGATGCTGTCGATGCGCTGCTGGCGCTGCGCTTCGCTCAATGCCGCGTTGCCGGGAATGATCGTGCCGTCGCTGGTTTCAGGAATCAGCGTGGGCGAGGCCAGTGGCCGGTTGCAGTCGATCAGCAGGCGCGAATAGGTCTGCTCGATGGCCCACGCATCCAGCCGCTGCGCGAGCGCGCGGGTGGTGCCTGCAATGCCGATGTCCCAGCCGATGTGGCGGTCCAGTTCGTGCTGCGGAAGGCCCAGATCGCGCAGGGCGGCAGGCACACGCTGGCCGGCGTGGTCGGCCAGCAGCACGAACGGCGAGCTGCCGTGCGGGTTGTGGATCTGGAAGAGCGGCGGGTCGCCTGCGCCCAGCAGCGCGGGCAATACGGGCTGGCTGGAATCAGCCACGCGGCCTCCCGTCGAGGTGGTGCTCGATCATCCACAGACCGGCCCAGAGCTTGGCGTCCAGTTCGTAGCCTCCATTCATTTTCTCCACCAGCCACGCCGCCGCGCGCTGGCGCGGAATGCTGTGCACGGTGATGTCCTCGCTGTCGTCACCGCCGCCATCGCCGACCTTGCTCAGGCCGGTGGCGCGGACGAAGGCGATCTTCTCGCTGCTGGCACCGGAGGAGGTGGGGCCGATCATCAGCACTTCGGCGTGCGCGGCGGTCCAGCCGGTTTCTTCTTCCAGCTCGCGGATGGCCGAGACTTCGATGGACTCACCGGCGTTGATGTCGCCCACCAGACCGGCGGGCATTTCGATGGTGCGCGCCTGCAGCGGCACGCGGAACTGTTCGACGAACAGCACCTCGTCATCCGGGGTGACGGCAATGATGATCGCCGCCAGGCCGCCGGCATGGGTGCGCTCGCTGTATTCCCAGGTGCCACGCACGACCATGCGCTGGTACTTGCCTTCGTAGACGACGCGGGGAGGGGCGGTGTTCTGGCTCATGCGAACTCGTTGGCGGAAGGGAAAGAGGTTTCAAGCCCGGCGGCAGCCAGCAGCCGGCGCCGGGTGAGCGGGCCAAAGCGCAGGGCTTCGCACAGGCCGCCGAGCATGTCCGCATCGCCGTTGCCACGCACGAAACCGGGCTGGCCGCCGGCCAGCGGTACCTGCACGGCGATGGTGGTCAGCTGGCGGAACAGCAGGGCATGTTCGCGCTGCTCGCGCAGCCGCGTGGCTATGCCGGCCGCGCCGCGCAGGCGCAGGTAGGGGATTTCGTCGATGCGTTCGAGCATGGCGTCGAGGCTGCCGAAGTGCGCCAGCAGCACCGCCGCCGATTTCGCGCCGATGCCGGTGACGCCGGGAATGTTGTCCACCGCATCGCCGCACAGCGCCAGGTAATCGGCGATCTGGTGCGGGTGCACGCCATGGCGTGCCTTCACTCCGGCCGCACCCCAGCGCTGGTTGCGCGCGTAGTCCCACTGTTCGTCGTGCTCCAGCAGCAACTGCGAAAGATCCTTGTCGGCGGACACGATGACGCCACGCAGCTGCTGCTGGTCGCGGCCTGCATGCAGGGCGCTGCCGATCAGGTCGTCGGCCTCGTACTCGCGGTCGGCCAGTACGTCCAGCCCCAGCGCCGCGCACAGTGCCTTGCAGTGGGCGAACTGGCGGCGCAGTTCTTCCGGTGCCGGGTCGCGGTTGGCCTTGTAGGCCGGGTAGATGGCGTGGCGGAAGCAGCTGTCCAGCGCCTCATCGAAGGCCACGGCAATATGATGCGGGCGCTCGCGCTCCAGCAGGTCCAGCAGGAAACGGGCAAAGCCGTGCACGGCGTTCACCGGCCAGCCCTGGCTATCCTTGAACTCGTCCGGCATGGAGTGCCATGCGCGGAACACGTACAGGCTGGCGTCGATCAGATACAGCGGTTGCCGCACCGGCATTCCGGTCACGGCTGGTAGTCCTGCAGCAGCGTGGCGGGGTCGGGCCGGTCGCGTTCGGGCACGTCCACCTTGGGCGTACCGATATGGATGAAGCCGAGCACGCGCTCGTTCTCGGCCAGGCCAAGGTGGCGGGCAACCTCCGGGTCGTAGGCCATCCACGCGGTCAGCCACTGCGCGCCAAAGCCGAACCCCTGCGCGGCTAGCAGCAGGGCGAAGCAGACGCTGCCGGCGCTGAGCAGCTGTTCCTGCTCGGGCACCTTGTGGCCGGGGGTGATGCGGGCGATGACGGTGACGATCAGCGGCGCATGCGAGAACCTCTGGCGGTCCTTGTCGATGGCGGCCTCGGAGGCCTGCGGGTTGCGCTCACGGCTGCGGCGGGCCAGGAATTCGCCCAGGCTGTGGCGCGCATCGCCGCGGATCTGCAGGAAACGGAACGGCACCAGCCGCCCGTGGTCGGGCACGCGTACGGCCGATTGCAGCATGCGCAGCAGCGTGGCCTGGTCGGGGGCGGGTTCGCCCAGCTGCAGGGAGGGAACCGAGCGGCGCTGGTCCAGCGCCTGCAGGAAGCAGTTTTCGGACATGGCTCGTAGGGGACAAGGGCGGCACCGGATTATAGACCCCGGCTAAATGACGGCCTGTTGGCACTCAAACTGTGCGCTCCGTCGCCAGCCAAAGGCGACATTGTGGTCGCCAAGTGGCCTCGCTACGCTTAGCATGTGCAGGCATACCGGGACGCCGGTCACGAGGCAAGAAGTGCGCACTGCATCACTTACCCTGTTCAGCTTCTCCGCCTACCATGCGCAAGCGGACTCAGGGGACGTGGCCGCCAAACCCACCGTTTTCATCACGAATCCAGCGCCTGCGAGGGCGTGGAGTCTTTGCGCATGATGTCCAATCCGCCGCACTCCACCGGTACCCTGAGCCGCAACGCCAGCCTGCTGTCGCTGGCGCGTGAGGCCGCATTGCCGGCGCTGTCGCAGGCGTTCGACAAGGTGGTTTCCGGCTTCGACGACGTGTTGTTCGACCGGGCCGAGAGCGCGGGCAGTTCGCAATTGGCGTTTCTGGATGGCATGCGTGAACTCCGTCGCCGCCGCGAGGAGATATCGCGCCGCTTCGGCAGCCACCTGCAGCAGGCCTGGTCGGCGCTGGAAGCCGGCACGCCGCTATCGGCCGAGGGCGTGCTGGCTGGCGCCGGCGAGGGGGGGCTGAGCCTGGTGCCCGAACACGTGCTGGAGTCGCGGCTGGCGGTGCGCAACTTCGCCACCGTGCTGCTGCGCGACTGGAAGCAGGTGCTGGCCCGTATCGACCGCCGCCTGGCCTGGATAGCCGGCCTGCAGGAACTGACCGCCGACACCAATCCGGTCGGCCCCGAGCACATAGGCGTGGCCGTGCACGAGGCCTTCTATACCTGTGAACTGGCGCCGGAAGTGCGCCTGGTACTGTTCAAGCTGTGCGAGCGCGAGTTCGCCGCTGGCGTGGGCAAGCTGTACGAGACACTGGATACCCGCCTGGCCCAGGCCGGCGTCGCGCCGGAACTGGATGCGCCGCGCCGCGCGGCGCCGCCGCCCGCGCGCCCGGCCATGCAGGAGGCCGCACAGGAAGACGAAGCCGCCGACCCGGGCCATGCCCCGGGCTGGGCGCGGCGCTTTTCCGAACGCTGGAGCCAGCAGCGCAACACCCTGGGTGGCCAGCACCCCGGCGCACATGGTGGCCATGCCAACGCCGCCTTCGATGGCGAGGGTGCCTATGGCAACCAGCAGACCATCGTGCTCGAAGCCCTGCATGAACTGCTGGCGCAGTCGCGGCAGGCGCGCGAAGGCCACGGCGGCGCGCACGGTGGCATGGGCGATGCCGGCCAGCCATCGGCAGCCTCGGGCGGTGCAGGCGCGCAGCGCCCGCTGAACCAGCGCGAGATGATGTCGGTGTTGTCGCTGCTGCAGGCCACCCCCAGCGCCACGCTGAACGCAGCGGTGGGCGATGAGGGTGAATCGCTGGCGCAACGGCTCAAGAGTGAAGTGCTGGCCGGTGCCACACGGCTGGGCGCGGACCCATCGCAGACCCGGTTGGACCCGCAGGACGAGGACGCCATCGACCTGGTCGGCATGCTGTTCGACGTGATGCTGGACGAACGTGAGCTGGAAGGCCGCGCGCGCGAGCTGATCGGCCGGCTGGTGGTGCCGTTCGTCAAGGTGGCCATGCTCGACCGGCGTATGTTCGTGCAGAAGACCCACCCCGCGCGCAAGCTGCTCAACTCGCTGGCCGAGGCCTGCGAAGGCAATGCCGGCGAGAGCCAGGCCGAGCGCGCGCTGATGGGCAAGGTCGAGGAAATCACCGAAAGGCTGACGGCCGAGTTCAACGAGAATCTGGCCATCTTCCTTACCCTGGAAGAGGAGTTCCGCGAATTCCTGGCCCAGCACCGCCGCCGCATCGAGATTGCCGAGCGCCGTGCCGCAGAAACCCAGCGCGGGCAGGAGAAGCTGGAAGTGGCGCGCACCCGTGCCACCACCGAGCTGGACCAGCGCGTGGCTGGCGTGGAGCTGCCGCAGGCCATCGACGATTTCCTGCGCCAGCCGTGGAAGCACCACCTCACCCTCACCCTGCTGCGCGAAGGCGATGAAGGCGAAGGCGTAGGCGAGGCCCTGAAGCTGGCCGACGATGTACTTGAGGAAGTGGCCGAGGCGCGCCGCCATATTGTCGGCAAGCCATGGCTGCAGGCCTGCCAGCCGGCGCTGCGCAAGGTGTTTGCCAGCGTGGGCCTGCATGGCGATGGCGGTGCTGCCGCCATTGATGCTCTGCATGACACCCTGCAATCCATCGCCGAGCTGCGGCCCGAGCTGGAGCGCGCGCTGCCCGAGCTGCCCCCGGTGGCACTGCCAGCACCGCCCCCGCAGGAGGCGCCCGCCATCGATTTTGGCAGCACCGCCAAGGCCGAGGATTTCGACGACGCCGACGCCGAGCGTTTCCGCAGAATGGAAGTGGGTACCTGGCTGGACTTTGCCGACAAGGACGGCAAGGTGCAGGCGGGCAAGTTGTCATGGGTCAGCCCCATTTCGGCGCGCCTGCTGTTCGTGAACCGTCGCGGCATCCGCTTCTGCGTGGCTTCGCCGGAGGAACTGGCGGTGATGGTGCGGCTGGGCCGCCTGCGCCCGCATGTGGACGATGGCGCCTTCGACAGCGCGATGCAGGGCGTGATTGACCGGCTGGAGCCGCGCGCCGCCGCCGTCGGCTGAGCCGGCGCCAACACGGCCTGCCGCGCAGGCCCGTGGCTTTGCTACGATCCGGGCGTTGATCCATTGCGCATCGGGGACTGGAATGGCCGTTGATGTACGCGTTTTGAAGGAAGCTGCCAGCGGCGAACGCCGCGTTGCCGCCACGCCGGAAACGGTGAAGAAGCTGATCGCCGTCGGCGCCAGCGTGCATGTGCAGCCGGGTGCGGGCATTGCCGCCGGCTTCACCGACCAGGCCTACCAGGACGCCGGCGCCGTGCTCGATGCCAGCCTTGCCGGGGCCGACCTGCTGCTGTGCGTGCAGCCGCCGCCGCCTTCGGTGATCGAAACCCTCAAGACTGGCGCCACGCTGGTGGGCACCCTGCAGCCGCAGGCCGAACCGGCGCGCACAGCCGCGCTGCAGGCACGCCAGCTGCAGACCTTCCCGCTGGAGCGGCTGCCGCGCACCACCCGCGCGCAGGCCATGGACGTGCTCAGCTCGCAGGCCGGCATGGCCGGCTACAAGGCCACGCTGATCGCCGCGCAGCTGGCACCGCGCTTCTTCCCGATGCTGACTACCGCCGCCGGCACCATCCGCCCCTCCAAGGTGCTGGTGGTGGGCGCCGGTGTTGCCGGCCTGCAGTCGGTGGCCACCGCCAAGCGCCTGGGCGCGGCGGTGGAAGGCTTCGACGTGCGCCCGGAAACCCGCGAGCAGATCGAATCACTCGGCGGCAAGTTCCTTGACCTGGGCGTGAGCGCCGCAGGCGAGGGCGGCTATGCGCGCCAGCTCACCGACGAGGAACGCGCCGAGCAGCAACGCCGCCTGGCCGAGCACCTGAAGGGTGTGGACGTGGTGATCTGCACCGCCGCCGTGCCGGGGCGCCCGGCACCGAAGATCATCACCGCCAGCATGGTGGACGGCATGCGCCCGGGCAGCGTCATCGTTGACCTGGCCGCTGAAACCGGCGGCAACTGCGAAGCCACCCGCCCCGGCGAAACCGTGGACGTGAACGGCGTGACCGTGGCCGGCCCGCTCGACCTGGCCAGCATGGGCGCCGTGCACGCCAGCGAGATGTACGCCCGCAACGTCTACAACTTCGTCAGTCTGTTCCTGAAGGACGGCGCGCTGAGCTTCGACTGGAACGACGAACTGCTGGCGAAGACCGTGTGGCCGCAGCGGCCGGCGGGTGGGGAGATTCCGCCGGTTTGAGGGGTTTGGGAGGCGCCTCGCGAATTCCGGCGCTGACCGAATTGATAGGGCGTGAATGGACTCTTGGTTTGCTGAGTTTGGCTTGCTTTGTCGGGGCGCTTTCCATGGCTAGACCTATTGGCCGAATTTCAATGCTGGGATAGACCTGATGAAAGGCGTTTTCGCAAAGCCTATCCTTTGGGTGGGGCGGTTGTTTGCATGGCTGCTGAAGCCTCGTTTGGCAGCATTCTGCGTATTAATGGTTTTGGCGCTTTCAATGGCATCTCTCCTCTTTTGGCGGAGTGAGGGGAGTGTGAGAATTTCTGGCCTGGTTCTTCAGTTGTTCGGAATCGCAGCGGCTGCAATTGGCATACGTGATACGAGAAGGAAGTTTTGTACGCCCAGCTTGTTGGAGTCGCTGCATGATTGGATTCGGTCTTTTCCTGGGATTACGCCGCGCGAGGCGGGTACATCGGCGGGAAAGGTGCACCTCACAATATCCGCAAGAGGAAGGGGCTACTCTTGGCACGGTGCCGCACCAGACGGAAGCTGTGAGTCGCGGCTCATTGCAGTGGAAAAAAAATTTGGAACTGCTTCGCGAGCATATCTATACCGTCGATGGTCGTCTGGATAGTCATATGTGTTCTACGGAACAGCATTTTCGTGACGCAGAGACCGAGAGATTCAATGGTGATCGGCAACTGGAAGTGATGATCAAAGCAGCGTCGACAGATGGCTTGAACGTTGCAGCCGTTGGTGCGGTCTGGCTGGCTTGCGGTGTTGTCTTGAGTAGCATTCCCAGTGAATTGCTAAAACTTGTTGAATGGCTTGCAGATATCCGATTGGCTTGCTTGGCCATGATTGGCACAGCGATGTGGCCCGGGTAAGCGAAGCGCACCCGGGGTTCACGGGTTAATGAGGCGATATTGAGGCCGCGCATGTGCGCGTGTGCAGTCCTTCCGTGTGCTGATGTATCGCCTGCTTCCCGGGTGCGCTGCGCTTACCCGGGCTACAAAAGCTGCGGGGTACGGGCCACGGCTTGTCTGTGTGGAATCGGGGGTGAGATGAAGTTGCTTCACGTTTTGGCGGTGCTGCTGTTTGTGCTTGCACTCGGGTGCTACGTGGCGTCATATGTGACTACTGCACGGGTATTTGGTGGTATCGGCATCGCGCTTGAGGTCGTCGCATGGATCGTTGCGTTCACGGCGCGGGAATCGTCGCCCACGGCGTAGCCCGGGTAAGCGCAGCGCACCCGGGGTTCACGGGTTGATGATGTGATGTTGATGCACAGAGTTCGCGCGGGTGCGGACTTTCGATGCCTGATGCAGCGCCTGCTTCCCGGGTGCGCTTTGCTTACCCGGGCTACAAAAGTCGCGCCATGTTGGCCCGGCTACGGCGCTTGCGGGGAGCCCGCAACGGCGCCCGGCTCCACTCTACACAGGCTGCCTTACTTCCTTTCCCTTGGCGGGTTGGCCTGCAGCCACTGCTCACGCTGTTCGGGCGTCATCTTCTGCCACTGGTCGTGCAGCTGCTGGCGCTGCTGCTTGTCCATGCCGCGCATGCGCTCGAACAGGGCGCGGGCTTCGCGTTGCTGCTGTGGCGACATGTGCTCGAAACGGTGCATGCCACGGCGTGCCTGCGAGCGTTGCTCCGGCGTCATCTGCTGCCAGCTGCGGGCGTGGTCGTAGATGCGCTGGCGGCGCTCGGGTGAGTCGTTCCAGCGGTCGCGCATGGGCGCTATCAATGTCTCGCGCTGGGCCGGGGTGAGCTGGTCCCACTCCGGCAGCGGGGCGGTGGTGGCCTGCTGGGCAAGGGCAGGGCTGCTGGCCAGGGCCAACAGCAGCGGCAGGAGCAGTCGGGGCGTGATGCGGTTCATGAGGGTCATTCCATCGCCAGGGCGTCCGAGCCCAGCCACAGGTAGAGCTCCGGGCTTTCGTCGAACAGCAGGGTGTCTTCGGAAGTATCGTCGGTGGTGGCCGTTGCCTGGCTGGCCGGTTGCGGCGCTGGCGGGGTACGGTTGAACTGCAGGCCAAGGGTGACGGCCAGCACGGCGGAAAAGGCCGTGGCCAGCACCCAGCCGGCGGCATGCCGGCGCGGTGCCTGCGCGGAGGCGCTGGCGTGTTGGCGGGCCTGCCGCAGCCTGAGCAGCGTGGCAGGGGGAAGGGCGCCTTCGGCGTGCTGCTGCAGCTGCCGCAGCGAGCGGTCGAAGTCGTCGTGCTGGTTCATGGGCAGGCGGTTCACCGCGTGGCCTCCAGTTGTTTCTGCAATGCGTCGCGCGCACGCGACAGGTGGGTTTTGACCGAGCCTTCGGAGCAGCCCATCGCCTTGGCGGTGGTGGCTACATCCAGTTCCTGCAGCACGCGCAGGCTGAACGCTTCGCGCTGGCGGGCCGGCAGTTGCCGCAGGGCCTGCACCAGGCGCGTGTACTCCTCGCGCTGCTCGTGCTGCTGCGCCGGGCCGGCGGCTTCATCGGCCCAGTCGATGGTGCTGTCCTGGTCCTGCTCTTCCTGCGGTGCCCAGAACTTGAGGCGGAAGCTGCGGCGCCGCTGCAGGTCGATGATGCGCCTGCGCAGGATGCTCCAGAACAGCGGAGTCCATTCGGCCGGCGGCTGCTCGCGGTAGCCGAGCATGCGCTCCATGGCGTCCTGCACGGCGTCCAGCGCGTCCTCGCGCTGGCGCAGGCCCGCCTCCGCGAAGCGGAAGGCGCGCGGCCCTATGCCGGCCAGGAACGCGTCCAGCGAGGCAGGGGGGGCAGCAGGCGTCAGGGGCGGGCTTGTCACCAGCACAGGGTAGCGTTCCGTTGGTTCCTGATGGGGATAACGCCCGGGTAGGGAAATGGTTGACAGCGCAACGGTCGCGCCGGCTCGGCAGCCGTGGTTATCATGCGGGGCGGGCGTTCCAGCCCTGGAGAGCACAGCAATGAGCGACGGGTTCGTGGCGTTGTACATCTTCATGCTGGCGGCGATTGCCGGCCACGTGATCATCTCGCGGGTGCCGGTGATCCTGCATACCCCATTGATGTCCGGTTCAAACTTCATCCACGGCATCGTGCTGATTGGCGCGATGGTGGTGCTTGGCCATGCCGACACCACGCTGGAGAAGGCCATCGGCTTCATCGCCGTGGCGCTGGGCGCGGGCAATGCCGCCGGTGGCTATGTGGTCACCGAGCGCATGCTGGAGATGTTCAAGAGTTCCAAGAAGCCGGAAGGGAAGGGTAAATGACGCCTGCCGTGCCCATTGCCGCCGCGCGCAGGCTGGAGGCGCGGCAGGTGTTCCAGTGGCTCAGTTACCTGCAGTACCCGGCGCTGCTGGTGGCGGCGTTGCATGCGATGCAGCCGCTGCTGCACGACGGGCAAGGCCTGCTGGATGCCTACAACAGCGCGTTGCTGTATGCAGGCGTGGGCGTGGGGCTGTCCTCGCTGCAGGACCCGACAAAAACCCAGAACACGATGTCGCGCAAGGTGTGGCAAGACCCACGCAAGGGCGCGCTGATGCTGGGGGTGCTCGGCGTGCAGGCGCTGCTGCCCATCGTGCTCGGCCTGGTGGGCGCTGCGCTGGCCGACACCACGGCCTTGTCGCAGCTGTCGCTGGGCTGCGTCGCGTTCGGGTTGGGAATGATCGGTTTGCTGAAGACGGCCATGGAGATGCGTGAGCACCACCGTCTGGACAGGCGCGTCGTGGCGGATGACTCAACGGTTCTGGAGACGGATGCATGAGCATGACCTTGCTGGTGAAGGCCAGTTACCTGGTGGCGGCCACGCTGTTCCTGCTGGGCCTGCAGCGCATGGCCTCGCCCAAGACCGCGCGCAGCGGCATCCACTGGGCCGGCCTGGGCATGCTGATCGCCACGGCCGCCACGTTCTTCCTGCCGGGCCTGCACAACATCGCGCTGATCCTGGTGGCGCTGGTGCTGGGCACCGGTCTGGCATGGGTGTCGGCCAAGAAGGTGGCCATCACCGACATGCCGCAGATGGTGGCACTGTACAACGGCATGGGCGGTGGTTCGGCAGCGGCGATCGGCGCGGTGGAGCTGCTGCGCTTTTCCGACGTGGCCAGCCGCGATACCAGCCATTGGAGCGCGCAGGCCATCGCTGACCTTGCCGCGCGGTTGCCGTCGCCCACGGTACTGGCCTTGGCGGTGATCGGCTCGGCCATCGGCGCGGTGTCGCTGTCCGGTTCGATCATCGCGTGGGCCAAGCTGGATGGGAGGCTGGACAAGCGCGTGACCTTCCCGGGCCAGCAGCTGTTCAACCTGCTGGTGGCCGTGGCCATGGTGGTGCTGGGCGTGTGGGCGGCGGTGAGCCTGCAGCCGGTGGCCATCATCAGCTTCTTCGTGGTGGCGCTGGCGCTGGGCGTGCTGATGACCCTGCCCATCGGTGGCGCGGACATGCCGGTGGTCATTTCGCTGTACAACGCATTCACCGGCCTGGCGGTGGCGTTCGAGGGCTACGTGCTGGGCAATGAGGCGCTGATCATCGCCGGCATGATGGTGGGCGCGGCGGGCATTCTGCTGACCCGCCTGATGGCCAAGGCGATGAACCGGCCGATCAGCGGCGTGCTGTTTTCCAACTTCGGTGGCGGCGGGCAGAGTGCGGAAATCAGCGGCAGCCAGAAGCCGATCGAAGCTGCCGACGTGGCTGCGATGATGGCCTATGCCGAGCGCGTGGTGATCGTGCCGGGCTACGGCATGGCGGTGGCGCAGGCACAGCACAAGATATGGGAGCTGGCGCAGCGGCTGATCGAGCGCGGGGTGAAGGTGAAGTTTGCCATCCACCCGGTGGCGGGGCGCATGCCCGGGCACATGAACGTGCTGCTGGCCGAGGCCGGCGTGCCGTATGACCTGATCGCCGACATGGACGATATCAACCCGGAGTTCGCCAACACCGATGTGTCATTGGTGATCGGCGCCAACGACGTGGTCAACCCGGTGGCCAAGACCGACCCGGGCAGCCCGATCTATGGCATGCCGATTCTGGATGTGGTCAATTCAAAGAACACCATCGTGATCAAGCGCGGCAAGGGCACGGGCTTTGCGGGTATCGAGAATGCGCTGTTCTACGCGGACAACACCCGCATGCTCTACGGCGACGGTGCCGAAGCGGCAAGCGCGCTGGTGAGCGAGCTGAAGGCGCTTGATGGAGGGCATTGACTGAGCCTGCCCGTGGCATCGGAGACAGCATGACGACCGAAACGCTGACGGCGCTGCAGATTGCAGAGCGGCACTCCGCTATGCCAAGCGTTTGAGCCCCTCTCCCGTTGACGGGAGAGGGGTTGGGGTGAGGGCGGGCGGGAGGCTCATAGGCAGCTACCTCCTTGTTTGGCAGTATTTCCAGGTGGCAGGTGCTTTCATTGCCCCCATCCGCCCCTTCGGGGCACCTTCCCCCGCAGGCGGGAGAAGGGAGGAGCAGAGGCGGCCGTCCCCAACCTCAGCGGCTGGCGCGCAAGGTGACGATCACGCATTGAACCCCTCTCCCGTTGACGGGAGAGGGGTGAGGGCAGACGGGCAGGCTCATATGCAGCCAGTTCGTTGTTCGCCAGTGTTTCCGGTGGCAGTTGCTTTCATGCCCCCATCCGCCCCTTTCAGGGGCACCTTCTCCCAAAAAAAGGGGACTGACGCCCCGCACGCGGGAGAGGGGAGAAGCAGCGGCGGCTGCCCCTGACCTCAGCGGCCGACGCGCCAGGCGACTATCATGCCGATTGCCAGCCAGATGGCTTCGCCCAGGCCGTTGGCCAGGGAGAGCAGGGTCCAGGCCAGACGGGGGCCCATGCGCAGAGCCGATTCCCACGGGGTCAGGCCCATCGGGCCGCCGATGTAGGCCGAGGCGATGAACCAGTTGGCAACCACAGTGATCACCACGACGGCGGCGATGGCGATCAGGTAACGGGCGCGGCCCGGCCTGAAGCCGCCAAGGCGCAGCATCCAGGCTGCTTCCAGCGCGGCAAGCACCGCCATCCAGCCGGCCTGGGTGCCGGTGGCCAGCGCTGCCATCAGCCAGGCGATGGTGAGGGTGATGCTTCCCAACAGCAGCAACAGCGGCCAAAGCCAGTGGTTGGAACGGCGTGCCGGCGATGAAACGTGAGACATGGGCATTCCCGAACAGGTCAGTCAGCATAGCCTTTCAGCGGGGAGGCCGCCCAGTCGGATAAAATGGCTGCCTTGCGGGTAGCGTCCGCGTCCCCATATTCAAAGCCATGTACTCCCGTAGCAGCGAACCTGTTCATTTTGAGCGCGATTGCCCCGCCGTCATGGTGCCGCAGGGCGACAGCGTGACCCTGCCGGCCGGCAGCTATGGCTATATCACCCAGGCGCTGGGTGGCAGCTATACCGTGTTTGTTGAAGGCAACCTGTTCCGCATTGCCGGCAAGGACGGCGACGCCATCGGCAAGGAGCCGCCGCCGGGACTGGAGCTGCCCGACGGTGCCGGCGACGAAGATGTGGAAAAACTGGTGTGGCAGCAGCTGCGTACCTGCTTCGACCCTGAAATCCCGTTCAACATCGTTGATCTGGGGCTGATCTACGAAGTGGACATCAAGCACCTGGACGATGGCCAGCGCGAGGTGGACGTCAAGATGACGCTGACCGCGCCGGGCTGTGGCATGGGCGAGATCCTCGTCGATGACGTGCGCAGCAAGCTGGAAGTGATTCCGACGGTGGCCCAGGCCGACGTCGAGCTGGTGTTCGACCCGCCGTGGGGGCGTCACATGATGTCCGAAGCGGCGCGTCTGGAAACTGGCATGCTGTAACGCCTGGCCCGTGATTGCGGGGTGCCGGGCGGCCTGCCCGATTGCCTGCGCTTCACCAAGCCTTGCCGAAAACCTACCGGCGGCGGTCACTGCGCCGGGTTGTCACATCCCGCAATCTGGAAGGAATAAACCGGTGTCCCAGTCTTCCCTGAGCTTCGATGTCACCCGTTCGGACCACCCGCGCAGCGCCGCAGAGCGCGCCAAGATCCTGGAAAAGCCGGGCTTCGGCGTGTATTTCACCGACCACATTGTGGCCGTGCGCTGGGACAAGGACACCGGCTGGCACGATGCGGCGGTAACCCCCTACGGCCCGATTTCGCTGGACCCGGCTGCGGCGGTGCTGCATTACGGGCAGGAGATTTTCGAGGGCATCAAGGCCTACCGTCATGCCGATGGCTCGGTGTGGACCTTCCGTCCGGAAGCCAACGGTGCACGCCTGCAGCGTTCGGCACGGCGCTTGGCGCTGCCGGAACTGCCGGTGGACATCTTCGTCGAATCGCTGAAGCAGCTGATTGCCGTGGACAAGGACTGGGTGTCCGATGCCGACGAGGCCAGCCTGTACTTCCGTCCGTTCATGATCGGCGATGAAGCCTTCCTGGGCGTGCGTGGCGCGCACAAGGCCAGCTTCTACGTGATCGCCAGCCCGGCCGGCCCGTACTTCGCCAAGGGCGTCGCGCCGGTGGCGATCTGGCTGTCCACCGATTTCGCGCGTGCGGCCAAGGGCGGCACCGGTGCGGCCAAGTGCGGTGGCAACTACGCCGCCTCGCTGCTGCCGCAGCAGCAGGCACAGGCGCAGGGCTGCTCGCAGGTGCTGTTCCTGGACCCGGTCGAAGGCAAGTACCTGGAAGAGCTGGGCGGCATGAACGTGTTTCTGGTCTACGGCAAGACCAACACGCTGGTGACCCCGGCGCTGTCGGGCAGCATCCTGGAAGGCATCACCCGCGAATCCATCCTGCAGCTGGCGCGCGACCGCGGCATGAACGTGGAAGAGCGCAAGGTGACTATCGACGAGTGGAAGCAGGGCGTTGCTTCCGGTGACATCACCGAAGTGTTCGCCTGCGGCACCGCTGCCGTCATCACCCCGATCGGCCAGCTCAAGGGCGAAGGTTTCTCGGTGGGTGATCTGGACGCGCCGGCCGGCGATGTGACGATGTCGCTGCGCAAGGAGCTCACCGACATCCAGTACGGGCGTCAGCCCGACCGCCACGGCTGGCTGGTGCGTCTGGACGCCTGAGCCTGACACAGCAAGGCGTAAGAGACAAAACCTGTCCGGACAATGGTCCGGGCAGGTTTTTTTTATTGCCTGTCATTCATGTGTCATATGTCGCATTTCTGTTTGTGAAACAGTCACTTATGGCATTTTGGAATGAGTGTCAGTTTCGTCTGTAACCCTCTTGGCTTCCGTTTAGCCGGCGTTTACGCTCCGGCGACGGATCGGTGACAGGGGACTGGTCCGGGTAGTTCTACCCGGGCATCACGTACTCCAGACTGGCTCCATTGCCCGGGCAGGACCGACGCCGCACGTAGCGGCATTCTCCTATGCAGAAGGGCTTATCAATGTCACGCAGAACGCACCGTAGGCTTGGCCGTGGTTTGGTCGTGGTTGGCACTGTTTCGCTGTCTTCCCTGCTGTTGATCGCGCCGGCATTTGCTGGCGAGGTGCACCTGGCCGGCCTGGAATCGGCCCCCACGCACCAACGCTTCATCGTCAAATATCGCCAGGACAGCCGCCAGGCTGCCGGCGAAACCGCCCTGCAGAAAAGCCTGAGCACGGCCGCGCGCGCGCTGCCCGTGCGGGGTGGCAATGCGCTGGCCGTGCAGCACCTGCGCCGGCTGGCGATTGGTCCGGACGTGGTGCGCGCCAATGCGCCGCTGGACCGCGCCGAAGCAGAAACCCTGATGCGCCGGCTGGCGGCCGACCCGAACGTCGAATACGTGGAGGTGGACCGCATCAACACCATCAGCCTTACCCCCAACGACAGCCGCTATGGCGAGCAGTGGGGCTACAGCGGCGCCTATGGCATCAAGGCCAATCAGGCCTGGGATACGACCAGCGGTGCGGGCGTGGTGGTGGCGGTGCTGGATACCGGCATCACCAATCACAGTGACCTCAACGCCAATGTCCTGCCCGGCTACGACTTCGTGAACGATGCCACGATGGGCAACGACGGCAATGGCCGCGACAGCGACGCCAGCGACCCGGGTGACTGGGTGAGCGCCAACCAGTGCGGCTATTCGCATCCTGCGCAGAATTCCAGCTGGCACGGCACGCACGTGGCCGGCACCATCGCCGCGGTCACCAACAACGCCAAGGGCGTGGCGGGCACCGCTTACGGCGCCAAGATCGTGCCGGTGCGCGTGCTGGGCACCTGCGGTGGCTATGACTCGGATATCGCCGACGCCATTGTCTGGGCATCGGGTGGCAGCGTGTCCGGCGTGCCGGCCAACGCCAACCCGGCGGAAGTGATCAACCTGAGCCTCGGTGGTTCCGGTGCCTGCGGCACGACCACGCAGAATGCGATCAACTCGGCCGTGGGCCGCGGCGCCACGCTGGTGATCGCTGCGGGCAATGACAACGTCAACGTATCCGGCGCCTCGCCGGCCAACTGCAACAACGTCATCGCGGTGGGCGCCAACGACAGCGCCGGCAAGCGTTCGATCTGGAGCAGCGCGCAGCAGTCCAATTACGGTGCACTGGTGGACGTATCCGCGCCGGGCACCAACATCCTGTCCACGGTCAACACCGGCACCAAGGCACCGAGCGGGGAGGGCTATGCCTCCTACGGTGGCACGTCGATGGCCACGCCGCACGTGGCCGGCGTGGTGGCGCTGGTGCAGGCGGTGTCCAACCCGGCCAAGACACCGGCACAGGTGGAAGCCCTGCTGAAGAGCACCGCCACACCGTTCCCGTCCACGCCGGACAAGCCCATCGGCGTCGGCATCGTCAACGCGCAGGCGGCGGTGGCAGCGGCGCAGGGCGGCACCAATCCGCCTGACCCGGGCACCGGTGGCGGCACCCTGACCAATGGCGTGCCGGCTACCGGCGTCTCCGGCGCAGCAGGCAGCCAGGCGTTCTGGACGGTGACCGTGCCGGCCGGTGCCAGCAACCTGGTGATCGCGTCCTCCGGTGGCAGCGGCGACGCAGACCTGTACGTGCGTGCCGGCAGCAAGCCGACCACGAGCACCTACGATTGCCGCCCGTACAAGACCGGCAACACGGAAAGCTGCAGCTTCGCCACGCCGGTGGCAGGCACCTACCACGTCATGCTCAATGCCTACTCGGCCTATTCGGGCCTGACCCTGCAGGCCAGCTGGAGCACTGGCGGTGGTAGTGGTGGCGGCAGCCAGACGTTCAGCAACAGCACGCCGGTGAATATCGTTGACCGGGCCACGGTGGAAAGCGCCATCAACGTGAGCGGGCGTAGCGGCAACGCCCCGGCCTCCACGCCGGTGGCGGTGGACATCAGCCACACCTGGAAGGGCGACCTGAAGGTGGATCTGGTGGCACCGGATGGCAGCGTGTATGTGCTGAGCAACTATGCCGGCGGCAGTGCCGACAACATCAAGCAGACCTTCAACGTGAACCTGTCCAGCGAGGCCATCAACGGCAACTGGAAGTTGCGGGTGAACGACAAGGCCAGTGGCGATACCGGCCGTATCAACAGCTGGTCGATCACGTTCTGATGCATGCAGCAGGTGGCGCCCGCAATGGGCGCCACCACTTCAACCTTGCATGAGGTTTTGGCCCCGGCATATGCCGGGGCCTTTTTCTGGAAGGTGATGCAACTCGTAGCCCGGGTAAGCGCAGCGCACCCGGGGGTGTTGATGGATTGGAGAAGGCGGCTGCGCCGCTGCCTTGGGTGTCATGGTCGCGCGCGGTGAACGTGCTTCCCGGGTGCGCTGCGCTTACCCGGGCTACGGGGTGTGGTTTTGGTGTTTCGCCAGGAGCACCCCTCCTCAATCCTCCCCTTCGCCTGTGGCGCAAGGGAGGAGGCCAACAGCCGGCGTTGGCCACTATTCCGCGCGCGGACTACTCCCTCCCTTGCGCAGCAGGGGAGGGCTGGGGAGGGGTGAGCCTTTGACTTTGCCTCAGCACTTGCCTCAACCACGAAGCCTCAGCGCAAAGGAGAAACTCAGTCTTCGAAAACGTCGCTGCAGCCTGCCTGCAGAAAACAAAGCGCATCCGCTGGCGCGATCTCCAGCAGCAGGCCGCGCTGGCCCGCATTGATGTAGACGCTGGCATGCTGCTGCACGCCATCCGCGAACACCACCTTCGCAGGGCGCTGCTGCGCAAACGGGCTGATGCCGCCCACCTTGTAGCCGCTGCGGCGTTCGGCTTCGGCGATGTCCATAATCTGTGCATGCTTGCCGCCGCAGCTGGCGGCCAGTTTCTTCAGCGACAGGCGCTGGTCGCTGGGAATAACCGCCACCACAGGCTGCTTGTCCACCCAGGCCATCAGGGTCTTGTACATGCGCTCCGGCGCGATACCCAGCGCCTGCGCCGCCGCCAGCCCCTTGCTGTCCACGTCGGCGCTGTAATCGTAAGCGTGCAGCTGGTGGGCAACCCCGGCCTTGTCCAATGCGGCGGTGGCGCGGGTGCCCTTGGCCATTTACACCGCCTCGAAGCGGTTGGCGTCCACGTTCTTGCGCACCTTGGTGGGGTCCCAGATGCGGCCGTTCATGGCGATGTAGACACCCGCCGGAAGCGACTGCACCGCACCGATGGCGCAGCCGATGTTGAACTCGGCATCGGAGCCACGGAAGCGTGCCGGGCTGAGCGCGCCGGTCATCACGATGGTCTTGTCGGCGATGGTCTGCAGCACCCGGCCGGTGGCCACCATCGAATCGGTGCCGTGGGTGACCAGCACATGGCGGGTGGGCTGCGCGGCAATGGTGGCGCGGATCAGCTCGCGGTCCTCATCGCTGATGTGCAGCGAATCCTTGCGCAGGATCGGAATCACGTTGAAGCGGAAGGTCACGCCCAGCTCGCGCAGGATCATGCCGATCTGCGGGTCGCCGATCTGGTAGTCGGATTTGTCGTCGAAATAGATCTTGTCGATCGTGCCACCGGTGGTGACGACCAGGAGTTCTTCCATCATTGCGGTGGATCCTTGCGCAGACTGCACGCGGCGCCAGTGCCGCGATGGCATGAATGATAAAGCGATGGCCGGCGCAGGGGTGAGCGCAGATGTGAGCGCGTGCGCTTTTCAGCGGCTTTCCTTCGCCAAGGTTGCAGGAAGCGGCCGCTGCGCCTACTTCTTCCCGAAGCGCGCACGCACGCCCGGCACGCTGACCAGGGCGACGATCAGCAGCGACAGCACGATCTCCAGCCACGCATACAGGGCGGTCTCACGGTGCGCCCAGGCGCTCATCACGCCGTGGCTGAACCAGAACAGCGCCAGCACGCCGGCCCAGAAGCGGGCCACGCCACGGCCCAGCGCCAGCATCAGCAGCAGCACCAGCGGCGGGGAGACGAAGACCAGCAGCACCGCCGCCAGGTGCGGGTCGGCGCGGAACCACCATCCATACAGCGCCGCCAGCGCCAGCAGCGCCGTACCCAGCACCAGGTCGCGCGCGCTGGGCTTCATGCGCAAAGACGCCGTGCGATGTCGGCCACGCGGCGGCCCAGCACGCGCGCCAGATGGGCCTCGTCGTCGCTGGGCTGCGGGTCGTCCTGCGCGCCGGCCACATGGCTGGCGCCGTAGGGCGTGCCGCCGGTGGTGGTGTGGCTGAGCGCGGGCTCGGTGAAGGGGATGCCCACGATCAGGCAACCGTGGTGCAGCAGCGGCAGCTGCATCGAGAGCAGGGTGGACTCCTGGCCGCCGTGCATCGACGCGGTGGAGGTGAACACCGCCGCCGGCTTGCCGGACAGGGTGCCGTTCACCCATTCGGTGCCCAGGCCGTCCAGGAAGTGCTTGACCGGCGCGGCCATGTTGCCGAACCGGGTGGGGCTGCCCAGCACGATACCGTCGCATTCGGCCAGGTCGGCGATTTCCACATACGGTGCGCCGTCTTCGGGCACGGGCGGGGCGTTGGTCTGGGTGACGGCGGCCACCGGCGGCACCGTGCGCAGGCGGGCGCTCATGCCGGGCACCTCGCCGATGCCACGGGCGATCTGCCGGGCCAAACGGGCCACCGAGCCGCCACGGCTGTAGTACAGCACCAGAATCTCCGCCATCACTCCATCCAATTCGCCTGCAGGAACCGGCAGTATCAACGATGCGGGTGGCGCTTTGCATCGGGTACCCTTGCCGCATGGAACCATTGGATTCACTCAATCTATGGAGCGAGCGCCTGCGTGACCGGGCGCGGGCCACCAGCTTCGCCCGCTTCCTGTGGGAGCGGTTCATCGACGACCGGCTGTTCCAGGCCGCCGGCTCGCTGGCCTACACCACGGTGTTCGCGCTGGTGCCGCTGGCCATCGTGGTGTTCGGGGTGCTCTCGGCGTTCCCCATGTTCGACCGCTGGAGCGAGGCGCTCAGCGACTATGTGTTCTCCAACTTCGTGCCATCAGCCGCGCGTGCGGCGGAGGGCTACCTGCGGCAGTTCTCCTCCAGCGTTGGGCAACTGACCGCCGCGGGCTTCATCGCACTGGTGGTGTCGCTGCTGATCACGCTCAACAGCGTGGAGCAGACCTTCAACCGCATCTGGCGGGTGGCGGCGGCACGGCCCAAGTTGACCCGCTTCCTGGTGTACTGGACGGTGCTGACGCTGGGTGCGCTGCTGGCCGCCGCCTCGCTGGCAGTATCGGCCAAGGTGCTGGCGCTGCCGCTGTTCGGCACCAGCGAGGGCCGTTGGCTGGCGGAAATCGGGCTGCGGCTCACCCCGGTACTCATCGAGTTCGCCTGCGTGATGCTGATCTACCGCGTGGTGCCGCACCACATGGTGAAGTGGCGCCATGCCATTCCCGGCGCGCTGCTGGCAGTGGTGATGCTGGAGCTGGTGAAGTGGGGCATGGGCCTGTACCTGGGCAGCTTCCAGTCCTACCAGAAGCTCTACGGCACGGTGGCTTTCGTGCCGATCCTGCTGCTGTGGATCTATCTGGGCTGGGTGTCGGTGCTGCTGGGCGCATCGCTGGCCTCGTCGATCGCTGCGTTCCGCTACCAGCCTGCCGCGCTGCGCCTGCCGCAGGGCTGTGAACTGTATGGCCTGCTGCGCCTGATCGGCCGCTTCCGCGAAGCGCGGATGGAAGGCAAGGGGCTGGACGAGGAGCAGATTCTGTCGCTGGAGCCGATGCTCACCGATTCGCTGCTGCAGCAGATGCTGGAGCAGATGGAGCGCATCGACCTGCTGCGCCGGGGCGAGCGCGGTGAATGGCTGCTGGCGCGTGACCTGGACCGCGTCACCCTCAATGAGCTGTATGAAAGCTCGCAGCTGCGCATTCCGGTGAGCGAGGAATACCTGCCTTTCCGTGACGACAGCCTGGGCCGCGCCGCGTGCCGCGCGCTGGACCAGCTGCGCATGCCGCTGCGCGAACTGCTCAAGCGCCGCATGGACGATATCTACGCCAATCCTGGAGACACCTGATGGTCGCCAAGTTCCTCCCGCTCGCCGTGCTGGCGCTGGCATTGGCCGCCTGCAAGCCACAGCAGCCGGCCGCCCCCGCAGCAGCGCCACCCACGGCACCCGCGCCGGCCGCAGGCACGGCGGTGGGGCAGTCGGACGTGGTGCAGCAGACCGCGCAGATTCCGCAGCTGCAGGTGCAGACGGTGGACGGCAAGGCGTATGACCTGGCCAGCCATCGCGGGCAATGGGTGGTGATCAATTTCTGGGCAACGTGGTGCTCGCCCTGCCTGCAGGAAATGCCCGAGCTGTCGGCGCTGCATGCCATGCGCGCGAACATCGAAGTGATAGGCCTGGCCTACGAGGACATCGAGCTGGCCGAGATGCAGGCCTTCCTGAAAGAGCACCCGGTGGCCTATCCAATCGCCATCATCGACACTTACGAACCGCCCAAGGATTTCGCCACCCCGCGCGGGCTGCCGATGACTTATCTGATCGCACCTGATGGCAAGGTGGCCAAGCAGTTCCTGGGGCCGGTGAACGCACAGGACATCGAACAGACGATTGCGGCGGCGGGTGGCAAGGTGGGTTGAGCCGGCTGGCTTGTTCGGTTGCTGGCGGGAAGCAGTCTTTCACGGCTCTCCGCCGTTGAAAGGGAGGAGGTAGGAGCGCCGCTTCGGGTTGGAAGCGGGTGCTTCTGCCGTGATGGCTTCGGCCTTTCCCGGGTGCGCTTCGCTTACCCGGGCTACGGGGCTTTCAGATCGTGGTGAGCTGCCCCCTTCCTTGCGCCGAAGGCGAAGGGGAGGGCTGGGGAGGGGTGCGGCTTTTCGCCTCGGCTCACTCCCCGCTGTCGGCCTCGTCTTCCACCTTCACGTCAAACGCAGGCAGCGGCTTCACCACGCTGTACTTTTCCTTCTTCGGTTTGCCCTTCAGCGGCGGCAGCTCAATGGTGGGCTCGTCGATATGGGTGTCGGGCAGGCGATCAAGCAGGTCGCGGATCAGGGTAAGGCGGCCGACCTTCTGGTCGTTGAAGTCCACCAGCGTCCACGGCGCATATGGGGTATGCGTTGCTTCAAGCATTTCCTCGCGGGCCTTGGTGTAGTCGGCATAGGCTTCGCGTGACTTGAGATCCACCGGCGACAGCTTCCAGCCCTTCAGTGGGTCCTCGCGGCGCTCCGCAAAACGCTTCTCCTGCTGCGCCTGGTCCACGCACAGCCAGTACTTGAACAGCAGGATGCCGTCGTCCACCAGCAGCTTCTCGAACACCGGTGCCTGCTTCAGGAACGCCTGGTACTGCGCGTCGGTGCAATAGCCCATCACCCGTTCCACGCCGGCGCGGTTGTACCAGCTGCGGTCCATCAGCACGATTTCACCCCCGGCGGGCAGGTGCGCGACGTGGCGCTGGAAGTACCACTGCGTGTCTTCGCGGTCGGTGGGCTTGGGCAGGGCGACGATGCGGCACTGGCGCGGGTTGAGGTGCTTGGCCACGTCCTGGATCACGCCGCCCTTGCCGGCGGTGTCGCGGCCCTCGAACAGCACCAGCACCCGCTGTCCGGTGTGCTGTGCCCAGCGGGCCATATCTGCCAGTTCCAGCTGCATCGGTTCCAGCAGCTGTTCGTAGTGCTTGCGCTTGAGCTTGCCCATGGGCGGTTCCCGGTGATGGAGCGCCCAGCCTAGCGCAGCCATGTGTCAGCCGCCGTCAGCAGCGCCCTGCCAGCCGTGCCCGCGGGCCAGTTGCTGCAGCAGGTGGGCCAGGTCGTTGGCGAAGCCGGCCATGTCGAACAGGCCAGCGGTGCTGCGTGCCTGCTGCAGCCGCTCGCGCAGCGCCTGCAGCGCGTCACGGTCATTGCCCAGCGTGGTGGCGGTGGCGATGAAGGCGGCATCATCGGCCACGTTCAAGGCGTCCAGCCCCAGATGGTGGTTGAGGCTGCCGGCCACGCGTGAGGCAAAGCTCTGGCCGGGTGCCGTGAGCACCGGGCAACCCGCCCACAGTGCATCCGATGCCGTGGTGTGGGCGTTGTAGGGGTGGGTGTCTAGGAACAGATCCGCATGCCGGTACAGCGCCATGTACTGGGCATGCGGTTGCCTGGTGGTGAACGCCAGCCGGGCAGGGTCGATGCCGGCCTGTCGTGCTACTTCGCGCAGGCGCTGGTCGGCGTGGCCGGGGCCGGACAGCAGCCAGAGCACGCTGCCGGGTACGCCGGCCAGCACCTGCAGCAGCCGCTGCATGCTGCGCGGGTTGAGTTTGTAGCTGTTGTTGAAGCAGCAGAACACCACGCCGTGCTGCGGCAGGCCACATTGCGCACGCGACGGTGGCCCGGCCACCACGCGGGTGTTGTCCGAGGGCTGGAAGGCACGCGGCAGGCGCAGCACCTTTTCGCTGAAGGCCGCTTCAAGCGCGGTTGGCAGTACGAAGGCGTCGGCGAGCAGGTAGTCCATCCACGGTGCGCCGGAGGTGCCCGGGTAGGCCAGCCAGTTGATCTGCAGCGGAGCAGGGCGCATGGCCAGCACTTCCGGTGTGCCGCCGCCGCCCCAGCCGCGCAGGTCGAACAGGATGTCGATGCCGGCACTGCGGATGCGCTGGGCGATTGCGGCATGGGGTTGCGCGGCGACACCGTGCAGGGTGTGTGCTGCGGCCTGCAGGCGCTGGCGGATGTCGCTGCCGTCATCGGCATTCAGTGCGAACAGGTGCGTCTGCAGCTGCGGGTGGTCACGCAGGTGCTCGAACAGCGCCACGGTAAGCAGCCCGGTGGGGTGTGCGCCAAAGCCGTTGGAGAGGAAGCCGACGCGCAGTGGCCCCTGTGCACGAAATTGCGCGGGTGGCATGCGCGGGATGGCCTGCGCCAGTACCTGTGCACGCTGGCGCGCGCAGGCAAGTTGCTCGGCGGCGGTGGCGTCTTCGCTGAGGAAGGCGAAGGGTTCCACTGCAGGGTTGCCCTGGGCGACGGCGTTGCGCACCTGCTGCGAGAGCGCGTCGAGGTCGCGCCAGTCGCACAGGCGGCGTTGCCAATTCAGGCGCTGTGCGGCCATGTAGGCTTCGCCGGGGGCAAGCATGTGGGCGCGCCGGTAGGCATCGGCGGCGGCTTCGGGTTGTTTTGCGTCTTCCAGTACGTGACCCAGCCACAGGGCCATGCCGGGGTGTTGCGGGGCGCGTTGGCAGGCCTGTTGCAGGAGGCTGGCGGCTTCGCCGTGGCGGCCCTGCATCCATCGGGCGCGGCCAAGCCGGGCAAGTGCTTCGGGGTGGTGGGGGCGCAGGCGCAGGGCGCATTGTGCAGCGGCGTCGCCGGCGGGGATGTCGCCTGCGCTGAGTTCGGCGTCGGCAAGCATGACCCAGGCGATGAAGTCGCTGGGCTGGCGGTTGACGGCGGCGCGCAGTTGGTCGCGTTCGCTGGGGGCGTCGGGCATGGAGTCGGGGGATTGTTGCCGATGGCGAGGGGTTGATTCTGCCTTGCCTGAGGCTGTGATGCGCGGCAGGGGTTCAGCTTGGGCCAATGTTGTTGCGGTTGCGGTTGCGGTTGCGGTTGTGGCTTCCGCTTCTGCTTTGGCTCCGGCTTTTGGCTCTGGCTTTTGACTTGCCGGGTTCCCTTCCGCAGCGACGGAGCTGACAGATAAGACCCCGAATGGGGCGACGTGCATGGACGCACGTCGTTTTTCGACGAGACAGGGATGTCTCGTCGAAAAATCCTGTCAGCGGAGTGAACCTGGAGCGCGCAGCGCGGAAGGCGCGAAGGCAGGGTGTGCTTTCTTTTGGTTACCTTTTCTTTGCACAAGCAAAGAAAAGTGACTCGTACCCCTTTAGGGGTGCGAAAGCCCTTGCTCTTGCTCTTGTTCTTGCCTTGCCGCCTTCTCTGCCACCGTGGACTCTGGTATTTATGAGTCGCTTGGAGTTGCATGGCCTCCACGGCGGAAAGAACGAGATCAAAAGCAAAGGCAAGAGCTTTCACTCCCCTGCGGGGAGCGAGTTACTTTTCTTTGCTCCTGCAAAGAAAAGCTAACCAAAAGAAAGCAGGCCCTGCCTTCGCGCCCATGATGCTGCGCATCACGGGTTCACTCCGCCAGCGGGATTTTTCGACGCGACATCCCTGTCGCGGCGAAAAACGGCGCACATCCATGTGCGCCGCCCTTCGGGTATTTCCCGCCGCCTCCGTCGCTGCGGAAGGGAACCCGGTAAGTCAAAGGCTGAAAGTCAAAGGCTGAAAGTCAAAGGCTGTAAGGCAACGGCACAAAGGCAACGGCACAAAGGCAACGGCACAAAGGCAACGGCACAAAGGCAACGGCACAGCCAACAATGCCAACAACGGCCCAGGCAAACGCTCAGGCCAGTGGCTTGTCAGGTGCCTTCGGCCAGTCTGGCCAGTTCGTCTACCTGGTGCTCGTGCTGCAGGCGGCTTACCAGAGCGTCCAGATCGCCCTCGATGATGTTGGGCAGGTCGTACAGCGTCAGCCCCTCCACCCTGTGGTCCGTGATGCGGCCCTGCGGGAAGTTGTACGTGCGGATGCGCTGGCTGCGGTCGCCACTGCCCACCTGCAAGCGCCGGCTCTCCGCCTGCGCCGCTGCCTGCCTGCTGCGCTCGGCATCCAGCAACTGCGCCTTCAGGCGCTTCATCGCCTTGTCGCGGTTGGCGTGCTGGCTGCGCTCGGTCTGGCACTCCACCACCACGCCCGACGGCACATGCGTGATGCGGATAGCCGATTCGGTCTTGTTGACGTGTTGCCCGCCAGCACCGGAAGAACGGAACGTGTCCACCTTCAGGTCGGCCGGGTTGATCACTACGTCTTCCACGTCATCAGCTTCGGGAATGATGGCCACCGTAGCCGCCGAGGTATGGATGCGGCCCTGCGATTCCGTCGCCGGCACACGCTGCACGCGATGCGTACCGGACTCGAATTTCAGGCGCGAATACGCACCGCGCCCGACCACGCGCGCCACCACCTCCTTGTAGCCGCCGTGCTCGCCCGGGTTGTCGGATTCGACCTCCACCTTCCAGCCCTGACGCTCGGCATAGCGCGCGTACATGCGGAACAGGTCACCGGCGAAGATCGCCGCCTCGTCACCGCCCGTACCAGCGCGGACTTCAAGAAACAGGTTGCCTTCATCGCGCGGGTCGCGCGGCACCAGCAGCAGCGCAAGCTCTTCGTCCAGCGCCTGCAGACGTGCCTGCGCACTGGCGATTTCCTCCTCGGCCAACTCGCGCAGCTCGGGGTCAGTGCGCATGGCCTCGGCAGACGCCAGGTCGGCCTTGGCGCGCGTTTCGGCGGCCAGCGCCGTGGCGACCGGTTCAAGTTGGGAGAACTCGCGGGAGAAGTTGCGGAAGCGTTCGTTGTCGGCGACCACGCTGGGTTCGGCGAGCAGGCGTTCCAGTTCTTCGCGGCGCTCGGCCAGGGCCAGCAACTTACGGCGCAGGGTCGGCGTCATCGGTACTCGCAGAAGGGTGTTGATAGCCCGGGCTGGCCGGGAACAGGCGCTCGGCGGCGCGGGTCAGGTCGATATCGCCATCCAGCGCCGCCTGGCGCAGGGCGGCGGTGGGCGGGTGCAGCAGGCGGTTGGTCAGGCCATGCGCCAGCTGCTCCAGCACCTCGTCGGGGGGCTTGCCATGGGCCAGCTGCTGGCGCGCCTTGGCCAGCAGCTCGGCACGGGTGGCCTCGCCAAAGGCACGCAGCTGCCGCATCGGTGCCTGCAGCTGGGTGGCGCGCTGGTTTTCCAGATAGCGCGTGACCTGCAGGTCGATGATGGCCTCGGCCTCGGTGGCGGCTTCACGGCGGCTGCGGCGGTTCTCTTCGACCGCGCGCTCCATGTCGTCCACCGTGTAGAGGTAGGCATCGGGCAGCTTGGCGACATCGGCCTCGATGTCGCGCGGTACCGCCAGGTCGAACAGCAGCATGGGCTTGTGCCTGCGGGTACGCAGGGCATTGGCCACGTGGCTGTGCAGGATCACCGGCTCGCGTGCGGCGGTGGCGGAGAACACCACATCGGCCTCGCCCAGATGGCGCTCCAGCTCGGTCAGCGGCAGGGCCACGCCGCCGTGGCGGGTGGCCAGGTCCTGCGCATGGGCCAAAGTACGGTTGGCGATCAGCAGCCGCTTCACCTTGGCTTCGCTCAGGTGCTTGGCGGCCAGCTCGATGGTTTCGCCGGCGCCGACCAGCAGCACCGTGGATTCATCCAGCCGCGCGAAGGAATCCTGCGCCAGCCGCACCGCGGTGGAGGCCACGGAAATGGGGTTGGCGCCCACGCGGGTGTCGGTGCGCGCGCGCTTGGCCACGGAAAACGTCTGCTGGAACAGGCGGTCCAGCTGGTGGCCGATGGCGCCGCTGTCATGCGCCAGCGACCACGCGTCCTTCACCTGGCCCAGAATCTGCGGCTCGCCCAGCACCATGGAATCCAGCCCGGTGGCCACGCGGAACAGGTGGCGCACGGCCTCGCCATCGCTGTGCTGGTACAGGTAGCCGTGCAGGTCGCCGGCATGCTGTTCCAGCCAGTGCTGCAGGGCATCGCCGTCCTCGGCCACCGCGTACAGCTCGGTACGGTTGCAGGTGGACAGCAACACGGCTTCGGCCAATTGCGGCGACTGCCGCAGCGAATCCAGCGCGCGCGGCAAGGCGTCACCGCCAAAGGCAGCGCGTTCGCGCAGGTTCACCGGCGCGGTCTGGTGGTTCAGTCCGAGCACCCAAAGGGTCATCTGTTCAGTTGCTTGCGATAAGCTGCTGGCTGTTGAAGGTCGCCATTTTACGGCCCGGTTGCGCCAGATGCCCGTATTCAATCGCATATGCACCGTTCTGCTGCTTTCTCTGCCGGTTTTTCCGCTGCTGGCGGCCCCTGCCAAACCTGCGCCCGCGCCGGTAGCGGCTGAGCCCGCACCACCGCTGGAGCCCATGCTGGCCGGCGAATTCTCGCTGCAGGCCGGCAAGCTGGCTGACGCCGCGCGCTGGTACCTGCAGGCCGCCCAGGAGGCCAAGGGCGACGTGGGGCTGGCCGAACGCGCCACCCGCATCGCCATGCTTGCCGACGATGATACCCGCGCCAGCCAGGCATTGGCGCTGTGGGCGCAGCGCGACCCCGACTCGCTGGCGGTACGCGGCACCCGCGCTTCGCTGGCCATGCGCAAGGGTGATGCACAGACCGCGCGCAAGGAGCTGCTGGCGGTGCTGCGTTCGCCCGAGCCGCGCGGCTGGCGCTATGCGCTGCTGGCGTTGGCCACCGGCGGCCGTGACCCGGCCGTGCCGGCACAGGTGCTGAGTGGGCTGGTGGATGACAACGCCATCCCCGAAGACCTGGAGGCCTGGCAGGAGTTCGGCCGGCTGGCGCTGCGCATGGAGCGCCCGGAACTGGCCCAGCGCATGGTCAGCGAGGTGGTCAAACGCTTCCCCGAGGAACCGCGCGTGGTGCTGCTGCACGCCACCCAGCTGAACCAGGCAGGCAAGCGTGAGGAAGCACTGGCGCTGCTCAAGGGCATTGAAACCAAGGCCGCGACAGATACCGAGCTGCGCGGCGCCCTGGCCATCGCTTACGACGCCATGGGCGAAACCGCCGCCGCCGAGCATGTGCTGGCACAGGGCGCGCAGGACCTGCAGAGCTGGGGCATGCGCGCCTCGCTGCTGGCCAAACAGAAGGACGACGCGGCGCTGCTGGCGCTGTACCAGGACATCTCGGCCAAGGCCAGCAAGCCGGACCCCGAACAGCGCCTGCTGCTGGGCAAGATCGCCGAGTACCTAAAACGCTACCCGGAGGCGGTGGACTGGTACCGCGGCGTGCCGGGTGGCCCGCAGCGTGGCGAGGCCCAATTGCGCGCGGTCAACGCGCTGTACCTGATGGGTGAGAAGGAACGCGCCAGCAAGGACATCCATGCGCTGCAGGCCGATGCCACGGTGGACGACGACGTGCGCCGCGATGCCTACCTGCTGGAAGCCGAACTGCAGTTGCGTGAAGCCAACCCAGACGGCGAGGTTGAAGTACTGACCCGTGGTCTAGCCGCCTACCCGGACGAGAGTGCGCTGCTGTACGCACGCGCACTGGCCTGGGAGCGCAAGGACGACGTGCCACGCGCCGAGGCCGACCTGCGCAAGATTCTGGTGGCCGAGCCGGAGAACGTGGCCGCGCTCAACGCGCTGGGCTACACCCTGGCCGACCGCACCCACCGCCATCAGGAGGCGCTGGAGCTGATCGACCGCGCCCGCGTGGCCGAACCGGACAATGCCGCCATCGTCGACAGCTATGGCTGGGTGCTGTACCGGCTGGGCCGCAACGAGGAAGCACTGGTGCACCTGCGCCGCGCCTGGGGCCTGGCCAAGGACCCGGAGATCGCCGCGCATGTGGGCGAGGTGCTGTGGGTGCTGGGCCAGAAGGAGGAAGCACGGCGCTTCTTCGACGAGGCCCGCAAGCTGGACCCGGACAACCGCGCGCTGCAGCGTGCGATCGAGAAATTGGGCGTATGAACATGAAAATCTGGCAGGCGCCGCTGTTGCTGTTGGTGGCCACCGGGCTGAGCGCCTGTGGCTCGATTTCCACGAAGCAGGCCGCGCCGGTTCCGGCGGAAGTGGGCGAGGTTTCCGCCCAGGCACAGGCGGCCGAACAGGCACGCCAGAGTGCGCTGCGGGCACAGCCGGACTGGGCATTCCAGGGCAGGGTGGCGATCAACAAGGGCCGCAACGGTGGCAACGGCCGCATCGACTGGCAGCAGCAGGGGGCCGGCTACCAGATCAGCCTGGCCGCGCCGGTCACCCGCCAGAGCTGGCAGTTGAGCGGTGGCGCTGGCCAGCCGGCGCGTCTGGAAGGCCTGGATGGCGGCCCGCGCAGCGGCGATGACGCCGGGCAGGTGCTGCTGCAGGCTACCGGCTGGGAAATCCCGGTGGATCAGCTGCCCGACTGGGTGCGCGGCCTTCCGGCACAGGGCGCACAGGCCCCGGACCACCTCGGCTTCGACGCCGAAGGCCGGCCACGGGTGCTGCGCCAGCAGGGCTGGCAGGTGGATTTCCTCGACTGGTACCCGGCGAAAGCCGGCCGGCCCTCGCTGCCGCGCCGTATCGAGGCGGTCAACGGCGATGCCAAGGTGCGCCTGATCGTGGATGAATGGAGTGCGGGCGGGCAATGAGCGCGGGCGATGACACGGCGGGCTGGTCGTACTGGCCGGCCCCGGCCAAGCTGAACCTGTTCCTGCACATCACCGGCCGCCGTGCCGATGGTTACCACGAGCTGCAGACCGTGTTCCGCCTGCTGGACTGGGGCGACCATATCGGCCTGCGCCTGCGTGAAGACGGCCAGATCCGGCGCGACGGCCCCTCCGTGGCCGGCGTCGCCGAGGCCGATGACTTGGTGGTGCGCGCCGCACTGGCCCTGCAGACCGCCACCGGCTGCAGGCAGGGGGCCGACATCCGGGTCGCCAAGCGCATTCCGGCGGGCGGTGGCTTCGGTGGCGGTTCGTCCGACGCGGCCACCGTGCTGGTGGCGCTGAACCGGCTCTGGGGCACCGGCCTGAATGCGGACGAGCTGGCCGCCATCGGCCTGAAGCTGGGCGCCGACGTGCCGGTGTTCGTGCGCGGGCACAGCGCCTGGGCGGCCGGAGTGGGCGAGGCGCTGACCCCGCTGGCCCTTCCCCCGGCCTGGTATGTGCTGGTGGACCCCGGCGTTCATGTGCCCACGGCTGAACTTTTCCGTGCCCCGGATTTGACGCGGGATGCCGCGCCCGCGAAAATAGCGGACTTCGCTTCCGGGACCGTCCTCGGAAATGCGTTCGAGCCGGTGCTGCGGCGTCGGGAACCTGCCATCGAGGCGGTGTTCCAGGCCCTGTCAGGCATTGGCCGGGCACGGCTCACGGGGTCGGGAAGCGGTTGTTTCGTCGAGTTCGCCACGCGCGCTGCAGCAGAGCAGGCACTGGCGCAATTGCCGTCACAACTGCGGGCATGGGTGGCTGCGGGTGTTGATCGCTCGCCACTGCTCGATGCGCTGGAGACGACGGGAATAGTTTGATGCAGGGGCGTCGCCAAGAGGCCCAAGGCACCAGGTTTTGATCCTGGCATTCGTAGGTTCGAATCCTACCGCCCCTGCCATTCCATCCCCACGGCTTTGAGCGCAATGGATTGCGCGCGTTGCACCAGGCATCACCTCTGCAGTGTCCACGTTCCTTCGCTACTCGCCCCCGCCCGAGAGAGCTGTCATGCAAGATTCCCCGAACCTGCTGGTCTTTTCCGGCAATGCCAACAAGCATCTGGCGCAGAGCATCTGCAAGGAACTGGGAGTAAGGCCGGGCAAGGCGCTGGTCTCCAAGTTCTCCGACGGCGAAGTGCAGGTGGAGATCCAGGAGAACGTACGCAAGCAGGACGTGTTCGTGGTGCAGCCGACCTGCGCACCGAGCGCGGAAAACCTGATGGAGCTGCTGGTGATCATCGACGCGCTCAAGCGCGCGAGCGCCGCCTCCGTCACCGCGGTGGTGCCGTATTTCGGCTACGCCCGCCAGGATCGCCGCATGCGTTCCTCGCGCGTGCCGATCACCGCCAAGGTCGCCGCCAAGATGTTCTCGGCCGTGCATACCGACCAGATTCTCACGGTCGATCTGCACGCCGACCAGATCCAGGGCTTCTTCGACATGCCCGTGGACAATGTGTACGCCTCACCGCTGCTGCTGGCTGACATCTGGCGCGCGTACGGCACCGACAACCTGATCGTGGTCAGCCCGGACGTCGGCCGCGTGGTACGCGCCCGCGCCGTGGCAAAGCGCCTTGATGATGCCGACCTGGCCATCATCGACAAGCGCCGCCCGCGTGCCAACGTCGCCACCGTGATGAACATCATCGGTGATGTCGAAGGCAAGACCTGCGTGATGGTCGACGACATCGTCGACACCGCCGGCACCCTGTGTGCTGCCGCTGCTGCCCTCAAGGCGCGTGGCGCGCTGAAGGTGGCCGCGTACTGCACCCACGCCGTGCTCTCGGGCCCGGCCGTGGACAACCTGAACAACTCCCAGCTCGATGAGCTGGTGGTGACCGACACGATCCCGCTTTCCGAAGCGGCCCGCGTCTGTCCCAAGATCCGCCAGATCAGCGTGGCCGAAATGCTGGCCGAAACGATGCGCCGCATCGCCTTCGGTGAGTCGGTCAGCTCGATGTACGTGGATTGATTTTCCGGCCTGCGGCAACCGCCGCGGGCCGATACCGGCTCTTCTGGTCGCGGAAGAGTCTTTACGCAGCGCCGCGAGGCGGTGCATCAACCTAGAGTAGTCAACAATGGCAAAGTCTCACGAAATCAAGGTCGTCCGTCGCGACGTGCAAGGTCAGGGTGCGAGCCGCCGCCTGCGTCACGCCGGTCAGGTCCCGGGTATCGTCTACGGTGGCGATCGCGAGCCGGCGAAGGTCCAGTTCAACCACAACGAAATCTGGCTGGCACAGCAGAACGACTGGTTCTACTCGTCCATCATCGACCTCAACCTGGATGGCACCATCCACAAGGTACTGCTGCGTGACCTGCAGCGTCACCCGTTCAAGCAGCTGATCATGCACCTGGACTTCCAGCGCGTGAGCGATAACGAAGTGCTGCACGCCGCCGTGCCGCTGACCTTCCTCAACGAAGACACCTCGCCGGCTGGCAAGTCCGCCGACATCGTGATCACCCACGAATTGAAGGAAGTGAACATCGCCTGCCTGCCGAAGGACCTGCCGGAGTCGATCGAACTCGACCTGGCTGACCTGAAGTCCGGCGACATCATCTACCTGTCCGACCTGAAACTCCCGGCCGGCGTGGAAATCCCGGCGCTGAAGCTGGGCAAGGACCACGACGACGCCGTGGTCATCGCCAAGGTTGGCCAGTCGGAAGATGAAGCCGAAGGCGAAGGCGAGGCTTCGGCCGAGTAATCGGCCCGGTCATGCCCGCCTCTCGGGGCGGGCATGGCTCAGGCATCAAGACGATGACTGGCTTGCGACTGATCGTTGGACTGGGCAACCCCGGTTCCGAACACGCCCGGACCCGGCACAATGCCGGGTTTCATTTCGTTGAGGCCCTGGCTGAAAAGCTGGGCGCGCGCTGGACGCTGGAAAGCAAGCTGTTCGGCGAAGTGGCGAAGGTTGAGATCGGCGGCCAGCCGGTGTGGCTGCTCAAGCCGGCCACCTTCATGAACCTCTCCGGCAAGTCGGTCACCGCCGCGCAGCGGTTCTGGAAGATCGAGCCGGAACAGACCCTGATCGCCCACGACGAACTGGACATGCCGCCCGGCGTGGCCCGGTTGAAGTTCGATGGCGGCCATGGCGGCCAGAACGGCCTGCGTGACACCATCCGTCTGCTCGGCCACGGCAAGTTCCACCGCCTGCGCCTGGGCATCGGCCACCCCGGCCACAAGGACCGCGTGGTGGGTTGGGTACTGGGGCGCCCGTCGCCGCAGGATGCAGTGGAAATGGAACGCGCCATCGACGCGGCCATCGACGTGATGCCGTTGGCGGTGGCAGGGGATTTCAACGAAGCAATGAAGCGGCTGCACACCGGCAAGCCGTGATGGGCGATGCGGGATTCGGGTTTCGCGCGGGCAGGGTGCCTGCGGTGACGGAGCCACAATCCCGGATCATCCACCGGCAAGCCAAGGTGCTTGGTGATTGAGGATTCCCGCGCGCTGCCGCGCAGGCGAATCACCAATCACGAATCACCACTGCACGGATTCACATCATGGGTATCAAATGCGGCATCGTCGGTCTGCCCAACGTCGGCAAATCGACCCTGTTCAATGCACTGACCAAGGCGGGCATCGCCGCGGCCAACTTCCCGTTCTGCACCATCGAGCCGAACGTGGGCATCGTGCCGGTGCCGGACCAGCGTCTGAACGAGCTGGCTGAAATCATCAACCCGCAGAAGGTCGTGCCGACCGCCGTGGAGTTCGTGGACATCGCCGGTCTGGTGGCTGGCGCCGCCAGCGGCGAAGGCCTGGGCAACAAGTTCCTGGCCCACATCCGCGAAGTGGATGCGATCACCCACGTGGTGCGCTGCTTCGAGCACACCGACATCATCCATGTGGCCGGCCGCGTGGACCCCATCGCGGACATCGACACCATCGACCTGGAACTCGCGCTGGCCGACCTGGACAGCGTGGAGAAGGCGCTGAACCGTGCCGAGCGCGGTGCCAAGGGCGGCGACAAGGAAGCCATCGCGCGCAAGCCGGTGCTGGCCAAGCTGCAGGCGGCGCTGTCCGAGGGCAAGTCGGGCCGCAGCGTGGGCCTGGATGAGGAAGAGAAGGCGCTGGTGCGTGATCTGTTCCTGCTCACCCTCAAGCCGGTGATGTACATCGCCAACGTGCTGGAAGACGGCTTCGACAACAACCCGCATCTGGAAGCCGTGCGCGCCCGCGCCGCCAGCGAAGGTGCCGAGGTGGTGCCGGTGTCGGCCGCCATCGAGGAGGAGCTGTCGCAGCTGGACGACGAGGACCGCGATGCGTTCCTGACCGACCTGGGCCTGGACGAGCCGGGCCTGAACCGGGTCATCCGCGCCGCCTACAACCTGCTCGGCCTGCAGACCTACTTCACCGCAGGCGTGAAGGAAGTACGCGCCTGGACCGTGCGCAAGGGCGCCACCGCGCCGCAGGCCGCGGCGGTGATCCACACCGATTTCGAAAAGGGCTTCATCCGCGCCGAAACCATTTCGTATGCGGACTTCATCAAGTACCGCGGCGAAGCCGGTGCCAAGGAAGCAGGTCGCCTGCGACTGGAAGGCAAGGAATACCGTGTGCAGGAAGGCGACATCCTGCACTTCCGCTTCAACGTCTGATCCGTTCGACGTGATGCACGCACAAGGCCCCGCACTGCGGGGCCTTGTTGTTTCTGGTGAAGCAGGCAGTGAGGCGCAGCAACATCCTTCCCGCCCGCTGAGCTCCTCTCCCGCTCGCGGGAGAGGGGTTGGGGTGAGGGCAACCAAGCAACGCCAATCCACCTCAAAACCCAATGGCCAACTTTTGACCACCCCTCGCAAACCCTTGCAGCCCAACACGCGCGCAGGCTTATCCACACGATTCTCCCGTTACTCTCCACATCATCTGTGGAGAAGCGCACAACGGTTGCGTAGCCCGGGTAAGCGAACGCGCACCCGGGAAATGATCGAAGCGGAACACCCATCGGCCTGCATCACAGCGGGCCAAACACAATCGGCGCATCACTCCGCCCTGTCCCCGGGTGCGCGTTCGCTTACCCGGGCTACAAGATCGCCGCACCTCCCGGCTTGAGCCCCTCTCCCGCAAGCGGGAGAGGGGTTGGGGTGAGGGCAGGCACGCAATACCAATCCATTTCACAACCCAGTGGCCAAACTTTGACCACCCTCCGCAAACCCTTGCAGCCCAACGCGCGCGCAGGCTTATCCACACGATTCTTCCCTCTCTCTCCACACCGCCTGTGGAGAACCGCACCACCCAGCAGCCACGTAGCCCGGGTAAGCGAAGCGCACCCGGGGAATGATCGAGGCGGAACACACGACGATCTACAGCGCAGCGAACCAAACACAACCGATGCGTCATTTGCCCGTCCCCGGGTGCGCTGACGCTTACCCGGGCTACAAGATCGCGGCACCTCACGACCTGAGCCCCTCTCCCGCAAAGCGGGAGAGGGGTTGGGGTGAGGGCAACCAGGCAACATCACTGCGCTTCGCGAAGCAGTGGCCAAACTTTGACCACCCTCCGTAAATCCTTGCAGCTCAACGCGCGCGCAGGCTTATCCACACGATTCTCCCGTCGATCTCCACACTACCTGTGGAGAACCGCACCACCCAGCAGCCACGTAGCCCGGGTAAGCGAAGCGCACCGGGGAATGATCGAAGCGGAACACCCCTCGGCCAGCACCACGGTGAGCCAAACACAATCGGCGCATCAATCCGCCCTGTCCCCGGGTGCGCTTCGCTTACCCGGGCTACAAAGGCTCACAAACAAGGCCCGCCATTGGCGGGCCTTGTCGCTTTCACGCCTGCACCAGCGGCTTACAGCGGTTTGCCGCCCAGCTTCCATGTGACCTGCACAAAGTAGCTGCGGCCAATGGCATCGAACCAGGACGTGTTGTAGTACGGGTACGCAGCCCAGGTGGCATCCTTCGGCGGCATCTTGTCGAACAGGTTGTTGACCGACAGCGACACACGCAGATGATCGGTGATGTCGTAACGTGCACCGGCATTGAAGCGCCACGTCGCCTCGGTCCAGGCATCGTTGTCGTAGTTGGCTACGCGGCCCAGATAGGTGCCGAACAGGCTGGCACCCCATGCGCCCTTGTCCCAGCTCACGCCCAGGTTGGACTTCACGCGCGGCAGCGTGGTGTCGCTGAAGCTGACGTCCAGCATGTCCTCGGTCGGGTCACCCGGATACAGCTGGCGGGTGTGGCGGTGTGCCCAGGTGTAGTTGCCGGTGAAGGCGAAATTGCCGCCGGCCGCCGTCTCCAGGCGGTAGTTGGCGGTCACATCGACACCCGAGGTCTCTTCGCGGGCGATGTTGATCGGCGCGAAGTGGACGCTGGTGATGGTGCCGTCGGCATCGCGGATCACGCGGGCCAGTGCATCCACGCAGGTCGGCGAATTGACGTCCACGGTCGCACCGGAGTCGGTCACGCCCAGGCGGCAATTGGCTTCGGTGATGCGCAGCAGTTCGCGGTCCTGCGACTGCACCTGATTCATCACCTTGATCTTGTAGTAGTCCACGGCCAGGTCGAAGTTGGCCACCGGCGACCACACAAAACCGGCGGTTATCGACTTGCTGGTCTCTACATCCAGATCCTTGTTGCCGGCATAGATGTCCAGCGTGTTGGTATCCCAGTCGCCCTCGTCCCAGCACTTGCCATTGCTGAAGCCCGGCTCGTCCTGGCGGCACTGGAAGTAGTCGGTGGACACCTTGCGGTAGTAGTCATCGCCGGCAAACAGGTAATGCATGTCCGGCGCGCGGAAGCCGGTGCCGTAGGAGCCGCGCACCAGCAGGGTGTCGAACGGACGCCATTCCAGACCGGCGCTGTAGGTGAACTTGCCCGGGTGGCGGTTGCTGAAGCTGTAGCGGTCATAGCGACCGGCCAGGCTGGCCTGCAGGTTGGAGGTCACGGGCAGGCGCAGTTCGCCTGCGGCACTCCAGCGGTTGCGGCTGCCGCTGCCATCGCCGTACTGCGGGCCATAGTAGGCCTCGGCCGTGGTCGCCAGCGGGTCCGGGTTGATCTCGTAGGACTGGCGGCCGAACTCAAGCACGCCTGCAAAACCCGCATCACCGGCCGGCAGCGAGAACAGCGCCGGTGTATCGGCGGTGAAGCTCACGTTGTCGTTCTTGGCTTCCGGATGGAAGGTGGACATGGCCAGCAGTGGCGCGACCTGCTCCGGCGTCAGCTTGGAGAACAGGCGCGTCGGGTCGGCGTTGTAGATGGCATAGCCGTCATCGTCATAGCCCAGCCGCTCGCCCAGGAAGAAGCGGTTGGCGGCAGCGGCATTGACGCGCGGCATCGCCACGTCGGCCTTGTACTGCGAATGGTTGTATGCTGCTTCCCAGTTCCAGTTCTCGCCGAACATGCCCTTGAAGCCGGTGGTCAGTGCCAGCGTCTTCTGCGTGGTGGTGTTCATGCGGTTGCGCAGACTGCCGACTTCCTCGGGGCTGAACTGACGCTGCCAGATTTCGTAACGGCCACTGGCTTCGTTGTAGAAGATCTTGTCCACGTTGTCGGTCGATGCCGGGTCATGGAACTCCCAACCCATGTTGTCGCTGGGGTAGGAGTTGCCACCGTTGCCGGTCATCAGCTTGACCTTCTGGCGGCCAAGCTGGGCATCGGCAAACCAGGACAGGTTGTCGCCGAAGCGGTACTCGAATGAGCCGTAGGCGGTGGCGCCCTTGCGCTCGTTCTGGATGGTGCGGTACGCGGCGATGCGGTCGCTGCCGCAGTACGCTCTGCCACGCGAATCTGTGGCCAACACCGTGCTTCCACCATTGAGGCCGGAGAGGGCGCTGCAGTCATCCGGTGGCGCGGATTTGTTTATCTTGGCGACCAGGAACGGTCGGCGGCTGTTCTCGGTTGGCCCGTCAAGGCTGGAATCCTGCACGCCGCGGTCGGTTCCCCACAACGGGCGCTTGTGCATCAGCTCCACACCGACGATGCCGCTGAAATTGCCCTGCTCGAAGCCGGTGGTCAGGGTCAGGTCATGCGACTCGCCACCGCCACGGCTGGTGTCGCCGTAGCGGTAGTCGATGGTGGTGCCATCGGTGGATTTCTTCAGGATGAAGTTGATCACGCCCGCCATCGCGTCGGAACCGTAAATGGCCGAGGCGCTGCCGGTGAGCACTTCGATGCGTTCGATCATGCCCAGCGGGATGTTGCCGATATCGGTGAAGTTGCTCTTGCCGTTCAGCGGCAGCGGGAAATCCGCCGTGCGGCGGCCGTTGATCAGCACCAGCGTGTGGTTCGGGCCAAGGCCGCGCAGGTCAACCGCCTGCGCGCCAGGCGTGGACTGCGCACTCGTGGTGTTCTGCTGGCCCTGGGTATAGCCGTTGTTCTGGCTGAGGCCGCGCAGCACGTCCGGCACGCTGGTGAAGCCAGCCGACTTGATGTCCTCGGCGGTCACCACGGTGACCGGCGCCGGGCCTTCCACCTGGGCGCGCGGAATGCGCGAGCCGGTGACCTGCACGGTATCCAACTGCTGTGGCTGGCTTTGGGTGTTGCTCTGGGCCACAGCCGGGGCGGCCATCGCGAGCAGGGCCAGCTGTATCGAACCCACCATTGCGTGCTTGCGCATGAATCAGCTCTCTGATGAAAAGTATTTCGGGAAACTGCTTGGCGGCGTTCGGGGAACGTCGGCTGCCCCTATCAGAAAAGTGTGAATGGGGTGATTCATCTAACACCTTTTTCACGGGCTTGACCACTACCGAAAAGTCTGGCATTAGGGCTGTAAGCGGTTACATGCAGCACTGGGGAGAGGGTGGTATGGCACGCAGGAATTCGTGGCTGAAACGCTTGGCTTTGGGGCTTCTGGCACTCGGCATGGCCGGTGTGGCCAGCGCCGATGGCGTGCGCAGTCTGTCCTCACCCGGCTACCGCTATTACGAGGTGGGCAACGTGGATGCGCCGCGCCCGGGCAGCACCGAGGCGGCGATGATGCTGATGGGCGGCGGCGACTGGGTGCCCGAGGCCTTCCACTGGTGGGTGGAGCGCGCCGGCCATGGCCGCGTCGTCATCCTGCGCGCCTCCGGCGCCGACGAGCTGCAGAACGAGCTTTACAACGACATCGGCGGCGTCACCTCGGTGCAGACCCTGGTCTTCGACAGCCGCAAGGCCGCCGATGATCCGGCCGTGCTGCGCGTGGTGCGCGGTGCCGATGCCATCTTCATCGCCGGTGGCGACCAGTCCCGCTATATCCGCTTCTGGAAGGGCACCCAGCTCAACGAGGCGCTCAACGCGCATGTGCAGGCGGGCAAGCCGATCGGCGGCACCAGCGCCGGTCTGGCCATCCTGGGTGCTTATGCCTATGGCGCGATGGATGGCGGCAGCGTCAACTCGCCCACCGCCATGGTCGACCCGATGGGCAGCGAGGTCACCATGGACAAGGACTTCCTGACCATGCCCTATCTCTCCAATGTGGTCACCGACACCCACTTCGCCAAGCGCGACCGCCTGGGCCGGCTGATCGTCTTTGTCGCCCGTGCCGCACAGGACCGGGGCGAGGGTGACGTGGTCGGCATCGGCGTGGACGAAGACACCGCCCTGTGCGTGGAGGCCGATGGCCGTGGCCGCGTGTACTCGCTGGACGACGGCTACGCCTGGCTGGTGATGCCGCGCAGCAGCGCCGAGCGTCTGGCCAACGGGCAGCCGCTGGAATTCAGCTCCATCCCGGTGACAGGCGTGGGCAAGAACAGCCAGCTGTCGATGGACGGTTTCAGGGTGGACAACGCCGCCTTCACCGCCATGGCCAGCGTGGTGGATGGCGAGCTGGAGCTGCGCCCGCAGTGAGCGGCCACCATCAGCACGGAAGACATAAGGGGGCTTCGGCCCCCTTTTCCATGTCCGGACACCATTGGTCGGCCAGGCTGCCCGCATCAGGTCTTCCCGGGGCGCTGTTCAGCCAGCGCCCGGCGTGCCTAGAATCAGGGTTCACATCTGGAGAGAAACCATGAAGCTGACTTCCGCGGTACTGCTGGGCCTGGCCTCACTGTCGTCGGGGGCTGCGGTGGCCGCGACGGCCTCGCCGCTGCTGGTGATCCACGGTGGCGCCGGGGTCGAGCGCAAGGGCTTCAGCGCGGAAGAAGAGCATGCCGCACGCAAGGCGATGACCGAGGCGCTGCGCGAAGGCCACAAGGCGCTGATGGCCGGCAAGCCGGCAATGGATGCGGTGACCGCCGCCATCACCGTGCTGGAGAACGACCCCACCTTCAACGCCGGGCGTGGCGCGGTGTTCACCCATGACGGCAAGAACGAGCTGGATGCCTCGCTGATGGATGGCGCCACCCTGCGCGCGGGTGCCGTGGCCGGCGTGCATACGGTAAAGAACCCGATCCTGGCCGCGCGTGCGGTGATGGAGCATTCCCCCCACGTGATGATGGTGGGGCAGGGCGCGGAGATGTTTGCCGCCGAGCAGAAGCTGGAACTGGTGGACCCTTCGTACTTCCGCACCGAGAAACGCTGGGAACAGCTGCAGCGTGCGCTGAAGGAAGAGGCGGCCGGGCAGGCGCATGTGGATCTGGAAACCGCCAAGCATTTCGGCACCGTGGGCGCGGTGGCGCTGGATGCCGAAGGCAAGCTGGCCGCAGGCACCTCCACAGGCGGCATGACCAACAAACGCTACGGCCGCGTCGGTGATTCGCCGATCATCGGCGCCGGCACCTATGCCAGCGACCAGTGCGCGGTGTCCGGTACCGGCTGGGGCGAGTACTACATCCGCCTGTCGGTGGCGCACGAAATCTGCGCGCGCATGAAGTACCTGAAGGAAAGCCCCGCGCAGGCCGGTGAAGACGTGGTGGTCAAGCGCATTCCCGAACTTGGCGGCGATGGCGGTGCCATCGTGCTGTCGGCCGATGGGCGCGCGGCCACGCCGTTCAATACCGAAGGCATGTACCGCGGCTGGATAGGCGCCGACGGCGTGCCGCATGTGGCCATTTTTGCCGACGAAAAGCTGAAGATGCCGGGCCAGTGAGTGCGCCCCTGGCAAGGGGCCTGCGATGTGCAAAGAATTTTCAACAAATGTGAAAATTCCTGTTGACAGTATCGGGGGCAATCACCAGAATAGCGGGCTCTCCCACCCCTGACCGGTAAGGCCAAGGTCCTCGAAAGAGGGGTGGAAATGGAGGGATACCCAAGCGGCCAACGGGGGCAGACTGTAAATCTGCTGGCTTACGCCTTCGGTGGTTCGAATCCACCTCCCTCCACCAGTTTCATGTTGTGGCAGTAGTTTCCCAGTGCGGGAGTAGTTCAACGGTAGAACCTCAGCCTTCCAAGCTGATGGTGCGGGTTCGATTCCCGTCTCCCGCTCCATTGAACGAATTCAAAAACATGCCATAATAGACAACTCGCTCACGTAGCTCAGTCGGTAGAGCACCTCCTTGGTAAGGAGGAGGTCGAAGGTTCGATTCCTTTCGTGAGCACCATCTTGCTCAAAGCGCCATAACCAACCTGTTACCGAGAAGAAGCAGCCATGTCCAAGGGTAAGTTCGAGCGTACCAAGCCGCACGTCAACGTCGGCACCATCGGCCACGTCGACCATGGCAAGACCACGCTGACCGCCGCACTGACCAAAATCGGTGCAGAGCGCTTCGGCGGCGAGTTCAAGGACTATTCGTCCATCGACGCCGCGCCGGAAGAAAAGGCACGTGGCATCACGATTTCGACCGCACACGTCGAATACGAATCCCCGACCCGTCACTACGCCCACGTTGACTGCCCGGGCCACGCCGACTACGTCAAGAACATGATCACCGGTGCCGCCCAGATGGACGGCGCGATTCTGGTGTGCTCGGCCGCTGACGGCCCGATGCCGCAGACCCGTGAGCACATCCTGCTGTCGCG
>DCXY01000005.1 GCA_002329155.1 Stenotrophomonas sp. UBA2124 | reverse complement strand
GCGCTTACCCGGGCTACGGTTTCCCCGCTTCCCGTTCCCCGCCGCTACACCACACCCTGGTCCGGTTCTGGTTGCGGGCGCTCGGAGTGCAGCAGCACCAGGTCGTTGCGGGCGATCAGCAGGCGCGGTGAGGCGTCGCGTGCGGGCTTGATGTCCGGCGATACCGGCTGGTAGATGGCCCAGCCATTGCGGCCGGCGCGCTTGGCGCCGTACATGGCCATGTCGGCCAGCCACAGGCTCTGCTCCCAGTTCCAGACCTCCGGCGCATCGGCGAATACCGGCACTTCGGCCAGGCCGATGGAGATGGTGATCGGCCGTGGCTTGCCGTCGATCACGAAAGGCTCGCGGCGTATGCATTCCAGCAGCCGGTTGGCCACGGCTGCATGCCTGCCACGGGTATGGCCGCGCAGCACCGCCAGGAATTCCTCGCCGCCCCAGCGTGCGATGTAATCACCCGAGCGCATCTGCGCCGACAGCCGGCGCGCGACCTCCACCAGCACCTTGTCGCCGCTGTCGTGGCCATGGCGGTCGTTGACGGTCTTGAAATGGTCAATGTCGATCAAGGCGAACAGCGTGCAGTCGCCCGCATTCTGGCGGCCGCTGGGCAGGGCGGCCAGATCGCGCGGGATCTGCTCGGTGACGTGGCGGCGGTTGTACAGGCCGGTGAGCTCATCGGTGCGGCTGATCGAATCCAGCTCGCGGTTGGCATCGTTCAACGCGATGGTGCGGTCATGCACCAGCTTTTCCAGCGCGGCACGGCGGTGCTTCTTCCAGCGCGAGATGCCGGCGGCCAGCAGCGCACCAAGCAGCAGCAGGCCTACCACCACCAGCAGTTTGAAGGCGGTGGTTTCGTGGAAATACGGCCTGATCTCGAACGACTGGCGGCTGCTGGATTCCGGCGGGCGCCCATCCCACGAACCAATCACCTCGAAGGTATAGAAGCCCGGTGGCAGGTTGGTGTACTGCACGGCGCGTACGCTGGCCGCGTCGGTTTCACTCCAGTGCTCGTCCCAGCCCACCAGCCGGTAACGCGCGCGCACCATGTGCATGGGGTTGAAGCCGAGCACGTTGAACTCGATGCGCAGGTTGCGGGCCTTGGCCGGCAGCACCCAGTCGTTGCCGTCCAGAGTGCGCCATTGATCACCGGCGCGCACCCGCTCGATCACCGTGGTGGGCGGGATGGGCGCGCCGGTGTCGATGCGGGTGTTGATGCGGAACAGTCCGTCGGAAGCGGGTACCCACAACTTGCCCTGGTCGATCAGCGCACGGCCCAGGCCGCCCCCGTTGCAGCAGGTGGCCACCTGGCCGGGCCGGATGCGGTTGTTCTGGGCCAGCAGCACCTGCGAGCGGATCACCACGGAGCGGTCGCGTGCCGCTTCAAGCAGGTCGCCTTCCCTTATCCGGTATACGCCCTGGTAGCCGCTGACCAGTACATTGCCCACGTCGTCATTGACGATCGCATACGGCACATGGTGCGCGGGCAGGCCCTGGCGGCTGTCCACATTGCTCCACTGGTCATTGGCGAACACGCTCAGGCCTTCCTGCGAGCGCGTGCCCACCAGCAGCTCGCCCGAGGGCAATTCATGCAGTGCAAGGACCGCCGGGTCGCTCACCGGCATCTGGAGGCGCTGCAGCTGGTCGCCCTGGATGCGGTACAGGCCGCTTTCACCCCCCACCAGCAACTGCCCGTCATGCCGGCGCAGCAGCACGCGCATGATGGGCTCGTCCACCTGCGGCGGCAGCGGCAGGGCATGCAGGGTGTTGGCACGGTCGAGCCGGTACACGCCGCTGTCGGCGCTGATCCACAGGTTGCCGTCGTCGGGGTTGCGCAGCAGGCCGGTGATGCGGGTGCCCTGCAGCGCGTCCAGCGCGGGCATGGGCACGCGCTGCCGGTTGCGGTACAGCACCACGCCGGAGGTGGTGCCCGCCCAGATCAGCTCGTCTTCGACCATCAGGGTGTAGACGGTGGCCAGCTGTGCATCGTGCAGATACGGCTGGAGCAGGCCGTCGCGGGCAACGTTCAGCCCCTGCGCGCCACCGGAAAGAATGCTGCCGTCGGGCAGGCGCGCGGTGGTCCATACCAGCGGCGATGCCGGCGCATCCTTCAACGGGTAATGCCAGGCCACGCCTTGCCACAGGCGCATCACGCCGACATTGGCGCTGGTCAGCCACAGATTGCCATCGCGGTCGACCAGTGCCTCGGCCGCATGCGGAAACTCGGGGTCGAGCATGATGTCCTCGACCACCTGGCCGTTCTCCAGACGCATCAGGCGCGAGGATTCGATGACCCACAGCGCATCATGTTCGCCCTTGAAGCCGCGCCGGTAGCGTTCGCCCTGCAGGCGTGGGTCGGGCAGTGCCTGCCAGTGCCGGCCCTCCAGCCGGTACAGCCCGCTCATGGTGGCTGCCCACAGCTGATCGGCGACGTTGGTCAGCGAGACCAGCCGCTCGCCCTTGCCACCGGGCAGGGGGTAGGGCGTGGCCGTTTCGCCATCGAGCTGGTAGACCATGCCGTCACCGCCGGCCCAGACGCTGCCCTGGCTGGCAGCGATGGCGGTTACCGGGCCGATCGCATTGAGCAGGCGCGTACCCTTGCCGTCCTCGTGCACATACAGGCCCCTGCGGCTGCCGATCAGCAACCGGCCGCCGCCATCCAGTGCCAGCGCCTGCACGTTCGTCGGCTGGTTGAGTGTCGCTTCGCCCTGCACCTTGGCTGCAGAAAAGCCATGGTTGTCATGCAGGGTGAGCCCATGGGCGGTGCCTATCCACAACCGGCCCTTGCTGTCGGGCAGCAGTGCGGTGATCTGCTGGGAGCGCAGCGCCGGAGTATTGGAGGTGTAGTAGTTGCGGAAGCTGTCGCCATCGAAGCGGCTGAGGCCGCCCAGGGTGCCGAACCAGATGTAGCCGTCCATGTCCTGGGCCACGGCATTGGTGCCCAGCTGCGGCAGGCCGTCCATGACTGTCCAGTAATCGCGGGCGTACTGGCTCAGTGGTTTGGGAGTGGCGACCTGCGCGCTGCTGTCGGCACTCCAGGCTGATGCCACGGCAGGCAGCAGGCCCAGTACCAGTGCCATGATGCCTGACCAGATTGAAGGCCCACGCCAATGAATGGCTGGCACGCGGATTCCCCTAGATATTCCTGCTCCCAAGGCAGTATTGCCGAAGCGCCGCGCGCTGTCATGCTTGCATTTGCCGGAGCAGGGATGGCAGTTGCCATGTGGCCGGGCGCTATCATTCGCCGCCGCCTCGTGGCCGTTGTCGCCGGGTGCTACCAGACCCTGCGCCGGCCTTGCCGTAAGCGCATTCAGCTCCACTCAATCTGTTTCATTCTGTTGCGGGTAATCGCTCCGTGTCCAAAGGTGTTCTGGTTTCGCTGGCCGCATCACTGCTGTTCGGCCTCATGTACTACGGCAGCCCGCATCTGGCGCCGCTGCAGGGCGCGGACATTTTCGGCTGGCGGGTGATGTTCGCGGTGCCGCTGGTGGCATTGATGCTGTATGTGGGTGGCGATCGCAGGCTGATAGGCCAGACACTGCAGCGCGTACGCAGCGACCGCCGCCTGTGGCTGGCGCTGCCGGCGTGCACGGCCATGGTGGGCGTGCAGCTTTGGCTGTTCCTGTGGGCGCCGCTGCATGGACGCGCGCTGCAGGTGTCGATGGGCTATTTCCTGCTGCCGCTGGTGATGGTGCTGGTGGGGCGCCTGTTCTTTGGCGAGCGCCTGTCGCCGCTGCAGAAGCTGGCGGTGACCAGTGCTGCCATCGGCGTGGGCTGGGCCCTGCTGCGCAACCAAGGGCTGTCATGGGAAATGCTGCTGGTGGCGCTGGGCTACCCGGCGTATTTCCTGGTGCGGCGGCACCTGGATGTGGCGCATCTGGGCGGGTTCTGGCTGGAGCTGGTGCTGCTGCTGCCGGTGGCCTGGTGGGCGTCCATCGGCGATGGCCATGCGCTGATGGCGATGCTGGCGCAGCGGCCGGCGCTGTACGGGCTGATTCCGCTGCTGGGGCTGGTCAGCGCGGTGGCGCTGATGTGCTACGTGCAGGCGGCGAAGATGTTGTCCTTCAGCCTGTTCGGCCTGCTGACCTATGTGGAACCGGTGCTGCTGATGCTGGCGGCGCTGGCGCTGGGGGAGAGCGTGGGCCACGGGCAGTGGCCCACCTATATCGCCATCTGGGTGGCGGTGGCGCTGCTGGCGCTGGAAGGCGTGCTGAAGCTGCGGCGGCGCCGCTGACCCCCCGCTGCTCAGCGACGGGTGCCGCGCGCGGCCAGGTATTGCATCACCTGGTCGCGGCCCATGCGCGCGCCGTTGCCGTCGACCACGTTGAAGCGCACGCCGTTGTCCCACAGCTGTGGCGCGGCGAGCACGGCGATGTCCTCGGCGGCGGTGTTGGTCTGCAGGTCGAGCAGGCGCTGGTTGAAGCCGGCCGCGCGCAGCCAGGCGTCGTAGCTGGCATCGTGGTCGGTTGCGAACTGCACCTGGTAGTGGCATTCCTCGCGCGCTGGCGAGGGCAGGGCATCGCACTGCGGGTTCCACTGGTGCAGGCCGATCACCGCATCCGGCTCCAGCTCGCGCTGCGGTGCGGCCGCCCATAAGGCCACGCACATGCTGGCGCAGTGCGAATGCACGCGCACGATGAGGTTGCGGCGCTGGATCATGCGCGCCGCTTCCAGCCCCGGTTGCGCGTAACCGCCACCGCTCTGGATGTCGATGCGTTGCAGCGACGGGTTGGCGTCGAGCGCGGCCTGCAGGTTGCGGGCGAAGTTCCTGCCGACACTGCCTTCAATGCGCAGCACGCGGCCCTGGTCGCCGACCGACATACGTGCATCGTCAACGGTGGCCAGGGTGGTGGATTTCTCACCCTGTATCACCACGGCATCAGGTCGTGCGGCGGGGTGTCGTGCTTCGCTGATGGTTTCCGCCTGCGTGGTCTGGACTGCATCGGTGTCTGGAGCCTTGCGGTTGCCGAGGAAATACGCGGCAACCAGCAGCACCACCATGCCGGCGACCACCTTGCCCAGGCTCAGGCTGCCGCTGTTGCGCGGTGTGGGCCTGGTAGGTGCGCGCCGCGGTGGTGGCGCGACAGGTCCCTGTTCGTTGTTCTGCATCCCTGCATCCCCTGTGTGATGCCACCGCTGGCCGGGCTCAGTGGCTCAGCACTCGATGACGTTGACCGCCAGACCGCCGCGGCTGGTTTCCTTGTACTTGTCCTGCATGTCGCGGCCGGTGTCGCGCATGGTCTTGATCACCTTGTCCAGCGACACCTTGTGCTTGCCGTCGCCGCGCATGGCCATGCGCGCGGCGTTGATGGCCTTCACCGCACCCATGGCGTTGCGCTCGATGCAGGGAATCTGCACCAGCCCACCGATGGGGTCGCAGGTCAGGCCGAGGTTGTGCTCCATGCCGATCTCGGCGGCATTCTCGATCTGGCCCGGGTTGCCGCCCAGCGCGGCCATCAGGCCGCCGGCAGCCATCGAACAGGCCACGCCCACTTCGCCCTGGCAGCCGACTTCGGCACCGCTGATCGACGCGTTCTCCTTGTACAGGATGCCGATGGCGGCGGCGGTGAGCAGGAAGTTGAACACGCCTTGTTCGCAGTTGCCCGGGCAGAAACGGTCGTAGTAGTGCAGCACCGCCGGAATGATGCCGGCCGCGCCGTTGGTGGGCGCGGTGACCACACGGCCACCGGCGGCGTTTTCCTCGTTGACCGCCAGCGCGTACAGGTTCACCCAATCCAGCGTGGTGAGTGGGTCGCGCATGGCCGCTTCCGGGCGTGAGGACAGCTCGCGGTACAGCGTGGGTGCGCGGCGGCTGACGTGCAGGCCGCCGGGCAGGGTGCCTTCGGAGCGGATGCCACGGATCACGCAGGCCTGCATGGCCTCCCATATCTCGCGCAGGCCAGCGCGGATTTCTTCCTCGCTGCGCCAGCACTTCTCGTTCTCGAACATCATCTCGGCGATGCTCAGGCCGCTGCGCGCCGCCTGCGCCAGCAGCTCGTCGCCGCTCTTGAACGGGTAGGGGATGGGCGTCTGGTCGGGCACGATGCGGTCGTCGGCGGCATCGTCCTCGTTGACCACGAAGCCACCGCCAACGGAGTAGTAATCGCGGGTGGCGATGATCTGGTCGTCGCGGTCGTAGGCGGTGAAGCGCATGCCGTTGGTGTGGTACGGCAGCTTCTGGCGCTTGTTCAGGGCCAGGTCACGCTTCTCGTCGAAGGCGATTTCGTGCTGGCCCATCAGATTGATGCGCTTGCTGGCGCGGATGCGCTCCAGCGTGGCCGGGATGATGTCCGGGTCGATCAGGTTGGGGCGGTGGCCCTCCAGCCCGAGCAGCACCGCCTTGTCGGTGCCGTGGCCGCGGCCGGTCAGCGCCAGCGAGCCGAACACCTCGGCGCGGATACGCACGGTGTCCTGCAGGCGGCCCGGGTCCTGCAGCCAGCGGTGCACGAAGCGTTCGGCCGCGCGCATCGGGCCCACGGTGTGGGAAGAGCTTGGACCGATACCGATCTTGAACAGGTCGAACGTACTGACGGACATGCGTGCTTCTATGGACGGCGTTGGAAGCCAGCTATTCTACGTGTTCACTGTTGCAGGCTCAGTCTGCAGCGCAGCATTTCAAGGGTGGAGCAGGTAATGAACGGATGGGTGTTGTTCCAGCGCGATGACTGCCACCTGTGCGACCAGGCGCTGGCGGTGCTGGCACAGGCGCGGGCACCGGCGTTTGAAAGCGTGTTCATTGATGAAGACGATGCACTGGAAGCTCGCTACGGCGTGCGTGTGCCGGTGCTGCGCGATGCGGGCGGCCGTGAGCTGGACTGGCCCTTCGATGCGGCGCGGTTGGTCGAGTGGATGGCAACACCCTGAGCCGCTGGCCTAGCAGGGGAGCGGGGCTTGGCACTGGCCAACACCCCGTTCCCGTTTCCCTGTTGCCCGATTCCAGCTTACTTCGCGTTGAGCTTGACGATGGTGCTGATGGCCGTTTCGTCCGGAATGGTCTTGGTATCGGCCCAGTCGCCGCTGCCCACACCAAAATCAAGGCGCTTCACCGTGGCCTTGCCGGTCAGCACCGGCTGCGCGCCCGGTGCCCAGCTGAAGGTCAGCGTCACTGGCTTGCTCACGCCGCGCAGTTCCAGCGTGCCGTCGGCGACGAACTGGTTGTTGCCCAGCGCCCGGAAGCCGTTGGCGGTATAGCGGGCCTGCGCGAACTTGCCCACGTTGAAGAAATCCGCGCCCTGCAGCGTGGAATCACGGTCGCTGTTGCCGCTCTTGGCACCCGCCAGCGGGATGGTGACGTCGAGCTTGCCTGCTGCAGGGTTGGCCGGGTCAAAGCTGACCTGGGTCTGGAAGCCGGGGAAGTTGCCGGTGAAGGTCTCGCCGTCGTACTTGGTGGCGAACACCAGGATCGAACCGCTGCCGGGTGCCTGCACGTAGTCAGCAGCATGTGCGGAGCTGGTGGCGAGCAGGCCGGCAAGGGCAGCGGCCACGGCGGCCGGAGTGGTCAGTTTGATGGTCATGTGGTTTTCCTTCAGTGGGGGGTGGTTGCGCCGCCTGGCAGCATGCGGCGCAGCGTGGCATCACGCTGGTAGATGTGGTGGAAGAAGGCGGCGCCGGCATGGGCAACCACCAGCAGGATCAGCACCCAGAAGCCCAGTTCGTGGAATTCATGGGACAGCTCGCGCAGCTGTTCGTTCTGGCCCACCAGCTTGGGCATCTCCACCAGCCCGAACAGTTTGAACGGGCGCAGGCTGCTGGCCGAGTCGTACAGCCAGCCGGAAAGCGGGATGGCGAACATCAGGATGTACAGCAGCCAGTGGGTGAGCGAGGCGATGCGTTCCTGCCAGCTGGGCGTGCCCGGCACCGGCCTGGGTGCGCCGGCGTACAGGCGCCACAACAGGCGCAGGGCAACCAGTGCCAGCACGGTGATGCCGATGGACTTGTGCGCGGTGAATACCCAGAAATACTTGGGCGTCTTGGGCAGTTCATCCATCACCAAGCCAACCACGCCCAGTGCCAGGATCAACAGTGCGATCAACCAGTGCAGGGTCTTGCTGACGCTGCCCCATGTGGCAGGTGTGTTTTTCAGGCTCACGGGTGCTGCTCCTCGGTCTGGGTGGGCGGCTGGGCGTCTTCTGCAGCCTGCGGCAGTGTGTATTCAGGTTTGGTGGGAGAAATGTCGGTGCCTTCACCCGGCGCCGGCGCGCTCAGGTCGCGCTGGGCTTCGGCCTCGATCCGCAGCTCCACCTGGTCGCCTATCACCGACTTCCAGGCATCGATGCCGAAATCGGCGCGGCTGAGCACCGCCGTGGCGGAAAACCCCGCCGTACGCCGGAATGGCGGCAACGGGTAACGCTTGAGCGCATTGAGGGTCACCTCCAGCACCACCTCGCGGCTGACCCCGCGCAGGGTCAGCTGCCCGAACACCCGAGCGTGGTTGGCGTCCACAGGCTCCACCCGGGTGGAGACAAAGCGCGCCTGCGGGTGACGGTCGCCATCAAGCAGGTTGTGCGCCAGCGTGGCCTGGGTCCACTTGGCATTGCCCATGTCCAGCTGACTGATCGGCACGGTGACATCGAGCCTGGCACTGGCCCAGTCCTCCGGGTCGAACTCCAGCACACCCTCACTGCCGGACACCGTGCCCAGTGCCTGCGAGAAGCCGGCATGTTCAATGGCGAACAGCACCCGGGTGTGCACAGGGTCCAGCCGGTAACGCTCGTCGGCGGCGTTGGCCAGCAGGGGCAGCATGCCCAGGGCCAATAGCAGGATGAGTCGTGGCAAGTTCGGCTCCCCATCGTGGAATGGGCCTGATTCTAGGGGCATGCGTGAAAAGGTTTGTGCCCACCGTGCGCAATGGTTTGTTGCAGTGCTCTGGCCGCCAGCCACCGCGTACTGGCTTTGCGGGCCTTTTTTTGCCCTGTTTCCGTGCGGGCGCTAAAGTCACGGGCTTGCGGGGGGCGGTCGCCGGGCGTGCTGCAGCGGCTCCAGGGCGCCACAGGGCAGTGCGAGGAGTAGCGGACGTCGATGAAGCGGTTGCTTGAACGTGCCCGGCTGGGCGTGCTGCTGGTGCTGGCCGCATGGTCCGCCCCCGGTATTGCCGCGATGCTGGCCGAAACGCCCAACATGCGCCGCCTGGGCGTGTCCGAAGGCCTGCCTTCGCGCATGGTACTGGCCTTGGCGCAGGACCACAGCGGCTATGTGTGGGCGGCCACCGACGATGGCCTTGCGCGCTACGACGGCCGCGAGCTGAAGGTATGGCGGCTCGAGCCGGACGACCCGGCCTCGCTGCCCGGCAACGTGCTGGAAACCCTGCTGGTGGACAGCCAGGACCGTATCTGGCTGGGCGCCAATGGGGCCGGTCTGATCCTGTTCGATACCGCGCGCAGGGGCTTCCAGCGGTTTCCCAAACTGGAGGCGGCCTGCCCGCAGCAGGTATGGGCGCTGGCCGAGATCGACCAGGAGCTGTGGGTGGGCAGCAGCGGCAGCGGCATCTGCCGGATGCACCGCGATGGCCGTGTCAGCCGCTATCAGCATGTGCGCGGTGACCCCTTCAGCCTGCCCGATGACACCATCTACTCGCTGTTGGCCGGGCGCGGGGGCAGCCTGTGGGTGGGAACGGCCGATGGCCTGGCCCGGCGTGACCCGGCCACGGGCCACTTCGTCCGTATCGCCTCGCCGCTGCTGGCCGGCAAAAGCGTGATCCGCATGAGCCGCGACCGCGATGGCGGCCTGTGGGCAGGCACCGAGAACGGGCTGTACCGGGTGCTGGATGACGGCCAGGTGCTGGCCGCGCCGTGGCCGGAGGCGGCCACGCTGCGTGCCGGTGTGGTGCTGCATGACCGTGATGGCGGCTACTGGGTAGGCAGCGCCAACGGACTGTACCGGGGTGACGGCCATCAGCTGCAGCTGCTGGATGGCGAGCGCGGCAGCGGCTTTCTTACCGCGCGCAGCGGTGTGCTGGATCTCATGCAGGACCGCGAGGGCGGCCTGTGGACCGCGTTGCTGACCCAGGGCCTGGCCTACCTGCGCCCGGACTGGAAACGCTTCGCCACGCATACCCGGCTGGATGGGCAGCCGCTGGAAAGCCTGTACATGCTCAACGCCGCCGCCGATGGCGATGGCTTCCTGATCGTAGGCGCCCATGGCCTGTACCGGCTCGACCCGCGCGGCGGGCTGGTGCAGCTGGCTGATGAAGGCACGCTGGGCAAAGGCAGCATCTGGTCGGTGCTGCGCGCCCGCGATGGTCAAATATGGGTCGGCCGCGCCGGCAACCTGGTGCTGTACCGCCCCGACACCGGGCACAAGCAGGTGCTGGACCTGGACGTGGGCGACGACCCGCAGCACCGGGTTGACCTGATGCGGATGGCGGCCGATGGCAGCGTGTGGCTGTCCATCGTCAACTACGGCCTGCAGCACCGCGATCCCAGCGGGCGCCTGCTGGCCAGCTACCCGGCCGGGCACACCCCCGGGCTGCCGGACAAGCTGGTGGAACAGTTGCGCATCGCCAACGACGGCACCCTTTGGGCGGTGGGCGATGCCGGTGTGCTGCGGCTGGACGGTGCGCGCTTCGTGCCGATGGCTGGCGTGGCGCGTGGCATCGTCAACGACATCGCTTTCACCGCCGATGGCAAGGTATGGCTGGCGCGCGAAGGGGCGCTGGAACGTTACCGGCGCCAGGGTGACCGCTTTGAACTGCTGCAGCGGCTGGACGCCGACGAGGGTGTGCCGGCCGTTGCCATGGGCGGGCTGGTACTGGGCTGCTCCGGGCAGCTGTGGGCAACCACGCCGCGCGGGCTGCTGCTGTGGCGCAACGGCATGGGCCAGGTGCAGCTGCTGGGTGACCGCGACGGCCTGCCCGACGTGGAATTCTCGCCGCGGCCGCCGGTGGCACAGGGCTGCAGCAATGCGCTGGCAGTGCAGGCAGCCGGGCTGGTGCAGTTCGACCCTGACGCGGTGCCTTCGGCGCGCCCGCTTGCCACACTGGTGATCGACTCGGTACATGTGCGCCGCGATGACGCCATGCGCGAGCAGGCGCTGGACGGCGATGTGGTCCACCTTGGCCCGGGCGACCGCGACCTGCGCATCGGTGCGCGGCTGCTGTCCTTTGCCGACCCGGCGCAGCACCGGTTCCGTTCGCGCATCGAAGGTTACGACCAGAACTGGGTGGACTCCGGCAGCGACGGCGAGCGCGTGCTCTCGCGCCTGCCCGCCGGCAGCTACCGGCTGGAAGTGCAGGGCGCCGGTGGCGATGGGCAGTGGACGCCTTCGCAGCTGCTGCAGATCGACGTGGCCCCACCGTGGTGGCGCAGCGCCTGGGCCATTGCCGCCTGGGTGGTGCTGTTGCTGCTGGCGGTGGCCGCCGCCGTGCTGGGTTACCGCGCGCGGGTACGGCGGCGCAGCGAGTGGCAGCTGGCATTGCACAAGCAGGAGCTGGCCGAACAGGCATCGCTGGCCAAGACCCGCTTCCTGGCCACGCTCGGCCACGAGGTACGCACGCCCATGACCGGCGTGCTGGGCATGAGCGAGCTGCTGCTGGATACCGAGCTGGACAGCCGCCAGCGCCGCTACGCCGGTGCCATCCAGCAGGCAGGCAGCCACCTGCTGCGGCTGGTCAACGATGCGCTGGACCTTGCCCGAATCGAGTCGGGCAAGCTTGAACTGGACGTGCGCCCGTTCGACTTCGGCCAGCTGCTGGATGAGGTGGTGGCGCTGATGGCGCCCATGGCCGAGCGGCGTGGCCTGGGCTTCATCTACACGCCCGGTTTCGAGCACGGCCTGGAAGTGACCGGCGATGGCATGCGCCTGCGCCAGATCGTGATGAACCTGCTCAGCAATGCCATCAAGTTCACCGAACAGGGTGAAGTGCGGCTGGATGTGCGGCATGTCGCCGGCGGCCTTGGCCTGCGCCTGACCGTGAGCGATACCGGCCCGGGCATCAATGAAGAGCAGCAGGCGCGCTTGTTCCTACGCTTCGAGCAGGCCGAAGGGCCGCGCACCGCGGCGCGCTATGGCGGCAGCGGTCTGGGCCTGGCCATCTGCCAGGAGCTGGCGGCGGCCATGGGCGGTGGCATCCAGGTGCACAGCCAGCTCGGCGCCGGTGCAAGCTTCCTGGTCGAGTTGCCGCTGGCATGGCGCGCCGTGGCCGCCAGCGGACCTGCCACTAATGCAACGCCGCTGCAGGCCGGGCCGGCATTGCATGTGCTGCTGGTGGAGGACGACCCCACCGTGGCGCAGGTGATCAGCGGCCTGCTGGTGGCGCGCGGGCACACCGTGGAGCATGCCGTGCATGGGCTGGCGGCGCTGGCGGCGGTCAGTGAGTCGCGGTTCGACATCGGCCTGCTTGATCTGGACCTGCCGGCGCTTGATGGCATGGCGTTGGCGCGGCAGCTGCGTGCCAGCGGCCATGAGTTCCCGCTGATCGCGGTTACCGCGCGCTCGGACACCGAAGCCGAGCGCCTGGCCGCCGAAGCCGGCATGGAGGGCTTCCTGCGCAAGCCGGTGACCGGCCAGCTGCTGGCCAGCACCATGGCCCGGGTGCTGGCCCAGGCACGCGACCGCGCCGGCATCAACAACTGGGGTGGCATGCATGCACAGGAGGGAATGGCATGATGAGCTGGCGCACTCCCGCGCGGCTGTTGATCGGCCTGCTGGCATTGCTGGCCGCACCGCTGGCATCGGCCGAGGTGCCGTCCACCCCGCAGCCGCGCCAGCTCACCGTGGCCGATGGCCTGCCATCAAGCAGCATCCATGCCTTCGCCGAAGACCAGACCGGCTACCTGTGGCTGGCCAGCCGCGATGGCCTGGCCCGTTATGACGGACGCAGCTACCGCGTCTGGCGGGCCGAGGACGGGCTGCAGGACAACCACGTCTGGAGCCTGCATGTGGATGGGCGCAACCAGCTGTGGATCGGCACGCAGAATGCCGGGCTGGTGGTGCTGTCGGCCGAGCGCGACCACTTCACGTTCTACAACCAGGACAGCCACCCGGAAATCGGCAACAACACGGTGTGGGCGGTGACTTCCACCGCCGATGGCAGCATCTGGTTCGGCACTGCCAGTGGTGGCCTGCACCGGCTGTCCAGCAGTGGCCACATCCAGCGTTTCATGCCGGTGCCGGGTGACCGCAACAGCCTGCCTGCCGCCGCCGTCACCTACCTGGCCAAGACCCTGGATGGCAGCCTGTGGGTGGGCACCAAGGGCGGGCTGGCACGCTGGACCGGCACCGGTTTCGAGCGCGTGGACGAAGCCCTGCTGCCGTCACCGCGCATCAACGGGCTCAAGGTGGACCGCGAGGGCCGCCTGTGGGTGGCCACCAACCGGGGCGTGGTGGTACGCCATGCCGATGGCAGCTTCGAGCAGCCCACATGGCCGGGCATGGCGCCGGGCAGCGTGCTCAACATGCTGCAGTATTCCGCCGACGGCAATTTCTGGCTGGACACCCGCGACGGCCTGGGCCGCTACCGCACCTCCACCGTGCACAACGTGCCGCTGTACAGCATGCAGGAGCGCGGCATCGTCAAGCCGAACTGGTCCAACGCCTACGAGGACCGCGAGGGCGGGCTGTGGTTTGCCAGCACCAACTCCGGCCTGTGGCACCTGCCGCCGAGCTGGCGCCAGTTCTCGGTGATGTCGCGGCACCTGGACGACCCGCGCTCGCTGCGCAATCCCTACCCCTTGGCGATGGCACCTTCGGCCTCCGGTGGCATCTGGGTGGTGGGTACGCGCGGTGCGCTGGACCGGCTGGACCCGGCCACCGGTGCGGTCGAGCAGCATGTGGAAAAGATCAACGGCAGCAACTGGCCTTTGTCGCTGGCCGAGGATGCGCAGGGCCGGGTGTGGGTGGGCAGCATGGACGAGCTGGCCCGCTACGACCCGCGCGACCAGGCCGTCAGGCGCTGGCGCCGCGACGATGCGCAGGACGGCTCGCTGCCCGGCGACATCGACGTCGTGCGCCTGTGCGACGGTGGCCGGTTGTGGATGTATTCCGAAGACGGTGGCCTGCAGCAGCGCAGCGATGATGGCCGGGTGCTGCGCCGCATCGCCCCGGGCCAGGCCGGCCTGCCGCAGGTACTGGTGGAAGACATGCAGTGCGGCCCGCGCGGCCACCTGTGGTTGGCCACCGGCGTTGGCCTGCTGGCCTGGAACCCGGCGCAGGCGCGGTTTGTGCCGGTGCCGGGGGCGCCCGAGCAACGCGTGTCCGCCTTCGCCCTGACCGATACCGGCGTGGCCTGGATAGGCGGGCTTGGGCGCATGGACCGCTACATGTGGGACGGCGCGCGCATGAGCCTGCTCGACAGCGTGGGCCGCGAGCGTGGCTTCCCCATGCTGGCGCCCACCGGGCTGGTGGTGGACAGCCAGGGCGTGGCCTGGGCGGGCAGCTCGCGCGGCCTGATCCGCATTGATCCGGCCAGCCGTTCGGTGCGCGTATATGGCGTGCACGACGGCCTGCCCGGGCAGGAATTCCGCTACCGCACGCTGGTGCAGGCGCGCGGTGGCCAGATTGCCGGTGGTACCCCCGATGGCGTGGTGCTGTTCGACCCGCAGATGGTCAAGCCGTCCACCCGCCAGCCACCGCTGGTGATCGAGCGGGTGAGTGTGCGCCGTGGCGATGCCGAGCATGACCTCACCCGGCAATCGCCGCTGCAGATACTGCCGGGCGACCGCGACCTGCGCATCTCGGTGCGGCTGCTGTCCTTTGCCGATTCGGCCACCAACCTCTACCGCTTCCGCCTGGGGGGTTACGACCCGGACTGGGTGGAAGTGGGCGCCATCGGCGACCGTGTGTTCTCGCGCCTGCCGCCGGGCAACTACCAGTTGCAGATGCAGGCGGCCACCTCGGACAACGTGTGGTCGGCGGTGCAGACCCTGGCGTTCCGCGTGCAGCCGCCATGGTGGCGCAGCGCGCCCGGGCTGGCCTCGCTCATCGCTTTTGGCGTGGCGCTGATGGTGTGGAGCGGCTGGCTGTACCGGCGCCGCCTGGCACGCCGCAGCGAATGGCAGCTGGCGCGGCACAAGCAGGAGTTGGCCGAGCAGGCATCGCTGGCCAAGACCCGTTTCCTGGCCACGCTGGGCCACGAGGTGCGCACACCGATGACCGGCGTGCTCGGCATGAGCGAACTGCTGCTGGCTTCTGATCTGGACGAGCGTCAGCGTGGCTACACCCAGTCGATCCGCCGCGCCGGTGAGCACCTGTTGCGTCTGGTCAATGACGCACTGGACCTGGCCCGCATCGAAGCCGGCCGCCTGGAGCTGCAGAACCAGCCGCTGGACCTGCAGCAGCTGCTGGAGGACGTGCGCGGGCTGATGCAGCCATTGGCGCAGCGGCGAGGGTTGGCATTCGAGCTGGACAACGCCGCGCCGGCGCGCACCCGCGTCAACGGTGACGTGCTGCGCCTGCGGCAGATACTGCTCAACCTGCTGGGCAACGCCATCAAGTTCACCAGCGAAGGCTCCGTCGGCCTGCGCGTGGCGGTGGACGAGGGCGGCAAGGGCATCCGTTTCGACGTGCTCGATACCGGCCCCGGCATCAATGCCGAGCAGCGCAAGCGCCTGTTCCGCCGCTTTGAACAGGCCGATGGCGCGCGTACCGCCGCGCGCTACGGCGGCAGCGGCCTTGGCCTGGCCATCTGCCACGAGCTGGCCGGCGCCATGGGCGGCAACATCGAGGTGGAAAGCGCCCCGGGCAAGGGCAGCTGCTTCAGCGTGGCGCTGCCGCTGGCCTGGGATGTGGCACCGGAAACCGGCCTGGTCGGTGCGGGCGCCAACACCTGGGCCAACCTGCCGCCGTTGCAGGTGTTGCTGGTGGAAGACGACGCCACCATCGCCGCGGTCATCCAGGGCCTGCTGCAGGTGCACGGGCACGCCGTGGTGCATGCCGCGCACGGCCTGGCGGCGTTGGCCGAAGTATCCAACGCGCGCTTCGACGTGGCACTGCTGGACCTGGACCTGCCGGGCATCGACGGTTTCGGCCTGGCCCTGCAACTGCGCACCATGGGTTATGAAATGCCGTTGATCGCGGTGACCGCGCGCTCCGACGGCGAGGCCGAGCCGCAGGCCCGCAAGGCCGGTTTCGACCATTTCCTGCGCAAGCCGGTGACCGCGCAGATGCTGCTGGAAGCCATTGCCGGCGTGCTGGATGCGCACCAGCGCCGTGCGCAGGGGCTGGCGCCACGGCAGGAACAGTGAACCACCACGCCGCGCCTGCCTGGGCCGGCGCGGCCAGTGCGTTGGTTTACTCGGCCACTTCCTCCACCGCGCGCGGGTGCGGACGGTTCTCGGACAGCTGCCAGAACACCAGGGTCGAGCTGAGGGTGATGGCGCCCACGCAGATGAAGGTGGCATGCAGCGCGCTGTTCACCCCCTGGAAATGATTGCCGAACGTGGCCAGCAGGCTGCCGGCGGTGGCCGCGCCGAAGCCGGTGGCCAGCATCATCACCATCGACAGCAGGCTGTTGCCGCTGCTGGCCTGGGTGCTGTCCAGATCGCGCAGGGTCACGGTGTTCATCACGGTGAACTGCATGGAATTGACCGCGCCGAACACCGCCAGCTGCACCAGCTGCAGCCACAGCGGCTGCTGGCTGCTGATCAGCGCGAAGCTGGCCATCGCCAGCCCCACGCACACGGTGTTGATCATCAGGATGCGGCGGTAGCCGAAGCGCTCCACCAGCGTCACCGCCGCACGCTTGGCGGCCATGCCGGCCAGCGCCACCGGAATCATCATCATGCCCGCGCGCATCGGGCTCATGCCCATGCCCACCTGCAGCAGCAGCGGAATCAGCAGCGGCATGGCGCCACTGCCGATGCGCGAGAACAGATTGCCGAGGATGCCGATGCGGAAGCTGCCGACCTGGAACAGGCTCAGCGGGAACAGCGCATTGCTGCTGTTGGCCGCATGCAGCCAGTAGCCGGCGAGCGCGGCAATGCCGATCACCGCCAGCAGGATCACCAGCGCATGTGCCGAGCCCAACCCGGAAACACCGTCCAGCGCCAGTGACAACGCCACCATGCCGAAGGCCAGCATCAGGTAGCCGGGTAGATCGAAGCGTTGCCGTTGCGCTGCGTAGTGGTCGGGCATGATCCGCGTGGCAGCGATGAAACCGGCCACGCCAATGGGCAGGTTGATCAGGAATATCCAGTGCCAGGAGGCGATCTCCACCATCCAGCCGCCCAGCGTGGGGCCGAGCAGGGGGCCGATGAGCGCGGGGATGGCGATGAAGCTCATTGCCGACAGGAACTGCTCGCGCGGTACCGTGCGCATCACCGCCAGCCGGCCCACCGGCAGCAGCATCGCACCGCCAATGCCCTGCAGCACACGCGAGGCCACCAGCCAGTGCAGGGTGGGGGAGAGCGCACACGCCAGCGAGCCCAGGGTGAACAGGATGATCGCGCCCAGAAAGGTGCGGCGTGTGCCGAAGCGGTCGGCCATCCAGCCGGAGGCGGGAATGAAGGTCGCCACCGCCAGCGCATAACTGAACACCACCGACTGCATCTGCAGCGGGCTCTCGCCCAGGCTGCGCGCCATCGCCGGCAGTGCCGTGTTGACGATGGTCGAATCCAGCATCTGCATGAAGATCGCCAGTGACACCAGCCACAGCAGTGGCTTGTAGCTGGGCGCGCAGGGGGCGGGCGTGACGTTGTTGGGGGCGGCAGCGGGCATGGGGGCGTTGCGGTAGGCGTCAGGTGGCTATTGTCGCGCCAGGCGTGTGCAGGCGCCGCGCAGGTCAGTCGCCGCCGGCCACGGTATGCAGCGTGCGCTCATGATGGCCCGGGTCGGATGACAGGCGGATGCTGCTGTTGAGCTCGCCCACGGTGATGGCCCAGCTGCCATCATCCTCGCGCTGCATCACGCAGTTGCCCGGGATGGAAGGGTTGGCCCGCGCGGCGGCACCGCAACGGTGCTCGATGAGCGGGCGCAGCACCGCCAGCGCCTGCCGCAGCGGTACGCCCAGCACCAGCGTGCGGCTGCCATACAACTCCGTTTGCGCTTCGCGCACCGCCAGCACCGGCAGGCCGTGCAGAGTCACCGTGCCGGGCTTCACCGCAGCATGCGCGCTGTACCAGGTGGCCGTGGCGATGCCTGCCTTGCCGCTGTCTGTCGCCGTTGTACCCGGCGGCGCGCTGCGGCATTCATCCAGTACCGGTTTGTGCAGATGGCCACGCCAGCGCGGCGCTATTTCATCGAGTGTGGCGATGCGCAGCTGCTGGCAGTTGTGCGGAAATTCGCCGGGCGTCGTGTTGAAGGCCACCAGCCCTGACCTCTCGGGAGAAGCAGCAAGCGTAGGGAAACCATTGTCCTGGAGCTGCAACGGCCCCACGGTGCCAGCAACGGCGGCCGGCGCGATGGTGGCGATCAGTGCGAACCACAACAACCGTCGGGTGAACGCCATGGCCGGTATCCTGCGAAGGTGCGGCCAGCGTCGGTGTGCAGCCCGTTCAAGTCAACTGCCGGTCTGATCAATTGCGGTGCGTGCAACATGCTCTGCACGGAATCCGGCCACTCACGGCCATGTCAGGCAGGCATGCGGTTGGTTGCCGTACCTGCAGTGGTTTGAAGATGGGCGGGGAACGCCGCGTTGATGCTGGCCGCGCAATGGCGCGAATAGCTCAGCAGGCGGCCCAGGTTTGCCCCGCCATCGGCGTGTACGGTGAGCATCAGCAGCCGGCCAGCGGCGGGAATCGGAATCAGCAGCAGCTTGCCGTCCTGGCCTTCGATCAGAGTCAGGTCCGAATCATTGCCGGTCAGCTCACGCAGCACCGTGGTCGAAAGCGTGGACAAGGCGCTGGACATCGCGGCCAGACGCCCGGGGTTGGGCTGGGTACGCGGGCGCACCATGAAGGGGCGCCCATCGCGGAAGGCCAGCATCACGGTGAGGATGGAGCTCTCGTCATCCATCAGTTTTTTCAGGGCAGCCTCGCAGGCCACCACGTCCGGGGGCGCATTCGCCAGACGGTCAGACATCGCCATACTCCGCGCAGAGGAAAATCAGTTCAAAAATCGATGCCATCTGCTCGCGGTGCCGCACGTCGGCCACGATCGACGGCGCAACCAGCTGCCGCTTGCGCAGCGAAGCCTGGATGCGTACCAGCAGGGCGGTTTCATCGCCGCGCGGCTTGTTGACCACCACCACCAGCGGCAGGTGCCGCAATTGATCGTGGTAGGTGTCCATGGTCTGGTCGAAGCCGGCCATGGGATCGGTGGCCAGTGCATCGACCAGCACCACCACGCCGTTGAGCCCTTCCTTCACCACGTCGAACATGAAACGAAAGCGTGGCTGGCCGGGCAGGCCATAAAGCAGCAGGCGCTCGCTTTCGCTCAGCGCCATTTCGCCGTAGTCCATGGCAACGGTGGTGCGCTCCTTGAGCTGGGCCAGCTCGTCGGTGCAGGCCACGTCGGTCACCACCGGTGGAATGTCGCTGACCGCGCCGATGCCGGTGGTCTTGCCGGCGCCGGGCTCACCCAGCAGCACGATCTTGAAGGTGCCGTGATTCATCGGGACCTCAACAGGGTAGAAACGCGGGAGCCGATCCGCTTCCACAGGCTCTTCTTTTCCGCGGACGGCGGCTGGGCGTGCTGCAGATTGCTCAGGTCGAACTTGACCGACACGGCGGTGACCGCCAGCAGCGCGTCCAGGCACTGGGCGATGGTCTGCCGCTCCAGCCCGGTATGGCTGGCGATCTGCTCGATGCTGAGTGGTCGGCTACGCAGGGCGGCCATCACCGTCCACCACGCATGCGGCCATTGTCTGAACTGCGGCGGCCAGTATTCCATGCGGAAAATGCGCGCCTCGTCGTGCTCGAGTACCAACGTGGCCGAATCGGCCTGCGGCTCACCGGCCTCGGTTGCTTCACCGGTGGCGGCCAGGCGCTCGGCCTCCTTGAGTTGTGCAAGGATTTCGTAGGCACGCAGCGGCCGGTGAATGGTGCCGGGCGGATGCTGGCGGGGGCGGCGCGCCACCCCGACGACCTGCATGCCTGCCGGAATGGCCGGCGCGGTGCCGGATGCATCCACCTCGTCCAGGTTGACCAGCACCAGCCCGGTACGCGCGGACACGGTGGTGTCCACGGTCCAGCGCTTGTCCAGATACTTTTCAAGCAGCATCAGCAGTGACGACAAGGATCGGACAACCTCGTCATCCAGCTGCAGGCAGGTTATGGAACGGTGCATGTCGGTGCTGTCCCCCGGGACGCAGGGCGGCCCAATGCGTCGCACTGGGCCGCGGACCACTGTGGGATCAGAGTGCGGCGTCGATGCTGGCCATGGCCAGGCGCGAACGCACGATCACCATGCCTACGTTGGCCGAGATACGGCAGACGAATACCGCCACGTTGTCCGGGTTCTTCTTGGAGCGGAGGAAGACGTGGATCAGGTTGGTGCTGAACACCACGATTTCCTGGAAATAGTGGGTCTTGCGGTCAGTGATGCCACGCACACGGTCGAACATGCGCTCGATTTCCACCACGTTGCGGCCCTGGAACAGGTCGCCGGTAGCGGCAGCCACCAGGTCGAGAACTTCAGACGGATGCGAATCCACGGTTTTGACCGCCAGCAGCATGCCGGTGGACATGTCCACGTAACCAGTGGCGACACATTCGGGTACATCGTTCTGCGCTTGTGCGATTGCCTTGTCGAGAGACACGTTGTTGCTCCTTGATTTAGGTGGCTGCAGCAGCTGCCGGGTTAGGCCAACCGGTGTCATGGCTGGCAAATTCCTTGATGAAAACTTCCTGATCCTCGCTCTGGATGGCCAGCGGGCAGGCGCCGCGGACCTTGGCGATGGCGATAGCGGCGCTGTCGCCCAGTGCAATCAACGCACAGGCCAGCGCGGTGCCTGTGCGACCCAGGCCGCCCTTGCAATGAAAGGTGATGGCATGGCCGCCGAGTACGGTATGCACGGCCAGCGCGCTGAACGTTTCGGCCTGCAGCAGGGTGGGGGCCTTCATGTCGGGCACCGGGAAATGGTGGAAGGTGATGCCATGACGCTCCAGCAACGCGACATCGCTGTGCGTCTGCTCTTCCAGGCACACCAGATGGCGCACGCCGTTGTCGCGCAGCAGCCGGTACTGTTCCTCTTCCTCAGCGATCAACCCGGGCCGGCTCATGCCATACATGAAGCCCTGTACCAGGCTCCAGGTGCCGGAAACCGGCACCGAACGCGCCGGGGGCGATACTGCGACATAGCCGGTACGCACATAGTGCTGGCCGCCGGCGGTGGTCGGCGCGGTGAACACCGCATCGGCCTTGCCGGCTTCGATCACCTGGCCACCGGCGAAGATCACCGCGTCACCGCCCAGCGCGATGCTGTCACCGCGGTTGTGGGTGACCATCACCAGCAACGCATCCGCAGCTGCTTCGCGCAGCAGCACGCGCGCGCTTTCCAGATCCTTGTCGGTAAGGCCAGAGGTGGGCTCATCCAGTACGTACAGGGAGCGCGGTGTGGCAAGAAAGGCCTGCAGCTGCGCCAGCCTGTCGCTGCTGTGCTGCTCGCGCTCGTCGAGGGAAGCAGGGGGGTGATTGGTGTGGCCGAGCGCGGCATGTTGCGGGTACCAGCCCAGCTGGCCGGCGGCCAGCGCGGACATCGGCGCATCGTTGAAGATGATCTGACCCGAGGTCTCAAGTTCTCCCCTGGCTCCAACCAGGGCGTGCAACAGGGTCGATTTTCCAGAGCCGCCTGGCCCTACGATGCTCAGGACACCGGGTGCCCCGACATCGAGACTGGTCTTGCTGACAATTGTTTTCCCCTGAAGCGAGACGTGCAGATCTTTGATTCTGAGCATGAAAACCGGAGGTCCGAGGGAACAGCGCAGGCGCTGTTCGGGTGCCTGGGGTAGTCACATCGCGTGACGCCGCATTCATCAATGTTAGGAATGTGTATGTGCAGGCTTTGTGATTTTCATCACGCCAAAAACTTGACCGTTGGTACGGTTGACAGCTTGTTTTCCCGAAATTTCCGCAATTTGGTTGGCGCAGAAAGCAGAACGCCCCGCGTTCCTCAAAGGCGCGCGGGCGTTTTTTTCGCGTTTTCTTCACTGCGTTGACGTGGGGCCGCGCCTCACGACGCGCCCCGATGCCGCGATTGCTCAGCGGCGGCTGAGGCGGTGCACCGCATCCACCAGCACGGCGACGTGCTCGGGGTTCATGTCCGGCGACATGCCATGGCCAAGGTTGAAGACATGGCCTTCGCGCGAGCCGCCGTTGCCGGCCGCGTAGCTGTCCAGCACCTTGCCGACTTCGCGGGTGATGGCTTCCGGCGAGCCGTACAGGGTGGTCGGGTCCAGGTTGCCCTGCAGCGCGACCTTGCCGCCCGCGGCGCGCGCTGCATCTTCCAAGGTGATGGTCCAGTCCACGCCCACGCCATCGGTGCCGGTGGCCGCCAGTTCTGACACATACTGGCCCGTGCCCTTGCCGAACAGGATCAGCGGCGTGCGTGCATCGCCTTCGCCACGCTCCAGCTCGGCGGCGATGCGCGCCATGTAGCGCAGCGAGAACTCACGGTACATCGCCGGGCCAAGCACGCCGCCCCAGGTATCGAACACCTGCAGCGCCTGCGCACCGGCTGCGCGCTGCGCCGACAGGTAGGCGATGACCGCATCGGTCACCATTTCCAGCAGCTGGTGCAGGGCCTTGGGCTCGTTGAACGCCATGGCCTTGATGTGCGCGTAATCCTTGCTGCCGCCGCCTTCGATCATGTAGCAGGCCAGCGTCCACGGGCTGCCGGAAAAACCGATCAGCGGCACCTTGCCGTCGAGCTCACGGCGGATCAGGCGCACCGCGTCCATCACGTAGCCCAGCTCGGTTTCCATGTCCGGCACCGCAAGCCTGGCGATGGCGGCCGCGTCACGTACCGGGTTCTTGAACTTGGGGCCTTCGCCATCGGCGAAGTACAGGCCCAGGCCCATCGCGTCGGGCACGGTAAGGATGTCCGAGAACAGGATGGCGGCGTCCAGGTCGAAGCGTTCCAGCGGCTGCAGGGTCACTTCGCAGGCCACTTCCGGGTTCTTGGCCATGCCCAGGAAGCTGCCGGCACGGGCCCGGGTGGCGCGGTACTCGGGCAGGTAGCGGCCGGCCTGGCGCATCAGCCAGACAGGCGTGCAGTCCACCGGCTCGCGGCGCAGGGCGCGCAGGAAGCGATCGTTGCGAAGGGGGCTGGTCACATGGAACTCCTTGACGGGGAACGGCGCAGCCGCGTCGTGCGGCCTGTGGGGCGCTCAGGGTTGTGGCAGGCCGCTGGTGAACATCACCTGGTAGCCACGCTTGATCTGCGCGTCGCGGGCCTTCTCGAAGGCCTGCTGTGCCTCATCGTGCTGCAGGAACAGCTCCCGCCGCAGCTGTACGCGGCCGCCGGTCTGCCCGCTTTCGCGCAGCAGCTCCCAGCCGCCGAGCAGGTCGGGTACCAGGCTCAGCTGTACATAGCGGGGGGCTTCGGTGCCGCTGGGCGGCTGTTGCAGTAGGACGCGCATGCCGCAGATTGTAGCCGGAGTGGGAGTTTCGGGGCTTGGGGGTGTGCTGCTTTACCCCTCCCCAACCCTCCCCTTCGCGATGCGAAAGGGAGGGGGCAGAAGCGGCCTGGTCGCGATCTGTAACAACCCGCAGGATCAGCCCCTTCCCTTTGCCAGGCAAGGGGAGAGGTTTTGTAACAGCCGCCAGGATCCACTCCCTCCCTTTGCCTTAGGCAAGGGGAGGGCCGGGGAGGGGTAAGGCTTTTCAGCCGCCCCTCAACTCACCCTTCAGCCAACACCGCCAGCACCGCCGCTTCATCCACGTCGGGCACCACTTCAGCCTTGCCGATGCCGCGCCAGAGCACCAGACGCAGGCGGCCAGCGATGTTCTTCTTGTCCAGCCGCATGTGCGCCAGCAGTGCGTCCGGCTCCAGCCCGGCAGGAATGCGTACCGGCAGGCCATAGGCTTCCAGCAGCGCACGCAGGGTGTCCGTATCCGAGGAAGGGGCCATGCCCAGCGCCGCGGAAAGGCGTGCGGCCAGCACCATGCCGACGGCTACCGCCTCACCGTGATTGAGGTTGTCATTGCCCGGCGCGCCATACCCCTGCGCGGTCTCGATGGCGTGGCCGAAGGTGTGGCCCAGGTTGAGCAGGGCACGCTCGCCCTTTTCCAGTGGATCGCGCTCGACGATCTCCGCCTTGTGCTCGCAGCTGCGGGCGATGGCCTGCGCCAGCGCGGCGTCGTCGCCGGCCAGCAGCGCGCTGCGCTCGGCCTGCAGCCACTGGAAGAACAGCGGGTCGCGGATGCAGCCGTACTTGATCACTTCGGCCAGACCGGCGCGCAGTTCGCGCGGCGGCAGCGTGCGCAGCGCGGCGGTATCGGCGATGACCGCACGCGGTGGATGGAACGCGCCGACCAGATTCTTGCCCTGCGCAATATCCACGGCGGTCTTGCCGCCCACCGAACTGTCCACCATCGCCAGCAGGGTGGTGGGCAGCTGCACGCAGTCCACGCCACGCATCCAGCAGGCCGCGGCGAAGCCGGCCAGGTCACCCACCACGCCGCCGCCCAGTGCCAGCACGCAGGCGTCGCGGGTAGCGCCCAGCGTGGCCAGCGCGGCGATGGCGCCGCCGAAGTTGTCCAGCGTCTTGGACGCCTCGCCCGCAGGAATGATGTACTCGCCGATCTTCAGCTCCGGGCGCGCGGCCTGCAGCGCGGCGCGCACGCGTGCCAGGTACAGCGGCGCCACGGTGTCGTCGCTGGCAAGCAGCACATGGCGGCCACGCACGGGCGCGGCCAGCAGTTCGCCCAGCTCAAGCAGGCCGGGGCCGATGTGGATCGTGTAGGGGTGGTCACCGCCAACGGCGACGGTGCGGGGGGAAGCGTTCATGCGGGGAGTTCCGAAATCTGCCATTGCGCGGCAAGCCGCACCACCAGGTGGGCGGTGGCGTCGGCGGGGGTGTAAAGGTCGGTGTCGATGGTCAGGTCGGCCACTTCGGCATACAGCGGATCGCGCAGGGCGGCCATGTCGTGCAGCACCTGTTCGCGGTCCTCGCGCTGCAGCAGTGGGCGGCTCTTGTCGCGTGCCAGCCGCTGCAGCTGCGATGCCACGCTGACCCGCAGGTAAACCACGAAGCCGCGTTCGATGATGCGGCGGCGGTTGTCGGCATCCAGCACCGCGCCCCCGCCGGTGGAAATCAGCTGGCCGCGCCCTTCCAGCAGGCGGGCAAGCACGCGCTTCTCATGGGCGCGGAAGCCGGCTTCGCCGGCATGCTCGAAAATGGCGGGAATGCTGGAGCCCACGTCTTCGACGATGGCGTGGTCGGCATCGATGAAAGCCAGCCCGAAGCGTTCGGCCATGCGGCGGCCGATGCAGGTTTTGCCGGCACCCATGGGGCCGACCAGGACGAGGTTGGGGGCGGGGTTCATCGTGTGACGATGCTAACAGCTCATATCAGTCTCTTAACACGGTAGCAGCCAAGCTTGGCCGTTCCACGAAATGGTTCGTGGTGCAACCAAGGAGCCGGACATGACAGTAGCCAAAGTCATTGAAGTCAGTGCCTCGTCCAAGACCAGCGTCGAAGACGCCGTGCGTACCGGGTTGAAGAAGGTGGCCGGTACGGTCAAGGGGATCCAGGGTGCCTGGGTCAACGAGACCAAGGTGGTGACCGATGGTGAGGGCAATATCACGGAGTGGCGGGTCAACATGCGTGTGACCTTCCTGGTCCAGTAGGTGTGCCACCTGCGTGCGCTGCTCAGCTACCCACCAGCGCACGCATTTCCTCCAGCTCGGCGGCATCCTCGCCGTCGAGCTGTTCCAGCTGCGCCAGTGTGCGCTGGCCAGCAGCGGGCGCCCGGCGCTGGTCTGGCCGCTGCGCATCAGCGCCTTGCCACGCGGGGCATTCAGCCGTGCCTGCCAACCGGGTTGTGGATCACCTGCGGTCAGCGCGCTGACTGACAATCCATCCACCCGCGCAAGCACTTCGATGGGGCGCCCCTGCTCCTCCAACGACTTGGCCAGCCCGTAGCGGAAGCTGTGCGCGGCGGTGTTGGCCTGCCCATGGTGTTCGCGCAGCCCGCTTTCGGCACAGCGCAACAGGGCCAGGCCGGCTTCGCGGTCGCCGCAGTCGTATTCCTTGAACCCTAGGTTGCTGGTCTGTTGCCGGAGATGGTGATCTCGCTTCGGCTTCCGGATTTCCAGAACGCAGCAGGCCGGAGTGCACAAGGCCATTGCACGCCAGACAGTGGCCGGTGGTGCCGTTGGTTAGGCCAACCATCGACACCTGGCGGGCATCCGGTGTGCCAGCGTCAGTGACATTGGCGCAATGTAGTCAGCGGCAAAGGCCTGACCCGCGCGCGCCAACACCTGCGGTTACGACGCGCCGTACTACAGCACCTTCAACGGAATGATGGGCAGCGCGATGCCAAGCGTGCTGTATCCCCATGGCACCGTGGCCAGTGGCAGCTATCCGGCAAAGGTTCTGGCCAAACTGGCCGAGTTGAAACAGCGCGGCGTGCATTTCTGACACATGACTGCAGCCCAGCCTTATCGGCTGTGACATGGCACGCCCATTATCGTTCCACTCCCCAAAACCGGAGGCACCATGCGCAACTGGCTCTATTTCGACACGATGATCACCCCGAGGATCATCACCCTCATCTACTGGTTGATGCTGGCCGTGTCCGTCATCTTCGGCCTGGTAATGCTGTTCCGGGGCTTCGGGATGATGAAGTACTCCGGCTTTGCCGGCTTCGGCATGGTTGTGGCGGCTCCCATCTTCGTGGCCTTCTCGGCACTGATGGCGCGTATCTACTGTGAAATCATGATTGTGCTGTTCAAGATCAACGAGGCGCTGCAGGAGATGCGCCACAAGTGATGCGGCGCGCGCCCACGCCGGGGCGCATTGCAACCGTCATGCGATGTGCGCGGGAGGGCGCCCACCGTGTGTGGCTCAAGGGGTGTGAGGTGCCGGCAGTGGCTGCCGTTTGGCATCCAGCGGCACCACCCGGTCGGCAATGTCGGGCAGGGTGCGCAGTGCCTGGCGGCTCACACGCTCATAGAACTGCACGAAACGCTCCACCTGCGCGCGGCTCATGGCGGTGCGCTCCGGCGAGGCCTGCTGCATGGCCTGCTCCTGCTGCCAGCGCCAGTGCGGCACCACCGCAAAGCCGGGCGGTTGCAGGAACCACAGGCGGTCGAAGCGTTGCCATAGCGCGGGGTAGTCGTCGGCCAGCGCCTGGTTGCACCAGCGCCGCCAGATGCCCTCGCTGTCGGCGTCGCACTCCAGCGCGTTCAAGGGCACCGCCAGTGCATCATCGGCTTCGGGCGGGGTGCCCAGGAACCAGCCCTCGAACACCAGCAGGTCCAGCGGGCGCTCGATTCGCTGCCACTGCGAGGCGGGCAGGCGGTCGTCGGCCAGCTTGTCGAAACGGGGCAGGGCGAAGGGCTGGCCGGCCCTGGCGGCATCCAGCGTGGACAGGGCCAGCGGCAGTTCATGCGTGCCCGGCGGGCCGCGCGTGACCAGCAGCGGGTGCACCCGGTCGGCCAGGCGCTGGCGCTGGCTGCGGGTGAGGTAGGTGTCATCGATGGAAAGCGCCGCCGCCTGCAGGCCGCGGCTGCGTGCCAGCTCCACCACCTGCGCCGCCAGCGTGGACTTGCCGCTGCCCTGCAGGCCGCTGATGGCCAGCACCGGGGTGCCCGTTGCGCTTGCCAGTGCCTCGTCCAACGCCTGTGCAACCAGCGCCGGATTGAAGCGCCTGGAGGAGAAACTGTGCGGAACCGGAGACATGGCGCCACAATAGCTCAAACCCGTGGCATACGAACCGGAACATGACCGAACTTTACGCAGAAGCACTTTCGACTTTCGCCGCATTGTTTGAAGAGGCAAAAGCAGGCAAGGAAATCGATGCCACCGCGATGACCGTGGCCACCGCCGATGTCGATGGCCGTCCGTCGGCACGCACGGTGCTGCTCAAGGCCTTCGACGAGCGCGGCTTCGTGTTCTACACCCACCTGGACAGCCGCAAGGGCCGCGAGTTGCATGCCAACCGTGCGGCGGCGCTGCTGTTCCTGTGGCGCAGCCTGCGCGAGGCCGGCGTCCAGGTACGCATCGAAGGCGACGCGCAGCTGGTGTCCGAGGCCGAGGCGGATGCCTACTTCGCCTCGCGCCCGCGCATGAGCCAGGTCGGTGCGTGGGCGTCGGCGCAGTCGCAGACGTTGGCCTCGCGAGAGGAATTCGAGCAGCGCCTTGCCAACTTCGAGGCGCAGTTCGAGGGCCGTGATGTGCCGCGCCCGGAAGGCTGGTGCGGTATCCGCGTGGTGCCGCAGCGCATCGAGTTCTGGTACGGCGCGGACTTCCGCCTGCACGAGCGCTGGTGCTACGAGGCCGACGCGGCGGGTCAGTGGAGCAAGCGGATGCTGTACCCGTGAGTGCGCAGGCTGGACGGGAGTGAACGGGTGAAGCTGCATCCTGTCTATCGCATCACCGTGTTCGTGCCGCCCGCGCATGTGGAGGCATTGAAGCGCGGCATTCTCGGCGTGGACGCGCTGCAGGCCGGCGGCTACAGCCACGGCATGTGGGAGTCGTCACCGGGGCATGAGCAGTTCCGTGCGGAGGCCGGTACGCAGGCTGCGCAGGGAGTAGTGGGCGAGCTGGTGCGCGAACCCAGCGTGCGCCTGGAATTCTGGCTGCCGCGTGATCCGGAGCGTCTGCAGCGGGTGCTGGAGCAGGGCATCGCCGCGCACCATCCGTGGCGGAGTCCGGCGGTGTTCGTGGACAGCTGCGAGTTCGCTGCGCCATGACCGGGCCACGCCGCATCGTCTGCCTGACCGAGGAACCCACCGAAACGCTGTACGCGCTCGGCGAGCAGGACCGCATCGTCGGCATCAGTGGGTTCACCGTGCGCCCACCGCAGGCGCGGCGCGAGAAGCCCAAGGTCAGCGCCTTCACCAGTGCCAAGGTGGGCGAGATTCTCAAGCTCAAACCAGACCTGGCCATCGGCTTCTCGGACATACAGGCCGACATCGCCGCCGAGCTGATCCGCAACGGCGTGGAAGTGTGGATCGCCAATCACCGCAGTGTGGCCGGCATCCTCGATTACATCCGCCGCCTCGGCGCGCTGGTGGGCGTGGCGGAGCGTGCGCAGGCCTATGCCGACGAACTGCAGCGTGGGCTGGACACCATCGCCGCGCAGGCGGCGCTGCTGCCGCAGCGGCCTCGCGTCTATGTGGAAGAGTGGGACGAGCCCATCATCACCGGCATCCAATGGGGTGCCGAACTGGTGGAGATCGCCGGTGGCATCGATGTGTTTCCCGAGCTGTCGCGCGAGCCGCTGGCCAAGGCGCGGATTCTTGCCGACGGCGGGCCGGTGATCGAGCGCAATCCCGACATCATCATCGGTTCGTGGTGCGGCAAGAAATTCCGCCCCGAGCGCGTGGCCGCGCGGCCCGGTTGGGAAGCCATCAACGCGGTGCGTGATGGCGAGCTGCACGAGATCAAGTCGCCGCTGATCCTGCAGCCGGGGCCGGCAGCGCTGACCGATGGCGTGCAGGCGATGGCGGCGATCATCCAACGCTGGGCGCGGCGCTGAGGTTGCTGCCCCTCACCCTAACCCCTCTCCCGGCGGGAGAGGGGCTATGGACCAGGTGAATCAGAAAGCCCGCAGCGCACTGCTCCCTCCCTTTTGCAAAGCAAAGGGGAGGGCGGGGGAGGGGTGCTTCTCATTCACAACCATCAAACACACGCCACTACCCCCGCGGCGCCAGCCCCGTATACCGCGCACGCGGCCGGATCAGCGTGCCCAGCGCCTGCTGTTCCAGCGCATGCGCCAGCCAGCCGGTGAGGCGGGCGGTGGCGAACATCACCAGCGCATGGGACGCGGGCAGGCCGTGTACGTAGCAGATGGCCGCCAGCAGGCCGTCGATGTTCGGATGCTGGCCGCTGCTTTCGGTGGTCGCCGCCAGCACCGTTTCCACCTGCTGCATCTGCGGTGTGTCGCCGCGCAGTCCGCGCAGCAGGCGCAGCACTTCCGCGCCGCGCGGGTCGCCGTCGGGGTAGAGCATGTGGTTGAAGCCGGGCAGTTCATCGCCACGGCGCCAGCGTTCGGCGATGAAACCTGCCGGTGAGCCGCTGGCCTGCGCGTCCAGCAGCAGCGCATGGGCGCGTGCGGTGGCGCCGCCGTGACGCGGGCCTGACAGTGCGGCCAGACCGGCACTGACCGTGGCGTGCAGATGCGCGCCGGTGGAGGCCACCACGCGCGCGGCGAAGGCGGACACGTTCAACTCATGGTCGGCGCACAGCACCAGCGCCGAGCGCACCAGTTTGGCGAAACCGGCGTCGCCGGGGCACCAGGTGTCGGCCAGCAGCTGATGCACCGAACGTGCATCCGGCTGCGTGCCAACCAGCAACGCCGCGTTCTGGCGCAGCAGCATGGCCGCCACTTCGCGCCGTACCGGTGCCGAGGCGTTGAGCGATTGCCGCTGTTCCAACGCCAGCAGCGGGATGCAGGCCATGGTGCGTTCCAGCGGCGGCAGGCCGCTGTCCAGCGCAAGCGTGGCGATGCGCTGCGGCCATGCAGGCGGGGCGGGTGCCGCGAACGGATCCTGCTCCTCGCATTCCCACAGCAACCGCGCGATGTCCTCCAGCGTGGCGCCGCTCCGTGCCGCCGCCACCGCGGACCGGCCCCGGTAATAGGGTGCGTCCGGGCGGATCAGCGAGATGCGCGTTTCAAGCACCGGCAGGCCCCGGTCCAGGCTCTGGGCGGCGCCGCCGACGGCACCACGGCCCGCCCGCTTGCGCTGCGCCAGGCGTTGCACCTCGGCGCGCAGATACACGCGGCTGCGCGCGTCGGCACCGGGGCGCGAGCTGAGCAGCCCGCGGCTGACGTAGGCGTAGAGCGTGGCAGGGCTGATGCCCAGCAGCGCGCAGGCCTCGTTGGCGGGAATCAGCTCGGCGTCGGAATGATCGGACATGGGGTGGATGTGTTGATTCATTGAATCAAGATTGATCAATGATTCCGATGGTGACACATTGAACGTCATAGCGGAATGGCATCGTCGCCTCCGCCAAGACAGGAGTTATGTCATGGGTCTTCCCTCCGCAGGCGCCGCGTTCCGCGCCGCACTGGCTGCCGAGTCGCCGCTGCAGGTGATCGGCGCGATCAACGCCAACCATGCGCTGCTGGCCAAGCGCGCCGGCTACCGCGCCATCTACCTGTCCGGTGGCGGTGTCGCCGCCGGCTCGCTGGGCCTGCCGGATCTGGGCATCAACACGCTGGAAGACGTGCTGATCGACGTGCGCCGCATCAGCGATGTCTGCGACCTGCCACTGCTGGTGGATATCGACACCGGCTTCGGCCCGAGCGCGTTCAACATCGCGCGCACGGTGAAGTCGCTGATCAAGGCCGGCGCGGCGGCCTGCCACATCGAGGACCAGGTGGGCGCCAAGCGTTGTGGCCACCGCCCCGGCAAGGAGATCGTGTCGCAGGGTGAAATGGTGGACCGCGTGAAGGCGGCAGCCGATGCACGCACCGATCCGGACTTCTTCCTGATCGCCCGCACCGATGCGATCCAGATGGAAGGCGTGGACGCGGCCATCGAGCGCGCCATCGCCTGCGTGGAAGCGGGTGCCGACAGCATCTTCGCCGAGGCGGCCTATGATCTGGATACCTACAAGCGCTTCGCCGATGCGGTGAAGGTGCCGCTGCTGGCCAACATCACCGAGTTCGGCGCGACGCCGTTGTTCAGCCGCGATGAGCTGGCTGCCTCAGGTGTGGCGATCCAGCTGTTCCCGCTGTCGGCGTTCCGCGCGGCCAACAAGGCGGCGGAGAATGTGTATGAAGCGATCCGCCGCGACGGCCACCAGCGCAACGTGGTGGACACCATGCAGACCCGTGAGGAACTGTACGACCGCATTGGTTATCACGCCTTCGAGCGCAGCCTGGACAAGACCTTCGCTGCGAAGAAATGAAATTGCCGCTGCTCTCTTCATCGTGAGGAGGGCGGCGTACAGCGCCGGATGAGGGTCGGCGCGCCCGCGACATCAAGCAGGCCAGCCGTTCCAATCCTCACGCCAGCCCTTCGCCCGATGGAAGAGGGGCCTCCACATCACGCAACGACCGAGGTTCACATCATGTCTGAATCCACTGCCGCACCGGCATTCAAGCCGAAGAAGTCCGTCGCCCTGTCCGGCACCGCCGCAGGCAACACCGCGCTGTGCACCGTTGGCCGCAGCGGCAACGACCTGCACTATCGCGGTTACGACATCCTGGACCTGGCCAACACCAGCGAGTTCGAGGAAATCGCCCACCTGCTGGTGCACGGCAAGCTGCCGAACAAGGCCGAGCTGCGCGCTTACAAGGCCAAGCTGAAGTCGCTGCGCGGCATTCCGGCGGCGGTGAAGGCCGCGCTGGAAGAACTGCCGCCGTCGGCGCACCCGATGGACGTGATGCGTACCGGTGTGTCGGTGCTGGGCTGCTTGTCGCCGGAGAAGGACGACCACAACCACCCGGGCGCGCGTGACATCGCCGACAAGCTGATGGCTTCGCTCGGTTCGATGCTGCTGTACTGGTACCACTGGAGCCACAACGGCAAGGTCATCGACGTGGAAACCGACGATGACTCCATCGGTGGTCATTTCCTGCACCTGATGCACGGCGAGCAGCCGCGCGAGTCGTGGGTGAAGGCCATGCACACCAGCCTGATCCTGTACGCGGAGCACGAATTCAACGCTTCGACCTTCGCCTGCCGCGTCATCGCCGGTACCGGCAGTGACATGTACAGCGCCATCACCGGCGGCATCGGCGCGCTGCGCGGTCCCAAGCACGGCGGCGCCAACGAAGTGGCCTTCGAGGTGCAGAAGCGTTACGAGACTCCGGACGAGGCCGAGGAAGACATCAAGGCGCGCGTGGAGCGCAAGGAAGTGGTCATCGGTTTCGGCCACCCGGTCTACACCGTTTCCGATCCGCGCAACAAGGTGATCAAGGACGTGGCGCGCGAGCTGTCGGACGAGCAGGAGAACATGAAGATGTACGACATCGCCGAGCGTCTGGAATCGGTGATGTGGGACATCAAGAAGATGTTCCCGAACCTGGACTGGTTCAGCGCCGTCAGCTACCACATGATGGGCGTGCCGACCGCCATGTTCACCCCCCTGTTCGTGATCGCCCGCACCGCCGGCTGGAGCGCGCACATCATCGAGCAGCGCATCGACGGCAAGATCATCCGCCCGAGCGCGAACTACACCGGCCCGGAAGACCAGACCTTCGTGCCGCTGGACAAGCGCGCGTAACACTTGAAAGCCCGCTCCCGCGAGCAGGACTGAAGCCCCTCTCCCGTTTACGGGAGAGGGGTTGGGGTGAGGGGAGGCTTCAAGCAGGGCATGCCGAAACGCTGAAGCTGGGCCTTCCCCCATCCGCCCTCCGGGCACCTTCCCCCGCAAGCGTGGGAAGGGACTCGTCGGATTTCATGCGGTGCCGTCGCGTGGTTTCGCACCCGTATCCGCCTTGCACGCCACACGGCGATGCCACCATCCCGCAGATCGCATACCCCAGCACGCCCAGACATCAACAGGCCAGCCATGAATACCGATTACCGCAAGCATCTTCCCAACAGCACGCTGGACTATTTCGACGCGCAGGCCGCGGTGGATGCGATCCAGTCCGGTGCCTATGCCACGCTGCCGTACACCTCGCGCGTGCTGGCCGAGAATCTGGTGCGCCGCTGTGATCCGGCCACGCTGACCGAATCGCTCAGGCAGCTGATCGAGCGCAAGCGCGACCTCGATTTCCCGTGGTTCCCCGCGCGCGTGGTGTGCCACGACATTCTCGGCCAGACCGCGCTGGTGGACCTTGCCGGCCTGCGTGACGCCATCGCCGACAAGGGCGGTGACCCGGCCAAGGTCAACCCGGTGGTGCCGGTGCAGCTGATCGTGGACCACTCGCTGGCCGTGGAATGCGGTGGCTACGACCCGGATGCGTTCACCAAGAACCGCGCCATCGAAGACCGCCGCAACGAGGACCGCTTCCACTTCATCGACTGGACCAAGCTGGCCTTCGAGAACGTGGATGTGATTCCGCCGGGCAACGGCATCATGCACCAGATCAATCTGGAGAAGATGTCGCCGGTGATCTACCAGCAGGACGGCGTTGCCTTCCCCGATACCTGCGTGGGCACCGATAGTCACACCCCGCACGTCGATGCGCTGGGCGTCATCGCCATTGGTGTGGGTGGTCTTGAAGCAGAGAACGTCATGCTCGGCCGCGCCTCGTGGATGCGCCTGCCCGACATCATCGGCGTCAAGCTCACCGGCAGGCCGCAGCCGAACATCACCGCCACCGACGTGGTGCTCGCGCTCACCGAGTTCCTGCGCAAGGAGCGCGTGGTGGGCGCCTATCTCGAATTCTTCGGCGAAGGTGCCGCCGCGCTGACCATCGGCGACCGCGCCACCATCTCCAACATGTGCCCGGAATACGGCGCGACCGCGGCGATGTTCTACATCGACCAGCAGACCATCGACTACCTGCGCCTGACCGGCCGCGAGGAAGCGCAGGTTGCATTGGTCGAGAACTACGCCAGGACCACCGGCCTGTGGGCCGATGCACTGGAAACCGCGCAGTACGAGCGCGTGCTGGAGTTCGACCTGTCCACCGTGGTGCGCAACATGGCCGGCCCCAGCAATCCGCACCGGCGCCTGCCGGTCAGTGATCTGGCCGAGCGCGGCATCGCCGATGAAGCCAAGCTGGAATCCGGCAAGGGCGAGGAAGCCAAGGGCCTGATGCCGGATGGCGCGGTGATCATCGCCGCCATCACCAGCTGCACCAACACCTCCAACCCGCGCAACGTGATCGCCGCCGGTCTGCTGGCGCGTAACGCCAACGCACGCGGGCTGCTGCGCAAGCCGTGGGTGAAGACCTCGCTGGCACCGGGCTCCAAAGCCGTGCAGCTGTATCTGGAAGAGGCCGGCCTGCTGCCGGAGCTGGAGAAGCTGGGCTTCGGCATCGTCGCCTTCGCCTGCACCACCTGCAACGGCATGAGCGGTGCGCTGGACCCGGCGATCCAGAACGAGATCATCGAGCGCGACCTGTATTCCACCGCCGTGCTTTCGGGCAACCGCAACTTCGACGGCCGCATCCACCCGTATGCCAAGCAGGCCTTCCTGGCGTCGCCGCCGCTGGTGATCGCCTATGCCATCGCCGGCACCGTTCGCTTCGACATCGAGAAGGATGTGCTGGGCGTGGATGCCGATGGCAACGAAGTGCGCCTGAAGGACATCTGGCCGAGCGATGCCGAGATTGATGCGGTGGTGAAGGCATCGGTGAAGCCGGAGCAGTTCCGCAGCGTCTACAACCCGATGTTCAACGTGCGTGTGGAGCATGGCGAAAAGGTGAGCCCGCTGTACGACTGGCGGCCGCAGAGCACCTACATCCGCCGCCCGCCGTACTGGGAGGGCGCGCTGGCCGGTGAGCGCACGCTCAAGGGCATGCGCCCGCTGGCGGTGCTGCCGGACAACATCACCACCGACCACCTGTCGCCGTCCAATGCCATCCTGCGTTCCAGCGCGGCGGGTGAGTACCTGGCGAAGATGGGCCTGCCGGAAGAGGACTTCAATTCCTACGCCACCCACCGTGGCGACCACCTCACCGCGCAGCGCGCCACCTTCGCCAACCCCAAGCTGTTCAACGAAATGGTGCGCAACGACGACGGCAGCGTGAAGCAGGGTTCGCTGGCGCGCGTGGAGCCGGAAGGCAAAGTCATGCGCATGTGGGAGGCGATTGAAACCTACATGGAGCGCAAGCAGCCGCTGATCATCGTCGCCGGTGCCGACTACGGCCAGGGCAGTTCGCGCGACTGGGCGGCCAAGGGCGTGCGCCTTGCCGGCGTGGAAGCCATCGTGGCCGAAGGTTTCGAGCGCATCCACCGCACCAACCTGATCGGCATGGGCGTGCTGCCGCTGGAGTTCAAGCCGGGCGTCAACCGCAACACGCTGGCCATCGACGGCACCGAAACCTACGACGTGGTGGGCGAGCGCAAGCCGCGCGCCGACCTGACCCTGGTGATCCACCGCAAGGATGGCAGCACCGTGGAAGTGCCGGTCACCTGCCGCCTGGATTCGGACGAGGAAGTGGCCATCTACGAAGCCGGCGGCGTGCTGCAGCGCTTCGCGCAGGATTTTCTGGAGGGCAATGCGGCCTGATTGCCTGAGAGTTGCCCCCTGTCATGGCCGCTCCCCACAAAAGGAGAGGGGAGCGGACTATGCCGAAGGTCGGCGGCATCTGTGACGCTGCATTAAACCTGCGCTCCTTTTCCGTTGTGGGGAAGGGGGTTGGGGGTGAGAGGGAAAAGGAGGCCCGATCATGCAGCAGCGCGAGTTCGCCAGAGTTTTACGCAGCAATATGACCTCTGCAGAGCAGAGGCTCTGGCGGCAACTGCGGGCACACCGGCTCGGAGGGCAGAAGTTCCGCAGGCAGCAGCCGCTTGGGCCGTACGTGGTGGACTTTGTCCACTTTGGCGCGCGGCTCATCGTCGAGGCTGATGGTGGGCAGCACATTGAAAGCGTGCGTGACCAGCAGCGAGATGCGTGGTTGCGGGCACAGGGCTTTACGGTACTGAGGTTCTGGAACAACGAGATTCTTGGGAATGAGGGTGCGGTGCTGGAGGTGATTTTTGCGGCGGTGACTGCTGCGCTGGCTGAAAAGCAACCCTCTCCCCCAGCCCCTCTCCCGCAAAGGGAGAGGGGAGCAGGTCAATGGCCCTTCACGTCAAAGTGGAGGGCGCAGGTCAAAGGCCCTTCGCATGAAGGCAGAAGCGCGCAGTTGAAGCCCCTCTCCCCTCGCGGGAGAGGGGAGCAGGTCAAGGCCCTTCGCATGAAAGCAGAGGCGCGCAGTTGAAGCCCCTCTCCCCTCGCGGAAGAGGGGTTGGGGAGAGGGGGCAGGCCCTCCCCCACAAACAAACAACCACCAACGGGAACCCAACCATGTCCCACATCCCCCAGATCCGAATCCCCGCCACCTACATGCGCGGTGGTACCTCCAAGGGCGTGTTCTTCCGTCTGGAAGACCTGCCGGCCAGCGTGCAGGCGCCCGGTGCCGCGCGTGACCGGCTGTTCCAGCGGGTTATCGGCTCGCCTGATCCGTTCGCCAAGCAGATCGACGGCATGGGCGGTGCCACCTCCAGCACCAGCAAGTGCGTGATCATCTCGCCCAGCAGCAGGCCCGATCACGATGTGGACTACCTGTACGGGCAGGTGTCCATCGATACCGATTTCGTGGACTGGTCGGGCAACTGCGGCAACCTGTCCACGGGTGCCGGCGCGTTCGCGCTGCATGCAGGCTATGTCGATCCCGCGCGCGTGCCGGCCAACGGCGTGTGCGCGGTGCGCATCTGGCAGGCCAATATCAACAAGACCATCATCGCGCATGTGCCGGTGAGCAACGGGCAGGTACAGGAAACCGGTGATTTCGAGCTGGATGGCGTTACCTTCCCGGCGGCGGAGATCGTGCTGGAGTTTGTCGATCCGGCCGATGAGGGCGAAGGCGAGGGCGGCGGTGCGATGTTCCCCACTGGCAACCTGGTCGATACCCTGGAAGTGCCGGGCGTCGGCACGCTGCAGGCGACGATGATCAACGCCGGCATTCCCACGGTGTTCGTCAATGCCGCCGACATCGGCTACACCGGCACTGAGCTGCAGCCGGCCATCAACGAGGACAAGGCCGCGCTGGCAAGGCTCGAAGCCATCCGTGTTGCCGGCGCACTGCGCATGGGCCTGATCAAGGCGCCGGAGGAAGCACTCAAGCGCCAGCACACGCCGAAGGTGGTGTTCGTCGCGCCGCCGCAGGACTACCTGTCCAGCGGCAACAAGCGGATCAGCGCCGGCGACATCGACCTCAACGCGCGCGCCATGTCGATGGGCAAGCCGCACCACGCGATGATGGGCACCGCCTCGGTGGCCATCGCCACGGCGGCCTCGGTGCCGGGCACGCTGGTCAACCAGGCGGCAGGCGGTGGGCAGCGCAATGCGGTGCGCTTCGGTCATCCGTCCGGCACGCTGCGGGTTGGCGCGGAAGTAACGCAGGTTGACGGCCAGTGGACGGTGACCAAGGCGGTGATGAGCCGCAGTGCACGCATCCTGATGGAAGGTTGGGTGCGGGTGCCGGGTGACGCGTTCTAGGCCCTGAACCCAACGTGTGAAAGAAAAGGCCGCTGCCACACAGCGGCCTTTTTCGTATGCCATGGTGGGTCACGGCTTCAATGTGGCGTGGTGCATTGCAGCGCACGTGGTGGACGCGCGTCACATTGTGGAACTCACATGACGGCGACGATGCCGGCGTTAAGGTAGGCCACCGAACGGTGCGATGAGGGCTGTAATGCGGTTCTTGCGCAGCGCAATCATCCGTCCTGCGGCATTGAACTGGCGACTTTGCCGAATCTGTCCTGATTTTCGGGTTGAACGGGTGCATGGCTCTTACGTGATACCGTTGCGGCGCCCGCAAGCATGCCCAGACCGCAACCGGATGAGGCACATGCATGCCAGCAGGCTTTGGCCTGCCCGTTGGGTACTTGCGCCGCGCGCAATGCCACCACAGCCAACTGCTCCGCCGGCCACGGCGAACGGGCAGGGCAGTGGCATTGGCGATGCGGCGTGGACGTGTGCGGTGGCCGCGCCGCACGTCGGCTTACCAAATAGAAGCGAGATGTATCTTCCATGGTGACAATCGGATTCCTGCTGGGGCTGAGCTTCGTTGTTTCGCTGCTCGCACTGGCCTTCCTGATATGGGCGCTGGCCCGGGGTCAACTCAAGATGGAGCAGGCGCAGGCCTACACCATCTTCACGCCGGGGCAGGTGGGTGACCGCAGCCAGGCGCAGACGCCCGAGGGCGACACCGCCGTGCCGCAGTACGACGATGCGCAGGTTGGTATCGACCGCGCGGCGCGTGGGCCGGTGCTGGTGATGATCAGCAGTGGCCTGTTCTGGCTGCTGCTGGGTTCCGTGTTCGGGCTGATGGCGTCACTGAAGATGCACTTCCCGGATTGGCTGGTGAACGAGGCGGCCTTCACCTTCGGGCGTGCCCGTACGCTGCACCTGAACATGGTGGCCTATGGCTGGTTGTCGATGACCGGCATCGGCGTGGCGATGTTCATCACCGGGCGCATGTTCCACACCGCGCTGCGCATGCCGCGGCTAGTGTACGTGGGCGCGGTGTTCTGGAACATCGCGCTGTGCGGCGGCGCGTGGGCCATCGCCAGTGGCTGGAGTGATGGCGAGGAATGGCTGGAGATTCCGTGGCAGTGGGACATCCTGCTGGCCATCGGCGCTGCCTGCTTCGTGGTGCCGCTGGTCAACACCGCACGCCACCGCAACGTGCACCACATCTACGTGACCGGCTGGTACTACTTCGCTGCGCTGTGCTGGTTCCCGATCCTGTTCCTGATCGCCAACATTCCGTTCCTGTATTCCGGTGCGCAGGAGGCCACGGTCAACTGGTGGTTTGCGCACAACGTGCTGGGCCTGTGGCTCACGCCGCTGGGCGTGGGCGCTGCGTATTACCTGATTCCCAAGATCACCGGCCAGCCGATCTATTCCTATGCGGTGTCGCTGCTGGGCTTCTGGGGGCTGGCGCTGTTCTACAGCCAGGTGGGCATCCACCACCTGATCGGTGGCCCGGTGCCGACGTGGCTGGTGACGCTGTCGGTGGTGCACAGCGTGATGATGTTCATCCCGGTGATCGCGGTGGCGATCAACCAGTACGTCACCGTCGGCCGCAACCTGTGGGCGCTGCGTGATTCGGTGCCGCTGCGCTTCGTCGCGCTGGGTGCGGTGAGCTACACGGCGGCTTCGTTCCAGGGTTCGCTGGAGGCGCTGCGCTCGGTCAACAGCGTTACCCACTTCACCCATTACACGGTGGGGCACGCGCATCTGGGTGTGTACGGCTTCGTGAGCTTCGTGCTGTTCGGCGCGGTGTACTACCTGGCCCCGCGCATCACCGGCCGGGCATGGCCGTGGCCGAAGGCGATGAGCCTGCATTTCTGGCTGGTGGTGCTGGGCTTCACCATCTACTTCCTGGCGCTGTCCATCGGCGGCTGGTTGCAGGGCATGGCGATGCTGGACGGCAACCGCCCGTTCTCCGACAGCGTGATCCTCACCATCCCGTACCTGCAGGCGCGCTCGCTGGGCGGCGGCATGATGGTGGCGGGGCACTTCATCTTCGTGGCGCACTTCGTCGCGCTGTTCCTCAAGCGGCTGCCGGTGGAAAGCATGCCGGCAGGACCGCGTGACACCCAGCCGACGGCGGAGGCAGCATGAACCGTCTCGTCCCCTTGATGATTCTCGCCTCGGCCATCCTGGCCTTCGCCACGCTGATGCTGGTGATCGCGCCGGCGATACAGATCGACCGCGAATCGCCCACGCCGGGCCTGCAGCCTTACACCGAGCAGGAGCTGCGCGGGCGTGAGCAGTATGTGGCGCAGGGCTGCGTGTACTGCCACAGCCAGCAGCCTCGCGCGCAGGACCAGGCGCCGGATGCCGACCGTGGCTGGGGCCGTGCAGCGGTGGCCTCGGATTATGTGTACGACACCCCGCATCTGCTCGGCACCATGCGCACCGGCCCGGACCTGCTGAACGTTGGCGCACGCCTGCCCAGCCAGGCGTGGCACCTGGCGCACCTGTACCAGCCGCGGGCGATCTTCCCGTGGAGCATCATGCCGGCCTACCCGTACATGTTCGAGCACAAGGCGGCTGCGGCGGCGGGTGACGTGGTGGTCGAGCTGCCGCCGGGGCAGGGCCCTGCCGATGGCGTGATCGTCGCCAGGCCCGAGGCGCTGGACCTGGTGCGTTACCTGCAGGCCATGGACCGCACGTTCCCGGCACCTGCAGGCGCCCTGCGTGACGAGGGCTACGCCAAGCCGAAGAAGGAGGGCCAGCCATGAGCCGTCGTGACGACAGGCTGAAGCCGGCGCCGGAATCCTTCGAGCCCTACGAGCGCAACCGGCCGATTCCGCTGGTGGTGATGTGGGTGGCGATCGCGCTGGCCCTGTGGGGTGCGATCTCGCTGTTTGGCCACAACGAGCGCTTCCGGGGGCGTGCAGCGACGGCGAGCACCAAGGATGTGCGCGATGCCGAGCACCCGCAGAGCCGGGGCGCGGCGCTGTTCGAGGCGCGCTGTTCCACCTGCCACCAGCCCAATGCCACGGGTGTGCGTGATGCGGTGCCGCCACTGGCGGGCTCGGCCTTCGTCGCGGCCAAGCCTGCGGTGATGGCGCAGGTGTTGCTGCATGGCATCGACGGCCCGATCCAGGTGGCCGGGCATGAATTCGACGGGCATATGCCGGATTTCTCCAGCGTGCTCAGTGATGCCGACATCGCACTGCTCATCAATCATGTGCGCGAGCGCTGGGCAGACGCCAAGGACACGGTGGATGCGGCCTTCGTTGCCAATGAGCGCCAGCGTTTCGGCCAGCGGGGTGCGTGGCAGGGCGGAGCGGAACTGGCCGCGCGCGTGGAGCCTGCGCTGGCACCACAGCCGGCCTATGAGCCGCAGCCTTCGGTGCCGGTGACAGCGGCCATCCAGCGGCTGGTCGCGGATGGCAATGGCAGCAGCTGGAGCTGTGCGTCATGCCACGGGGTGCGTGGCCAGGGGGCGATGAACGTGCCACGCCTGGCCGGCCTGCCTGCGGCCTACATCAGCAAGCAACTGCACGACTACGCCAGCGGCCACCGCCAGAACGAGAACATGCTGGCCGTGGTCAAGGGCCTGAGCGAAGAAGAGATCGAAGGTGTGTCGCAGTACTACGCCGCACTGCGTGCACCGTCCAACGCCAGGCCTTCGCTGGGTGGTGACCTGGCCCGTGGCGAGCAGCTTGCCCTGCACGGTGACTGGTCGAAGAACGTACCGGCGTGCTTCTCCTGCCATGGCCCGTCCGGCTTTGGTGTGGCCCCGGAGTTTCCGGCACTGGCCGCACAGCAGCCGGAGTACACCGCCGCGCAGCTCAGTGGCTGGGTGAACGGCACCCGTGGCAGTTCTCAGATTGAATTGATGGATCACATCGCGCGGGCGATGACCGCCGACGACCGGCGTGCGGTGGCCGACTACCTGGCCACGCTGCCGCCGGTGCCGGCAGCGGCACGTATCCCCGTCGCAACCCCAGACAACCAGGGCACCAGCCACGCCGGTGCTTCCGCAGGAGAACAACATGAACAACCATGATCCCTCACGTAAGCCCGTGGAAGGGCGGCAGGTGCTGTCCAGTGGCGGCTGGCGCGTACTGTTCGCGGTGATCGGCGGTGTGGCCCTGTTCGCGCTTGGCGCGATGCTGCTGGCGCATGCGCCGTGGCGCAAGGAAAAGGTGGCCGACGTGGAGCAGGAGCCCATTGAAGGGCAGGCCGCACGCTACTTCCAGCCGCCGCCTGACAGCGCCATCCCCGAGGGCCCCTCCGGTGACGCCGTGCGCCGTGGCCGCGAGATCTTCATGAACACCCCGGCCAATGCCGGCCAGTATGTCGGCAACACCCTGTCGTGCAGCAACTGCCACCTTGATGGTGGCCGACGCGCGAATTCGGCGCCGATGTGGGCCGCATGGCTGGCGTACCCGAAGTACCGTTCCAAGAACAAGCAGATCAACACCATGGAAGACCGCGTCCGTGGCTGCTTCAGCTATTCGATGAACGGCCAGGATTCGCCTGCGGGTGGCCCGCCGCCGCTGGGTGATGACATCTACAAGGATCTGCAGACCTTCATGCATTGGATGGCCACCGGCGCCCCGACCAACACCGAGATTGCCGGTGCAGGCTTCCTGAAGATGAAGAAGACCGAACTCGGCTACGATCCGGCGCGCGGCAAGGTGGTGTACGACGCAAACTGCGCGGCCTGCCATGGCAACGACGGTGTGGGCCAGACCGACATCAACGGTCGCCCGGTGTTCCCGCCGCTGTGGGGGGAACAGAGCTACAACTGGGGCGCCGGCATGGCACGCATCGATACGGCGGCCGGCTTCATCAAGGCCAACATGCCGCTGGGCCAGAGCAACCGCCTCAGCGACCAGGAAGCATGGGACGTGGCGGCCTACATCGACAGCCAGGAGCGTCCGCGTGACCCGCGCCAGAAGGGCATGAGCGTCAGCGAAGCGGCGGAGAAATTCCACGCAGGCGATGAAACCTACTACGGCAAGACGCTCGACGGCCGCCAGATAGGTGTTGGCACGCCGGTGCCGGCGGGCAGGTAAGCGCGTGGCCGCGCGGCAGCTGTTCGCCATCGACGGCCTGTGGTGCGGCAACTGCGCGCGGGGCCTGGAGAACCGGTTGCGCGCACAACCGGGTATCGAGCAGGTGGCGGTGCATTTCCTCACCGCCTCCGCACTGGTGCAGTGGGATCCGGCCCTGTCCAGCCGGCAGGCCATCGCCAGCGTGGTGCGCGCGGCAGGCTACAGCATGATCGAACGGCCGCAGCCTGCGGCCATCCTGCAGCGCCTGCAGGACACGGGCCGCAACCTTGGCATGCGCCTGGCCATCGCCGTGTTCTTCGGCATGTGGGCCATGGCCGGCAGCATCGCGCTGTACAGCGGCAGTGTGCAGGGGCAGGCGGCGTGGTGGCTGGCCGCTGCCACCGGCATCGTCGCACTGCCGGTGGTGTTCGGCGCGGGCAGTGACATCCTGCGCATGGCCGTGCGCTCGCTGCGCCTGCGCACGCCGGGCATCGATCTGGTCATCAGCCTGGGCGTGCTGGGTTCGTGCCTGTTGTCGGCATGGAACCTGTGGCGCGGGTCGTCGCACGTCTACTTCGATACGGCCACCATGCTGGTCACCCTGTTGCTGCTGGGGCGGGTGATCGAGGTGATGGTGCGCAGGCGCGCACTGGACGCCATCGTCGCCCTGCAGGCGGCGGACAATGAAACGGCGTTGCGTCTGGACGAGGGCGGTGCGACGCACGCCGTGCCGGTCGCGCAGGTGCAACGCGGGGAGCGCGTGCTGCTGCGGGCGGGCGCGGTGGCCGCGGTGGATGGCGTGGTGGAGCAGGGCGGCAGCCGGTTGGACGTGGCCATCCTCAACGGCGAGAGCCAGCCGCAGGTGGTGCGCGAAGGTGATCGCGTGAGTGCCGGCGCCGTGAATCTGGACAGCGCACTGGTGGTGGTCAGCGACCGCGAACCGGGTGACCGCGACATCGACCGCATGGGTGGCCGCATCGCGCTCGAGCTGGTGGCGCGGCAACCTACCGCAGACACGCAGACGCGCATCGCCGAATGGCTGGGGCGCTGGATTCCGGCGCTCGCCGCGCTGACCGCCGTGGTGGTCGCGCTGGTGCTGGGCATCGAGCGAGGTCTGCTGCATGGGCTGGCGGTGCTGGTGGCCGCCTGTCCCTGCGCGTTGGCGGTGGCCACGCCATTGGCGCACCTGCAGGCGGCGATCCGCGCCAGCCGCATCGGCCTGCGCATCGTCGATCCCGGCAGCCTGCCCGCCTTGGCGCAGGCGCGCACCGCGATCTTCGACAAGACCGGCACCCTGACCCTGGGCCGCCCTCAGGTGGAGCAGGTGCTGGCTGCCGATGGTTGGACAACGCCGCAGGTGCTGGCCGCCGCGGCGAATGCCGAAGCCGGCATCGAACACCCGTTGGCGCAGGCCATCCGCAGCGCGGCAACACGACAAGGCCAGGCCGAAGTGGATCCGCTCGGCAATGCCGTGCGTGGCGAACGTGGCGTGCAGGGGCAGTGGCAGGGGCATGTGATCGGCGTATCCGCCGCACCGCAGGCACCGCCGGCTGCGGAAGGGAACATCGCATGGAGCTGGCTGCAGGTGCGCTGCGATGACCAGCCGATGGGCTGGCTGGCGCTGGCCGATCAGCTCGACCCCGCCGCGGCGGGCGTGGTGGCGCGGCTGCAGCGCGAAGGCGTGACAGTGCAGCTGGCCAGTGGCGATGCCGAAGCGCCGGTGCAGGCCATCGCCAACCGCACAGGCATTGATGCCACCGCCGCACGTGGTGGCATGACCCCGGCGCAGAAGGCCGATCTGGTGCGCGAAGGCCCGCATCCGCTGCTGTTCGTAGGCGACGGCATCAACGATGCCCCGGCGATGGCGGCTGCCGACTGCGGCATTTCGGTGGCGCGCGCGCATCCGGCCACGCAGGCCACCGCCGCGGTTGGCATCCTGCAGGGCGGGCTGGAGGGCGTGCTCGATGCGCGTGCATTGGCGCGTTGGAGCCAGCGCATGGTCCGCCGCAACCTGGGGGCGGCGCTGGGCTACAACGCGGTGATCGTGCCGCTGGCGATGCTCGGCTGGCTCACGCCGCTGGGTGCCGCCGTGGCGATGACCGCTTCGTCGCTGACCCAGATCGCGCTGGTGCTGCTGGCACGGCCACCGCAGGCGCACATGGCACTCACTGCTGAAGGCCTGTCCTCACACTCGGTGGCAGGCCAGGCCTGAGCGAGTTCATTCAGGCAGCCGCCGTTCTCAGAACGACAACTGCGTCCACACGCCGTATTCGTTGCTGCTGATGCGGCGCGCCTGGGTTTCATTGACCTCGTGCTTGCCCACCAGCGCCAGCCGCACCTTGGATGATGACGGCACCCATTCCACGCCGCCCAGCGCATAGGTGTTGAGGCGGATCGGGTCGATGTCACGGCTGGGCTCGAAACGGTCATAACGTGCGAACACGCCCCACTCGGGCACGAACTGGTAGCTGGTCCAGGTGGACCAGCCGCTGGCGCTGTCCGAACCGGGCTTGGTCACCCGGCCCCAGTTGCTGGCACGGAAGCCCTGCGCGCCCCAGCGGAACTGCTTGCTCACGTAACCCACAGCCAGATTGGCGCGGCGCGCGGTGTGCTCCACCGCCAACCCGCCGTTGTCCTGCGCCCGCTTGCCGCTATAGCCGCCGGCCACCACTGCCCAGCCCTTGGCGGGCCGCCATTCCACGGACGCTTCCACATCCGGGCTGTTGCCCAGCGTCGGCTTCTTGTAACCCGAGCCGGTCACCACCGACAGCGCATAGGAGAAGTCGCCCGCGTCTCCCTTTGCATGCACGCCCCATTCAGAGGGCGAGCCCACGCCTGCGCGGCTGACCAGGGTCGGCTCGATGTAACGGTAGCCGTAGAGCTTGCTCATGCGCGGGATCCACGGCATCGGCGCTGCGCCAAGCTGCAGCGTGAACGCCTTGCTCTGCTGGTACTGCACGTAGGCATGGCGAGCCCACAGGTCGGTGACCTCGCTGTGCCGCTGCGCCTGTATGTCGGTGGTGATGTGCGCCGACCACACATCATTGATGTCATGGTCGATGTTGATGAAAAAGCGTTTCAGATCCATGTCCAGATCGCCGTCGCGGCTGCTGGCATTGGCGAATACCGTGCTGGAGAAGCGCGTGCGTTCGTAGTCCGGTGCGTCCGGGTCGGCACTGCCGGAAGCGGCCTGGGCCTGCAGCGGCAGCAGCGCGGAGAAGGGGGCAAGTGCCAGCAGGGCGGCGAAAAGGGGACGATGGCGCATGAAGGCCTCTCTGGTTCTATTCATTCGAGTGGGAGCGGGCGGCAGCAAAAAGGCGCCCGACAAGGCAGCAGCGGCGCACGCGTGGGCGGCTGTTTCGGCACTGGCATTCCTGGCCGAGGGACGCAGTGCGCGGGGACGCACTGTATCGGCGCAGGTGTGCAGGGGGCGTCATGTTGCCATGCAATGGCTTTGCCGGTTCTGGTCACTGGCCATGCGATGGGCGCCGGCCTGGCCGGTTCATCATCGGCTACGGCCCCGTGCCACGCCATCGCCTCCCACGGATGAACGCTGTGTGCTGGGTATACTCGCCGCATCTGCGGGGAGGAACGCCATGGGCAACAGGAAGTTCTGGGGGATGCGGAGTGCGGCGCTGGTTCTGGCAGCGGTTGCACTGTTTGCAGGATGCAAGCGCAACGACAGCGGGCAGTTGCCCGGCGCAAGTGGCGAGGCCATCCAGGCCAAGCGCGAGGAGGTGAAGGGCTTTGCCCTGGTACGCACCTATCCGGACCAGCAGCGCGGCGATGGCCTGGCGCTGGCGGTGGAATTCTCGCGGCCACTGGTGGGCACCCAGGATTTCGACAAGCTGCTGCGCTTCGAGGAAAAGGTTGGCAACGCGGACAGCAGCTGGTCGCTGTCCGATGACGGCAAGACCCTGCGCTACCCCTATGTGGAGGCAGCCAAGGACTACACCCTGATCGTCTCGCCGGACCTGCTGGCCGCCGATGGCAGCCGCCTCGGCAGCGAGGTGCGGCAGAGAGTGTTCACCGGCGAGCTGGACCCTGCCGTGGGCTTCGCCTCGCAGGGCAGCGTGCTGCCGGCCAGGGAGAGCCGCGGCCTGCCGGTGGTGTCGGTCAACGTGCCCGAGGTGGACGTGGAGTTCCTGCGCGTGCGCGACTCGGAACTGTCCACCTTCTTCAGCCAGTACCAGCGCGGCGGCCGCCGTGGCAGCTGGGAGCTGGACAGCGACTACGACGACAAGACCCCGCTGGGCAAACTGGCCGAGCCAGTCTACGTCAACCGCTTCGTGCTGGGCGGCAAGCAGAACGAGCGCGTGCTGACCTACCTGCCCATCCAGGAGGTCAAGGAACTGCAGCAGCCGGGCCTGTACTTCGCGGTGATGAAGCGCGCCGGCAGCTTTGACAACGAGTACGACACCGCCTTCTTCACCGTCAGCGACATCGGCCTGCACACGCGCGCGTACAAGGACAAGCTGTTCGTCCACACCGCCTCGCTGGCCAACGGCGCGCCGGCCAAGAAGGTGGAGCTGAAGGTCATCAACGGCAAGGGCGAGGTGGTGCTCAAGGGCCAGACCGACGCCAACGGCAACGCGCTGCTGAATTACACGCTGGATACGGCGCATGTGCTGGTGGCCACCACCGGCAGCGACACCACCATGCTGCCGTTCAACCAGCCGGCGCTGGACCTGAGCGAGTTCGCCGTGGCCGGCCGCCAGAACGCCTGGTTCGACGTGTTCGCATGGTCGGGCCGCGATCTCTACCGTCCGGGCGAAACCGTGCGCGTCTCCGCGCTGCTGCGTGACAACGACGGCAAGCCGGTGAAGGCGCAGCCGGTGTTCCTGCGGCTCAAGCAGCCCGACGGCAAGGTGTTCCGTGAAACCCGCCTGCAGCCGGGCGAGCAGGGCTATTTCGCGTTCGAGCAGACCATTCCCGCCGAAGCGCCCACCGGCCGCTGGCAGGTGGAGTTCCGTACCGACCCGGCCAGCAAGGAGGCCGTGCAGGGCATGACCCTGCGCATCGAGGAATTCCTGCCCGAGCGCATGAAGCTGGACCTGGACAGCGCACAGAAGACGCTCAGGCCGGGTGAGCCGCTGAAGCTGCAGGCCGATGCCGCCTACCTGTACGGCGCCCCGGCCGATGGCAACCGTTTCACCGCGCGTCTGGCCGTGGCGGTGGAGCAGCATCCGGTGGAGTCCATGCCGGGCTGGTTCTTCGGTGACCCCACCGTGGAGCTGCCGCGCGAAGCCAATGACGTGATCGACACCACGCTGCCCAAGGACGGCAAGCTGCGCGAGGACATCGCGCTGCCGGCAGAGGCGGGCAAGGGCACCACCGTGGCGGCGCTGCTGTCAGGCAGCGTCTACGAAACCGGCGGCCGCACCGTCACCCGCACCCTCAAGCGCGTGCTGTGGCCGGCACCGGCACTGGTGGCGGTACGCCCGTTGTTCAGCGATGAAGACGGTGCCGACGCCAATGCCAATGCGCGCTTCGAGCTGATGCGCGTGGATGCCGACGGCAAGCCGCAGCCGGCCAAGGGCCTGAAGGTCACGCTGGTGCGTGAACTGCGTGACTACCACTGGACCTATACCGACGACCGCTGGGATTACGACTTCACCCGCCGCTTCGAGAACAAGGAAACCCGTACCCTCGACGCCGGTGCGACCTCCACCAGGTTCGACTTCCCGGTGGAGTGGGGCGAGTACCGGGTGGAAGTGTTCGACCCGGCCACCGGCCTGACCATGCGCTATCCGTTCCGTGCCGGCTGGAGCTGGGACGATGACAACCGTGGCCTGGATGCGCGCCCTGACAAGGTCAAGCTGGCGCTGGACAAGACCGGCTACCGCGCGGGCGACACGCTCAAGGTCACCCTGACCCCGCCGCATGCCGGCCGTGGCGTGCTGATGGTCGAAAGCGACCGCATGCTCTACGTGCAGGACATCGACGCCAAGCCGGGCAGTACCTTCGAGATCCCGGTCACCAAGGACTGGGAGCGGCATGACGTGTACGTCACCGCGCTGGTGTTCCGTGGTGGCAGCGCGCCCAGCAGGATCACCCCGGCGCGTGCCGTGGGCGTGGCCCATGTGCCGATGAACCGTGCCGACCGCCGCGTCGCGGTGGGCCTGGTGGCACCGAAGCAGATGCGCCCGGAGCAGCCGATCACCGTGACCGTCAGCGCGCCGGAACTGGCCGGCAAGCCGGCGCACGTCACCGTCTCGGCGGTGGATGTGGGCATCCTCAACATCACCCGTTTCCCGGTGCCCGATGCACCCGCGCACTTCTTCGCGCAGCGTCGTCTGGGCGTGGATGCGTATGACATCTACGGCCGGGTGATCGAGAGCTTCGAGGGCAACAGCGGCAAGCTGAAGTTCGGTGGCGACATGGCGCTGGCGGCACTGCCGCAGGCCAAGCGCCCCACCGCGCGCGTGCAGACCGTGGACCTGTTCTCCGGCCCCGTGGCGCTGGATGCCAAGGGCAATGCGCGGATCAACCTGCCGGTGCCGGATTTCAACGGCACGCTGCGCGTGTCGGCGATGGTCTACAGCGATGAGCGTTACGGCAACCGCGATGTGGAAACCGTGGTGCGTGCGCCCATCCTGGCCGAGGCCAGCATGCCGCGGGTGATGGCGCCGGGCGACCGCAGCACGGTCACCCTGGACGTGCAGAACTTCACCGGCAAGCCGGGTGAGTTCGCCGTGCGCGTGGACGGCGAAGGCCCGCTGGGCATCGCCGAATCCGCCCGCAAGGTGACGCTGGCTGCCGATGCCAAGACCACGCTGAACTTCCCGCTCACCGCGCAGGAAGGCTACAGCGTGGCCAAGGTGCGGGTGCGCGTGGACGGCAACGGCTTCAAGGTGGATCGTCGCTACGACCTGCCGGTGCGTGCCGCATGGCCGCAGGTGCTGCGTGCGCAGAGCCGCACGCTTGACCCGCTGGTGCCGGTCATCCTGGGCAGCGATTTCGCCAGCGGCCTGATGTCCGGCTCGGTCAACGCACGCATGCTGGTCAGCGTGTTGCCGCCGATCCCGTTCGCCTCGGCACTGCACGGTGCGCTGAACTATCCGTATGGCTGTGCCGAGCAGACCACCAGCAAGGGCTACGCCGCACTGCTGCTGGATCAGGCAACCTCCAGCGTGCTCGGTGCCGATGGTCTGGACGCCAAGGCGCGCAATGAGCGCATGGAAGGTGCGTTCGGACGGCTGGCCTCCATGCAGGTGGCCAACGGCAACTTCTCGATGTGGGGCAACGATGACTACGTCAACCCGGCGCTGACGCCGTACATCACCGAGTTCCTGCTCGATGCCAAGGACGCCGGCTTCGCCGTGCCCGATGCGATGCTGCAGAAGGCACTCAACCGCATCAGCGAGGACCTGCTGAGCGGCGGCAACCAGTTCTACGGCCAGGACCGCCGTGATGCGCTGAAGTTCGCCAACCAGGCCTATTCCGGCTATGTGCTGGCACGGGTGAACCGCGCACCGCTGGGCACGCTGCGCACGCTGTGGGACAACGAACGCTCCAAGGCGGTCACCGGCTTGTCGCTGGTGCATCTGGGCGTGGCGCTGACCCTGCAGGGCGACAGCAAGCGCGGCGCGGCCGCCATTGCCGCCGGCTTCGCCAAGCCCAGCAGCGAGCGTCCGTCCTACTTCGGTGACTACGGCACGCCGCTGCGCGACGACGCGCTGATGATTGCGTTGCTGCACGAGCGCGGCCTGTCCAAGCCCGAGTACGACGCCCGCGCGATCAGCATGGGCCGCGAGCTGGATGCCCGCCGCAACAGTGGCTGGATGTGGCTGAGCACACAGGAGCAGGTGGCGCTGGCACGTCTTGGCAAGGCCTTGATGGTCAACCAGAAGAAACTGGTGTCTGGCGAGCTGGTGGTGGGTGACAAGCGCGAGGCCATCGATGCACGCAAGGCATTCGCGCGTCTGTTCAGCGCCGCCGATCTGGCACAGGGCGTGAGCTTCTCGCCGCAGGGCGAAGCACCGATGTTCGCCAGTCTGGAAGTTGCCGGCATCCCGCGTCAGGCACCGGCACCGGACAACAGCAGCATCGGCATCGAACGCAGCTGGTACGGCACCGATGGCAAGCCGTGGACGCCGCGCCCGTTGAAGGAAGGCGAGGCGCTGATCGTGCGCTTGAGCGTCACCGCCAACAAGAGCATGCCCGACGCGCTGCTGACCGATCTGCTGCCCGCAGGCCTGGAGATCGAGAACTTCAACCTCGGCGATGCCAAGCAGTGGGCCGACGTGGTGGTGGACGAGGTGCAGATCAGCGACCGCAGCAGCGCCGCCGATGTGAAGTACGAGGAGTTCCGCGACGACCGCTACGTGGCCGCGCTCAAGCTCTCCAGCGGCAGCACCGCGCATGTGTTCTATCTGGTGCGCGCCGTCACTCCGGGTACCTACACGGTGCCGCCGCCGCTGGCCGAGGACATGTACCGTCCGGAGCTGCGTGGTGTGGGCCGTTCCAACCCGACCACCATCACCGTCGTCCAGCCGTGACGGTGTGCCTGAAATCCCCTCACCCGTTTACGGGAGAGGGGTAGGGGTGAGGGCTGTCACGCAGGCAGATGAACAACGCAGGGGAACGCCAGGGTGAGGCCGCTGTTGTCGTGGTTGCAGGCTGTATGCAGCAAGGCGCGTAACGCGCCTGCCTCGCACGCCACACCCCGCACGTCCCGCGCCAGACTGCTGTGGCTGCTGCGCTGGGGCACGGTGGCGGTGCTTTCGCTGCTGCTGATTCTCGACCTCGCGTTCCCGCCGCCGTTGCCGAAGTCACGCGAAACCAGCGCACTGGTGGTGGCACGCGACGGCACGCCGCTGCGTGCCTTTGCCGATGCCGAGGGCGTGTGGCGGTATCCGGCCGATGCACGCAGCATTTCACCGCTGTATCTGCAGGCGCTGCTGACCTACGAGGACCGCTGGTTCTGGCGTCACCCGGGCGTCAACCCGTGGGCGCTGCTGCGGGCCGGCAAGCAGATGCTGCTGGAACGGCGCATCGTTTCCGGCGGCTCCACCCTGACCATGCAGGTGGCGCGCATCCTCGATCCGCATACGCGCACGCCATGGGGCAAGCTCAAGCAGCTGCTGCGCGCGGTGCAGCTGGAAGTGCACCTGAGCAAGGCGCAGATTCTTGATCTGTACCTGGAGCGCGCACCCTACGGCGGCACCATCGAAGGCGTGGAGGCGGCCAGCTGGGCCTACCTCGGCAAGCCGGCAGCGCATCTGTCGCAGGCCGAGGCTGCGCTGCTGGCGGTGCTGCCGCAGTCGCCCAGCCGGCTACGGCCAGACCGTCACCCCGAGGCGGCGCAGCGTGCGCGCGACAAGGTGCTGGCACGCATGGCCGAACTGGGTGTGTGGTCGGCGCAGGACGTGGAGGATGCACGCATTGAGCCGGTCGTGGCGCGTTCGCTGAAGCAGCCGCTGCACGCGGCCCTGCTCGCCCAGCGCCTGCATGCGCAGCAGCCGCGCGCCGCGCATATCCAGACGACCATCGACAACGGCCTGCAGCGCACGCTGGAGGAGCGCGTGGGCTCCTACTTCTCGCAGCTGCCGGAGCGCACCTCCGCCGCCCTGCTGGTGATGGACAACACCACGCTGGAAGCGCGCGCCTATGTCGGTTCGGTCGCATTCGGTGACAAGGCGCGGCTGGGGCATGTGGACATGGTGCAGGCATGGCGCTCGCCCGGCTCCACGCTCAAGCCGTTCCTGTATGGCATGGCGCTGGACGATGGCCTGATCCATTCCGAAAGCCTGATGGTCGATGCACCGCAGAGTTTCGGCGGCTATCGCCCCGGCAACTTCGACGCTGCGTTCAATGGCCCCATCGGCGCCGCCAGTGCGCTGCGCCTGTCCTTGAACGTGCCCTCTGTGGATCTGCTGGACCGGGTAGGGGCCGCGCGCTTCACCGGGCGCCTGGCCAACGCCGGCGTGAAGCTGAAGTTTCCGCATGGTGCCACGCCCAATCTTGCGGTGATTCTTGGCGGCACCGGTGCGCGTCTTGAAGATCTGGTGGGTGCGTTCGCCGCGTTCAACCGCGACGGCATCGCCGGGCGCGTGCGCT
>DCXY01000035.1:14938-15179 GCA_002329155.1 Stenotrophomonas sp. UBA2124 | reverse complement strand
CCCGCAAGCGGGAGAGGGGGCAGGAGCTTGCCGCGCGGGGACCAGCCTCCCTCACTCTCAGCCCCACCCTTGACGGCACCCTCCGCCCCGCGCTGCCGGCGGCAGAGAGAGCCGCAGCGTGTCTCACGCGGCGACAAAAAACCCGGCTTGTGCCGGGCTTTTCCAGTTGCGCGACGCGGCCAGCCTCAGCCGCCTCGCGCCTCGCGCTCCTCGGCTTCCAGCAGCTTCTGCTGGTCGAAGA
>DCXY01000035.1:0-14681 GCA_002329155.1 Stenotrophomonas sp. UBA2124 | reverse complement strand
AGCAGCTTCTGCTGGTCGAAGAAGGCCATGATGTCCTTCATGATCGGCCAGGTGCCTTCGCGGCCCAGCGCCGACACCAGGTACCACGGTGCCTTCCAATCCAGCTCCCTGATGATCTCCTCGGCCGCGGCCCTGGCCTCGTCCTCGAACATCAGGTCGGCCTTGTTCAGCACCAGCCAGCGCGGCTTTTCCAGCAGCTCCGGATCGTGCTTGCCCAGCTCGCGCTCGATGGCACGCACCTGCTCCACCGGCGACACGCCCTCCACGCCACCTTCCATCGGCGAGATGTCCACCAGGTGCAGCAGCAGGCGGGTGCGCTGCAGGTGGCGCAGGAACTGCGCACCCAGGCCGGCACCATCGGCGGCACCTTCGATCAGGCCGGGAATGTCGGCAATCACGAAGCTGCGGTAGTTCTCCACCTTCACCACGCCCAGATTCGGGTATAGGGTGGTGAACGGGTAATCGGCCACCTTCGGCGTCGCCGCCGACACGGCGCGGATCAGAGTGCTCTTGCCGGCATTGGGGAAGCCCAGCAGGCCCACATCGGCCAGCAGCTTCAGCTCCAGCTTGAGCAGGCGCTCCTCGCCCTCCTCGCCCGGCAGCGCCTGGCGCGGCGCGCGGTTGGTGGAGCTCTTGAAGTGCATGTTGCCCAGGCCGCCCTTGCCGCCCTTGGCCACCAGAAGGCGGTCGCCGTGACGGGTCATGTCGCCGATGATTTCATCGGTGGCCACGTTCATCACCACGGTGCCGACCGGCACGGTGATGACCAGGTCTTCGCCGCCCTTGCCGTAGGCCTGCCGGCCCATGCCGTTCTCGCCACGCTGCGCCTTGAAGATGCGCTCATGGCGGAAATCGACCAGGGTGTTCAGGTTTTCGTCGGCGCGGATCCACACGCTGCCGCCATCGCCACCGTCGCCACCGTCCGGCCCACCCAGCGGGATGAACTTCTCGCGGCGGAAGCCGACGCAGCCGTTACCGCCGTTGCCAGCGATGACCTGGATCTCCGCTTCGTCTACAAGTTTCATTGTTCTGCTTGCCCACTGAGTGGCGGCGGGTCGCCCGGCCGCTGAGTCTATCCAATCGCCCGGGGTGACCGGGTAATGGCCGGCCACCGGCCTGCCTGAGTATTGCTGCCACCAACGAAAAGCCCCGCCGAGGCGGGGCTTTCGTCAGCGTGTCCACGCCTTGGCGTGGGCGCCTACGGCGTGCGGAATCAGACTTCCGCGACGACGTTGACGGTACGACGCTTCTTCGGGCCCTTCACGGTGAACTCCACCTTGCCGTCAACCAGCGCGAACAGGGTGTGGTCGCGACCCAGGCCGACGCCGGCGCCCGGATGGAACTGGGTGCCGCGCTGACGCACGATGATGTTGCCGGCTTCGATGGTCTGGCCACCGAAGATCTTGACGCCGAGATACTTCGGGTTGGAATCGCGACCGTTGCGCGAGGAGCCTACGCCCTTTTTATGTGCCATGACGGATTCTCCTTAGCTTAGCCGGCGATGCCGGTGATTTGGATTTCGGTGTAGTGCTGACGGTGACCCTGACGCTTCATGTGGTGCTTGCGGCGACGGAACTTGATGATCTTCACCTTGTCGGCGCGGCCGTGGGCCACGACCTTGGCGGTCACCGAAGCGCCCTTCAGCGCATCACCCAGCTTGATGCCGTCGGAATCGCCGAGCATCAGGATGTTGTCGAACTTGATCTCGCTGCCGGCTTCGGCTTCGAGCTTCTCAACGCGAAGGGTTTCACCCTGCGCGACGCGGTACTGCTTACCGCCGGTTACCAGAATTGCGTACATGACCAGACTTCCTCTGTAGTTATTGTGGTCGCTGAGCCGCCGTCGAGGGCGGACAGAAGCGGGATTTTACCGGCCTGATCGAGTCCGGGTCAAGTCACCCCCTGCCCCGGAAAACCGTGCCTGAACAACAACCTGGGAGCGGGGCCATGAGGGGCATCCCCACTGGCAATGGCGGCAATTGCCCCCAAATCACAAGGCCGCTAGGCTGATCGACTGCCGTCAGCAATGCCCCCACACATACGCCGCCGGGCCAACCGGTGGCGGCCAAAAACGGATCTCCCATGGCGATGGATTTCATCCGCATCCGCGGTGCGCGGACGCACAACCTCAAGAACATCGACCTCGACCTGCCCCGCGACAAGCTGATCGTGATCACCGGCCTGTCCGGCTCGGGCAAGTCGTCGCTGGCCTTCGACACCATCTACGCCGAGGGCCAGCGCCGCTACGTGGAGTCGCTGTCGGCCTACGCGCGGCAGTTCCTGAGCGTGATGGAAAAGCCCGATCTGGACCACATCGAAGGCCTGTCGCCGGCCATTTCGATCGAGCAGAAGTCCACCTCGCACAACCCGCGCTCCACCGTGGGCACCATCACCGAGATCTACGACTACCTGCGCCTGCTGTACGCCCGCGTGGGCAGTCCGCGCTGCCCGGACCACGGCTACCCGCTGGAGGCGCAGACCGTCAGCCAGATGGTGGACCAGGTGCTGGCGCTGGACCCGGAGCAGCGCTACATGCTGCTGGCGCCGGTGATCCGCGACCGCAAGGGCGAGCATGTGCAGGTGTTCGACCAGCTGCGCGCGCAGGGTTTCGTGCGCGTACGGGTGGATGGCGAGCTGCATGAGATCGACGCGGTGCCGCCGCTGGCGCTGCGCCAGAAGCACACCATCGAGGCGGTGATCGACCGTTTCCGCCCGCGCGAGGACATCAAGCAGCGCCTGGCCGAAAGTTTCGAGACCGCGCTGAAGCTGGGGGACGGCATGGCCTCGGTGCTGTCGCTGGACGATGCCGCCGCCGCGCCGCAGCTGTTCTCCTCCAAGTACTCCTGCCCGGTCTGCGATTACGCGCTGCCGGAGTTGGAGCCGCGCCTGTTCTCGTTCAACGCGCCGATGGGTGCCTGCCCCGGCTGCGATGGCCTGGGCATGGCCGAGTACTTCGACCCGGCGCGCGTGGTGATCCACCCCGAGCTGTCGCTGGCCGCTGGTGCGGTACGCGGCTGGGACCGCCGCAACGCCTACTATTTCCAGCTGATCGCCTCGCTGGCCAAGCACTACAAGTTCGACGTGGACGCGCCGTGGCAGTCGCTGCCGGAGAGCGTGCGCCAGGCTGTGCTGTACGGCAGCGGCGAGGAGCAGATCACCTTCACCTATTTCACCGAAGCCGGTGGCCGCAGCCAGCGCAAGCACCGCTTCGAGGGCATCATCCCCAACCTGGAACGCCGCTACCGCGAGACCGAATCGCCGGCGGTGCGCGAGGAGCTGGCCAAGTACATCAGCGAGCGCCCCTGCCCCGAGTGCAACGGCGCCCGCCTGAACAAGGCCGCGCGCAACGTGTTCGTCGCCGACCGGCCGCTGCCGGATCTGGTGGTGATGCCCATCGACGAGGCGCTGGGCTTCTTCCGCACGCTCACCCTGCCCGGCTGGCGCGGCGAGATCGCGTCCAAGATCGTCAAGGAAATCGCCGAGCGGCTGGGTTTTCTGGTCGATGTGGGTCTGGATTACCTCACCCTTGAGCGCAAGGCCGACACGCTTTCCGGCGGCGAGGCGCAGCGCATCCGTCTGGCCAGCCAGATCGGCGCCGGTCTGGTCGGCGTGATGTACGTGCTCGACGAGCCGTCCATCGGCCTGCACCAGCGCGACAACGAGCGCCTGCTGGGCACCCTCACCCGCCTGCGTGACCTGGGCAATACGGTGATCGTGGTCGAACACGACGAGGACGCGATCCGTCTGGCCGACTACGTGCTGGACATCGGCCCGGGCGCGGGTGTGCATGGTGGCGAGATCGTCGGCCAGGGCACGCTGCAGGACATTCTGGATGCGCCGCGCTCGCTGACCGGCCAGTACCTGTCGGGCAAGCGTGCCATCGAGATTCCGGCACGCCGCCACAAGCCCAATCCGAAGATGACGCTGCACCTGCGCGGCGCCACCGGCAACAACCTCAAGGGCGTGGATGTCGATATTCCCGCCGGCCTGCTGACCTGCGTGACCGGCGTGTCCGGCTCGGGCAAATCAACGCTGATCAACGACACCCTGTTCTCGCTGGCCGCCAACGAGATCAACGGCGCTTCGCATCCGATCGCGCCGTACAGGGAGGTCGATGGCCTGGACCTGTTCGACAAGGTGGTGGACATCGACCAGTCACCGATCGGCCGCACCCCGCGCTCCAACCCGGCCACCTACACCGGCCTGTTCACGCCGCTGCGTGAGCTGTTCGCGCAGGTGCCCGAAGCGCGTGCGCGTGGTTATTCGCCGGGACGTTTCAGCTTCAACGTACGTGGCGGCCGCTGCGAAGCCTGCCAGGGCGACGGCCTGATCAAGGTGGAAATGCACTTTCTGCCGGACGTGTATGTGCCCTGCGATGTCTGCCACGGCAAGCGCTACAACCGCGAGACGCTGGAGATCCTCTACAAGGGCTACAACATCAACGACGTGCTGGAGATGACCGTCGAGGATGCGCTGCGCCTGTTCGAGCCGGTGCCCACCATCGCCCGCAAGCTGGAAACGCTGGTGGACGTGGGCCTGAGTTACATCAAGCTGGGCCAGAGTGCGACCACGCTGTCCGGTGGTGAAGCGCAGCGCGTGAAGCTGTCCAAGGAGCTGTCGCGCCGCGATACCGGGCGCACGCTGTACATCCTGGACGAGCCCACCACCGGCCTGCACTTCCACGACATCGAAGCCCTGCTGGGTGTGCTGCACAAGCTGCGTGACGAGGGCAACACGGTGGTGGTCATCGAGCACAACCTTGATGTGATCAAGACCGCCGACTGGATCGTGGACCTGGGCCCGGAAGGCGGCCACCGTGGCGGCACCATCCTGGTCACCGGCACGCCGGAAGACGTGGCCGCGCACCCGGCCTCCTACACCGGCCAGTTTCTGGCCAAGATGCTGCCCTCCACCACGGCGCGCCCCGAGCAGCCGGCGGCCGTGGCCAACAAGCCCGATGCGCGCCCGCCGCGCAAGGAAAAACCCGCCAAGAAGACGGCTACGAAGAAGGCCGCCACCGCAAAGAAAAAGGCATCGTGATGAGCATCGAACACAAGCAGCTTGCGCGCGTACCCATCAGCGTGCGCTGGCGTGACATGGACGCCATGGGCCACGTCAACAACGCCAAGTACGTGTCCTATCTGGAAGAAGCGCGCGTGCGCTGGATGCAGGGCGTGGAAGGCGTGTCGCTTGCCGACCGCATCGCGCCGGTGGTGGCCAACACCAACATCAACTACCGCCTGCCGATCATCTGGCCAAACGACATCGTCGTGGAGCTGTTCGTCGAACGCCTCGGCAACAGCAGCGTAACCATCGGCCACCGCATCCTCGACCAGCAGGATGAGAGCAAGCTGTATTCGGACGGCCATGTGGTGGTGGTCTGGATGGACACGCAGACCGGCAGGAGCGCACCGCTGCCGGAGGCCGTGCGCAAGGCGTCGAGCTGAGCCACTGCACAGCAGGCACCTGTAGCCCGGGTAAGCGCAGCGCACCCGGGAACGCCTGACATCGAGAACAGCCCCGGGTGCGCTTTCGCTTACCCGGGCTACGCGTCTGGCCTCAGCCGCCCTGCTTTTTCACCACCAGTTCCGCCGGCACTTCGCGACCATCCTCCAGCACCAGCGTCAGCGCCACGCGCTGACCGTCCTGCAGGGGCTGCTTGATGCCCATCAGCATCAGGTGCAGGCCGCCCGGCTTGAAGGCCACGTCCTTGCCCGCCGCCACCGGCAGGCGCTCCACCTCGCGCATGCGGTTGACGCCGTCCACCACGGTGGATTCGTGCAGGCTCACCTCCGCAAACTCCGCGCCGCGTGCCGCGGTGACCGCCACTGGCGCGCTGCAGGCGTTGTGCACCTGGCCGAAGCCCGCAGCCATCGGCATGGAGGCCATCGGCGGCAGGCGTATCCAGCCCTCCTTGAACGACACGCAGTCATCGGCCGCGAAAGCAGGCATCGCGAAGGCAGCCATCAATACGCACGCGAATGGTTTGGTTATCATCGATGCCACGACTCCCTGCCGTTCGAGAACCCACAGCATGACCACGCTCATCGAAGTCATCAACCATGGCCCCATCCGCGAGCTGCGCCTTGCCCGCCCGCCGGTCAACGCACTGGATACCGAGCTGTGCCGCGCACTGATCGGCGCGCTGGCCACGGCCATGGCCGAGGATGTGCAGGGCATCGTGCTGTCCGGAAGCGAGCGCATTTTCACCGGCGGCATGGATGTGCCCTACCTGATGCGCCACGGCGACGACAAGCACAAGCTGATGGACAGCTGGCAGGCCTTCTTCGGCGCGGCGCGTGCGCTGGCCGAGAGCCGCATTCCGGTCGTGGCCGCACTTACCGGCCACTCGCCTGCCGGCGGTTGCGTGCTGGCCCTGTGCTGCGACTACCGCGTGATGGCGCGCAGCGCGGACCCGGCCAAGCCCTATGTGATCGGCCTGAACGAAGTGCAGGTGGGGCTGGTGGCGCCGGAAGGCATCCAGCGCCTGATGCGCCGCGTGGTCGGCACCCACCGCGCCGGCGTGCTGCTGGCCGGCGGGCAGCTGGTCAGCGCCGAACGTGCGCTGGACATCAGCCTGGTCGATGAACTGGCCGACGGTGCCACGCAGGTGGTCGAACAGGCCGTTGCATGGCTGCAGGCCCAGCTCAGGCTGCCGCGCCAGCCGATGCTGCTGACCCGCGCCATCGCCCGTGCCGACCTGCACGAAGCCATGCAGCCGGAGCACATCCAGCTGGAGCGCTTCGTCGATGCATGGTTCTCCGCCGATGCGCAGGCCGCGCTGCAGGCGCTGGTGGCGCGCCTGGGCAAGGCCTGAGCAGCGCGCGGCAACGCATTGCAGGTGGGTGCGCTTCACGTGCCGCGCACCGCCTGCCCGGCGGCGCCCGCCGCTCCGGCTGCCGCGCTCCCCTATAATCGCGGCCTGTCGAATCGAAGGCCGCCACCTTGTCCTCCACCCCTGAACCCGTCGTTGCCGAACTGATCGACCTGCTCTCGCTGGAGCGGCTGGAAGACAACCTGTTCCGCGGCCAGAGCCGCGACATCGGCACCAAGTACGTGTTCGGCGGGCAGGTGCTGGGGCAGGCGCTGGCCGCCGCCCAGGCCACCATCGACAACGGCCGCCATGTGCATTCGCTGCACGCCTATTTCCTGCGCGCCGGCAACATCGACCACCCCATCATCTACGACGTGGACCGCACCCGCGACGGCGGCAGCTTCTCGGTGCGCCGGGTCACCGCGATCCAGCACGGCAAGGTGATCTTCTTCTGCGCGGCGTCGTTCCAGCAGGCCGAGCGCGGTGCCGAGCACCAGCACAAGATGCCGGAAGTGCCGCAGCCGGAAGACATCGAACCCAACCGCCCGCTGCCCGCCGATGTGCTGGAGCGGCTGCCGGTGAAAGTACAGCGCTGGCTTTCGCGCGGTGGCCCGTTCGAGTTCCGTCATGTCTACCCGCGTGACGAACTCAATCCACCCAAGCGCCCGCCGTACCACCAGGTCTGGCTGCGCCTGAGCGAAAAGGTCGGCGATGCGCCCGAGCTGCATCAGGCGCTGCTGGCCTATGCCTCCGATTTCCATCTGCTGGGCACCGCCACCTTCCCGCACGGCATCAGCTACTACCAGCCGCATGTGCAGATGGCCTCGCTGGATCACGCCATCTGGTTCCACCGCCCGTTCCGCGTGGACGACTGGCTGCTGTACTCGCTGGACAGCCCCAGCGCGCAGGATGCACGCGGCCTGGCCCGCGGCCAGTTCTTTACCCGTGATGGCGTGCTGGTGGCCAGCACCGCGCAGGAAGGGCTGATCCGCGTCACCCCGCCGTCCGCCGACGAAGCGGGCAAGGAATAAGCCATGCGCAAGATTTTCAGCAGCCAGCGCGTCGAGAACGCCGAAGCCGTCGCACAGATGCTGCGCGACGCCGACATCGAAGTGCGCGTCACCAATGGCCGCTCGTACCACAGCAAGCGGCGTGGCCAGTTCAGTTATCTGGACAGGAGCGACGGCAGCAACCACCCGGCGGTATGGGTGGTACACGCCAACGACCAGCCACGCGCACGCGACATCCTGCGCGATGCCAACCTGCTGCAGACCACGCGCCGCGACCACCCCACCGCCGAATATGCCTTCGCCGAGGCGCCTGCGCAGAACAACGGCCGCAGCTGGGGCTGGCGCATCCGCATCATTCTGCTGGCGGTGATTGCCGGTGTGGTGCTGATGATGATGCTGCGCCACCGCGCCGCGCCGACCGCGCCCGTGGCAGCGCCGGCACCGCAGGCACAGCCCGCCGCGCCCGTGCAGCAGGCGCCGGAAGAAGTGCGCGTGCGCATCCAGCCCACCACCCCGCCGCCGGAAGCGAAAAAGCCCTGAGCAAGAGCTGGCGATGATCCACAGGCGCGACAGATCATCGTTCCCCGTTCCCGCTTCCCCGCTCCCTGTTCCCCGCCTCAACCCGTCACATCCGCCGCCCACCACCGTCCTGTATTGCGACTCCAAGGGAGAACGCCCATGAGCGCGATGCTGGACACCCTGCTGCAGACCGAGCTTCCCGCCGCCCGCAAGGGCTGCACCCAGTCCTACGGGCGCATCGTGCTGGGCTGCCAGAACACGGTGACCGCCATCGCCCTGGCCATCACCCGCGATGTGCAGGCCAGCGAGGACATCGCCCAGGAAGCCTTCATCAAGGCCTGGCAGCAGCTCAACCAGCTGAACAACAGTGCCAGCTTCCTGCCCTGGCTGCGGCAGATCACCCGCAACCTTGCCCGCGATTGGCTGCGCGCCAACCGCAATCGCCCCCTGAGCGGCGAAGCGGCTGAAATCGCCATCGGCATGGCCGCCGACCCCGCACCGGATGCGGCGGAAGCGATGGCCCGGGTGGAGGAAGAACTGGCAGCGGCCGAGATCATCTCCGCCCTGCCCGAGGACAGCCGCGAAACCCTGCTGCTCTACTACCGCGAAGGCCAGAGCTCGCAGCAGGTGGCCCTGCTGCTGGGGCTGAGCGATGCGGCGGTGCGCAAGCGCCTGTCACGCGCCCGCGCCAGCGTCCGCGATGAACTGCTCAAGCGTTTCGGCGAATTCGCACGCAGCAGCGCACCGGGCAGCGCATTCGCCGCGCTGGTCTGCTCCACGGTGATGCTGGCCGCGCCGGGCACCGCCAGTGCGGTCATCCTCTCCACCTCGATAGGTCTGGCAGGTGGCAGCGCCGGCAAGGCCAGCCTCGGCGGGCTGGGCGTCAACAGCGCGCTTGGCGGTGCCGCAGCGGGGAGCATCGGCGCAACCTTCAACAACCTATTCGCCAATCCATTCGATATGTGGGTGGTGCTGGGAAGCATGCTGTTCGGCACGCTGGCCGCGTTCCTTTCCAGCGTCTACCTGCTTCAGTACGCACAGACACCGGCAGAACGCAGCCAACTTCTGCGCTTCACGCGGCTGCACACCATCACCGCCCTGCTGTTCTGCTTCAGCGCATTGGGCGGCGTGGTATTACGGCTGGGCACCGCGGCCGGCCTGCTCCTGCTGGCGCTGGGCATGATCGTGCTCAATTACCAGTATCTGGTCACCCTGCCCCGCATCATGGCGGGGATGCTCGCCCGCGACGCTGCACACAATGGCCGTAGCGGCCCCAACTGGGTATACCGCAGCCTGTTCGGGCGCAGTTCGGTGGTCATTGCCTCGCTGCTGGTGGTGGCCTGCGTGCTGTATGCGCTGCTGCGCCGCTGAGCACGCCCGCTTTCAGAAGCCACGGGCCACAAACAGAACACCCCCGCTGTCGCCAGCGGGGGTGGTGTCGATCGGCGCCTCTCCGGGGTATTACTTCGCAGCCGGAGCCTGCGGCGGCATCGGGCCGCGCTGGCCACGCGGGCCATCCTTGGCGCGTGCAGCACGCGCCGCTTCCATTTCCGCGGGGCTCAACTTGCCGTCCTTGTCGGTATCCGCCTTGTTGAACCACTCCTGGCGGCGCTGCTCGGCACGCGCCTGGCGGTCGGCCTGGTCGATGTAGCCGTCCTTGTTCACGTCCAGCTTGTCGAAGTGGGCGCGGTACTCGGCGGCACTGATGCGGCCGTCGTTGTCCGTGTCCATGCCACGCATCATGAAACCGCCATCGCGGCCGCCGTGATGCATCCCCCCGTGGTGGCGGCCATGGCGCATGCCGTGGCGCGGGGCCGGCATTTCATCGCGCGAGAGCTTGCCATCCTTGTTCTTGTCCAGCTCGTCAAAACGCTGGGCAAGATGCGGGTGGGCCGCGGCTTCCTGACGGTCGATCACGCCGTCACCATTGGCATCCATGCGCGGGCCATCCGTGCGCTGCGGTGCCGGCTTCTGGCCGGTGGGGCTGGCAGCCAGCGCAATGCCGGTGGCCGAAGTCGCCAGCAGCAGGGCCAGCAGGAGAAGGGGCTTACGTTGGTTCATTGTGCGGCTCCAAGGTTGACGGTCGAGCGCAGCACTGCGCCCTTGCAACAGTCAACGCGCGGCGGCCGGCATGGTTGACGCGCCGCCGGCCGCATTCATCACACAGACAGGCGCAGGTTCTGCGACCGCAGGCGGCTATGCTTGTGCCCATGGCATTGCATGACGACCCCAGGCAGGAGCTGCGCCTGTTCCAGACCGGCGAGCATCCCTGCGGCTATTGGCCCGAGCGGCAGGCGCGCGACCTGGTACTGGACCCGCAGGACGAGCGCCTGGGCACGCTGTACCCGTTGGCGCTGAGCTGGGGCTTCCGCCGCTCCGGCGATCTGGTCTACCGCCCGCACTGCCAGAACTGCCACGCCTGCGTGCCGGTGCGCATCCCGGTGGCGCGTTTCGACCCGGACCGCAGCCAGCGCCGCTGCCTTCGCCGCAATGCCGACCTGCAGTGCCGCGTGCTGCCGGCCGAGCGCACCGAGGAGCAATTCGCGCTCTACCAACGCTACCTGCAGCACCGCCACGCCAATGGCGGCATGGACGACCACGGCCCGCATGAATTCGACCAGTTCCTGGTCGGCAGCTGGTCGCACGGGCGCTTTCTTGAAATCCGCCGTGCACCGCAGGACCACCAGCCCGGCCAGCTGCTGGGCGTGGCCGTCACCGATGTCACCGAACTGGGGCTTTCCGCGGTCTACACGTTCTTCGACCCGGACGAGGAAAAGCGCGGGCTGGGCACCTTCGCCATCCTGCAGCAGATTGCCTGGGCGCACCGCCTGGGCCTGCCGCACCTGTACCTGGGCTACTGGATCCACGGCCACCGCAAGATGGACTACAAGCGCCGTTACCAGCCGCTGGAATATTTTGATGGCCGGCGCTGGGCCCAGGCCGATCCACAGGCCGAGCAACTGCGGCCCTGAGCGGCACCTGCCTTGATCGGGATTTAACCGGCGCTTACCCAGAGTCGGCTCCACCGGCCCGCCGCAGGCCGGCGCAGGGAAACCCCTTTGCAACAGGAGCCGCCCATGAAGAACCGCATTCTGGCTGCCACCATCCTCGCCGTTCTGGCCGTGGCCGGCTGCAGGAAAGCCGACACCCCGGCCGAGCCAGCCACCCCCGCCGTGCCGCCGCCGGCTGCCGTCACCGCCGCTCCTGTCGCCGACAGCGTCAGCGCCTCCACCGGTGTACCGGAATGCGACCAGTATCTGGAAAAGATCTACGCCTGCCTCAGCGACAAGCTGCCCGAGGCCCAGCGCGACATGGTGAAGCAGAACATCGAGCAGTCGCGCAATGCCTGGCAGGGCAGCACCGACAAGACCGCCATCGCCGCCCAGTGCAGGACCGCGCTGGAGCAGGCCAGGGCCAGCTTCGGCCCGATGGGTTGCAGCTTCTGACCCTGCCGGCCTGAAATCATCTACCCGGCGTGATGGCAACGCCCCGCCCTGCCGGGGCGTTGCTGCTTCTCGCCGCCGTCATGCGGGCATGTGAAAATGCACGGATGCGTATTTCAACCTTTCTGCTCCCGATGACCCTGCTGCTGGCCGCCTGCACCACCACCGCGCCCACAGGCAGCGCCGGGCCAAGCCCCGGCAAGCAACTTCGCCTGGCCACCTACAACACTTCGCTGTACTCGGACGAGGACGAAGGCCTGGTCAAGGAGCTGCAGGGCGACAGCGCCCACGCCCGCAAGATCGCCGCCGTGCTGCAGCAGGTACGGCCTGACCTGGTGCTGCTCAACGAGTTCGATTTCGACGAAGGCCACCGGGCCGCCGACCTGTTCCAGCAGCGTTATCTGGAAGTGGCCCAGCCCGGTGGTGGCGAGCCCCTGCACTACGAATACCGCTACCTGGCCCCGGTGAATACCGGCGTGCCCAGCGGCCTGGACCTGGACAACAACGGCAGCGTGGGCGGCAAGGGCCGCGAGCGTGGCAACGACGCCTGGGGCTACGGCCTGCACCCCGGCCAGTACGGCATGCTGGTGTTGTCGCGCTACCCCATTGATGAAAAGTCCGTGCGCAGCTTCCAGCTGCTGAAGTGGAGTGCCATGCCCGGCGCCCTGCGCCCGGTGGTGCCCGACACCGGCAAGCCGTTCTGGAATGATGCGGTGTGGTCGCAGCTGCGGCTGTCGTCCAAATCGCATTGGGATGTGCCGGTGCGCACGCCGCTGGGCACTGTGCATGTACTGGCCGCACACCCCACTCCGCCGGTGTTCGACGGCAAGGAGAAGCGCAACGCCGCGCGCAACCATGACGAGCTGCGCCTGTGGAAGGAGTATCTGGACAACCGCAACGCCAACTGGCTGTGCGATGACCAGGGCCGTTGCGGGGGTCTTGCCGCCGATGCGCGCTTCGTGATCGTGGGTGACCTCAACAACGATCCATCCGATGGTGATGGCCGACAGGACGCCATCGTGGAACTGCTCGAACACCCGCGCGTACTGCGGTACGCCACGCCCACCAGCAAGGGCGGAGAGGAAACCTCATTGGCCTACGCGGAAAAGGGCATCACCCGCCACGGCGCCCCGCAGCACGCCACCGGCGATTTCGGCCCACGCTCGGGCACCATGCGTCTGGACTATGTGTTGCCGTCCGTAGGCTTCGATTACGTGGGCAGCGGTGTGTTCTGGCCCGCGAGCGACAGCCCCGAAGCGAAGATTGCCGATGGCAGTGATCACCATCTGGTGTGGGTGGATGTGCGCTGAGCGGCGCAACAACAGGTGAACTGAAAACGCCGGCGAAAGCCGGCGTTTTCTCTGGTGCTGATGAAGGCTTTCGCCACGATGAAGCATCAATGCCGTAGCCCGGATAAGCGCAGCGCATCCGGGGCTTCCTGCGAAGGTCCAAGCCCATCGTGAACGGCCCCGGGTGCGCTTTGCTTACCCGGGCTACGGAGGCCGTCAGCGCAGTTCGATGTCGATCGCCGCGGCGGCATCACGCGCGATGGCGCGCGCCTGCTCCACATCGCTGCCACGCGCCAGCGTGACGCCCACGCGGCGCTGGCCCTGCACCATCGGCTTGCCGAACAGGCGCAGTGCCGAATCCGGGTGCAGCAGCGCCTGCGCCACATTGCTGAAGAACGGCACGCCGTTGCCCTGCGCCAGCATCGCGCACGAGGCCGACGGCCCGTTGTGGCGGATCACCGGTATCGGCAGGCCAAGAATGGCGCGCGCATGCAGCGCGAACTCGCTCAGTTCCTGCGACACCAGCGTGACCAGCCCGGTGTCATGCGGACGCGGCGAGACCTCGCTGAACCACACCTCGTCCCCCTTCACGAACAGCTCCACGCCGAACAGGCCCCAGCCGCCGAGATCATCGGTGATTGCCTCCGCCACCTGCTGCGCGGCTTCCAGCGCCTTGGCCGACATTGCCTGCGGCTGCCAGCTTTCGCGGTAGTCGCCATCCTTCTGCAGGTGCCCCACCGGATCGCAGAACGAGGTGCCGCCTGCGTGGCGCACGGTGAGCAGGGTGATTTCGTAGTCGAAATCGATGAAACCCTCCACGATGCAGCGGCCCGCACCGGCACGGCCACCGGTCTGTGCGTACTCCCAGGCCGGGCCGATATCGGCCTCGCTGCGCAGCGTGCTCTGGCCCTTGCCCGAAGAGGACATCACCGGCTTGACCACGCACGGCAGCCCGATGGCGGCCACGGCGTCACGGTACTCGGCCTCGCTATCGACAAACCGATAAGGCGAGGTCGGCAGGCCCAGGGTTTCGGCGGCAAGCCGGCGGATGCCTTCGCGGTCCATGGTCAGGCGCGCGGCACGCGCGGTGGGAATCACCCGCTGGCCCTGTTCGGTTTCCAGACGCACCAGCGTTTCGGTATGGATGGCCTCGATCTCCGGCACGATCAGGTGCGGGCGCTCCTTTTCGATCAGCGCGCTCAGCGCGGCCGGGTCGAGCATGTCCAGCACATGGCTGCGGTGCGCCACCTGCATGGCCGGCGCGTCGGCATAGCGGTCGGCGGCAATCACTTCCACACCGAAGCGCTGCAGCTCGATGGCCACCTCCTTGCCCAGTTCGCCTGAGCCAAGCAGCAGGACGCGGGTGGCGGACGGGGACAGCGGGGTACCGAGCGTGGTCATCAGGCAGTTCCGGGAGGGGTTCGGGGCTGCACATTCTAGGCAAGCGGGGGGTGGATGGGGCTGTCGGGAAGGCCCAGACCCCCTCTCCCGCCCTTCGGGCACCCTCTCCCGCAGGGGGAGAGGGGGGCATGGCTGCGACGTGTCAGTTCCCCGGGAAACCCACCTGTATCCCCTCTCCCCGTGCGGGAGAGGGTGCCCGAAGGGCG
>DCXY01000036.1 GCA_002329155.1 Stenotrophomonas sp. UBA2124 | reverse complement strand
TCCACCACCGCCGCCTGCATGCCGTAGCAGATGCCGAAGTACGGCACCTTGTGCTCGCGGGCGTACTGCGAGGTCAGCACCTTGCCTTCAAAGCCACGGTCGCCAAAGCCACCCGGCACCAGAATGCCGTCCACGCCCTGCAGCGCGTCCAGATCGGTGTCGGCCAGTTCCTGCGCTTCCAGCCACTTCAGGTTGACCTTGGTGCGCTGGCGCAGGCCACCGTGCTTGAGCGCCTCGCCCACGGACTTGTAGGCGTCCTGGTGGTCCACGTACTTGCCGACCACGGCGATGGTCACTTCATCCAGCGGGTGCAGCGCGGCGTCCAGCACCGACTCCCACTCGGAGAGATCGGCCGGGCCGGCCTTGTCACCCAGCTTGAGCTGGTTGACCACGATTTCGTCCAGGCCCTGCGCATGCAGGCCCATCGGCACGCGGTACAGCACTTCCACGTCCGGCACGCTGATCACGGCGCGCTCGGAAACGTTGGTGAACAGCGAGATCTTGCGGCGCTCCGAATCCGGAATGGCCTGCTCCGAGCGGCACAGCAGCACGTCCGGCTGGATGCCGATGGAGCGCAGCTCCTTCACCGAATGCTGGGTGGGCTTGGTCTTCAGCTCACCGGCCGCGCCGATGAACGGCACCAGCGTCAGGTGCATGAACAAGGCCTTTTCCGGGCCACGCTCGGTACGCACCTGGCGGATGGCCTCCAGGAACGGCAGCGATTCGATATCGCCCACGGTGCCGCCGATTTCCACCAGCGCCACGTCGAAGCCTTCGGTGGCCTCGTCGATGCAGCGGCGGATTTCATCGGTGATGTGCGGAATGACCTGCACGGTGGCGCCCAGGTAATCGCCCCGGCGCTCCTTGCGGATCACGTTCTCGTAGATGCGGCCGGTGGTGACCGAATTCTTGCGGCTCAGCCGCGTATGCACGAACCGCTCGTAGTGGCCCAGGTCAAGGTCGGTCTCGGCACCGTCGTCGGTAACGTAGACCTCACCATGCTGGAAGGGGCTCATCGTGCCTGGATCCACGTTGATGTACGGGTCCAGTTTCATCATCGTGACCTTCAGGCCACGTGCCTCGAGGATGGAGGCCAGAGACGCGGCCGCAATGCCCTTGCCAAGCGAGGACACCACACCGCCAGTAACAAAAATAAGGGGGGTCATGGCTCACTGCCTCCCGGAAAGCCCTAGTTTAAAGGTTGTCGCCAAAACACCCAAGCGCGGGATGCGTGCGAATCAAAAAAAGACGCCCCGGCCTGCGCCGGGGCGTCATACGTCACAGGGCAAGCCCCCGTCAGCGGCGGCGGCGGGCTTCCTCTTCCTCTTCCTCGACCGGCTGCGCCTGGCTTTGATCGGCCTTGGCCTTTTCCTGCGCGGCGGCAGCGGCGCGGCGCTTGGCCTTCTGGTCGGCCTCACTCTGCGCCTTGTCATCCTGGGCCTTCACTTCGGCCTCGGCGGTCTTGGTCTTGTCAGCACTCTGCGCCATCACCAGCGGCACCGCGACAGCGGTGGCGGCAAGGGCGGCCAGAACCAGCATTTTCGAAGATTTCATCCGATTCCTCCTGGGAACGGCCCCTGCCGGCAAGGCGGGGCTCATCGTGAACCGGGCATAGGATACCGCCCCGGAACTGCCCCCGCCCTGAATGCCCCGCGTGCAAAAATCCACGCCAGACCGCAAACTCCCTCGTCGCTTTGCGCCTTATCCGAGATACATGAACGCCCGTTACAACGCCGCCGACATCGAAGTCCTCTCCGGCCTGGATCCGGTCAAACGCCGCCCAGGCATGTATACCGACACCGCGCGCCCGAACCATCTGGCGCAGGAAGTCATCGACAACTCGGTGGACGAGGCCCTGGCCGGGCACGCCAGGACGGTGGAAGTCACCCTGTTCAAGGACGGCAGCTGCGAGGTCAGCGATGACGGCCGCGGCATGCCGGTGGACATCCATCCGGAAGAAAAGATCCCCGGTGTGGAGCTGATCCTGACCCGCCTGCACGCCGGCGGCAAATTCAGCAATCGCAATTACACCTTCTCCGGCGGCCTGCACGGCGTGGGTGTATCGGTGGTCAATGCGCTGTCCACGCTGGTGGAAATCCATATCCGCCGTGAAGGCAGCGAGCACCGCATCACCTTCCGCAATGGCGACCGCGCCAGCCCGCTGGAAGTGGTGGGCAGCGTCGGCAAGAAAAACACCGGCACCCGCCTGCGCTTCTGGCCGGACCCCAAGTATTTCGACACCCCCAAGTTCAACGTGCGTGCGCTGCGCCACCTGCTGCGCGCCAAGGCCGTGCTGTGCCCGGGCCTGACCGTCAAGCTCAACGACGAGGCCACCGGCGAGACCGACACCTGGTATTACGAGGACGGCCTGCGTGACTACCTGAAGGCCGAGCTGGGCGAGCGCGAGATGCTGCCGGCGGACCTGTTCACCGGCAGCCTGAAGAAGGAAACCGAGATCGTGGACTGGGCCGTGGCCTGGCTGCCGGAAGGCGAGCTGGTGCAGGAGAGCTACGTCAACCTGATCCCCACCGCCCAGCACGGCACCCACGCCAACGGCCTGCGCACCGGCCTGACCGAGGCGCTGCGCGAGTTCTGCGACTTCCGCAACCTGCTGCCGCGTGGCGTGAAGCTGGCGCCGGAAGACGTCTGGGACCGCGTGTCCTTCGTGCTGTCGCTGAAGATGACCGACCCGCAGTTCAGCGGCCAGACCAAGGAGCGGCTGTCCTCGCGTCAGGCCGCCGGCTTCGTTGAAGGCGCCGCGCATGACGCCTTCAGCCTGCTGCTGAACCAGAACGTGGAACTGGGCGAGAAGATCGCGCAGATCGCCATCGAGCGTGCCAGCGCGCGCCTGAAGACCGAGAAGCTGGTCACCCGCAAGAAGGTCACCCAGGGCCCCGCCCTGCCCGGCAAGCTGGCCGACTGCATCAGCCAGGACCTCTCGCGCACCGAGCTGTTTCTGGTGGAAGGCGACTCGGCAGGTGGCAGCGCCAAGCAGGCGCGCGACAAGGATTTCCAGGCCATCCTGCCACTGCGCGGCAAGATCCTGAACACCTGGGAAGTGGCCTCCGGCAGCGTGCTGGCCTCCGAGGAAGTGCACAATCTGGCCGTGGCCATCGGCTGCGACCCTGGCAAGGACGACCTGTCGGGGCTGCGCTACGGCAAGATCGTGATCCTGGCCGACGCCGACTCCGACGGCCTGCACATCGCTACCCTGCTGACGGCCCTGTTCCTGCGCCATTTCCCCGCGCTGGTGGATGCCGGCCATGTGTTCGTGGCCATGCCGCCGCTGTTCCGCGTGGACGTGGGCAAGCAGGTGTTCTACGCGCTGGACGAGGAAGAAAAGCGCTCGATGCTGGACAAGATCGAACGCGAGAAGATCCGTGGCCAGGTCAGCGTGACCCGCTTCAAGGGCCTGGGCGAAATGAATCCGCTGCAGCTGCGCGAATCCACCATCCACCCGGACACCCGCCGCCTGGTGCAGCTGACCGTGGACGATGGCGAGGCCACCCGTTCGCTGATGGACATGCTGCTGGCCAAGAAGCGCGCACCGGACCGCAAGGGCTGGCTGGAGAGCAAGGGCGACCTGGCCTCGCTGGAAGTCTGATTCCGCGCCATACCCAGTCAATCGAAAGCCCGCTGGCGACAGCGGGCTTTTCGTCGGTGCGCCACAAGGCGTGTTGTCGATTGCACAGCCGTCAAACAAAAAGCCCGCCATCGCTGGCGGGCTTTCGCGTATCAACTACTGAAACCCATCAGTTCCAGCCGACGAGCTCGAAGAACCGGAGGATCAGATAGGCACAGCCGCCTGCCGCCGGAATGGTCAGGATCCACGCCCAGATGATGCGTTCGATCACGCCGATACGCAGCGACTTGGGGTTCTTGGCGAAGCCGACGCCCATGATCGCGGTTGAGATGCTGTGCGTGGTCGAGACCGGCATGCCGAAGTGGGCAGCAAGGGTCAGGATGGTGGCCGAACTGGTCTCCGCGGCGAAGCCGTGGATCGGGTGCAGCTTGACCATCTTGTGGCCCAGGGTCTTGATGATCTTCCAGCCGCCCGAAGCGGTACCGGCAGCCATCACCACCGCACAGGTCAACACGATCCACATGGCGATGCCGTCACCGGCCTGCGCGTTGGGATGCATGAAGGCCAGCCATGACGGCAGGTCGTTCAGCGCACCGGTAGCCTCGGCACCGATCAGGGTCATGGCGATGATGCCCATGGTCTTCTGCGCGTCGTTGTGGCCGTGGGCGAAGCCCATGTAGGCCGCCGAGACGATCTGCGCCTTGCCGAAGAACGCATTGACCCAGCGCGGGCGTGCCAGGCGGCCCAGCACGCCACCGGCGCGGGCCATGCCGGCGATGATCGCCCACAGCAGGCACATCACCACGATGCCCAGCAGGAAGCCGGCCACCGGCGAGGTGATCATCGGCACGAACACCTTCCACAGCAGGCCCTTGTTCTGCGCCCAGTTGCCGAGGTTCTGCGACCAGATCAGCGCATCCCAGTTGTTGTGCGCCGCGGCCAGGCCAGCGCCGCACAGGCCGCCAATGAGCGCGTGCGAGGACGAGGACGGCAGCCCTTTCCACCAGGTGATCAGGTTCCACACGATGCCGCCGAGCAGCGCGCACAGGATCACCTGCGGCGTCACGTCCACCACATTGGTGTTGAGGAGGCCGTTGGCGATGGTCAACGCCACCGCGGTGCCGGTGAGCGCACCAATCAGGTTCATGCCTGCAGCCAGCATCACCGCCCAGCCGGGCGAGAGCACCTTGGTCGCCACCACGGTGGCGATGGAGTTGGCAGTGTCGTGGAAGCCGTTGATGAACTCGAAAACGAGCGCCGCCAGGATCACCACCAGTACGAGGGTGAGCATCTACCCGCCCCCGTCAGCTGTTCTTGAGCACGATCTGGTAGACCACCACGCCCGCCTCACGGCAGCGGTCGATGGCCTTTTCCAGGATCTCGAAGAATTCCTTCAGCAGGAACATCTGCAGGTTGTCCAGGCGACCGGAATAGATGTCGCGGTACAGCTCCAGCATCAGGCGGTCGGCTTCGTTCTCCAGCGCACGCAGCTTCTCGTTGAGTGCGGTCATGCGGTCCAGGTTCATGTGGCGCAGGTCGTTGACCATCTCCACCACCACGCCGGCAGCCTGCTCCAGCATCGCCGCACGCGGGGCGAAATCGATCTGGTCCAGGTGCTGCACGGCCAGCGAGTAGCGGTCGGCGAACTTCTCGATCTGCTTGGGAATCTTGTACAGCGCCGAACCCAGCGCCTCGATGTCCTCGCGCTCGATGGGCGTCATGAAGCTGTCAACCAGCGCCTGGCTGATCTTGTCCGAGGCGGCACGCTCGCGCAGACGAGCAAGCTTGAACGCATCCAGCGCCGGCTGGCGGTCGGCCTCACGCATCATCCCGTGCAGCGCCTTGGCACTGTCATAGGAGGCCTGGGCGGCCTCGTCGAGGTAGGTATAGAACTGCTTGCCGGAGCCGAAGATGGTCTGCAACGAAAACATGGGGAACCTATTCGCCGTCGCGGGAGGGACGGCACCGGGGGCGAATTATGACGGCTAGATGGCATTCAGGGTATTCCTGCATGACAGTTGGCCCATCCGGGCCCACTACCTGAATGTGAACGGGGCGTTTCCGCCCGGCCCGCCGGCTTTGCTAAAATCGCCCCGCGCCCAGCGTGGCGCATCCTATGGACGACGACCCTTACCCTCCGCCGCCGCGTCTGGGCCCTTTCCCAGCCGCCCGCCGCCAATGCAAGCACCCGCCCTCCCTGCCACCAACCCGGGGAGCGACCCGTGTTTGAGTTTTTGATTGTTCTGGCCCTGATTCTGCTCAACGGCTTCTTCGCCATGTCCGAGATGTCGGTCATGACCTCGCGCAAGAGCCGCCTCAAGCAGCAGGCAACCACCAGCAAGCGCGCCGCCCGCGCACTGGAACTGTCTGAAAAGCCAGAGAATTTTCTGTCCACCGTGCAGATCGGCATCACCCTGATCGGCATCCTCACCGGTGTCTACGGTGGTGAATCCATTGGCCTGATGATCGGCGACTGGCTGCGCCAGCTGGCCCCGGGTTTCGGCTATGCCGACCTGACCGGCAAGGCGCTGGCGGTGGCCCTGATCACCTATCTGACGCTGATCTTCGGCGAACTGGTGCCAAAACGCCTGGCTCTGACCCGTTCGGAGGACATCGCCAGCTTTGTGGCCGTACCCATGAGCTGGCTGGCCCGCATCGCCGCCCCCGGCGTCTGGCTGCTGTCCCGCTCCACCCAGCTGGTGCTGCGCGTGCTGGGCCTGGGCAAGACCGAATCGGCCTCGGTCAGTGAAGAAGAGATCCGCATGCTGGTGGCCGAGAGCCACGAGCAGGGCGTCATCGACAGCCACGAGCGCGACATGATGAACCGCGTCATGCGCCTGGGCGACCGTACCGCCGACAGCCTGATGACCCCGCGCAACCGCATTGCCTGGCTGGACACCACCGTCGATGCCGAGCGCAACCTGCAGACCATGCGCGACCATGCCTATTCGCGCTACCCGGTGTACCGCGGCAACGACCAGGACATCGCCGGCATTCTGGAGGTGAAATCGCTGGTCACACGCATGGACAGCGGCGGTGACAACAGCCTGTTCGAGAACCTGCGCGAGACCGTCTACGTCTCCGAATCCACCCATGCGATGAAGCTGCTGGAAATCTTCCGCGAGGAACACCAGTCGATGGCGCTGGTGGTGGACGAGTACGGCGAAATCCAGGGCGTGGTGACCATTTCCGACCTGATGGGTGCGGTGGTCGGCCGCCTGCAGGCACCGGAGAACAGCGACGAGGACGCACTGGTGGTGACCCGCGCCGACGGCTCGCTGCTGGTGGACGGCTCGCTGCCGGTGGACGACCTGCAGGAGCTGATGGACGGCGCGGCCCTGCCCGACGCCGAGGAAGGCGACTACTACACCCTGGCCGGCATGTGCATGCACTATTTCGGCCGCATTCCGCATGCCAGCGAGTATTTCGACTGGGCCGGCTGGCGCATCGAGATCGTGGACCTGGACGGTGCCCGTATCGACAAGCTGCTGTTGCGCCGCCTGCCGGAAGAGGACGCCGATGACACCACCGGCTGATCCGCACGGCGCCTCGCCGGAGGGCAGTTATCACAACGAAGGCATCCGCACGCTGCTGGGGATGTTCGAGCAGGGCGACCCGGAGGAACAGCTGACCCTGGGCCAGCTGCTGCACGGGCTCAAACAGAGTGCCTTCGGCATGTTCCTGTTCGTCGCCATCCTGCCCGCCTTCATTCCCATTCCGGGCGTGGGCGGCGCGGTCAGCGGGCCGCTGGTTCTGCTGATGGGCCTGCAGCTGCTGTGCGGGTTGTCGCGGCCGTGGCTGCCCGGCTTCATCGCCCGGCGCGGCCCGAGGCGCGGCACCATGCACAAGTTCCTGGGCAGGATAAGCCGCCCGCTGCAGCGGCTGGACCGCATGCTCAAGCCGCGCCTGCCGATGCTGATCACGCCGTTGCCGGCGCGCATGCTCACCGGCGCCCTGCTGATCCTGACCGGCGTGCTGCTGAGCCTGCCCATTCCCTTCACCAACTACCTGTTCGGCTTCCAGCTGCTGCTGTTCGCACTGGCGCTGATAGAGCGTGACGGCGTGCTGATGCTGTTCAACTGGATCGCCGCCATTGCCGGCGGCGTATTCTTCGGCCTCGGCTCGGGCCAGCTGGTCAACGGCGTGATGGAGATGGTGCAGCGTTGGACCGCCGGCTGAGGCGCACACCACGCCTCAACCGCAGGCACCACGCGGCACTCAGCCGTTGATGGCCGCCCAGGCCTGCATCGCCAGCTCGAAGGAACGCAGCCGCGCCTGATGGTCGAAGATGTTGGCGGTCAGCAATAGTTCGTCCGGGCGGTGGCGTTCGACAAAGGCGGCCATGCCCTCGCCCACCTGCGCCTGATCTCCCAGCACCGTGCACGCCAGGGCGCGCTCCACGCCGGCCCTTTCGTGCGGCTCCCAGAAGCCCTCGATGTCGTCGATGGGCGGCGGAATCTGCCCCGGGCGACCACGGCGCAGGTTCACGAAGCTCTGCTGCTGGGTGGTGAACAGACGCCGCGACTGTTCCAGCGAATCGCTGGCCACCACGTTCAGGGCCAGAATGGCGTACGGCTGCTGCAGCCTTGCCGACGGACGGAACTCCTTGCGGTACAGGGCCAACGCTTCGTCCATCGCATCCGGCGCGAAATGCGAGGCGAATGCGAACGGCAGGCCCATGGCCGCCGACAGCCGCGCACTGAACAGGCTGGAGCCAAGCAGCCACACCGGCACCTCCACGCCAGCACCCGGCACCGCCTGCACGCTCTGCCCGGCCTGCGCCGGCTCGAAGTAATGCAACAGCTCGGCCACATCCTGCGGGAACTGCTCGGCGCTGTCGAAATAGCGGCGAAGCGCGCGGGCGGTGGCATGGTCGGTGCCCGGCGCACGGCCCAGCCCCAGATCGATGCGCCCCGGATACAGCGAAGCCAGCGTGCCGAACTGCTCGGCCACCTGCAGCGGCGAATGGTTGGGCAACATGATGCCGCCCGCGCCCACACGGATACGGGACGTGCCACCGGCCACATGGCCGATCAGCAGCGAGGTGGCCGCACTGGCGATGCCCGGCATGTTGTGGTGCTCGGCCAGCCAGTAGCGCCGGTAACCCCAGCCCTCGGCGTGCTGGGCCAGATCAAGCATGTTGGCGAAGGCCTGGCGGGGGCTGGCCCCTTCACAGACAGGCGCAAGGTCAAGAATGGACAGCGGAATCATGCGGTGGCTTCCGTAGGTACTGCCTCTGATATGGGGCCACAGGGCGAATACGGAACCACCACCGGCTGAACGCTGATTTCAGCCAGCGGCCGTCATCCGGTGAAGGTTGCGCGTTCTGCAGCCTGAATCGCAGTCACGCTCAGCCTGCAATGACCACCCCCCTCTCCCCTTGCGGGAGAGGGCCGGGAAGAGGGGGAAAACGAAGCCCGTCCACCACCACACCAGCAATCCAACCGAAGCGGAGTTCAACCCGCAACCGCATCCTCATGATCCACCAGCGGCTGCAGCTGCGCATCCAGCGCCACGCGCTCATCGAACACAAAACAGCGCCCCTCATAGCCCTCGCCGCCCACTTCCTCGAAATAACCGAGGATGCCGCCCTCCAGCTGCAGCACGTTGTGCATGCCGTCGTTCTGCATCCACAGCGCCGCCTTCTCGCAACGGATGCCACCGGTGCAGAAGCTGACCACCGTGGCATCGGCCAGCCCCTCGCGGTGCGGCTCCAGCGCCGCCGGCAGCTCGGTGAACTTGGCGATGGGCAGGGTGAGCGCACCGGCAAACGTGCCATGCGCGAATTCCTGCTCGTTGCGGGTATCGAGCATCACCACGCGCTTGCCCGCATCGTCATGCCCCTGCCGCAGCCAGCGCTGCACGGTGGCCGGAGCCACGCTGGGCGCGCGCGGGTAATCCAGCG
>DCXY01000001.1:225265-226287 GCA_002329155.1 Stenotrophomonas sp. UBA2124 | reverse complement strand
TTCGCTGGTGCTGATCTGGTACGCATCGCTACTCCACAGATCGGGCGAGAGCGTGGCGCCGAAGGTGGCAGCCATCGCATCGAAGGTCAGAGCCGCACTGCCGCCGCTGGCGCTACCGCCGGTAAAAGCCGAGATGAAGCCGGTATAGGTGCCATCCAGACTGCCGACCGGGTTCACCACCACCGGCGGTGCCGGGTACGGCATCGGCTGCGGGGTGTTGCCGCGATTGCCCGCGAAGATGCCTGCGCCGCTCCAGCTGCCATCGGTGACGGTGAAGTAGCCCAGCAGCGCGGCAATCAGATCCGAGCCATTGCCTGCGAAGGCCGCTGCGTAGCGACCGCTCAGGCTGGCAGTGTTGCCCTGCAGGCTGCCACCAAACGCACCGGCCGGTGCATTGCCGCCCACCGGCTGGCTCAGTGACAGGTTGCTGTCGCCAAAGTCACGCCCGTCGAAGCCGGAGATGATCAGCCCACCGGTGCCGGTGGCAAAGTCCACCGTCGCCCAGAAGTCGCCCTGCACATTGCTGGTCTGCACGCCGCCATAGCTGGTGGTGCCCAGCGCATGACCGCTGTAGTTGGCGCTGATGTTGGTCGGCAGCTGCGCGGTGGCGGTCAGTGTGCCGGTGATCCAGTAACCGCCATCGGCACTGGCCGTGCCACCACCGACCGGCACGCCACTGGCCTGCCAGGTGCCCCACTGCAGCAAGCTGCAATCGCACAGCAGGCCCTGGTTGGCCGCCGGCTGCAGGCTGCCGTAGCTGTTGCTGCCACCGTAGTCGGTGTCACCGGTGTAGTGCCCTTCGCTGGTGCTGATCTGGTACTGGCCGCTGCTCCACATGTCGGGCGAAAGCGTGGCGTCGAACATGCCTGATGCGGCATTGAAATTCAGTGCCGCACTGCCGCCGCTGGGATAGCCACTCGCGAAAGCAGACACAAAGCCATTGCGGGGGCCATTGAGCGTGCGTGGATTCGGTTCGGGCTCTGGCTCTGGCTCTGGCTCGGGTTCGGGCTCTGGCTCTGGCT
>DCXY01000001.1:178994-225023 GCA_002329155.1 Stenotrophomonas sp. UBA2124 | reverse complement strand
CTGGCTCTGGCTCTGGCTCTGGATTGGGCTGCTGCGTGATCTGTTGTTGAATCAGCGCCAGCAGGATATCGGCGGGCAATGGCGACAGGACTGTGGGCAGAGCGCCCGGAGTCCCCGGCGTTGCGATGAAGTTGCCAAGCATCATCGTGGTAGGCCCACCACTGAAACCGGCCAGGCCATTCGGGTCCCCCGCAAGGGGATCACTGCCCGCAATGCCAACGGCCTGCGCTCCTGGAACCAAGCCAGGATTCATGGGCGGCAGGCCATTGGCGTAGCTCACCGTCCCGCAGCCATTACCATCACCTGCCACCAGCATCGAGCTGCCGGGGCTGCTGATGCTGCCCCCCGTGCCACCACCACAGCTCAGCGTCGCTGAAAGCCCATAGATCAGATCAATACGCAGCTGGCCATCTGGCGACGGTGGCACCTGCAGGTCGGCGATCGCGCCTCGAATACCGGCCACGCCAACCGGCGTAATGATCCTGGCGCCCTCGCTGCCCTTGGAGGCTGCGCCGCCTATGAAGCGCATGATGCCGCGTGATGTGCTGGCCGCCAGCTTGGCCGTACCCTTGGCTGGGTCGTAAACGAAGTTGTCGATGACCAGCGACGAGTTCGGGCCGACAGTGAAACTGCTGCCGTCGGCAAGCAGTATCTGCACTACGCCCTTGGCATCGGTCTGGAATCGCTGGTCGCGCAGCACATGGTCACCCAGTCGCACCACCTTGGGTGCGGCGCTGCCAAAGCGACTGTGTGCATCCGGAGCGACGGCGGACGCAACGCCCACCTGATCGGCGTGTGCGACAACCGGCGCCATGAGTGAACCGATGATCGCCATGGAAAGAAGCCGTCTGCGCATCAGCCGATCCTCAGAAGCCTTGGCTCAGGGTGAAACCCGTATAGCCGTTGGAGTAATCACGAAGGTCATAGTTGGAAGCCACCCTGCGGTAACCCGCGTAAAGCTGCAGCTCCAGGTTCCTGCGCAGGGGAATGCTCTGCACTGCCTGCAGCAGCACTTCATCGCCGCGCTGCTTGCGGGTACGGCTGACCACGGGCATCGGCGCATCGCTGCTGCGCCGCGATACCTGCGAGGTGATGGCCAGCGTCCAGGGCTGGCTGCCACTACCAATCAATGCCGGGTAGCGATAGCTCAGGCCAAGGCTGAGCTGCGGCTCCCAGTACGCGTTGTAGTCCACGCGGGCCGTGCGCCGCTCAAGCGCGGGGCTGACCATCCACTGCCAGTCATTGCCCATCTGCCGGGTATAGCTGAAGGTGCCGCGGTAGCGGTCGCCGCTGAAATCGCGCGCACTGGCATAGGCGGCAGCCGGCGTGTAGCGCTCGTCACGCCAGTCCAACCCCACGCCGATGGCCGCTTCGCGCCCTGCCGGCCTGCGCAGGCTGGCGGCAAGGCCGCTGCTACGCATATAGCGGGCGCCATCCAGCCAGGTCTGGGCGAAACCGGCGGTCAATGACAGGCGCCCGTCACGCATGCCCCAGCGATTGAGCGCAAGATCCGGCCCTATCCGCAGGTCCATCACATCGCTGCCAAGGTGGCCCAGCTCGCGGTAGCGGCTTGCTGCACCCGACAATGCAAAATCAACCACGTCGCCATGGTGCGAGACCGGTTGCCGGTAGCGCAGCTGCGCCGAAAGTTGGCCGCTGATGTCACTGGCCGCGCGTGAGCCCGGTGCCAGCTCGAAATCGATGCCATTGAGGCTGATGGTGTTGGCGTCCGGTGCGGCATTGGCATTGTCGTCGTACCGTGCACCGATATTGACCCGCCCGGAGAACCCTCCCAGGTCCTTGGCCTTTGCATCCACCACCACCATGTAACTCTCAACCTTGCGCAGAACTTCCGGCGGTGTATCGGCGCGCTCCCGTACCTTGTCGAACAGCAACCGGGCTGGAGCATAGGCGCCCAGCCGGAAGTACAGCGCCGCCAGTTCCAGCTGCAGGCGCGGGGTTTCGGGGCGTTGCACCAGCATGCGCTCGTAGGTGGCAATGGCCGCCTCGTAGTCACCCAGGCGGGTGGACAGCACCGCGTAGGCGAAACTCGCATCCATGTCTGCCGGGTTGTCCTGGATCTTCTGGAACAGCGCGCGGCGCTCGGCCTCCACCTGCTGCACCTGCGCTTCGGGAATCGCCGGTGGCAGGTTGTAGGCCCGGTGCTGCGCGTGCGCGCCACCTGCGGCAGCTAGCCAGAGCACGGCAGCGGCCAGTCCCATGCGCGCATCACCGCGATGCAATGCCTGCGGCTCTACCATGACTCCCTGAGGCCTGCGCTTGTTCTTCCAGCTCACACCGTTCCCCTGCATCACGCGCCTCGGCGACCATCCGGATGGCTGTCACCAGCGCAGCGAGAGCGGAGTGTAGGCAGCCTCCGTAAGAAGATCGCATCACCCACACGCCGCTAGAATTTGCCGCTCTTTCCCAGGTACCACCCCATGAACGCCTACGCCCTGCTTGCCTGCGCCATCGTCCTGGAAGTACTGGCCACCTCGCTGCTGAAAGCCTCCGACGGCATGACCCGGCTGTGGCCCACACTGGGTTCACTGGCGGGTTATGGCGTGTGCTTCTGGTTGTTGTCGATGGTGATGAAGAGCGTGCCCACCGGCATCGCCTACGCCATCTGGTCCGGCGTGGGCATCGTGCTGATCTCGCTGATCGGACTGTTCGTGTTCAAGCAGCGGCTGGACCTGCCGGCCATCCTCGGCATCAGCCTGATCTGTGCCGGCGTTGTCGTGATCAACGTGTTCTCGCGCTCGACCGCGCATTGAAGGCGCATCCCTGCCCCGCCTTCCCGATGGCGGGGAGAAAGCCGGTGCGGCACGGCTGCCGGACCCGCCGCCCGCCTGTCAGCCGGATGGACGCTGGCTCGATCAGGCATTTGAGGTATTTCCCTATCGCGGACTTCGCATACAACCCGTCTTTCCATATGGCAAAACCCTACATGGCGCACATCGCAGACGGGGCCTGCTTGATTTAGATCAAACAACATATAGTCATCTCCATGGAACATGACCACAACATATTGTGGATGGAGACAGACAATGGAACCCCGGCACATGGCAGCAAGCTCACCCCTGATCGACCCGGTGCGGTCAATGGAGGAGTACCTGACCCGCAGCGACTGGCGGGTCAATGCCAATGCCAATCAGGGCTATTCGCTGGGCGGGCTGATCCTGAATGTGTCCGGCAAGGTCACCGCCAACTACTGGCTCTCGCACCTGTACCCGGCTCAGATCGGGCGCGCCCACCGCGAGGCCGACCTGCACATCCACGATCTGGACATGCTGTCCGGCTACTGCGCCGGCTGGTCGCTGCGCACGCTGCTGTATGAAGGGCTCAACGGCGTACCCAACCGGGTGGAGGCCGGCCCGCCCAGGCACCTTTCCTCGGCCGTGGGGCAGATAGTCAACTTCCTGGGCACGCTGCAGAACGAATGGGCCGGGGCGCAAGCATTCTCTTCGTTCGATACCTACATGGCCCCGTTCGTGCGCAAGGACGCCCTGTCCTACGAGCAGGTGCGCCAGTGCATCCAGGAGCTGATCTACAACCTCAACGTGCCCTCGCGCTGGGGCACGCAGACCCCGTTCACCAACCTCACCTTCGACTGGGTATGCCCGGCCGACCTGCGCCACCAGACACCATTCATTGCCGGCGAGGAAATGCCGTTCACCTATGGCGAGCTGCAGGCCGAGATGGACCTGATCAACCGCGCCTACATCGAGGTGATGAGCGCCGGTGATGCCAAGGGCAGGGTGTTCACCTTCCCCATTCCCACCTACAACATCACCGCTGATTTCCCCTGGGAGTCGGAGAACGCGCAGCGGCTGTTCGAGATGACCGCAAGATACGGCCTGCCGTATTTCCAGAACTTCATCAACTCCGAGCTGGACCCGGGAATGATCCGCTCAATGTGCTGCCGCCTGCAGCTGGACCTGCGTGAGCTGCTCAAGCGCGGCAACGGCCTGTTCGGCAGTGCCGAACAGACCGGCAGCCTGGGCGTGGTCACCATCAACTGCGCACGGCTTGGCTACCTGCACCGTGGCAACGAGGCTGCACTGTTCGCGCGGCTGGATGAACTGCTGGAGCTTGGCCAACGCAGCCTGGAGATCAAGCGCGAGGTGGTGCAGCGGCTGATAGACGATGGCCTCTACCCCTATACCAAACGCTACCTGGGCAGCCTCCGCAATCACTTCTCCACGCTGGGGGTGAACGGCGTCAACGAGATGATCCGCAACTTCAGCGCCGACGCCCACGACATCACCAGCGAATGGGGCCATGCCTTCGCAGTGCGCCTGCTGGACCATGTGCGCGCACGCATGGTGGTGTTCCAGGAGCAGACCGGCCACCTCTACAACCTAGAGGCCACACCGGCCGAAGGCACCACCTACCGCTTCGCCAAGGAAGACCGCCAGCGGTGGCCGGACATCCTGCAGGCCGGCAGCGCCGACAGGCCGTACTACACCAACTCCTCGCAGTTGCCGGTGGGCTTCACCGACGATCCGTTCGAGGCGCTGGAACGGCAGGAAGCACTGCAGTCGCGCTACACCGGCGGCACCGTGCTGCACCTGTACATGGGCGAGCGCGTATCCAGCGGGCTGGCCTGCCGTGAGCTGGTGCGCCGGGCTCTTACCCGGTTCCGCCTGCCCTACATCACCATCACGCCCACCTTCTCCATCTGCCCGGTGCACGGCTATCTGGCGGGTGAACACGAATTCTGCCCGCGTTGCGACGAGCGCCTGCTGGCGGAACAACGGGCGGCAAGCACGCCGCCCACCCTTGCAGCCATTCCTTCGTAAGGAGACAACCACATGAGCACTTCCATGAGCAGTTCCAGCACCCCCCTGCGCAACCAGGACCGCCAGCCCTGCGAAGTCTGGACGCGGGTGATGGGCTACCACCGGCCGGTGTCCAGCTTCAACATCGGCAAGCAGGGCGAACACGCCGAGCGGCGCTTCTTCAGCGAGCGTGGCTGTACCGAGCGGGAGGCCGCCACGGCATGATCCGCGTTGCCGGAATGACGCCGCTGACCAGCATCGATTTTCCCGGCAGGCTGGCGGCGGTGTTGTTCCTGCAGGGCTGCCCGTGGCGCTGCAGCTATTGCCACAATCCGGACCTGCTGCCGGCACGCGCCCAGGGCAGCGTGGCATGGGATACGGTGGAGGCTTTCCTGCAGCGCCGCCGTGGCCTGCTCGACGGGGTGGTGTTCTCCGGCGGAGAGCCCACTCTGCAGGCCACGCTGCCAGAGGCTGTGGCCCGGGTGAAGGCCATGGGCTACCAGATCGGCCTGCATACCGGTGGTATGTACCCGGCGCGCCTGCAGCAGTTGCTGCCGTTGCTCGACTGGGTCGGGCTGGACATCAAGGCAACAAGCGAACTCTACGATGGCATCACCGGCCGTCGCGGCAGCGCGCATGGGGTGGGCCAGGCACTGGACAGCGTGCTCTCCAGTGGCGTGGCCTATGAATGCCGCACCACCTGGCACCCGGACCTGTTCCCGGTGCAGGCGTTGTACCGGCTGGTCGATTCCATGTCCGCACGCGGGGTGAAGCACTGGGCCCTGCAGGAATGCCGGGAGCAGGGGCGCGGCCGCATCGACGAGGACGAACTGGACATGCCGCGCCTGCGCGCCGGCTTCAGCAGCTTCTGCTTCCGCCGTGGCTGAGCGCCATGGGCCCGTGCACCGCCCGCTCCAGGCTGACCATGCCGCGGTGGTGCGCCTCTTGACCCGCCCCCGCCAGCGGACTATCGTTGCCCTCGCCACAGGTATTCATCTCTTCATCCACATGAAGGGATGGAATTAAACGGGAATCCGGTGAAGCGCGCCCTGGCGCGCCATTCCGGAGCTGCCCCGCAGCGGTGAATGGAAACGACCGCCGTCAACAGCACTGGGTTCAGGCCCGGGAAGCGACGGCCAGTAGGCAAGGCGCGCAGGCGCCCATGTCCATCAGCCCGAATACCGGCCTTGGCCGGGGAGCCTTCCGTTCCCTGTCTCGACCTGGAGTCTCCGCGGGGAGACGGCCGGTGCCGCAGCCTCGCCAATGCGCGGGCCGGCCCGCCGTGTCCAAGCCACGAATCCGGTTCGCCCGCGGGGGCGAAGGTCGCTGGCGTGACGGGCGTGGCCGCAGGGCCGGCGCGCGCTGCGCGGTTCCTTCGTTCCTCAATGCCCATGCAATGAGGAAGCACACATGACTACCGTTACCAACCTGGGGTTCCCCCGTATCGGCGCACGCCGTGAGCTCAAGCACGCGCTGGAAAGCTACTGGCGTGGCGAAACCGATGCCGCGCAACTGCTGGCCACCGCCGCCGCACTGCGTGCGCGTCATTGGCGGCTGCAGCGCGAAGCCGGAGTGGACGTACCGCCCAGCAATGATTTCAGCCTGTACGACCAGGTGCTGGATACCGCCTTCCTGTTCGATGCCATTCCCGAGCGTTACCGCGCACTGGCCGGGCGCTCGCCGCTGCAGGCCTACTTCGCCATGGCACGCGGCCTGCAGCGTGATGGCGTGGACCTGCACGCGCTGGAAATGACCAAGTGGTTCGACACCAACTACCACTACCTGGTGCCTGAGCTGCAGCAGGGCCAGGCCTTCGCATTGCGCGATAACAAGCCGTTGGCCGAGTACCGCGAAGCCGAGGCGCTGGGCATCCAGACCCGCCCGGTGCTGCTGGGGCCGGTGAGCTTCCTGCTGCTGTCCAAGACCACCGACGGCAGCAACCCGCTGGGCCTGCTCGACAACCTGCTGCCTGCCTATGTGCAGCTGCTGGCCGAACTGAAGCAGGCCGGTGTGGACTGGGTGCAGCTGGATGAGCCGGTGCTGGTACAGGACCTGGATGCCGATGCGCACAAGGCCTTCCAGCACGCCTATGCGGTGCTGGCCGATGTGGCACGCCCGCAGATACTGGTGGCCACCTACTTCGGTGCGCTGGAGGACAACCTGTCACTGGCCACCAGCCTGCCGGTGGACGGCCTGCATGTTGATCTGGTGCGCGCACCCGAGCAGCTGGACGCGGTGCTGGAAGCATTGCCATTCTCGCGGGTGCTGTCGCTGGGCCTGGTCAATGGCCGCAACATCTGGCGCAGCGCGCTGGACAACGCACTGCTGCTGGCACGCTATGCGCGGGGCCGCCGTGGCAGCGACAAATTGTGGCTGGCGCCATCGTGCTCGCTGCTGCATACCCCGGTGGACCTGGTTCACGAGAAGAAACTCGACCCCGAGCTGCGCGGCTGGCTGGCGTTCTCGCGGCAGAAGCTGCAGGAACTGCGCACGCTGGCCGATGCGCTGGACGGCAAACCCGAAGCCGAGGCCGGCCTTGCCGAAGCACGCGAGGCCATCGAATCGCGCCGCCGCTCGCCGCGTGTGCACAACGCGGGCGTGAAGGCACGTCTGGCCGCACTCACCACCGCCGAAGCCACCCGCGTCACCCCGCACGCACAGCGTCAGGTGTTGCAGGCACGGGCGCTGCGCCTGCCGGCCTTCCCCACCACCACCATCGGCTCGTTCCCGCAGACCCAGGAAGTGCGCGAGGCGCGTGCGCGGCACAAGTCGGGCAAGCTGGCCAGCGCCGACTACGACGCCTTCCTCGCCAACCAGACCGAACACTGCGTGCGCGTGCAGGAACAGATAGGGCTGGACGTGCTGGTGCACGGCGAGTTCGAGCGCAGCGACATGGTCGAGTACTTCGGCGAGCAGCTGGATGGCTTTGCCTTCACCAGCAACGGCTGGGTACAGAGCTATGGCTCGCGCTGCGTGAAGCCACCAGTGATCTACGGCGATGTCAGCCGCCCGGTGCCGATGACGGTGCGCTGGTCGCAGTATGCGCAGTCGCTCACCGACAAGCCGATGAAGGGCATGCTGACCGGCCCGGTCACCGTGCTGCAGTGGTCGTTCGTGCGCGACGACCAGCCGCGTGCCGATACCTGCAGGCAGATCGCCCTGGCCCTGCGCGATGAAGTGCAGGACCTGGAAGCGGCCGGCATCCGTGCCATCCAGATCGACGAGCCCGCCCTGCGCGAAGGCCTGCCGCTGCGTCGCGCCCAATGGCAGGCGTATCTGGACTGGGCGGTGGAAGCCTTCCGCATCAGCGCCAGCGGCGTGGACGATGCCACCCAGATCCACACCCACATGTGCTACGCGCAGTTCAACGACATCATCGAGGCCGTGGCTGCACTGGATGCGGATGTGATCTCCATCGAGACCTCGCGCTCGCGCATGGAGCTGCTTGATGCGTTCGCACGCTTCGACTACCCCAACCAGATCGGCCCGGGCGTGTATGACATCCACTCCCCGCGTGTGCCGGACACCAGCGAGATGGTGGAACTGCTGCGCAAGGCCAGCGCGGTGCTGCCGCCGCAGAAGCTGTGGGTGAACCCGGACTGCGGGCTCAAGACCCGTGGCTGGCCGGAAACCCGCGCCGCACTGGAGGCGATGGTCGAAGCCGCACGCACCCTGCGCAGCGAGCGCAGCGCAGCCTGAGGCAGGCGGGCCCGGCACTCGCTGCCGGGCCCTTCATCTGCTCGACGTACCGGCCACTTCCACCGATACCACGCCTTCCACCGCGCCCAGTTCCTCGGCCTTGGCCAGCATCTGCTCGCGCGATGGGGGCGGATCGCAGTCGATATCGACAATGTCGTTGCCCGCCTCACGCGGGCGCAGCGTCAGACGCTTCACCGGCAGCCCCGCTGCTTCGGCAGCCGCCTGTACCCGCGCCAGCGACGTTCCTTCGGCCAGACGCAGGCGCAGCCGTCCATTGCGGGCGCGACGCTGCAGGTAGCGCTGTTCCAGCGGCTTGAGCAGCGCAAGAATCGCCCACATCAACACCGTGGCCATCGCCGCGGCGACATACAGCCCCGCGCCTGCCGCCAGCCCCACCGCCGCCACCGCCCATAGGCCTGCCGCCGTGGTGAGCCCGCGGATCACCTGCTCGCGCTGCAGGAACAGAATGGTGCCCGCGCCAAGGAAGCCAACGCCGCTGATCACCTGCGCGGCGATGCGCGAGGGGTCCAGCACCACGTTCGACCGCACCAGCACATCATTGAAGCCGAATGCGGAAACAATGACGGCCAGCGCCGAGCCCACGCATACCAGCATGTGCGTGCGCAGCCCGGCCGCCCACTCCAGGCGCCCACGGTTGATGCCGATCACCGCGCCCAACACCGCCGCCAGCAGCAGGCGGCCGCCCATTTCCCAGCTGTCGATCATGTTGCACTCCTGGCCAGGACCATGAATGTCGCGGCGCATCCACAGCGCCACCCGTAAACTGTGCACCACTCCCGCGTGAGGTGATAGTCGATGGATGGTTCGCAGTACGGTCTGGATGTCGCGCTGCTGGTGGTGGACCTGCAGCCGGATTTCATGCCCGGTGGCGCATTGGCCTGCCAGAACGGTGACGCCATCGTGCCCGGCATCGCCGCGCTGCTGGCCTCGCGCCGCTACCAGACGGTGGTGGCCACGCAGGACTGGCACCCTGCCGACCACGCCTCCTTCGCCAGCCAGCATGCCGGCCACACGCCGTTCGAGGTGATCGAGCTGCATGGCCATCCACAGACACTGTGGCCCGACCACTGCGTGCAGGGCAGCGCAGGTGCCGCGCTGGACCCACGCGTGGACTGGACCCCTGCCGATCTGATCCTGCGCAAGGGCACGGACCGGCAGGTCGATTCCTACAGCGCCTTCCGCGAGAACTTCGGCCCGCGCGCCGACCGGCCGGCAACCGGCCTGGCCGGCTGGCTGCATGAGCGCGGCATCGCCGAGGTGCATGTCTGCGGACTGGCACGTGACTACTGCGTGCTGTGGAGCGCGCAGGATGCGGCCATCAGCGGCTTCCGCGTTCACTTCCTGTGGGAGCTGACCCGCCCGGTGAGCGTTGCCAACGACGAAGCCACGCGCATCGCCCTGACCGAAGCGGGCATCGAAATCCGCTGACGCTCACGCTATCCGCATCGCAACGCCTACCTGAACACCACCGTGCGGTGGCCGTTCAACACGATGCGGTGCTCCACATGGCGGCGCACCGCGCGGGCCAGCACCAGCGATTCGGTGTCGCTGCCCAGCTGCACCAGATCACGCGGCGTCATGGCGTGGTCCACCCGCGCCACGTCCTGCTCGATGATCGGGCCTTCGTCCAGGTCTGAGGTGACGTAATGCGCGGTGGCACCGATGATCTTGACCCCGCGCGCATGCGCCTGGTGGTAGGGCTGCGCACCCTTGAAGCTGGGCAGGAAGCTGTGATGGATGTTGATGGCGCGCCCCGCCAATGCCTCGCAGAGCCGAGGTGACAGAATCTGCATGTAGCGCGCCAGCACCACCAGATCGATGCGCTCACGCTCGACCAGATCCAGCAGCTGCTGCTCCTGCTGCGCACGGTTGTCGGCACTCACCGGCAGATGGTGGAACGGCACGCCATAGGAACCGGCCAGCCCGCTGAAATCGGCGTGGTTGGAGGCCACCGCCGCAATATCCACCTTCAGCTGCCGGCTATGGCTGCGGAACAGCAGGTCGTTGAGGCAGTGGCCCTGCCTGCTGACCAGCACCAGCAGGCGCGCGCGGCGGCGTGCGTCATGCAGCTGCCAGTCCATCTCGAAATCACTGGCGAGCTGCTCCAGCCGCGTGCGTATCGCTGGTGCATCACCGATGTCAGCCATGTCGAAATGCACGCGCAGGAAGAAACGGCCGCTTTCCTCGTCGCCATACTGCTGGGCGTCCAGAATATTGCAGCCGGCCTCGAACAACAGGCCGGAAACGCGGTAGACGATGCCGGTACGGTCCGGGCAGGAAAGGGTGAGGATGAAGTCGGGACGCATCGTGCCGATTCTAGGCGAGCAGACCCCGACACCCGTGCATCGCTATCAGCTGCAACCAATGTGCATACGCGGTGCGGCGTGCGTGCTCAGCCCTCGAACAGGCCACGCACATCGTGCGGCTCGCAGCGCAGGAACTGCGGTGCGGCATGTACCTTCGCGCCCAGCTCTGCGGCGGCATGCCACGGCCAACGCGGGTCGTAGAGAATGCCGCGGGCCAGCGCGATGGCGTCGGCCTGACCTTCGTCAATAATCGCCTCGGCCTGCGCCGGCTCGGTGATCAGCCCTACCGCGATCACCGGAGTGCCGATCTCCGCCCTGATCGCCGCCGCCGCAGGCACCTGGTAGCCCGGCCCTACTGGAATCTGCTGGCGGGCATCCAGCCCGCCGCTGGACACATGCAGGAAATCATTGCCGCGCGCTTCCAGCGCCTTGGCAAGCACGATGCTCTGTGCCACGTCCCAGCCGCCCTCCACCCAGTCCGTGGCCGAGATGCGCACGCCCACCGCCATGCGCACCGGCACCGCCGCACGCACCGCATCGAACACACGCAGCAGCAGGCGCATGCGGTTCTCCAGCGAGCCACCGTAGGCATCGCTGCGCTGGTTGCTCAGGGGCGACAGGAACTGATGCAGCAGATAGCCATGCGCGGCATGGATCTCGATCAGTTCCAGCCCCAGCCGCGCAGCGCGACGAGCCGCCGCAGCAAAGGCTTCCACCACCGCATCGATGCCCGCCTCATCCAGCGCCTTCGGCAGCGGACCATCGGCATGGAAGGGCAGCGCCGAAGCTGCCATCACCTGCCAGCCATGCACCTCCCCCGGTGCGATCGGGCCACCGCCGTCCCACGGGCGCGCGGTGGACGCCTTGCGCCCTGCATGTGCCAGCTGCACGCCCAACGGCATCGGCGACCAGCGCCGCACCGATTCCAGCACCGTGGCCAGCGCCGCTTCGTTGGCGTCGTCCCACAGGCCCAGATCGGCCCAGCTGATGCGCCCTTCCGGCAGCACCGCGGTGGCTTCAAGAATTAGCAGGCCCGCGCCGGATTGCGCAAGGTTGCCCAGGTGGATGGTGTGCCAGTCGGTGGCGCAGCCTTGCTGTGCCGAGTACTGGCACATCGGTGCGATGACGATACGGTTGCGCAGCGACAGCGGCCCCAGGGCCAGGGGAGAGAACAGATGGCTCACGGTGATTTTGGTCCGGACAATAGGCACCCATTGCACGTTGTCAGCACACCGGGTTCAACCATGATGGCAGATCACAGCGTGCTGGCATCGTCCAGCAGAAAGGCCAGCGCCTGCGCACAGGGTATCTCGACCTTCAGCGACAGCAGCGCATCGGCGCGGGTGCGGCCCAGGTTCACCGCCGCCACCGGCAGGCCGGCTCTGGCCGCCGCATCCACGAAGCGGAAGCCGGAATAGACCATCAGCGAGGAACCCACCACCAGCACCGCGTCGGCACGTTCAAGGTGCGCCTGCACCGCAGCCACCCGTTCACGCGGCACGCTCTCGCCGAAGAACACCACGTCCGGCTTGAGGATGCCGCCGCAATGTGTGCAGGCAGGGACCTGGAAGCCGGAGAAATCCACTTCCAGATCGGCATCGCCATCGGGCGCGATACCGGCCTGCAGCTGCAGCCAGCCCGGGTTGGCTGCATCCAGCCACTGCTGCAGTTCCTCGCGCGGGCTCAGCGCGCCGCAGCCGATGCAGCGCACCTGGTCCAGGCGCCCGTGCAGATCGATGACGGTCTGGCTGCCGGCACGCTGGTGCAGGCCATCCACGTTCTGGGTCAGCAGCAGCTCTACGCGGCCATCGGCTTCCAGTGCCGCCAGGGCGTGATGCGTGGCATTCGGCTGGGCACGGCCAAACCGCGCCCAGCCCAGCAGGCTGCGCGCCCAGTAGCGTTGGCGGGTCGCGGCCTGCGCCATGAAGGCCTGGTAGTTCACCGGCTGGCTGTGCTTCCACTGGCCATCGGCATCGCGGTAATCCGGGATGCCCGAATCGGTGCTGCAGCCGGCACCGGTCAGCACCAGCAGGCGATGATGGCTGGCAATGAACGTCGGCAGGTCGGTCAACACCGCCTGCGACAGTTGGCCCACGACAGGAGAGGGCGTGGTGTTCATCGCTGCGGCCGGTCAGGCCTGCACCGGCAGTGCGGGGACGGCGGTCGGGTGCCCTTCGGCATCGAGCGCGATCATCACGAAGGTGCCGCGCGTGCACAGCTTGCGCTCGCCGGTATGCAGGTCTTCGGCCACCAGTTCCACCTCCACATGCATGGAACTGCGCCCCACCTGCACCACGCGGCCGATGGTTTCCACCATCTGCCCGATGCGGATGGGCAGCTTGAAATCCACCTGGTCCGAGCGTGCGGTCACCACGGTGCGGCGCGAATAGCGGGCAGCGGCAAGGAACGCGGCCTTGTCCATCCACGCCAGCGCCTGGCCACCGAACAGCGTGCCCATATGGTTGGTGTGGTTGGGGAAAACGATCTCGGCCATGCGGACTTCGGTGGGCGGATCGGTCTGCTGGATCGGTGTCATGGTGATGCCTTGAAGTGTGGCCGGCATCATACGCCCGCGCGCATGTGCGGCCGGTGTAGGGAGGGAACCTGGAGATTTTGTGAGCGGAGTGTGAGGAAGATGCTTGAAGCGCTACCCCTCCCCAGCCCTCCCCTTTTGCTTCGCAAAAAGGGAGGGGGGCAGAGCAGTTCCCCGTTCCTACGCGGAAGGGGCAAGTGGCTTCCCTCCACAAGGGGAGCGGCCAGGACGGGGCAAGCCGTTGCGGCCGCCCCGTGCCGATCAGAACGCCATGTCGAACGACACTTCGCCCTGCACGCCGACCTGGTAGGCCGACACGCGGCGCTCGAAGAAGTTGGTCAGCTCCTGCACGTCCTGCAGTTCCATGAACGGCAGCGGGTTGCGTACGTTGTATTTGCGGGCCATGCCAAGCTTTGCGAAATGGTTGTCCGCGCAGTGCTGCAGGTACTGGCGCATGTCGCGGGTGGAAATGCCGGCCACGCCGCCTGACAGCACGTCCTCGGCGAACTGCACTTCGCACTCGATGGCTTCGGCCAGCATTTCGTAGACCTCCTGTTCCATCTTCGCGTCGAACAGGTCCGGCTCCTCGGCACGAATGGTGCGCACGCACTCGAAGGCGAACTCCATGTGGCAGCTCTCGTCGCGGAACACCCAGTTGGTGCCCGAGGCCAGGCCCGGCAGCAGGCCGCGCGAACGGAAGTAGTACACGTATGCGAAGGCTGCGAAGAAGAACAGGCCTTCGATGCAGGCCGCGAAACAGATCTGGTTGAGCAGGAACTGGCGGCGTTCCTCGCGCGTCTCGATGCGCTTGATGCCCTGGATGGAGTCGATCCACTTGAAGCAGAAGTCGGCCTTCTTCTTGATCGAATCAATGTTCTCCACCGCCGCGAAGGCCTTGAAGCGTTCTTCCGGGTCCGGCAGGTAGTTGTCCAGCAGGGTCAGGTAGAACTGCACGTGCAGCGCTTCTTCATACAGCTGGCGCGACAGGTACATGCGCGCTTCCGGCGCATTGAGGTGCTGGTACAGGTTCAGCACCAGGTTGTTGGAAACGATGGAGTCACCGGTGGCGAAGAACGCCACCAGGCGGTGGATCAGGTGCCGATCCGCCGCCGTCATCTTGTGGTGCAGGTCGGTGATGTCGATCTGGAAGTTGATCTCGTCCACCGTCCAGGTGTTCTTGATCGCGTTGCGGTACATCTCGTAGAAATCCGGGTAACGCATGGGGCGCAGGGTCAGCTCGAATCCGGGGTCAAGCAGCATCTGCTGGGGCTTCTTCGACATGGGGTACTCCTTGTTGCCTTCTCACCACAGCAGCTGCACGCGGCATGGCGGGAAGAAGGTGGCGCTTCGCGCCGGATGGGGATGGGCAGGGTGATACACCGGTTTCCGCCGGCCCTCACCCCAACCCCTCTCCCATGGGGAGAGGAGCTTCATTGCGTTGCGCTTACTGGCAGGCCTCGCAGGCTTCCGGGTTCTCCAGGGAGCAGGCCACGGCCTCGGCGGGCGTGTAGCTGCTCACGGTGGTCTTGGCGATCTTGGTGGCCGGGCGCGAGCGCAGGTAATAGGTGGTCTTGATGCCCTGCTTCCACGCATACATGTACATGGACGACATCGCGCCGATGTTCGGGCTTTCCATGAACAGGTTGAGCGAGGCCGACTGGTCGATGAAGGCACCGCGCTCGGCGGCCATGTCGATCAGCGAACGCATCGGCAGCTCCCACGCGGTGCGGTAAACCACGCGCAGCGCTTCGGGAATCTGCGGCAGGTTCTGGATGGAACCTTCGGCCAGCTTGATCGCATCGCGCATCTCCGCCGTCCACAGGCCCAGCTGCTTCAGCTCGCCCACCAGGTAGCGGTTGACCTGCAGGAAGTCACCGGACAGCGTCTCGCGCTTGAACAGGTTGGACACCTGCGGCTCCACGCACTCGTAGCAGCCGGCAATCGAGGCGATGGTCGCGGTGGGGGCGATGGCGATCATCAGCGAGTTGCGCAGGCCATGCTGCTGGATCCGCTCACGCAGCGCATCCCAGCGTGCGGTGTCTTCCGGCACCACGTTCCAGGCATCGAACTGCAGCTCGCCGTGCGCGGCGCGGGTGTCGTTGAACGACGGGTGCCTGCCACGCTCGGTGGCCAGCTCGCACGAGGTTTCCAGCGCGTTGTAATAGATGGTCTCGGCAATCTTCTTCGACAGCGCGCGTGCCTCGGCCGAATCGAAGGCCAGGCGCTTGCGGAAGAACACATCCTGCAGGCCCATGCAGCCCAGGCCCACCGGGCGCCAACGCAGGTTGCCACGGCGCGTGCTTTCAATCGGGTAGAAGTTCAGGTCGATCACGCGGTCCAGCTGACGCACGGCCAGGCGCACGGTTTCGGCCAGCTTCTCGTAATCGAAATCACCGTACTCATCAACGTGGTTGCCCAGGTTGATCGAGCCCAGGTTGCACACGGCGGTCTCATCGTTGGAGCTGACCTCCAGGATTTCCGTGCACAGGTTGGACAGGTGGATCACGTTGCCGGCGCGCAGGGTCTGGTTGCTGGCCAGGTTGCACTTGTCCTTGAACGTCATCCAGCCGTTGCCGGTCTCGGCCAGGGTCCGCATCATCCGCGCGTACAGCTTGCGCGCCGGAATGGTCTTGACCGCCTTGCCCTGCGCTTCGGCCTGCAGGTAGGCCTGCTCGAAGGCCGGGCCGTACAGGTCGGTGAGCTGCGGCACCACGCGCGGGTCGAACAGCGACCATTCCTTGTCCGTCTCCACACGCTGCATGAACAGGTCCGGCACCCAGTTGGCGAGGTTGAGGTTGTGGGTGCGGCGCGAGTCATCGCCGGCGTTGTCGCGCAGCTCCAGGAAATCCTCGATGTCGGCATGCCAGGTTTCCAGATACACGCAGGCCGCGCCCTTGCGCTTGCCGCCCTGGTTCACGGCCGCCACCGACGAATCCAGCGTCTTCAGCCACGGCACGATGCCGTTGGAATGGCCGTTGGTGGATTTGATCAGCGAGCCGCGCGAACGCACGCGGGTATAGCTCACGCCGATGCCGCCACTGAACTTGGACAGCTGGGCGATATCGCCGTACTTGGCGTAGATGGACTCCAGCGAATCCAGCGGCGAATCCAGCAGGAAGCAGGAAGACAGCTGCTCGTGGCTGGTGCCGGCGTTGAACAAGGTGGGGCTGGACGGCAGGTAGTCCAGGCTGCCCAGCCGCTGGTACAGCGCCAGTGCCTCGGGCACGTCCTCGCTGAGCGCGGCGGCGATGCGCAGGAAGAACTGCTGCGGCGTCTCGATGACCTTGCGCGTATGCGGGTGGCGCAGCAGGTAGCGGTCGTACAGCGTGCGCAGGCCGAAGTAATCGAAGTTCAGGTCATAGCCCAGGTTCACCGCGTCATTGAGCTTGCGCGCGTTGATCTGCACGAAGTTCAGCAGGCGGTCGTTGATCAGGCCCACTTCGTGGCCACGGCCCACCGACTGCGAGAACGCGTGGATTTCCTGGCCGGAGACTTCCTTGCCGATGAAGTTGGCCAGCAGCCGCGCGGCCAGGCGGCCGTACTCCGGCTCCTCGCCGATCAGCAGCGCGGCGGTGCGGATGGACAGCTCGTCCAGCTCCTGGGTGGTGGCGCCGTTGTACAGGCCGGAGATGGTGCGGGTGGCCACGCGCATCGGGTCCACCGCATGCAGGCCTTCGCAGCAGCGCTGGATCGCCCGGACGATCTTGTTCAGGTCCACCGGCTCGGTAGTGCCATTGCGCTTGGTCACGCTCATGGCGGTGGCGGTGGGCGGCGGGGTCAGCTCAAAGCCGGCCTCGGCCGGGGCGACTTCGGTAACGGAAGTGGTCACGACGATGTGTCCTTCATGGCGTGGATGCACGCAGCCCCTGCCCTCGCAGGAAACCAGGGCCGGTACGGATCCTCAGCATGGAAGGGCGGCGTCGCAGCAGCCGCGACTGGGCACGACCCACGGGTCGGCGTCAGCGGCACCACGTCACCAGCCGTCTTCCCGTCGAAGACACCGCGGCCGGCACCGCGCGCTGTGCTTCGCGCGGCTGTCGGCAGGTCTTCGGACTCATGGGCGCGAAGGCGTCGCCTTCTCCTATCCGCCGCTTCCCGGAGCATGGCCCCAGTGCTTGTGTGGCGGAGTCGTTCCCAATTACCGCTGCGGGGCAGTGCCGGAGTGGCCAACAGGCGTCACCGGCTTCCCTTTTGATCCAGCGGGGAGCAACCCGCCGGAACCGACGAGCCACAAGATAGTGGGGGTATGTGACAGGGTCAACACCAAATCTAGTAAAAATGCGCCAAGCCTTGTAGCGCAAGGGTTGCACTGAACAAGGCCCTGCACGGGCCGTCAGGACTGCCTATGGCGATTGCGCAGTCAAGCCCTTTATCCACTGCTGGTGCAGGAAAACCACACGGGGTCATCGCGGTATTCCGATGACACTACGCCAATCCAGGATGGCCGATTCAGCATGCACGGGCTCCGCTTCCGGGCCGCCGCGGCGTGCCCGACAGCGGCCTGCCACTACCGCTGCCCTCAACCCTTGGGCAGCTGTGCCAGCTCCTCGCGCACCAGCCGCACCACCAGCTTGTCCAGGGTATCGACCGAATAGTTCTGCACCTCGTGCACGGTCTCGCTGCCCGGGCCGCTGCCGGGGTTGGTGGCGTCCTTGTAGGTGAGGAAGATGAAGCGCCCGCCGGTGTACTGCGCCATCTGCCGCTGCACGATCTCACCGGTGGTGTCCTGCCCCGACGCGGCCACACTGAATACCTTGATGCCCTTGCCCAGCGCCGCCTGCATGGTCTGCTCGTAGCGCGGCGGCGGGTAGCCCATCTGCGGCGGTGCGTCGGCCAGCGTCACCAGTACGCGGGTGGTCTGCGGGCCACGCCATGCCAGCGACTGCACGGCATGATTGAAGGCCTCGTTCATCGCCTCCGGGTAATCACCACCGCCATTGGCCTGCACGCCATCAAGCACCTTCTGGAACGTACCGACATTGCGTGTCAGATCCCAGCCGCGCACGAAGTATTCATCGCCACGGTCGCGGTAGGTGACCAGCCCCAGGCAGATGTCCGGGCTGGACGGCAGCTTGCCGATGTCACGCACGATGCCCTGCAGCGAATCACGCAGCTTGTCGATTTCATCGCCCATCGAACCGGTGGCATCGACCATGAACACCAGGTCCAGCTTCGCCCGTGCCGGCAGCGCCGCGTCGGGCAGCACCAGCTGCAGGGCGTTCTTCTGGCCACGCTGCAGCTGCGCGGTGGCCGCCTTGCCGCCACGGCGCACCTGTACCTGGTAGCTGGCCGAATCGCGGTCGTCAAAGGCATTGGGATGCACCCACACCTGGCCACCGGCATCCGTGCGCGCCCACATGCGCGCGCCATTGGCCGCGCTCACCGCTACTTCCGCGTCCGGCACCGGCCTGCCCTGCGCATCCACCACGCGCACACGCTGGCGCACACTGATGTCACGGCCCAGCCGCGCGGCTTCGCTGTGCCCCTGCAGGAACTGGCCGAATGCGCCGAAGTCGGCATTGTCATCCACCACGCCTGCCGTCACCGGCACCTGCTGGCGCACCGCGTTGCTTGTGCTTCGCAGCGCCATGTCCGCAGGCTTGCCGGCGGCTGCCGTGTCGCTGGCCATCGCAGCGACGGGTGCAGGTGCGGCCATTTCCACCATGGCATCGCCGGCCGCATCTGCAGCGGCTGCTACCGCATGGCGGCCACGTCTGGTGGGTGCATGCAGATGCTCCTGCTGGCGTGGGCTGGGGTCGGCCACTTCACGCAGCACCGGCGTGTCGCTGCAGCTGCTGGCGATGGGCGCCTGGAAGTTGGGCTGGGTCTGGCGCACGCGCAGCGCATGCGGTGCCTGCAGCTCGCCGCCAGACGGCGGCGGCGGGCGCACGCTGGCCAGCACCGGCAGGCCGACCAGCAGGGTGGCCGCCATGGCCACGGTCAGGGTGCGTGCGAGAATGCGCTTCGGATTGGCGATACATGGCCTGCTCATCGGTTCCAGCTCCTGTGCGTGAGGGCCGCTGGATGCGGCGTCTGGGAGATGAAACGCACGAGCGGGCGCAGTGGGGTCAAAGCGCGTGTGATGCAGTGACGGGCCATCCCCGGCGGGGTTCAGCTGGCATGCCCTTCAGCGCAGCATGGCTGCGCTTCGCAAGGCCAGATCAGTGCCGGTGGGCGGTACCCAGGTACTCGGCGCTCTGCATCTCGATCAGGCGGCTGGCGGTGCGCTCGAAGGCGCCAGCCAGGCGGGTGCCGCTGTAGAGCAGCGGCGGCGCATCCTGCGCGGTGCACACAAGATTGACCTGGCGGTCGTACAGCTCGTCGATCAGATTGACGAAGCGACGCGCGGCGTCTTCGTTCATGCGGTCGAAGTGTGGAATACCACCGAGCAGCACGGTATTGAACTCGCGCGCGATCTCGATGTAGTCCGAAGGCCCGCGCGGGCCTTCGCACAGCGCGGCGAAATCGAACCAGACAATGCTCTTGCCGCGCCCGCGCACGGCGATCTTGCGGCCTTCGATCTCGATATCGGCCGCACGCGCATCGTCACCACCACTGAGCTCCTTCCAGCGGCCACCCAGCCATGCATCACTGTCGGCCTCCAGCGGTGCGCGGTAGACCGGCGAGCGGGTCAGCGCGCGCATGCGGTAATCCTCGGTACCTTCGGCGTACAGCTCCACGCAGTACTTCTGCAGCAGGGCGATGGCCGGCAGGAAGCTGTCACGCTGCAGGCCGTCCTTGTAGAGGTTCTCCACCGCCGTGTTGGACGTGGTCACCAGAGTGACGCCTTCGGCGAACAGCCGCTCCAGCAGGCGCGCCAGCAGCATGGCATCGCCGATGTCGGTAACGAAGAACTCGTCCAGCACCAGCACGCGCAGGTTGTTGCGCCATTCCTGGGCGATCTTCGCCAGCGGGTCGCTCTGGCCCTGGTGCTCGCGCAGCTGCTCGTGGATGCCGCGCATGAAACGGTGGAAGTGCGTGCGGTACTTCTGTTCGATGGGCAGCCCGTCGTAGAACAGGTCCACCAGGAAGGTCTTGCCGCGGCCGACGCCGCCCCAGAAATACAGGCCCTTGACCGGGTCTGGCTTCTTCCAGAAGGCGGACAGGCGGTCCAGCCAGCCATCCTGCGCGCTGTCCACCAGCGCGATGTGGATGCGGTCCAGCTCGGCCAGTGCGGGGTGCTGGGCCGGATCGTCGCGCCAGTCGCCACGGGCCACGCCGGCGGCGTAGCTCTGTGAGGGGGTCAGTGCGTCCATGCCGCTCTCAGCTGCTGCTATCGGGCAGCCAGCGCCGCACTTCGTGCTGGATGGCACCGCGCAGGTCGATCAGGCGGCGGTGGAAGAAATGCGAGGTCTCGGGCATGCGCACCAGTTGTGGTGGCTTGTCCAGCGATTCCAGCCACTGGTACACACCCTGTGCGTCCACCACTTCATCGGCATCGCCCTGCACCACCAGCCAGTTGGGCGGTGGCTGCACCTGGCTGAAATCCCAGGTGCGGCGGCCCACCGGCGGGGCGATCGAAATCAGCGCGTGCGGCATCAGCTCACCGGCCGCGCGCAACGACACATAGGCGCCGAAGCTGAAACCGGCCAGCCACAGGGCGCTGTCCGGCCGTTGCGCACGCACCCAGGCCACCACCGCGCGCAGGTCGTCGGTTTCGCCCTCGCCGTTGTCATAGCTGCCGGCCGAACCGCCGACGCTGCGGAAGTTGAAGCGCACCGTGGTGATGCCAAGGTCGCGCAGCGCGCGGGCCACCTGGGTGACCACCTTGTTGTGCATGCTGCCGCCCTCGATGGACAGCGGGTGGCACATGACGGCAATGATCGGGCGCGGCGCGGCCTCGTCATCGGGCAGGTCAACGGCGACCTCCAGCGGCCCGACCGGGCCATCCAGGGTCAGCGTTGCCGATTCGTGGGGGAATGGGGGCGTTTGCATGCAGCCATAATACCGGCCCCGTCCGGCGGCTTCACCGCCCCAACCTTCACGGCAGCCAGAACAATGCATTTCCTGATACTGAGCGTAGCCTGCAGCGTAATGGTGTCGGTCCTGCTGAAGCTGGCGCCACGCCGTGGCATCGATATCGCCCAGGCGGTGACCTGGAACTACCTGGCCGCCAGCGGGCTGGCGCTGCTGGTGCTGCGCCCTTCACTGCAATCGCTGCAGGGCGCGCAGACACCGTGGCTGGCACTGCTCGGGCTTGCGGTGGCGCTGCCCGGCATCTTCCTGGTGCTGGCGCGGGCCGTGCGCGAGGCGGGAATCGTCCGCAGCGATGTGGCGCAGCGGTTGTCCCTGCTGCTGTCGCTGGCCGCCGCGTTCCTGCTGTTCAACGAGCCGGCCGACGTCTGGAAACTGGCCGGGCTGGGGCTGGGCCTGCTGGCCATCGTCGGTGTCAGCGCGCGCAGTGGCGATGCGCATGGCCACGGCAACAGCTGTGGCTGGCTGCTGGCGGTATGGGCCGGCTTCGCCCTGATCGACGTGATGCTCAAGCAGGTGGCGCTGGCCGGCACGCCGTCCACATCCGCACTGCTGGTGAGCTTTTCCATCGCCTTTGTGCTGATGCTGCTCTGGCAGCTGTGGCGTCACTTCAGCGGGCGCACCCGGCTGAGCCTGCGCAATCTCGGCTACGGCCTGCTGCTGGGCCTTATCAACTTCGGCAACATCCTGTTCTATGTGCGCGCGCACCAGGCCATGCCGCACAGCCCGGCCACCATCTTCGCCGGCATGAACATCGGCGTGGTCTGTCTGGGGGCGCTGGTGGGCATGCTGGTATTCGGTGAGAAGACCAGCGTGATGAACCGTATCGGGCTGGCGCTGGCGGTGCTGGCGATCGGGTTGATCGCGCGCGGGGCGCTCAGCTGAGAGCCCCTCTCCCGCGTCCGGGAGAGGGGTTGGGGTGAGGGAAACGAATTGAGATGGAATGAATTCGCTGCGGGTGGCCTTCAGCAGTGGACTTCAATCCCCAAAACGCAAGTAACTCCCCCATCCGCTCCTTCGGGGCACCTTCCCCCCAAAGGGGGCTGCAGGTCCCGCAAACGGGAAGAGTGATCTTCGCCTCACCTTCCTGGCTCCCTGGCAGTTCGGCTGAGATTCGACGCTAATCAGGCCGACGGAAGAGGTGAGGAAGACCGCTTGGGCGCCACTGGCACCTGGCCTGATGAACGCCCGCAGGGCCGGACGGGCGGGGGAGGGGCAGCCTTGTGCTGCGCCCTCCACCTTTCTGATCCTCAGGGATCAAACCCCAGCAGCAGCGGGTCGTGGTCGGAGCTGCGCCACGGGCCTTCGACGTTGCGGCCCTGGTAGCCCATGTCATCGGCCTCGTCGGCATTGGTATGCCATTCGGCAGCACCCTTCAGCCGCGCCGCCATGCCCGGGCTCAGCAGGGCGTGGTCCAGGCGCCCGGTCAGGCCGTTGTAGACGTAGCTGTAGGGCTGCTGCACGCCTGCCAGCTTGAACGCATCCTGCCAGCCATCGGCATGCAGGGTGCGGATGGGGTCTTCCATGGCATAAGCATTGAAGTCGCCCAGCAGCACCATGTCCCTGCTGCCGCTGCCCGTGGGGTCGCCCTGCAGCCATTGGTGCAGCAGGCGTGCCGATTCAACACGGGTGGCGTTCCAGCAGCCCTGGCCGTCGTTCTGGTCGGTGTCCGCACCTGCCGCCTCGGAGCAGCCCTTGGACTTGAAGTGGTTGGCCACCACCACGAACGGCGCGCCATTGCGGCCGACGCGGAAAGCCTGTGCCAGCGGCACCCGGCTGCGCTCGCCGAACGGTTCACGCTCCAGTACTGCCGGCTTGCCCACGGGCTGCACGCGCGAGGCGCGGTAGATGATGCCCACGCGGATCGGGTTGTCACCCGGGCCCTTCTTCGCATCCACGAACTTCCAGTCACCCGCGCTGCCCGGGGCCTGGTTGATGGCACGCACCAGCTGGTCGATGGCCGAGCCCGGGGCATAGCCATCGTTCTCCAGCTCCATCAGCGCGGCGACATCGGCACCCAGGCTGTTGATGGTGGTCACCAGCTTGGCCTGCTGCTTTGCCTGTTGTTCGGCGGTTTTGGCGCCACGCAGGGTCGGGTAACCACCGCCCTTGCCGTCGCCGTTGAAATAGTTCTCCAGGTTGAAGGCGGCCACATGCAGGCCACCGGGCACCTTCGGCACGGCCGGCCGCTGGTTGTCGTCAACCTGCAGCGGTGCGGTCAGCTGCAGCCGGTAGCCGCCGTCATAACGCTGCTCCACGATGCCCTGCACCTGGCTCAGCGTGGCGCCGGTACGCAGCACCACGCCATCAGCCAGATATGGCACGCCATCGTTGGCGCGCTTGTCGTTGGCATCGTCCAGACGCAGGCGGCGGCGTGCGTTGTCGGCGATCACCGCCTTCTGCGCGTCGCTGCCGGCGGCGGCCACTTCGCTGGGCTGCCACAGGCGGCCACCGAAGGCCGCCGTGAGTTCGCCGTGGCGCTGCAGTTGGTCCTGCCCGGCCAGGGTGAGCGGCACGGTGATGCGTACCTGCATGCCTTCCAGCGCTTCCCAGTTGGCGGGCACGTCATCGAGTTCGGTCACGGCGGGCATGGGGCGTGGCTTTGCTGTCTCCACCCTGTCTGCCTGCAGCACGGTCAGGCTGGCCTGCCCATCGCGCCCGGCTGCCTGCTCCTGCACGCTGCCAGTGATGCGCAGCCATTGGCCGGGCTGCAGCGGCTGGTTGGCCGGCAGCTTGACGAACAGGCCATCGGAGGTGGCCACATCGCCATCGCCGGCGTCCTGCACGTAGATGCCACCCAGACCTGCGCGCATGTCTGCGGTCACCGCGCCTTCGATGATGACCTGCCTGCCTTCGTACGGGCTGCGCGCATCGCTGCCCTGCACCTTGCCGATCGGCAGCACCGTCACGGGAGAAGCCGCCAGCGCCGGGCCGGCACACGCGGCGGTCAAGGCCAGCGCAAGGAGAGTGGGACTGCGACGCATGAGGTACTCCGATGGAAGCGAAAACGAAAAGCGCCGCCTGGTCGAGGCGGCGCTGGGTATTGTGCAGCAGCCAAGGTTGCTGCCAAGCGTCAGGCGGGAGCCTTACTTGAGGTTGGACAGCATCCAGTCAACCGTGGCGTGGATCTGCTCCTCGCTCAGGCCGGCGTTGCCACCCTTGGGCGGCATCACGCCACCGTCCGGGCCGGTGAAGCCTTCGATGGCGTGCTTGTAGAGCGTGTCCTTGCCCTGAGCGATGCGGGCATCCCAGTGGCTGTGGTCCAGCGTCGGCGCCAGGCCCACACCAGTGGTGTGGCAGGCCGTGCACAGGTTGTCGTAGATGACCTTGCCGTCCAGCGTGCCGCCATAGGCACCGCTGGCCGCTGCCGCAGCGGCGGCTGCCGCCGCTGCTGCCGCCTGCGCCGAGGCACCGGTGGCGCCGGCATAGACCGCGCCGATGGGCGCGATGCGCTGCTCAACGCGTTTGGCCGCCGCGGGGGAGACTTCCCTGGGAATGGTGTTCTGCAGAAACGCCGCGAAGATGATCAACCCGATCGTGATGATGGCCAGAATGGCGATCACGATGGAAAAGCGCTTGAGAAACTCCAGATCGTAATTCCGCACGTCTCTGCACCCCAGGCGAGTAGTCGGTGGACTATGGCTGTCGGCGAGTATAGACCAGCCGGAGCCACTGCCCGCAACGGGTGCAGTGCCATCGGCCTGCGGCGATGCACAAACTCCCCCGGGGTTTCACCGCGCCTGCGGCTCAGTCTTTTACCCGTGCCCCGGCCGCACGCAGGCATAGCGCACCGATGGCCTGCACCAGGTGTTCGCCATCGCGCAGGCCTTCGCGGCTGGGCGCAGTGGGGCCGACCAGCGCCTCGGTGAAGGCACCGACGATGCAGGCCGCACTCACATCCAGGTCCTGCGGCGGCAGCTGGCCTGCGCGGATGCCGTCGTCGAGGATGCGCTTGAACACATCACCGAACAGCCGCCGGCAGCGGATGCGCTCGGCTTCCACCTCCGGGTCCACCGGCTCGGCGATGAAGGCATAGGCCAGCCCGGGGCCGGCCATGGCGCGGCGCACGAACGAGGCCACCGCCCACTGCAGCCGCTGCGGGGCCGGCGCCGGCTCGTCGGCGATGGCCGAGAGGATCTCCAGCTCGTGTTCCACCGCAGCGGTGAGCACTTCCACGAACAGCTCGGCCTTGGACGGGAAATGGCGGTAGATCAGCCCGGTGGACACCCCCGCCTCGGCCGCCACGGCGGTGATCGGCGCGTTGCGGTAGCCACCGGCGGCGACCAGCCGGCGGGCGGCGGCAAGGATCCGCTCGCGGTTGCCCGCCAGCCGTTTTTCCATCAGTTCCGAGCGTTTGTAAGCCATGGATTGATTCTATGTTCAATTTTTGAATTTGTATTCACTTTTTCACGAAGACCCGTTAGTCTGCGCTCGAACGCCCGTGCTGACGGCCCCTCCGTCAATCCCCACCCGGAGCGCCCACCCTGCCCTAGCTGTCGCGGAGCCGCCTCCATGCACGTACCCACCCTGTCCTTCGACCTTGGCGAAGAGATCGACATGCTGCGCGAGAGCGTGGCCCAGTTCGCCGCCGCGCATATCGCGCCCCTGGCCGAAGAAGCCGACGCCAACAACCAGTTCCCCAATGCATTGTGGCGCCAGCTCGGTGAGCAGGGCCTGCTGGGCATGACGGTGGAGGAAGAATACGGTGGCAGCGGCATGGGCTATCTGGCGCATGTGGTGGCGATGGAGGAAATCTCGCGCGCGTCCGGCGGCATCGGCCTGTCCTACGGCGCGCACTCCAATCTGTGCCTCAACCAGCTGCGCAAGAACGCCAACGAGGTGCAGAAGCAGAAGTATCTGCCCAAGCTTTGCAGCGGCGAGCACGTCGGCGCGCTGGCGATGAGCGAGCCGGGTGCCGGTTCGGACGTGGTGTCGATGAAGCTGCGTGCCGACAGGCACGGTGACCACTTCGTGCTCAACGGCAACAAGATGTGGATCACCAACGGCCCGGATGCGGACGTGCTGGTGGTCTATGCCAAGACCGACGCCAACGCCGGTTCGCGCGGCATCACCGCCTTCATCATCGAAAAGGGCATGAAGGGTTTTTCCACCGCGCAGAAGCTGGACAAGCTGGGCATGCGCGCGTCCAACACCTGCGAGCTGGTGTTCCAGGACTGCGAAGTGCCGGCCGAGAACGTGCTGGGCGAAGTTGGCGGCGGCGTGAAGGTGCTGATGTCCGGGCTGGACTACGAACGCGTGGTGCTGTCCGGCGGCCCGCTGGGCCTGATGGCCGCCGCGCTCGACGTGGTGCTGCCGTATGTGCACGAGCGCAAGCAGTTCGGCCAGGCGATCGGTACGTTCCAGCTGATCCAGGCCAAGCTGGCCGACATGTACGTAGGCCTCAACGCCTGCCGCGCCTATGTGTACGCGGTGGCAAAGGCCTGCGACCAGGGCCGCACCACCCGCCAGGACGCGGCCGGCGCCATTCTCTATTCGGCTGAAAAAGCGACCTGGGCGGCGGGCGAAGCCATCCAGATTCTGGGTGGCAACGGCTACATCAACGAATACCCCACCGGCCGCCTGTGGCGCGATGCCAAGCTGTATGAAATCGGCGCCGGCACATCGGAGATCCGCCGCATGCTGATCGGGCGCGAGCTGTTCCAGAAGACCGCCTAAGCAGGTCATGCCCCTTCTTCCGCATGCGAAAGAAGGGGCATGAAACGCAGTGACGGCATGACACGCCGGCTGCACCACAACCCCCAGGATTGCGGACATGAGCGTACTCACCACCCAGCTGCACAGCGGCAGCGACAGTTTTGAAGGCAACCGTGTTGCGATGCAGGCGCTGGTCGATGATCTGCGCACTACGCTGCAGGCCACCGCGCGCGGCGGCAGCGAGGCGGCGCGTGCCAAGCACACCGCACGCGGCAAGCTGCTGGTGCGCGACCGCATCGACGCCCTGCTCGATCCCGGCAGCCCGTTCCTGGAGGTCGCACCGCTGGCCGCCCATGGCATGTACGACGACCCGGTACCGGGCGCGGGCATGGTCGCCGGTATCGGGCGGGTGTCGGGCGTGGAATGCCTGATCGTCGCCAACGATGCCACGGTCAAGGGCGGCACCTACTATCCGGTCACGGTGAAGAAGCACCTGCGCGCGCAGGAGATCGCCCAGCAGAACCGGCTGCCGTGCATCTATCTGGTGGATTCGGGTGGTGCCTTCCTGCCGCTGCAGGATGAAGTATTTCCCGACCGCGACCACTTCGGCCGCATCTTCTACAACCAGGCCAATCTGTCGGCGCAGGGCATTCCGCAGATCGCCTGCGTGATGGGCAGCTGCACCGCAGGCGGCGCCTATGTGCCGGCGATGAGCGATGAAACGGTCATCGTCAAGGAACAGGGCACCATCTTTCTCGGCGGCCCGCCGCTGGTGAAGGCAGCCACCGGCGAAGTGGTCAGCGCCGAGGAGCTGGGCGGTGCCGACGTGCATACCCGCATTTCCGGTGTTGCCGACCACATGGCCGACAACGACCTGCAGGCGCTGGCGCGCGTGCGCGCCATCATCGCCAACCTCAACTGGCGCAGGCCGGCGCCTGCCGTGGCGCAGCAGGCCAGCGAGGAACCGCTGTTCCCCGCACATGAACTGTACGGCGTGATTCCCACCGACACGCGCAAGCCCTATGACGTGCGCGAAGTGATCGCACGCATCGTGGACGGCTCGCGTTTCGACGAGTTCAAGCCGCGCTACGGCAACACCCTGGTGACAGGGTTTGCGCATGTGCACGGCCACCCGGTCGGCATCATCGCCAACAACGGCATCCTGTTCTCCGAGTCCGCGCTCAAGGGCGCGCACTTCATCGAGCTCTGCTGCCAGCGCAATATTCCGCTGCTGTTCCTGCAGAACATCACCGGCTTCATGGTGGGCCGCAAGTACGAGCACGGCGGCATCGCCAAGGATGGTGCCAAGCTGGTGATGGCGGTGGCCAATGCGCGCGTGCCCAAGTACACGGTGGTGATCGGTGGTTCGTTCGGTGCCGGCAACTACGGCATGTGTGGCCGCGCGTACTCGCCGAACTTCCTGTGGATGTGGCCGAACGCGCGCATCGGCGTGATGGGTGGCGAACAGGCGGCCAGCGTGCTGGCCACGGTGAAGCGCGACGGCATCGAGGGCAAGGGCCGGCAGTGGTCGGCGGATGAAGAGGATGCGTTCAAGCAGCCCATCCGCGACCAGTTCGAGCAGCAGGGCCACCCGTATTACGCGAGTGCGCGGCTGTGGGACGACGGTGTGATCGACCCGGCCGACACCCGTCGCATCCTCGGCCTGGCGCTGTCAGCCAGCCTCAACGCACCGAGCCAGGACACGCGCTTCGGCGTGTTCCGCATGTAACGGCGAAGGGAGACTGCCATGTTCAACAAGATCCTGATCGCCAATCGCGGTGAAATCGCCTGCCGCGTCATCGCCACCTGCCGTCGCATGGGCATCGCCACCGTGGCGGTGTACTCCGATGCCGACCGCAACGCACGGCATGTGCGGCTGGCCGACGAGGCCATCCATATCGGTGCGGCACCGGCAGCGGAAAGCTACCTGCGCGCCGATGTCATTCTCGAGGCCGCGCGCCGCAGCGGTGCGCAGGCCATCCATCCGGGCTATGGCTTCCTGTCCGAGAACGCCGGCTTCGCACGCGCCTGCGCCGAGGCAGGCATCGTTTTCATCGGCCCGCCGGCAAGCGCCATCGATGCCATGGGCGACAAAAGCGCGGCCAAGGCGCTGATGCAGGCGGCGGGCGTGCCGCTGACGCCGGGCTACCACGGCGAGCAACAGGAGCCGGCGTTCCTGCGCGCGCAGGCCGATGCCATCGGCTACCCGGTGCTGATCAAGGCCAGCGCGGGCGGCGGCGGCAAGGGCATGCGCAAGGTCGAGGCCAGTGCTGATTTCGAGGCGGCGTTGGCAAGCTGCCAGCGCGAGGCACAGGCGTCTTTCGGCAATGCGCATGTGCTGGTCGAAAAATACGTCGAGCGGCCGCGCCATATCGAAATCCAGGTGTTCGGCGACAGCCACGGCAACGTGGTGTATCTGTTCGAGCGCGACTGCTCGGTGCAGCGCCGCCACCAGAAGGTGCTGGAGGAGGCGCCCGCGCCCGGCATGACCGCCGAGCGGCGTGCCGCCATGGGCAAGGCCGCCACCGATGCCGCACGCGCGGTGGGTTACGTCGGCGCCGGCACGGTGGAGTTCATCGCCGGCCCGGATGGCGATTTCTATTTCATGGAAATGAACACCCGCCTGCAGGTCGAGCACCCGGTGACCGAACTGATCACCGGCACCGACCTGGTGGAGTGGCAGCTGCGCGTGGCCGCCGGCCAGCCGTTGCCGCTGCAGCAGGATCGGCTGCGCATCCACGGCCACGCCATCGAGGCGCGCCTGTACGCCGAGGATGCCGACCGTGGCTTCCTGCCCTCCACCGGCACGCTGCGCCACCTGCGTCTGCCGCAGGCCAGCGCGCATGTGCGTGTGGATGCCGGCGTGGAACAGGGCGATGCCATCACCCCGTTCTATGACCCGATGATCGCCAAGCTCATCGTCTGGGACGAGGACCGCGACAGTGCGCTGCAGCGCATGCAGCGCGCGCTTGCGCAGTGCCAGGTGATCGGCGTCACCACCAATGCCGCGTTCCTGCGCCGGCTGGTGATGACCGACTCCTTCCGCCACGCCAATCTTGACACCGCACTGATCGAGCGTGAGCGTGATGCGCTGGATATTCACCACGCTGCCGTCGGCGATGCCGATTGGGCACTCGCAGCGGTACTGGCCACGCGCGCCGAAGCTTCGGCGCACGGCGATGGCTCGCCCTGGGCCATCGCCGATGGCTGGCGCCTTGCCGGAGCCGCCGCGCGTTCGCTCACGCTGGAGCAACTGGAGCAGCGGCGCGCGATGCAGGTGCAGCGTCTTGGCAACGGCTGGCAGGTGTGTTTCGACGATGGCGAACCGGTGCAGGTGGAAGGACAGCTGCAGGGGGACACCTATGCCCTGCAGGTTGGCGAACGCCTCTACCGTGGCGATGCCCTGCGCGACGGTGCGACGCTGTACCTGTTCGGCAACGCGCGCCAGCTGCGCTTCACCCTGCACGATCCTGTTGCCGATGCCGACACCGCCAGTGACCACGGCGGCAGCCTGCTGGCGCCGATGCCGGGCCGCGTGGTGGCGCTGCTGGTGGAACCCGGCAGCACCGTCAGCCGTGGCACGCCGCTGCTGGTGATGGAGGCCATGAAGATGGAACACACCCTGCAGGCACCGGCCGACGGCACCGTGCACGGCTTCCGCGCCAAGGCCGGCGACCAGGTGGGCGATGGCGCCGTGCTGGTGGATTTCGAGGCGGGCTGAGCACAACGCAGCATCCGTAGCCCGGGTAAGCAAAGCGCACCCGGGAAGCACGCCGGCTCCCAGCTGAGGGACGGTGTGCAACCGCAGGCCCAATGACACTTCGCGCCGGCACCTGATGCAATCACCGCGAAAAGCCCCGGATGCGCTGCGCTTATCCGGGCTACGCCTGGTGGCGCGTCCATTTGCAACCTGACCCTGCCTGACGAATCTCACTCATCAGGCTCAAGCGACCACACCGCATCCTGTAGCCCGGGTAAGCAAAGCGCACCCGGGAAGCACGCAGGCTCACCGCTGATGGATGGCCTGAAACCGCATGCCCAACAAAACCTCGCGCCCGCACCTGACGCCTTCACTGCGAAAAGCCCCGGATGCGCTGCGCTTATCCGGGCTACGCCTGTTGGCATGCCCTTTTGCGACCTGACCCTGCCAGACGAATCTCGTCCATCAGGCTCAAGCGAACCACACCGCATCCGTAGCCCGAGTAAGCAAAGCGCACCCGGGAAGCACGCGGGCTCCCAGCTGAGGGACGGTGTGCAAACGCATGCTCAGTAACACCTTGCGCCCGCACCTGATGCCTTCACTGCGAAAAGCCCCGGATGCGCTGCGCTTATCCGGGCTACGCCTGTTGGCATGCCCTTTTGCGACCTGACTCGGCCAGACGGATTTCGTCCATCGGGCTCAAAGGAATCACATCGCATCCCGTAGCCCGGGTAAGCAAAGCGCACCCGGGAAGCACCCGCGCTCCCTGCTGATGGACGGCGTGCATCCGCATGCCCAACAACACCTCGCGCCAGCACCTTATGCATTCACTGCGAAAAGCCCCGGATGCGCTGCGCTTATCCGGGCTACGGGAGGCGGATTACAGAACGCCGATCACGCCGCGGGTGCCCGGTCTGACTCGGCGGGTGGCCATTCGGCACGGCCGCCGCCCTGGCGCTTGGCCCGGTAGAGTGCACGGTCGGCCAGGCTGTAGGCCTCGTTCCAGTGCAGCTGCTCCCCGATCAGGGTCATGCCGATGCTCACCGAGTGGGCACCCGGCACGCCGCCGGGGAAGCTTGCCAGGTTGCCTACCGCATCCAGCACGAAGGCGGCAATACGCGAAAGCCGCTCGCAGTCTGCCTGGCGCAGCAGAATGCAGAACTCATCGCCACCCAGCCGGCAGGCAATATCGTCCCTGCCCACCACCGAGTTGAGTATCCGCCCCATGCACTGCAGCGCCTGGTCACCGGCCAGGTGGCCATGGCGATCGTTCAGGCCCTTGAAGTCATCGCAGTCGATCAGCAGCAGGCCCTGCGGGCGTCCCTCGCTGCGGTGCGAGCGGTGCAGGTAGGCGGTGAGCGAGCGGCGGTTGTGCAGGCCGGTAAGGTCATCGCTGTAGACCAGGCTGCGGGTGTGGTCCAGCTCGTGCGTGGTGCTGTACAGGTTGCCCAGCGCCGTCTCCAGCTCGTGGTTGCGGCGGCTGAGCTGGCTGATCAGGCATTGTTCGCTGTAGACCACGCGCGCCAGCGTGCGGCGCAGGAAGAACACCATCATCGCCGGGTCCTGATCCACCAGCTGGCTGAAGCCCTCAGGGGTCAGCTCGATCAGCAGGGTGTCACAGTTGGCCCGCGCCTCATGGCTGCGTGCGTGGCGTTCCATCAGCATGCCCAGCTCGCCGAAGAAGTCACCGCTGCCCAACTGGCGCGGCGTGATGCCGGCACCAAAATCCAGGCACACCGCACCACTGACGATCACGTACATGGAAGTGCAGGCATCGCCGCGCCGGTACAACACCTCGTCGGCGGCCAGCCTGCGGTGGCTGCCGAACTGGGCGAACAGGGAGAACTCCATGGCCGACAGTGGCGCGCGCGGCAGCGTGCCGCCCGCGGCATGGTCTGCCACCGGCTGCGACTGCACTGCCATGCCCCCTGACACCATGCCGGTCATCCCTTGCCTCATGGACCCTCGCATAACAATGCGAGTAATTTCACAAGCCTATCACCAAATTATATGCGCTAGCGCACAGTTCTGAGCTTCAGGATGCACTGCAAACGTAAGAGTGCCAGGGCAAGTGGCGATGGCGGCCGGGCCAGATGGTGAAAAAGAAGGGGCTCTTACGAGCCCCTCAAGCTTGCTCCAGGATCGGTGGTGCGTCTGCTCAGGCCACGGCTTCTTCGGTGGCGAATTGTTCTTCCTCGGTGGAGCCGGTCAGCGCGGTCACGCTGGAGGCGCCACCCTGGATCACCGTGGTGACATCGTCGAAGTAGCCCGCGCCCACTTCCTGCTGGTGCGAGACGAAGGTGTAACCCTTCTCGCGCGCGGCGAATTCCGGCTCCTGCACCTGCTCCACGTAGTGGCGCATGCCTTCGCCACGGGCGTAGTCGTGGGCGAACTTGAAGGTGTTGAACCAGTTGATGTGGATGCCGGCCAGGGTGATGAACTGGTACTTGTAGCCCAGCGCGGCCAGCTCGTCCTGGAAGCGGGCGATGGTCTTGTCGTCCAGGTTCTTCTTCCAGTTGAACGAGGGCGAGCAGTTGTAGGACAGCAGCTTGCCTGGGCAGGCCGCATGCACGGCCTGGGCGAACTCGCGTGCGAAGCCCAGATCCGGCGTGCCGGTTTCGCACCACACCAGGTCCGCGTGCGGGGCGTAGGCCACGCCACGGCTGATCGCCTGCTCCAGGCCGTTCCTGACGCGGTAGAAACCTTCAGCGGTGCGCTGCCCGGTGACGAACGGCTGGTCGTTCGGATCGAAATCGCTGGTCAGCAGGTTGGCGGCCTCGGCATCGGTGCGCGCCAGCACGATGGTCGGCACGCCCAGCACGTCGGCGGCCAGGCGCGCGGCGGACAGCTTTTGGATAGCCTCCTGCGTCGGCACCAGCACCTTGCCACCCATGTGGCCGCACTTCTTCACCGCAGCCAGCTGGTCCTCGAAGTGCACCGCGGCGGCACCGGCGGTGATCATGTTCTTCATCAGCTCGTAGGCGTTCAGCACGCCGCCAAAGCCGGCCTCGCCGTCGGCAACGATGGGCAGGAAGAAGTCGATGGCGTCCTGCTCCTTCACCTTGCCGTCGATGATGTTCTTCCACTGGATCTCATCGGCGCGCTGGAAGGTGTTGTTGATGCGGCGGACCATGGTCGGCACCGAGTCGTAGGCATACAGCGACTGGTCCGGGTACATGGTTTCGGAGGTGTTGCCATCGGCGGCCACCTGCCAGCCGGACAGGTACACCGCTTCCAGCCCGGCCTTGGCCTGCTGCATGGCCTGGCCGGCGCTGATCGCACCGAAGGCGTTGACGTAGCCCTTCTTCGCGCCGCCATTGACCAGCTCCCACAGGCGCTGCGCGCCGCGCTTGGCCAGCGTGTATTCCGGCTGCACGCTGCCGCGCAGGCGCACCACGTCGGCGGCGGTGTAGGTGCGCTTGATCTGCTTCCAGCGCGGGTTGCTGTCCCAGTCCTGCTGCAGGGCGTCGATCTGTTGCTGGTAGGTGCTCATCGTGGCGTCCTCGAATGATGGAATGCGTGCGTAGGGGGGAAGGTCAATCGATCTGCCGGTAGGCCGGCAGGGTCAGGAACTCGGCCAGTTCGTCGGCGCGGCTGAGTTGGTCGAGCAGGCCGATGGCCTGGGTGATGCGGCTGCCACCGGGCAGCGCGGAGGTGTCGCCCAGCCTGGCCGGCAGCGCGCGCAGCGTGCTGTCCAGCAGGGCAAGGTCGATGGCTGTGCCGTCGTCCAGGTGCTGGTTGCCGGCATGCAGCCACTGCCAGATCTGGCTGCGGCTGATCTCGGCAGTGGCCGCGTCCTCCATCAGGTTGTGGATGGGCACGCAGCCGTTGCCGTCCAGCCAGGCAGCCATGTAGCGCACGCACACTTCCACGTTGTTCTCGAAGCCGGCGCGGGTGATGGTGCCGGTGCACGGTGCGATCAGCTCTTCGCGGCCGGCATGCACGTCACGGCGCAGCACGCTGTGCTGGTTCGGTGTGGGCATGTGCTCGTCGAAGATGGCGCGCGCCACCGGAATCAGTGCCGGGTGCGCCACCCAGGTGCCGTCATGGCCGGCGGTCACTTCGCGCAGCTTGTCGGCACGCACGCGGGCCATGGCCTGCTCGTTGGCGGCGGCATCGTGGTTGATCGGAATCTGCGCGGCCATGCCGCCCATCGCATGCGCGCCGCGGCGGTGGCAGGTCTGGATCAGCAGCTCCGAATAAGCCTTCAGGAACGGCTGCGTCATCGTCACCTGGCCGCGCTCGGGCAGCACCTTGTCGGCATGGCGGCGGAAGGTCTTCAGGTAGGAGAAGATGTAATCCCAACGGCCACAGTTCAGGCCGACGATGCGCTCACGCAGCGCGTGCAGGATCTCGTCCATCTCGAACACCGCCGGCAGCGTTTCGATCAGCACCGTGACCTTGATCTGCCCGTGCGGCAGGCCCAGCATGCCCTCGATGTGCGACAGCGCGGTCTCCCACAGCGCCGCCTCTTCCATCGACTGCAGCTTGGGCAGGTAGAAGTACGGGCCACGGTCCGTGTCCATCAGCGCGTGGGCGTTGTGGAAGGCGAACACCGCCGCGTCGAAAAGGCCACCGGCGATGGGCTGGCCGTCGATCAGCACATGCTTCTCGTCCAGGTGCCAGCCACGCGGGCGCACGATCAGCACCGCCTGCTCGTCGTACGGGCGCAGCGTGTAGTGCTTGCCCGGCTTGCCGTTGGCCGCCGGCGCGGTGAACTCCAGATCACCGCGCACCGCGCCGATCATGGTCTGCTGGCCAGCCAGCACGTTGCGCCAGGTCGGCGAGGTGGAATCCTCGAAATCGGCCATGAACACCTTGGCGCCGGAGTTCAGCGCGTTGATGACCATCTTCGGGTCGGTCGGCCCGGTGATCTCGACGCGGCGGTCCTGCAGCGCGGCGGGAATGGGGGCCACCGTCCAGTCACCGTCGCGGATGGCGCGGGTGTCCTGGCGGAAATCCGGAGCCCCGCCCTGGTCGAAGAAAGCCTGCCGCTGGCGGCGCTCGGCCAGCCGCTGCTGGCGCTCCGGTTCCACCGCCCGGTGCAGCGATACCAGCAGCCCGAGTGCACCTGCCGGCAGCAGCGCGGACTGGCCGGCCAGCTGGGTGGTCAGGGAGATGCCCGGGGTCGGGCGCGGGGTGGCTTGCGCGGGAATGGCTTGAGCGACGGCTGACATCGGAGGTTCCTGCGGGTGGCGGGGACTCCAACGTGCCGTCGAAAGCACTTATTTAACAAAACAGTTTTTGCAATGTTACCTATAAGTTGTGCTAATAATTGCCCACCATGACCAAGAAGACGGACGCAACCCCGCGTTTTTCCTACAAATCCGACAGGCTCAAGCCGCTGCGCGCCTTCCTGCAGACGGTGCGCCTGGGCTCGGTTTCGCGTGCGGCGGAGGCGCTTTTCGTCAGCCAACCGGCGGTGAGCCTGCAGCTGCAGGCGCTGGAACGGGAGCTGGGCGTGGTGCTGTTCGAGCGCAGCGGGCGCCGCCTGGTGCCCAGCCGCGAGGGCCAGCTGCTGTACGACATGGCCCAGCCGCTGGTGGAGACCCTGGACGGCCTGGTGCCGCGTTTCCGCGAAAAGGTGGGCGGGCTGGACGCGGGCGAGCTGAACATCGCCGCCAATTCCTCCACCATCCTCTACCTGCTGCCGAAGATCGTGGAGAACTTCCGCCGCCAGCACCCGGACGTACGCCTGACCCTGCACAACGCGATCAGCGCCGACGGCACCGACCTGCTGCGCAGCGACGCGGCAGACCTGGCCATCGGCTCGATGCTGGATGTGCCTGCCGACCTGAGCTACGCGCCGGTCTACCGCTTCGACCAGGTGCTGATCACCCCGCCCGACCACCCATTGGCGCGCAAGAAGAACGTGACCCTGGAAGACCTGTCACCGTGGCCACTGATCCTGCCGCCGCGCCGGCAGATCACCTGGCGGCTGGTGGACCTGGTGTTCCAGCAGCACCGCGTGCCCTACACGGTGGCACTGGAGGTAGGCGGCTGGGAGGTCATCAAGCAGTACGTGGCGATGGGCATGGGCATTTCCATCGTCACCGCGCTGTGCCTCAACGATGCCGACCGCGACAAACTGGCGACCCGCTCGATGAGCGACTACTTTCCCTCACGCAGCTACGGTGTGGTGGTCAGGCGCGGCAAGGTGCTGTCACCGCAGGCACGCGCGTTCGTCGAACTGATCCAGCCGGACCTGTTCGCGCCACGGCAGTATGACGATACCGGGCATTCGGAGCGGTAGGGGTTGGGTCTCCCTCCCGTCATCCGTGCGAAGGGAGAAATCACCCCGGCCCCAGCTTCCGGCTCTTACGCCCAACCCAACTACCACCCCACACGGACAAGCAGTACAGTCTCTTCCAGTGAGACCCGCTTCCCGTAATCAGGAGCGGTACGCCACGGGGGGACAACATGGAACAGTTGCCGTCTTCAGACCTGAAGACAATCCTGCATTCAAAACGGGCCAACATCTACTACCTGCAACACTGCAGGGTGTTGGTCAAGGGTGGCCGTGTCGAGTATGTCACCGACGCCGGCAAGCAATCGCTTTACTGGAACATTCCCATCGCCAACACCACCACGGTGCTGCTTGGCACGGGTACATCCATCACCCAGGCGGCGATGCGCGAACTGGCCAAGGCAGGCGTGCTGGTGGGCTTCTGTGGCGGTGGTGGCACGCCCTTGTTCAGTGCGAACGAAGTGGACATCGAGGTGGCCTGGTTCTCGCCGCAGAGCGAATACCGCCCCACCGAATACCTGCAGGCCTGGGTGCGGTTCTGGTTCGATGACGATCTCCGCCTGCTTGCCGCGAAACAACTGCAGCAACTTCGCCTGCAGCGCCTTGCACAGCAGTGGCAGCACCGTTCATTGCGCGATGCCGGCTTCAGCGTCGATGCCAAGCGGCTGGAGAGCCTGCTGCAACCCACCTCCCGCAATATCGAGCTTGCACAGGACACCACGGCACTGCTCACCGAAGAAGCGCGCCTGACCAAGGCATTGTTCAAGCTGGCCGTGGATACGGTGGGCTATGGTGACTTCAGCCGCGCCAAACGCGGCACAGGCACCGATCCCGCCAACCGCTTTCTGGATCACGGCAACTATCTGGCCTACGGCCTCGGTGCCACCGCCTGTTGGGTGCTGGGGCTCCCGCACGGGCTGGCGATACTGCATGGCAAGACACGGCGCGGCGGGCTGGTGTTCGATGCCGCCGATCTGGTCAAGGATGCGAGCATCCTGCCGCACGCCTTCCTCTGCGCCATGCGCGGTGATGACGAGCAGGCCTTCCGCCGCCACTGCATCGAAGCACTCACCCGCAGCGAATCCCTGGATTTCATCATCGAGGGTTTGAAAGCCATCGCCGCCACGACCGCGGCGCAGGTGAAGGCATGAACGTGCTGCTGGTGTCGCAGTGCGAGAAGCGCGCGCTCACCGAAACGCGACGCATTCTTGACCAGTTCGCCGAACGCCGTGGCGACCGCACCTGGCAGACCGCCATTACCCAGGATGGGCTGGACACCTTGCGCCGTCTGCTGCGCAAGGGCGCGCGCCGGAACACCGCCGTGGCCTGCCACTGGATACGCGGCCACGACCACAGCGAGCTGCTCTGGGTCGTAGGCGATGCACGCCGCTTCAATGCCGAAGGCACCGTCCCCACCAACACCACCAGCCGCAACGTGCTGCGCGAGCGCGACGAGAACGATTGGCATACCGCTCAGCCCATCCGCCTGCTGGCGCAGCTGGCCGCCCTGCTGCACGACCTCGGCAAGGCCAGCGTCGCCTTCCAGGAGCGGCTGCGCGGCAAGCGCAGCGAGCGCAACCTGTACCGCCACGAGTGGGTATCGCTGCGCATGTTCCAGGCATTTGTCGGCAATGACGATGACGGTGCGTGGTTGCAGCGCCTTGCAGACCCCGCACTGCATCAGGAACACGATTGGCTGGCACCCGGTCGCTACCAGCGCGACGGCATTGATGCCGTGCATGCCTATCCCTTCCAGCAGCTACCGCCATTGGCCGCCGCCGTGGCGTGGCTCGTGGTCACTCACCACCGCCTTCCAGTCATCCCCGTTCGGAACGACGACGGCACACAGGGCTGGCTGGGAAAGCGCGCTGGGAACTGGAAGCCTGCGTGGCTGGAGCAACCGCTGGAACTGGTGGCGCATGACTGGAACGAGCTTCGCCAGTCACACCAGCAGGATGCCGCGGAAGCCTACTGGAAGCCTGCGGCTGCCCTCCCCGTCATCGAGAAGGAATGGAGCGCCCAGGCCGCCCGACTGGCCAACGCATTGCTTGAGCTGCGTCAGCGTGACGATTCGGATTGGCTCGCCAATCCCTATGTGATGCACCTGGCTCGCCTGAGCCTGATGCTCGCCGACCACCACTACTCCAGCCTGCCCCCCGATGCGGCCGAACGCCTGAAGGTCACGTCCAGCAGCACGCTGTACGCCAACACGCACAAGGGCGGCACGCTGAAGCAGACGCTGCACGAACACCTGCTGGGCGTAGCCCGCGACGCCGGCATGATCGCGCATGCGCTTCCCGGTTTTGAACGCCACCTGCCACGGCTTGTGAACCACCGTGGCCTGCGCAAGCGCAGTGCCAACCCGAAGTTCAGCTGGCAGGACAAGGCTGCCGATGCCGCCACGACGCTGCGCCACGATAGCGCAAGGCACGGAGGCTTCGTCATCAACATGGCGTCCACGGGTTGCGGCAAGACGTTGGCCAACGCGCGCATCCTGTATGCCCTGTCCGATCCACAGCAGGGGCTGCGTGCCACCTATGCGCTGGGCCTGCGGACGTTGACGCTGCAGACCGGGCGCAGCTATCGCAACGACCTGCATCTGGGCGAGGACGAACTGGCCATACGGGTCGGCGGCTCTGCCAGCCGTGCGTTGTTCGAGTACTACGAGCAGCTGGCCGAGGCGCAGGGCTCGGCATCCATCCAGGACCTGATCGAAGAGGACAGCCATGTCCTCTATGAAGGCAACACTGCGAGCCATCCACTGCTCACCCGCGCCCTGCATGACGCGGATATCCGCAACCTGCTTTCCGCGCCCCTGCTGGTCTGCACGGTGGACCACGTGACACCGGCCACTGAGTCGCTGCGCGCAGGGCGCCAGATCGCGCCCATGCTGCGGCTGATGAGTTCGGACCTGGTGCTGGACGAACTGGACGACTACGACCTCGACGACATGCCCGCGCTTACGCGCCTGGTGCATTGGGCCGGCATGCTCGGCAGCCGGGTGGTGCTGTCCTCGGCCACCCTGCCACCAACACTGGTGGCCGGCATGTTCATGGCCTACCGTGCGGGCCGCAGACTCTACCGTCATAACCGGGGGGAGCCCGGCACGGCGAACCTCGATGCCGCTATTCCCTGTCTGTGGACCGATGAATTCGGCGTGCATACGGCTGCCTGCAGCGAGGGCAACTTCCTTCAGGAGCACGACCACTTCGTCGAACGGCGGACCAAACGCTTGTTGGCAGCACCCCCATTGAGACGCGCTGCCGTGTTGCCGCTGCCCCTCCAGGCACGCAGGCCCGAGCAACAGCATGTGGAATTTGCGGCCCATGTGCGCGATGCCTGCCTTCAGCTTCATCACGCGCATTGCCAGCCCGACCCGGCCAGCAACCGGCAGGTGAGTTTCGGGCTGGTGCGCATGGCCAACATCAGCCCCCTGTTCGATGTTGCCAAGGCGCTGCATGTACTGGGTGCGCCGGAAGATACCCGCATCCATCTCTGCGTGTACCACGCGCGTTTCCCGCTGCTGCAACGCTCCGCCATCGAGCACCAGCTGGATACCACCTTCAACCGGCGCGGCAACCATGACGCCGTATTCCAGCTGCCCGGCATCCGCAGTGCGCTGGATGCCTACCCTGAGACTCACCACCTGTTCGTGGTGCTGGCCTCGCCGGTGTGCGAAGTCGGGCGCGACTGGGATGCGGACTGGGCAGTGGCCGAGCCCTCGTCGATGCGCTCATTGATCCAGCTTGCCGGGCGCGTGCAGCGTCATCGCGGCCACGTGCCCGAGCAGCCCAACGTACTGGTCTTCGATACCAATCTGCGCCATCACGCCAATGGGCGTGATGACCGCCCCGCCTTCCTGCGACCCGGCTACGAACGGACCGGCGGTACCGAGGCGCAGCCGATGCAACTGGCTACTCACTACCTCACCGAGCTGCTGGTACAGCAGGAAATCGAAACCCTGACCGCCTTGCCGCGCATCCAGCCTCGCCCTTCCAAGGAGTGGAAAACACGCCACAGCCTGGTCGATCTGGAGCATTACCGCACGGCAATGAGCATGATTCCGACCCGACAGCCTGCAGGCGCATTGCAGCCGCCGTTGGCGCGCGATCAGGCCCATGCCAGCTGGAAGTATCCGCAGGCCGCGCTCACCGGCGTATTGCCCCAACAACAGCCCTTCCGCCATGACCCACTCGCCAGCACCACCCTCGTGTTCCTGCCGGATGAAGAAGGCGAACAACTGCGCCTGCATCGCGTGGAGGAACCACGCGCCCGGCGCGACCCCACGCTGTATGTCCCCATCGACCGGAGCCAGCGCCGTGACGTCACGTGGGAGGCGGGCCCGCGCATCAGCCCGTGGGGGCAGTTCAACCTGTTGACCCTGCTGCAGGAGCAGGCCGAACACCTCGACAAGCCGGTGGACGATTGCGCCCGCAGGCTGACCACCGTGGAAGTGCCTGCCAGTGAAAGCGGTTGGCTTTGGCACCCGTTGTTGGGGTTCGGGGGAGGCCAGTAAAGCGGGGCGTCCGTGCCCCAGCTGCCTGCTCGGCAGCAACCAACGAACGGCATTCCAGTCCTAAATTTTCTGAGCTGCCTATCCGGCAGGGATCAAGGACTTGCATCGCCCGTCGAGCTGGGTGATAGTATATCCGAAGCCAGTTCAATTTACGAACTACTTTTCAGTCTTAAATGGTTAAAAACCGGAACCACTGGCATGGTTCCGGCGAACAGCGAGCCGGTTGGCCCCGGACCTAGCACCCAGGACTACGGTGCAAAGGAGGATGTGGAAGTGTTTAGTCGGCGCTTTTTCAGAATATTTCTCTGAGGGCGCGTCCCTCACATGCCCCACGGCGGTGGCTTGCTGCCGTGGGGATCTTACACGCACGCCCTGTAAGGGGCGAATGAAGGGATTCCCATGAACGAAACAACGGAACGTCTCACGCGCTCCGGCCGTTTCCGCAAAGCCATCACCGACTTCATTGAAGCCCGGCGCGAGGCCAAGCTGAAAGGCAAGGAAGAGGATGCCGATACGGATGCGGCATCCAGATACGAGTACGGCACCTGGCTGGCCGATGCCGCACGCCGTGTAGGCCAGATCCAGGCCGTCACCCATGTATTGAAGGCCACCCACCCCGACGCACGCGGCAGCAGTCTGCATGTGCCGCCGCACACCCTCCCCCGCCATCCTGAGATCGGCAGCCATGTGCTGGGCAACGATTTCGCCGAGGACGTGGTCGGCAATGCGGCCGCCCTTGATGTGTTCAAGTTCCTCAAGATCGAAGTGGATGGACGCCGCCTGCTGGACTGGATGCAGACCGGCGATGTGGACCTGCGCGATGCCCTGCATGCGGATGCAGCCACTGCACAGGAGTGGATGAAGGCCTTCAGCGCGTTGGTCCGCAGCGATGGCAAGCCTGGCTCGCACGAGGCCGCCAAGCAGCTGTACTGGTTGGCCGAAGGCTCGGCCAATGACGATGCCGGCTACCACCTGCTCCAGCCCATGTTCTCCAGCAGCCTGGCACACGCCGTCCATGCCGACATCCAGGATGCGCGCTTCGGCGAGGACAACAAGGCTGCCAGGCAAGCCTTCCGTGCCAGGGAGGCACACGCGGTGCCCTACCGCGACTACCGCAATCTGGTGATGCGAAAGCTGGGGGGAACGAAGCCGCAAAACATTTCGCAGTTGAACAGCGAGCGTGGCGGCGTCAACTACCTGCTGGCCTCACTGCCGCCGAGCTGGGACACCGGGCAACCGCAGAAGCTGCTGAACCAGACATCGGCGATGGACAGGCTGAGCTGGTTCCCGGGCGTGCGCGATACCGTGAAACAGCTGGCGGAATTTCTGCTGTCCGACCCTCCGCCCACCGAACCAACACGCAGGCACCGCAGTGCGCTGGAGCAGGAGCTGGGCATGCAGCTGGCCATCTTCGCCGTTGAAGCCCAGGTACGCTTCGAGCCGGGCTGGACGCGAAGCGAGCACTGCACCCTGCCCCTTCATCAACAGGTATGGCTGGACCCGGAGCGTGTGGAGCTTGATCCACGCGAAGCGCCGGAGGAAGCGGAGGAAGATGCTGCCTTCATCGCCGCATGGGTAGCGGGTCATTGGGCCGATGAGGTCGCGGGAGATTTCGCCAACTGGGTCAATGCCCGCCTGCACGCCGCAGGGCTGACCAGTGTGGGCGATGCCGAGTACCAGCACTGGGCGCGTCAGGCCATTGTGGATGCCACCTGGCCGGTGCCACGGCAGCGTCGTGCCGCACAGGGAGGCAAAGCATGAGCACCTGTCCCGAGTTCGGCCATCTGCTTGTGTTCCCACACCTGCGTGTGCAGAACGCCAATGCCATCTCCAGTCCGTTGACACACGGCTTCCCTTCGATGACCGCCTTTCTCGGCCTGATGTGGGCATTGCAGCGCAAAGCACAGCAGGCGGGGCTTGATGTTCGCTTCAAGGCGGCTGGCGTGGTGTGCCATCAACACCGCGAACTGGTGACCGAGGGCGGCTTCGTCAACAGCTTTCACCTGACCCGCAACCCGGTGGGCAAAGACGGAGGAACGGCTGCCATTGTCGAAGAAGGCCGCATCCACCTCGAGCTGAGCCTGCTGCTGGCAGCTGACAGCCCACGCTGGCAGCGTGAGCCCGATGCCCGCGACGCGGACCTGCCGAAGCTGGCCGAACTGCTGGCGGGCATGCGCGTGGCAGGCGGCAGTGTGATTCCACCTGCACAGCCATGGCGTCGCCGCTATCACCCCTGGGCGCTTGACCTGACCGGCACCGCGCAGGATCGCTCCAATGCGTTTGCCAGGGCGCGCATGCGCCTGCTCCCAGGTTTCGCACTGGTCGCACGCGATGACCTGCTGGCGGAACGCATCGCCGAAGCGGGCGAAGGCGCGAACGCCCTGCAGGCATGGTTGTCACTGGCCCGCATCAACTGGCGATGGATGGCGGATGCCCATGAGGGAAAAGGTACCTGGCAGCACGACCGCATCGGTGGTGGCTGGCTGGTTCCGATTCCCGTCGGCTATGGCGCGCTTGGCGAGCTGCATGACGCCGGCACCGTCACCAACGCCCGCGATGCCAACACGCCGTTTCGCTTTGTTGAAAGCCTGTACTCCATGGGGCAATGGATAAGCCCACATCGGATCAAGTCCGCAGAGAGTTTGCTCTGGTACGCCGACAGTCAGCCCGACCAGGGCCTCTATCGCTGCCGTAACGACCATGCACGCCCGCACGATGATGAGGACGCCCACAGCGTTCTCCCCGAGTTTGAACTCAACATCTGACATCACACAAAAGGAATCCAGACATGTCCGAGGAACTCAAGACCGCCTCCGTCCTCGCGTTTGAACGCAAGCTGGACCCCTCCGACGCCCTGCTCACCAGTGGCAACTGGAATGCCCTTGAGGATGCCGGCCAGTGGGAGCCCGTTCGCCTGCGCGAGAAGTCCGTGCGCGGCACCATTTCCAACCGCCTAAAGACCGCAGGCCAGGACCCCGCCAAGCTCGACGCTGCCATCCAGAACCCGAACCTGCAGACCGTGGATGTCGCTGCACTGCCGGCGGATGCAGACACGCTCAAGGTGCAGTTCACCCTGCGCGTACTTGGCGGCACCGGCCAGCCCTCGGCCTGTAACGATGCCGCCTATCGACATAAGCTGCTGACGACCGTGGAAGGCTATGTGCAGCAGAACGGCTTCAATGAACTTGCCCGCCGCTATGCCGCGAACCTGGCCAACGGTCGATTCCTGTGGCGCAACCGCATTGGGGCCGAGCAGGTGCAAGTGACGGTGGCACAGCTCAGCAGCGGTGTTGCCAAGGCGTCGTGGACCTTCGACGCCCTTGCACACTCCCTGCATGATCTCACCGCACCGGCGGGTGATGCCGCCAGTCTGGATCAGCTGGCCGCGGTGATCGCGGACGGTCTTTCCGGCAATCATCATGTCCTGCTGCAGGTCACTGCATTCGTTCGTATCGGTGCCGGGCAGGAAGTGTTCCCCTCGCAGGAGCTGATCCTCGACAAGGGCGCCAGCAAGAAGAGCAAGACGCTGTATCACGTCGAGGATGTGGCCGCGATCCATTCGCAGAAGATCGGCAACGCCTTGCGCACTGTCGATACCTGGTACCCGGATGCTGACGAGAACGGACCCATCGCAGTGGAGCCGTATGGCTCGGTCACCACGCAGGGCAAGGCTTACCGCCAGCCGAAAGAGAAGCAGGACTTCTACAACCTGCTGGATGGCTGGGTGCTGAAGGACAAGGTGCCGGCGCTGGAGCAACAGCACTTCGTCATCGCCACGCTGGTGCGCGGCGGCGTGTTCGGCGAAGCGGGCTGAACACCATGACCAGCCACTATGTCGATATCCGGGTTGTGCCAGACCTGGAAACCAACGCCTCGCAGCTCCTCGATGCGCTGTATGACCGCCTGCACCTCGCGCTGGTAAAGCAACGCCGTGATGACATCGGCATCAGCTTCCCGGGCTATGCGACAACACCACGGTCGCTGGGCAACGTGCTGCGCCTGCATGGGAGTGAGCAGGCGCTGCGCGATTTCCTGCAGGAGGAATGGCTCAAGGGTGTTCGTGATCACGTCCGGCTGAGCGATATCGCGCCAGTACCCGCCGGTGCACTGCAACGTACGGTGCAACGCAGGCAGTTCAAGACCAACGCGGACCGCCTGCGCCGCCGGCGCATGCGCCGCAAGGGGGAGACCGAACAGCAGGCACTTGAGGCCATTCCCCAAACCGTGGAGCGCCGCCCCAACCTGCCCTACCTGCACCTTCGCAGCCGCAGCACTGGCCAACCGTTCTGCCTGTTCATCGCCATGGGCCCGCTGACGGCCACGGGCAACCCGGGGCCCTTCAACAGCCATGGTTTGAGCGGTACCAGTACCATCCCCTGGTTTTGACCCTTTTTCGGGACAGCGAACCGCGCTCTTTGAAAATCAGTGACTTGCGCAAGCCCCCAGAAATTGGGGGCTTGTGCTGTTTGGGGCAGTTTCTACAAGTGGCACAATGGGTTGCGAAGTTTTTTGTCTAGTTCGCTGCCGAGCAGGCAGCTCAGAAAGCCGGCCCCAAAGCCGGCGGGCGACCGGCGGGGTTCGCTGCCGAGCAGGCAGC
>DCXY01000001.1:178245-178737 GCA_002329155.1 Stenotrophomonas sp. UBA2124 | reverse complement strand
CCGAGCAGGCAGCTCAGAAACTGCGGGCGAGCGGCGAGCATGGCGGCCCACAGTTCGCTGCCGAGCAGGCAGCTCAGAAAACCGGTGGCGCGCGCCAGCTTGAGCAGCACCAGTTCGCTGCCGAGCAGGCAGCTCAGAAAGCCTAGATCAGTCCCCTCAGCTTCCGCCACTCGTTCGCTGCCGAGCAGGCAGCTCAGAAATACTTCCACACATGGGCTGCCGCACACCAGCAGTTCGCTGCCGAGCAGGCAGCTCAGAAAACACCCGCCAACTCGCGGGCCTTGTCGAATCGGTTCGCTGCCGAGCAGGCAGCTCAGAAAGGCAGATCGTGATAGCTCCAGCGTGTGCCCGCGTTCGCTGCCGAGCAGGCAGCTCAGAAAGCCAGCGGCGTATACCGACGCAACGACACCCGGTTCGCTGCCGAGCAGGCAGCTCAGAAAGATCAGCGAGGGTTCGGGTTATATCAAAGAACGTTCGCTGCCGAGCAGGCAG
>DCXY01000001.1:109546-178020 GCA_002329155.1 Stenotrophomonas sp. UBA2124 | reverse complement strand
CCGAGCAGGCAGCTCAGAAATAATGTCGCTAGGGCTGCTGCGGCGTCCCTCTCGTTCGCTGCCGAGCAGGCAGCTCAGAAACTCCACATCTCGATTTCTGCGGCGATGATGCCGTTCGCTGCCGAGCAGGCAGCTCAGAAAGATGGGCTGCACGCGGTCCAGCAGGAACTTGTCGTTCGCTGCCGAGCAGGCAGCTCAGAAAATCGCGAGCCGTGGAAGCCGAATGTAGTCATCGTTCGCTGCCGAGCAGGCAGCTCAGAAACGAAGACCACGCGCAGGGCGTGCTGGTCCAGTGGTTCGCTGCCGAGCAGGCAGCTCAGAAATTGATGATGGGCGGGGGCTGGAATCGAGAGGTGTTCGCTGCCGAGCAGGCAGCTCAGAAACCAAGGGCGTCGTGTTCGAGAACTACGGCGACGTTCGCTGCCGAGCAGGCAGCTCAGAAAGTGAGGTGGTGGATTTCGCAGGGGACATGGTCGTTCGCTGCCGAGCAGGCAGCTCAGAAAACGCGGCGGGTCGGCATGTCGATCATCGGGCCGTTCGCTGCCGAGCAGGCAGCTCAGAAAGCAGGGCCGATGCGCTGCTGATTGCGCTGTACGTTCGCTGCCGAGCAGGCAGCTCAGAAAGCTTCGAGGAGCTGGCGCGCCCCTACGCCGAGGTTCGCTGCCGAGCAGGCAGCTCAGAAACGACCGATGCTGCATTCGGCAAGAACCCCGGCGTTCGCTGCCGAGCAGGCAGCTCAGAAAACGAGCCCGTAGAGTTCCTTGTCAACAAGGACGTTCGCTGCCGAGCAGGCAGCTCAGAAAACCCAGCCCGACATGCCCGACTCAAACCCGGGGTTCGCTGCCGAGCAGGCAGCTCAGAAAACGCAGCCATGCCCTATGCGCAGGTTCCGGCCGTTCGCTGCCGAGCAGGCAGCTCAGAAACGGAGCGTGATCCCATGTTCCTGGCTGGCGTGGTTCGCTGCCGAGCAGGCAGCTCAGAAATGTCCGGGGCAGGGTGCAAGTGGGTGACGCGCGTTCGCTGCCGAGCAGGCAGCTCAGAAAAACTGCTGGGACTCTTCATCCTTGCCAACTTCGTTCGCTGCCGAGCAGGCAGCTCAGAAACTACCATCCCGGCCTCCTAAAAATCAGGGGGAAGTTCGCTGCCGAGCAGGCAGCTCAGAAATGCAGCGTCAGCGCGAGTGGTCCGAGCGCACTGTTCGCTGCCGAGCAGGCAGCTCAGAAATGCTCGGCGCAATCCTCGCTATCGCGTTCGGCGTTCGCTGCCGAGCAGGCAGCTCAGAAAAATCGCACGCTGGCGCACCCGCATGGCCGCGAGTTCGCTGCCGAGCAGGCAGCTCAGAAAGTGGCCAATTGTTGCGGAAGCCACGCGGCAAGGTTCGCTGCCGAGCAGGCAGCGAACGTACGGCCTAAAATTTTTGCTCCCCACGCCACTTTCTGAGCTGCCTACTCGGCAGCGAACTTTGCGGCGCTGTGGCTGCGCCAGAACGGGCATTTCTGAGCTGCCTACTCGGCAGCGAACTCGAAGGTTTCGTTGTAGGTGCGGCCAAGCACTTTCTGAGCTGCCTGCTCGGCAGCGAACTGTTCGGCTTCGGTGAAGCGCTGTCGATCATGTTTCTGAGCTGCCTGCTCGGCAGCGAACGCCACCCGGCCCAGCCCTCGCTGGTACACGCATTTCTGAGCTGCCTGCTCGGCAGCGAACGGACCACTTTTCAAACGGCAGTTTGATGCGTGTTTCTGAGCTGCCTGCTCGGCAGCGAACTGCCCCTGCCTCCGCCATCAGCCGGCTGAGCTTTTCTGAGCTGCCTGCTCGGCAGCTCAGAAAATCGGCAAGAACAGGCGCTGCGCAAGCCACGGGTTCGCTGCCGAGTAGGCAGCTCAGAAATGAGCAATGCCGGTAGCAACCTCGCGCACCAGGTTCGCTGCCGAGTAGGCAGCTCAGAAATCGTTGAGCAGGGCGGCCCGCTGTCTCGCCACGTTCGCTGCCGAGTAGGCAGCTCAGAAATTGAGGGTGATTCGCCGGCCTTCGTGGCGGGCGTTCGCTGCCGAGTAGGCAGCTCAGAAAGAACTCGCCAGCTTGATCGACGACACCACGCAGTTCGCTGCCGAGTAGGCAGCTCAGAAATTGCGCGGCCCTCGCGCGCAGGGGCTGGCCGTGTTCGCTGCCGAGTAGGCAGCTCAGAAAAGGGCGTTACCGCCGTTCACGCTGGCAAGGTCGTTCGCTGCCGAGTAGGCAGCTCAGAAAACCGGGCACTTGGTCTTGTCGCCCAGGACCTCGTTCGCTGCCGAGTAGGCAGCTCAGAAAATCACGCGGTTATTGCGAGTGAGCAAAGCGGTGTTCGCTGCCGAGTAGGCAGCTCAGAAAACAAGGGGCGGCCTGAGCCGCCCCTTTCAAACGTTCGCTGCCGAGTAGGCAGCTCAGAAAGCGCTGGTCGATGGCTGGGGCCTATGCCTTGACGTTCGCTGCCGAGTAGGCAGCTCAGAAAGATGCGTCAGTGTTCAATCTTGCTGGTACGTAGTTCGCTGCCGAGTAGGCAGCTCAGAAAACTCAGATGCGTTTTTCATGATTTCTTCGTAGGTTCGCTGCCGAGTAGGCAGCTCAGAAAAAGGCGGCGCACGGCCTCGCGCATGCGCTGGCGTTCGCTGCCGAGCAGGCAGCTCAGAAAACTTCGACTGGCGCGTTGCCAGGCAATGGGCCGTTCGCTGCCGAGTAGGCAGCTCAGAAAATGCGCTTAGCCAGCTCCCGCAGCCTTTCCTCGTTCGCTGCCGAGTAGGCAGCTCAGAAAACACCTGCCAACTCGCGGGCCTTGTCGAATCGGTTCGCTGCCGAGTAGGCAGCTCAGAAATGCACTACTTCATACCCTGCTTCGCGCGCTTCGTTCGCTGCCGAGTAGGCAGCTCAGAAAATTAGTAGGTCACCGCGATAATGTCAACTGAGGTTCGCTGCCGAGTAGGCAGCTCAGAAAATCCGCGAAATCGTGAAGGGAGCCATCCATGTGTTCGCTGCCGAGTAGGCAGCTCAGAAATTCACGACGTTAATTGCGCGGTTGCTGGGGATGTTCGCTGCCGAGTAGGCAGCTCAGAAATCTGCCCAAGCCCATAGATGAGCGGCCAACGCGTTCGCTGCCGAGTAGGCAGCTCAGAAAAGAGATTGAAGGGTGATGCGCAGCCATGGCGGGTTCGCTGCCGAGTAGGCAGCTCAGAAAAACCCGGTAATTGCGGAAAAAAATCAGGATTGGTTCGCTGCCGAGTAGGCAGCTCAGAAAGATCGCATGGAAGCAATCAACGCAGCAGTCACGTTCGCTGCCGAGTAGGCAGCTCAGAAATTGGGATGGACATGGCAATGCTTCGTGACGCTGTTCGCTGCCGAGTAGGCAGCTCAGAAAGGGATCGTGTGGTGTGCTTCGTCTATGACCACGTTCGCTGCCGAGTAGGCAGCTCAGAAAACCAGCGCAGCTTGCACATGCCCGAACCAATCGTTCGCTGCCGAGTAGGCAGCTCAGAAACGCAGGTTCCGGCCCGTTGACGATCACCGCAAGTTCGCTGCCGAGTAGGCAGCTCAGAAAGCTGGATGCGAACGGCGATGCGTTTGCTGACCGTTCGCTGCCGAGTAGGCAGCTCAGAAATGTCATTCCTCACGGGTGAGAGTGCGGAGATCGTTCGCTGCCGAGTAAGCAGCTCAGAAAACGACAGCTACCGGGCGGCGAAGGAGAACGAAGTTCGCTGCCGAGTAGGCAGCTCAGAAAATCGCCTCCACGCTGCTGCCGGTGTGGAACTCCGTTCGCTGCCGAGTAGGCAGCTCAGAAAATGTATTCCTCAGCTCCGGCGCCGAGGATTAGGTTCGCTGCCGAGTAGGCAGCTCAGAAATGATTGCCGCCTACCCGGACGACCACGCGGCCGTTCGCTGCCGCGCAGGCAGCTCAGAAAGTCGGCGCCGTTTCCTCAGCCGTGACCACGGCGTTCGCTGCCGCGCAGGCAGCTCAGAAAACTCTGAAATCACCGCAAGGAGGGCTGCTGCGTGTTCGCTGCCGCGCAGGCAGATCAGAAACTTGATAGCCAGGCCGAGCTCGGCGAGCAGGCGTTCGCTGCCGCGCAGGCAGCTCAGAAATACTCGAAGAAGGCCAGCATCCTCGATATCGAGTTCGCTGCCGCGCAGGCAGCTCAGAAAGCAAGCCGGGCGATGTGTGGATGCTGTCGGTCGTTCGCTGCCGCGCAGGCAGCTCAGAAATTGTTGATGCTGGCGGCACGCGCCTGCTGGCCGTTCGCTGCCGCGCAGGCAGCTCAGAAATGATACGTTCTTCGTGATGGACTGCCCGGGGTGTTCGCTGCCGCGCAGGCAGCTCAGAAAATGACAGTCGCGCGGAGGCGATCTGGCGACTGGTTCGCTGCCGCGCAGGCAGCTCAGAAAACCGTCACTCACGAGCACCGGGCAAAAGTAGCGTTCGCTGCCGCGCAGGCAGCTCAGAAGGCCAGCGAAGGAGACACCGTGCGTATTGACTAGTTCGCTGCCGCGTAGGCAGCTCAGAAAACGGAAGCCCGTGGCTTTCGCTTCTTCATCGTGTTCGCTGCCGCACAGGCAGCTCAAAAAAGCTGGGCCGAACGCTGCTGGTCTGATGCGGCGTTCGCTACCGCGCAGGCAGCTCAGGAAATGTCCCCGTCCCCGATGGTTCGGTGGGCCGGGCCGCGCTCACTGCCGGGCAGGCAGTCCAGAAGCAGCTGCGCCCACCTTTACCCCTGCACTCTACCCCTCCCCAGCCCTCCCCTCCGCCTTCGGCGCAAGGGAGGGGGTGGTTCACCTTGATCTGAAAGCCCGCCTGATTCCCCCTCCCTTTGGCGCAGCCAAGGGGAGGGGGTGGTTCAGGCGAGCATTGGGATCAGGGTGAGCCCACCTTTCGCCTGGAGCTCGCCCTCAAAGGCCACTCCATGGCAGCAACGCGCTCAGCGGCTCAGCACGCCCGGGTTCATCAGGCCCTTGGGGTCGAGCTGTGCCTTGACCGCATCCAGTACCGCGAGGGCAGCGGGGTCGCGGCCGGCGCGGTAGTCGTAGAACTTGCCCAGCTGCAGATTGGCTGCTCCGTGTGCGCGCATGACGTCGGCGATCTTGCGCTTGAGTGTGTCGGCGGCAGCGCGGGCGTCGAGGTGCTCGCCGGGGCAGCCGATGCGTTCGCGATGGTCGGCGTCCACAGTGCGTACGTGGAAGGCGTTGTGACTGTCGGGCCAGTAGATGCACGGTTCAATCACTGCTGCCTGCGCGCCCACGCTGGAGAGCAGGGTGCCGATGAAGATGCCATGCCTGCCCATGGTTTCCTGCTCACGCGCGAACAGTGCCTGCAGCGCATTGAACACGGTCACGGCCCTGGAGTGCGGCACGATGGCGTGCACCGGCGCCCAACGCTCGCCCTGCGGGCCGAGCATGGAGTTCCAGGCGGCGAAGGGATTGGCAGCCATCATTTTCGGGATCGATGGCTCCACGCTTTCACCGAACTCGGCTACCAGCTTGCGCGCGCGGGCAACACGGTCAGCCACCTCGGCGGCACTGTCGCCCTCCAGCGTGATGTGCAGCGAGAACTGCTGCTGATCGACGATGTCGCGCCCCTTCACCGCAAGCTTGAGCCCGGAGATCAGGCCACCCTTCTTGATGACGTTGGTCAGCGCCTTGACGTCGCTGGACAGGCTGGCGCGGCGCATGCGGATGGCCGTCAGCGCCGGGTCGAATGCTGCAGTCTCGCTGGCCAGGCCATGGCGTGAAAGCGAACCGAGCGCACCAAACAGGCCTTCGGCCGTGGTGAACTGCCAGGACAGGTAGTCGATGTGCGCATGCTTGGGAATCAGCTTGAGCACGATGCGGGTCTTGATGCCGAGCAGACCGCAGTCACCCAGGAACAGACCAGTAAGGTCCGGGCCGTACCAGCGGAAGAACGGGGTGGTGTTGGCGGCAGCCGCCGAGCCGGTGGTGAGGATGTCGCCATTGGCGGTGACCACCTGCAGGCCGAGCACCACGTCCGCCGAACACCCGTAGCGCGCGGTGCCGTGGAAGATGGCGCCCTGCGACATGCCACCACCCACGGTGGCGTGCGAGCCGGACATGGGGCCGAAGTACGGCGTGCGCACGCCCTTGGCATCCAGTGCTTCCTTCAGGGCACGCCAGGTGACGCCCGCTTCGACCACGACGTAGGCGTCTTCAAGATTGATCTCGACGATCCGATCCAGACCGCCCGTATCGACCAGCACGCTCGGGCTCTGCGAGGCGGTGTAGCCACCGGTGTAGCTCATGCCACCACCGCGCGGCACCACGGCGATGCCGGCATCGGTGAGTTCCTTGACGGCCGCAGCCAGCTGCTGCGCATCGCGTGGGCGCAGCACGGCGAGCAGTGGCTGGCCGGACGAGTACACGTCGGTGCCGAAGTAGGCCAGCTCGGCCGGATCGGTGACGATGCCCTCGCCCCAGCTCGCCTGCAGGCGGGTGATGACGGCGTGCGCGTTTGCGTTGTCGTTGCTCATGGGGGTCCTTCGGTATCAGGCGGACAGGGCGGCGGCGCGCCCCTGGAAATCGGAATGGGCGTCGGCGACAACACGCAGCGGTACCGGCAGCGCACGCAGGCGTTCGACCAGGCCGGGAGCGGTGGCATCACGCAGAAGGGTGTGCAGACGCGTACCCAGGCGCAGCAGCTCGACCACGTTGGCATGTACCTGCTCGGGCGCGGGCGCATCCACGCGACGGCGCGCGGCGGCACTGGGCGTCATCCACGGCCAGATCAGGTGACGCTCGCGCTCCCACTGCCAAGCATCACAGAGATAGCCGCCCGCACGGTCGATGATGGTGGTGGGCAGGTTCTGCAGCAGCACCGCCTGTTCGTCGGCCTCAAGCAGCCACGGCGCGTGCAGCACGATTTCATGCACGCGCGCACCGAGGGCTTCGACCAGCGCAGGTACATAGCCTGCGGCAGCACCGTGGGCTTCGATCACCAGCGGGTACGCGGCGTGGTCGCCATCGAGTGCACAGAGCAGTGCATCCACCACTGCGGCTGCGGTCAGCTCGCTTTCGGTTTCGCAGGAGGCGCCATGGCCGGGAAGATCGGGCAACAGGCAGGCGCCCTCGCCTTCCGGCATGTGTGCCGGCGACAGCGGACGGGTGCCGGGCGCATGCAGGCATACACGCAGTGGGCCTTCGCCTGTACGTTGCCACACCGCCATGTCACCGGCGGCGGTGGCGATGATGCGGCGCTGCCAGCCTGCTGAGCCCGCAACTGCATCCGTCGGCACAAAGACAGGTTCGTCGGTCATTGCCTGTGCCAACCACCCATCCATCTTCGCGTGCATGGCGGGAATGCCATCGGCTTCCTCGACCAACTGCACGTTGGCCGGCAGCTCGCGCAGGCGCGGCATGTGCGCCAGCAGCGGATCACCGTGGCGGAAGACCATCCATGCCGGCATCTTCAGCTCGCCCACCCAGTGGTGGTCGTTGTGGCGGAAGGCGGCAGCGTAGCCTGCGCGGTAGGTGTCGCCCACATCGAGCACGTCCATCACCGTGTCGCGCGTGCTTTCGGTGGTCTGCGGCGCAATCAACATGGCCGCTTCCGCACGGCCGTCGTACCACGGGAAGTAGTACTTCTGCTCGCGCATGCGCGACCACAGCCAGCGCAGGTGCGAACCATCCCATTGCGGCAGGAATGGCGGCAGGTAGGCATCGCCATACAGCGCGCTTTCTTCCGGTGTGAAGGCGGCGTAGCCATCCACCACCAGCGCCGCCACCTGCTCCGGGTTGGACCACGCCAGCCAGGTGGCGATGAGGCCACCGGTGTGCATGCCAAACACGGCGAAACGCTGCAGGCCGATGGCCTGGGTGAACTCAAGCGTGGCCGCACCGAACTCGGCGATGCGCATGGGGTTGCCGGGCAGGGCATCGGAATAGCCGAAGCCGGGTGTGTCCGGTGCGATCACGGTGTAGCGATCGGCATAGCGCTGCATCATCGCGTGCCACATGCGCGAGTTCTGCGGCGACTGGTGGATCAGCAGCAGTGCGGGGCCGTTGCCGGCGATGCGGTAGTGCACCTGGCGCCCGTTGACGGACACGAAGCGGCGTTGGATGGAGGTCATGCGGAGTCCTTAAAGCCGTACCAGCGCCTTGCCCAGGTTGTCGCCGTTGAGCAGGCCGATGAAGCCGGCTGGCGCGCTGGCCAGGCCGTCGTGAATGTGTTCGCGGTAGCGCAGCGTTCCGGCGGCAATCATCTCCGCCAGTTCGCTGCGGCAGCGGGCGAAGTCGCCCAGGTGGTCGTACACCACCAGCCCCTGCAGCCGTGCGCGTGCGCCGATGACCGGGCCGAGGTTGGGGCCAGCCGGGCGCTCGGCGCGGTTGTACTGGTCGCTGAGGCCACACAGCACCACACGTGCCTGTGGCCGCAGCAGGGACAGCGCCGCTTCCAGCACGGCACCGCCCACGTTGTCGAAGTAACCGTCGATGCCTTCCGGGCAGGCGGCACGCAGCGCCTGCAGGAAATCCGCGTCGCGGTAGTTGATGCAGGCGTCGAAGCCGAACGCATCGGTAACGATGGCGCACTTGGCAGCACTGCCGCTGATGCCGACCACGCGGCAGCCCGCCGCCTTGCACAGCTGGCCCACCACGCTGCCCACGGCACCGGCGGCGGTCGAAACCAGAATGGTCTGCCCTGCCTTCGGCTCAAGAATGTGGCGCACGCCTGCCCATGCGGTGAGGCCAGGGATGCCCAGTACGCCTACGGCAGTGCTCACCGGTGCCGCACCGGTATCCACCAGCGTCACGGCATGGGCATCGAGCATGGCATGCTCGGCCCAGCCGGTCATGCCGGTAACGACATCACCCGGCACGAAGCGGCCACTGCGGTCTTCCACCACGGTACCGATGCCGTAACCCGGCACGATGCTGCCCAGCGGCGGGCATGGCACGGCGTAGCGGCCACCCAGCTGGGCGCGCAGGAACGGATCCAGCGACAGCCACTGCACGCGCAGCAGCAGCTGGCCCTGCCCCGCCAAAGGCATGGGCAGGTGGCGCAGCTCGAAGTCCTGTGCCTGCGGCATGCCCGTTGGAACCTGCCGCAGGCAGACGGCCTGCATGGTGGTACGCAAGCCGTCCATCGATCAGAACGCGTTGATCCCGGTCAGCTCGCGGCCGATCACCAGCTGGTGCACGGTCTCGGTACCTTCATAGGTGATGACCGATTCCAGGTTCAGCGCGTGGCGGATGGCGCCATGCTCGGTGGTGATGCCGGCGCCGCCGAGCAGGTCACGGCATTCGCGGGCGATGTCGATGGCCAGGCGGCAGTTGTTCCACTTGGCCAGCGACACCTGCTGCGGCTGCATCTGCCCGGCGTCCTTCAGGCGGCCCAGCTGCAGCACCAGCAGCTGGCCGGCGGTGATGCGGCGGGCCATGTCGGCCATCTTGATCTGCGCGCTCTGCGTGGCAGCCACCGGGCGGCCGAACAGGATGCGCTCCTTGGTGTAGGCCAGCACTTCGTCCAGACAGGCGATGGCCGCGCCCAGCGGGCCCCAGGTGATGCCGTAGCGCGCCTGCGTGAGGCAGCCCAGCGGCCCCTTCAGGCCCTTCACGTTGGGCAGGCGGTTGGCGTCGGGCACGCGCACGTTGTCGAAGAACAGCGCGCCGGTCACCGAGGCGCGCAGGCTCATCTTGTGCTTGATTTCCTGCGCGGTGAAGCCGGGGGTGCCCTTCTCGATCACGAAGCCCTGCACGCCGTCGTCGGTGTTGGCCCAGACGATGGCGATGTCGGCTACCGAACCGTTGGTGATCCACATCTTGGAACCATTGATGACCCAGTCACCACCGTCCTTGACCGCGCGCGTCTTCATGCTGGCCGGGTCCGAACCGCCGTGCGCTTCGGTGAGGCCGAAGCAGCCGATGACCTTGCCGCGCGACATGTCCGGCAGCCAGCGCATGCGCTGCTCTTCCGAACCGTAGGCGTAGATGGGGTACATGCACAGCGAGCTCTGCACGGACACGAAGCTGCGCAGGCCCGAATCGCCGCGCTCCAGCTCCTGGCAGATCAGGCCGTAGCTGACACTGTTGAGGCCGGCGCCGCCGTACTGCTCCGGCAGCGAGCTGCCCAGCAGGCCCATGTCGGCGATCTCGGGGATCAGCTCGTTCGGGAAGCGGCCCTGGTCGAAGCAGTCGCCGATGATCGGCAGCACGCGTTCGTCGGTGAAGCGGGCAACGGAATCCTGTACTGCACGTTCTTCCTCGCTCAGCAGCGAACGCACGTCGAACAGGTCGTAGGGGTTCAAGGTCTTCAGGCTCATTACTGTCTCTGGAAGGCGCGGCCGCGCCCGGGAAGGTGGGGGATAAGGTAAGTCAATCAGGCCGAAAGAATTGCTGCAGCTGCACGTTCGCCGGAGGTGACGGCCGCCTCCATGCCCGGAACATGCAGCTCTGTCTGCTCGCCGGCGAAGTGGATGCGCCCGAACGGAGTGTTGGCCCAGCGCAGGGTTTGCGCGAATTTTCCGGGGGCAATTTCGGAAAATGCGCCATCTGCCAACGGGTCATTGCCCCAGCTGCGGGTCTCCAGCGGCTGCAGGGCACCCTTGGCGGCCGGGCGCAGTTTTTCCATGCTGGCGATGATCCAGGCCAGGCGTGCGTCGCGGTCCAGCTTGTCGGCCTGTTCGGCCATGGCGCCGTTGAGCCACACGATCAGGCGGTTGATCTGGCCGTCCTCACCCGGCACGGCGAATACGCGCTGCAGCGGGCCATCACCCCACAGCGACAGCGGCAGGCCGTCTTCTTCCCAGAACCTGCGGGTGGGCTGCAGGTGCACGGTGGTCACCGCATTGGAGCGGCGCGCCGCCCATACCGCCTGCTGCTCGGCCGGCGGCGCCGGGTCGATGGCGATGCGGCTGAGCGGGCCGCTGGGCAGCGCCAGCACCAGGTGCGCGGCCTTGAAGCGGCGGCCGTCGGCGCAGCGCACCTGGATGCCACGGCGGCTGGATTCCACCCGGGTGACCTGGGCGCCAAGCACCGGCGGGGTGGCCAGCGAAGCGGCCATGGCCTCCGGCAGCGCCTGGCTGCCACCCTGCACCCAGCCGGTGCCCTTGGAACCGAAGCGGCGCAGGGCATCGCGGCGCAGCGCGTCCAGCGCGCTGATGGTGTGTACGGAAGAGAAACTGTTGCCGACATCCATCCACTGCAGCGCCTGCGGCGACCAGCCCTTGCTCGCGATGAGCTCGGCCAGCGGGATGTCCAGCGAAAGATTGGCGGGGTCGCGCCAGCTGTCCGCGGCCGGCAGTGCCAGCTCGCCCATGGCGGTGGACAGCAGCATCGGCGGCAGCAGCTTGTGTTCGCGGCCCTGCAACGTATTGAGGGGGCTCTCGCCCCATTGCGCGGCGGGCACCAGGGTGTCACCCAGCACCAGGCCAAGGCCGGCAGCGGTAGGCAGTGCGGCCGAGGGCGGCACGATGCCCACACCCACGCGCTTGGCATGGGCATGCACGCGGTCGTAGGCGGTGCCCACTTCCACACCGCCGATTTCAAAGCGCAGACCATTGCGTACCACGGTCTGCAGGCGGCCACCCACACGCGGGTTGGCCTCCAGCACGGTGACGCGCGCGCCACCGGCTTCCAGCGCATGGGCCGCGGCCAGACCAGCCAGGCCGGCACCGACCACGATCACATCACTGCCCCGCGCCGCGGCGTGCAGCATGCCCGGCATCATGGACAGTGCCGCCATGCCGGATACCCCTTTGATGAAATCGCGTCGTTGCATCATGTTCCCCATGCGTTGGTAAGTGACGGCCCGGATGCGGTGAGGCACCCGGGCCGCGCGGCGGTTGCTTAGAACTTGTAGCTGACTTCCACGCCGTACATGCGTGGCAACGACGGCGAGATGCCGAAGTCACGCAGGTTGCTCACCGCCAGCCCCGTCAGCGGCGGTACCGCCGGCAGTGCCACGTAGGCATCCGGGTCGATGGTGCGCTGCGCGTCTTCCGGCGTGCGGTCGTTGAACGCGTTGGTCACGTATGCCGAGACCTGCAGCTGTTCGGTCGGGCGCACGCTGAAGCGGAAGTTGGTGCGGGTGGAGGCACCGATATAGGCCAGGTTGTCCACCTGGATATAGCGCTTGCCTTCGTGGTTCACGTCCATGTTGGCGGTGTACTGCCAGCCGTTGGCGAACGCACCGTCATGCATCAGGCCCAGCGTTGCCTTGTTCTTGGGCACGCGCGGCAGGGTGTAGCCGGCAGCATCGGCGGCCGGGTCGGTCAGGTTCGGCGCATTGCTGCTGGAGAACAGATCGGCCTGATCCTGGCTGATGAACTTTTCGATCTTGGCATCGGTATAGGAATAGGCCAGCGACGCCAGCCAGCCCTGGGCGAAGGCCCACTGGCTCTCCAGCTCGAAACCACGGATGCGCGATTCACCCACGTTGGTTGTGTAGCTGGTAGCGAACAGCGAGCCGTTCTTGCGAACGACCGGGCCGGTTTCGGTCAGCTGCTGATTGGTCCAGTCAATCTGGTAGATGTTGGCATTGACGCGCAGGGTGCCGTCGAGCCAGTCGCTCTTCATGCCCAGCTCGTAGTTCCATGCCTCTTCTTCCTTGAAGGTTTCAAGGCCGCGGGCGATCAGCGCATCACGCTCGGATTCCTTGAAGTCGGCACGGTAGACGTCGGTGTTGAAACCGCCCGGCTTGGTGCCCTTGGACACCAGGCCATACAGGTTGATGTGCTCGGCAGCCTGGTAGCTCAGCGTCCAGCGCGGGGTGAAGCTGGTGAAGGTGCCGCTGAGCGAGTACGGCTGGGTGTAGGTGGTGGTGCCCAGCACGCGGGTATCCACGCCCCCCTTGCTGATCTCGTCACGCGCGTAGCGGCCTTCCAGCGAGGTGGTCCACTGGTCGTTGATGTGCCAGTTGATCAGGCCGTAGATCGCCTTGTTGACGGTCTTGTCATTCGGGTTGGTGGGAATGACCCGCACCGCCCTGTTTGCCGGCAGCACGAAGCCGGTGAGGTCACCACCCCAGCCTGGCTGGGCTTCCTGGCTGTAGTAGTAGGCGCCGAGCAGGCCGGACACGGCCAGGCTCTGGTCGGTGCTCAGGCGCAGGTCCTGCGACCAGTTCTTCAGGCCATTGTTGGCGAAGCTTTCAAACGCGCCGCCGTAGCCGCGGATCGCGCTGTAGTCCTGGTCGCTGGCGGCATAGGTCTCGCTCTTGTTGTAGGCCGAGGTCGAGGTCAGGTTCCAACCGTTGTCGAACAGGTAGTCCACCACCAGGCTGGTGCGCAGCAGGTCGGTCTTGCGGCCCGGGAAGTAGCCGGCGGCCTCGAACTCCCTGGTGTTGATGGCATAGTCCGACGGCGCCTTCAGCTCGCCGCAGTAGTAGCCGCGGCGGCGCGATTCAAGCACCGGGTACAGGCCGAAGTACAGCTGGCCGGTGTACTCGGGCAGATAGCAGTTGAGGTTGTCGCTGCCCAGGCGGGCAATGGCGAAATGCTCGTCGCGGCTCTTCTGCTGCATCACACGCGCGGTGAGGTTGAGCTTGTCGGTCGGCGACCATGCGGCGGCAGCCATGGCGCTCATGGTCTCGTTGCCGCCCAGGTCCTTCCTGCCGGACGCCTGGTTGCGGAACACGCCGTCATTGGCGCGCTTGTTCAGGCTGATGTCGTAGCCGAAGGAGCCGTCCTCGTTGCTGCCCGAGTAGAACAGCCCCATCTTTTCCTGGCCATAGTCACCAGCACCCAGGGTCACCTTGCCACCGGGCGTGCTGCCGGGGCGCTTGGTGATGAAGTTGACCGCACCGGAGAAGGTACGGCGGCCGAACGCGGCCGACTGCGGGCCACGGATGACTTCCACGCGCTGGATGTTTTCCAGGCCATAGCTGGAGATGTCGCCCTCGACGAAGATGCCGTCGATGAAGAACGAGGCATTGGCTTCGCCCTGGATGTTGGACATGCCGCGAATCACCGGGCGGTCGAAACCACGCCCGTAGGCCGACTTGAACGAGAAGCTCGGGGTGAGGTTGGCGATGTCACGCACATCGGTCAGGCCCTTCTTCTCGATGGTCTGCTCGGACAGGGCCGAAATAGGCAGCGGCATCTGCTGCAGCGGCTCGGCAACACCGCGCGCGGTCACGGTGATCTGGTCCAGGCTCTGCACGGCGTCGCTGTTGGCGGACGGCTGCGCACCCGGCTCGTCTGCGTTGTCCGCCATGGCGGTTCCCGCGCACAGCATGAGCGCGAGAGCGATGGAGGAGCACAGCAGGTCTGGCTTGATGTTCTTCATGGAGTGTCCCGATTGGAGAGTTGATCGGAATGGAATGGAGGATGGATGCGCCGTCGTTGGGGGAGGGTTCCGTCCGTAGTTCCTTGCCTCAGTCCTGCTTTTTTGCCTTTTCCGCCTGCTTGAGCTGCTTGTAGTAGCTCCAGCTGGTGGCGTTGGGCTGCACCCAGGTTTCCGGCGCACGTGCGTACTCCGGGTAACGGGTGCGGACCAGTTCCTGGATGTCCTCGGGCAGCTCGCTCACCGAGGCGCGCTTGTTGCCCTGGGCGATGTACAGCAGCGAACCCGGGCGGGTGCCGAGCTTCATCCACGGCAGCCACGGGCCAACGCGGGTCCAGCCGTAGGTCACCGGCACGCTCTTGAGCGCCGGGTCTTCCATGGCTGCGCGCGGTGCGAAGAACATGAAGTGTTCCGAGCCCATGTAGGTCGGGCCGCTGGATTCAGCGGGAAATTCTTCCGGCTGCAGCGGATTCGGGTAGGCCAGCGGAATATTGAGCGTCAGCATCACCTGGTCACCGGCTTCCACCCACGGGTAGTGGATCGGGCGGCCCGGTGCGTTGAGCACGGTGTTGACCGGGTCGTTGGCAACCTGCACCACTTCGTTGCGCTCGCCGGACAGCGGGTTGTTCCAGCTGTCCATGATCTTGCCGGTCTTCAGATCGCGGTAGAAAGTGAGCTCGCGCGTGTACAGGCGCCACTGGCCATCTGCCTGCTTCTCGGCGCGGCAGATGTTGTAGCCCTCAAAGCCCATCAGCGGCGCGGCCTTCTTGCCCGGCTCCTGGGCGAACAGCGTGCCGGCCCACCACAGGATTTCCTCCTGCTTCGGGTCCAGCGAGCAGCGCAGCTTGACCATTGCCTCCAGGCTGCCTTCTTCGGACTTGAGATCCAGCGCGTTTGCCTGTGGCGAAAGTGCAATTGCAGCGGCCATCAAAACGGATGAAATTCGGTTCACGCCCTACCCCCGGCTGAAGTGAGCTGGCAGGGCATGTACCCAGGCCGGCTCGGGATCACGGAAGACAGGCCTTTCGACCCGTCGAAGATGACATATAGCTATATCATTAGTACATGATTGTCCAATCATTTGTAACACCTTTTCGGGCACCCCCTCGCCGCTGCTGGGCGCGTGAAGACGCAACCCGGCGCAGGCCCGCCCCTGCTGCGCAACTTGTTGCTTTGCAACATGATTCGAGCCGCTGACCGTGTGAAGACGGCCGCGCCTGGCCAGCAGGCACGGTTGCCGGCATGGCACCGGCCCTGGCACCGGCAGCACACACGGTGGCTGTCGTGGGAAAGCGTTCAAGCCCCTCACCTCACCGCCGGCTGGCCACGCTTACCGCACGTGCTCCAGCGCGGCACGGATGCGTGGCAACGCGTGCCACATGGCACGCGCATGCAGCAGTTGAAGGTGGCGATGCCTCAGCGGCCGAACACTTTCTTTTGTCTTATGTCCGCCTGCGTGCGATGTGCAGCTATGCGATGCAGGCACCAGCAACGCGCAGTCGCAAAGCGTGCATTTGCCACACCACGCCACGGCAGGCGCTGCCAGCAGTGCCACGAGCACCATGCGCGCCGGCAGTACAGCCAGCTTGATCACGGCACGGACCAGGGCCGTGCTGCATGCATGTCATGCAGCCGTGGCCATGCTGCTGCGCAGCATCGAAAGTCGGGCGAAATTGATCCAGATCAAAGCACTGCAAAGGTCTGGACATTTAGCTTGACCACCGAAACGAATATGTCATATAGCTATATCATTAGAACTTGAAGCGAGCCCGCTTCCCGCGCCCGGAGCCTTGTCCCATGAGCGAGCAGAATCTGCCCCCAAGCTGGCAACACGTAGGCCGCCATGCGGTCTTTCCAAAGAGTGCGCTGGACGACACCGCGCGCTTCGATTTCCTGGCCAACCTCAACGGCTACCTCGCCACTCAGCTCAGCCCGAAGGTGAAGGTTGCCTATGAGCGCCGGGTCAAGCCGGCGTTCGAGAAAGAAAAGGGGCGCGCACCGGAAACCCGCCACGAAGTACGCAAGGCGATGGCCGGCGATGCGATCTACCAGACCTGGAGCGCCCTGCGCCGCAGCAGCATGGAGATGCGCCAGCAGGCAGGCCGTGGCCTGGTACTCAAGCAGGTGGATGCGCTGATCGACAAGGCACGCGCGCTCAACGCCAGTGATGACGGCCTGCAGCTGGACCCCGGCGTGCAGGTGCCGCGCTACTCCAGCGCGGTGGACATCCACTGCATGCCCGGCGGCTACCACACCGAACTGCTGGCCGATGACGTGTCGGCGGCGGCGAACTACGACTGCGGCATCTTCGCCACCACCGGCGGCATGCTGGGCCGCTACAACGATGGTGGCGGCCAGGCGCTGGCACAGTGGTTGAAGGAAGAACACCCGGACTTCAAGCCGCGCCGCATCCTGGACATCGGCTGCACGGTTGGCCACAACATAGTGCCGCTGGCCCAGGCATTCCCCGATGCCGAAGTGGTGGCCGTGGACGTGGCCGCGCCGATGCTGCGCTATGCCCATGCACGCGCCCGTGCGCTGGGCGTGAACAACATTGTGTTCCGCCAGGCCAACGGCGAGGCACTGGATTACCCCGATGGCCACTTCGACCTGATCACCACCGCCATGTTCTGGCACGAAAGCTCGTCCAGGGCGATGCCGGTGAAGCTGCGCGAGATCAACCGCCTGCTGGCGCCCGGTGGCCTCACCGCGCACCTGGAGCAGCCGCAGTACCACGGCATGGACCCGTACGAGCAGTTCATCCGTGACTGGGATGCGTACAACAACAACGAGCCGTTCTGGAGCGTGATGCACGAGTACGACCTGCGCCAGATGATGGCCCAGGCCGGCTTCGACCCGGAGCGGTATTTCGAGACCAAGGTGCGTGGCGTGGTGGACCGGGACATCTTCCCGGTGGCCAGCGAAAGCGGCGAAGACCACGGCCGCGCCGCGCTGTGGACCATGTTCGGAGTGTGGAAGGCATGAGCAGCATCGACCCCATCGCCCTGGCCGGCACCCGCGCCAAGGGCAAGCGCCCCTACTTTTTCAAAGACCCTGACGTGGAGCGCGTGCTCTCCATCGCCATGGCCATCGCAATGGAGAACGCGGTGACCCACCAGCGCCTGGATGCGCTGGAACGCCTGATCGAACACAAAGGCCTGCTCAGCCGCGAGGAACTGGACCAGTTCCAGCCCGACCGCAAGGCCGAAGCACAGCGGACGCTGTGGATGAAGGAATACATCGCCCGGGTGCTGCGCATCGTGCAGCAGGAAACCGAGGCGCTGGAAGGCGGTGCTATGGACGTGCCGATGGAAGAAGTCATGGATGAACTTCGAGACCAGTAAGGCGCCACGCGCGCCAACCATCACCGTTCATGACAAAGGATAGCTATATGATCGACATGCAGAAACACATGCCCGTCCTGGCCAAGCACGAAGGCGTGTGGGATGGTGTTTACCGCTACTACGACGCCAACGGCGACAAGATCGACGAGCACAAGTCGCGCCTGATCTGCCGCTTCACCGGCGACGACAAGGTGCCGTACCACCAGACCAACCACTACAGCTGGGCCGACGGCAAGGTGGAAGTGCGCGACTTCCCGACCCGCTACGAGTTTGGCCGCATCATCTTCGACAACGAGCTGATCTATGGCTGGGCCGCCGAAGTGCCGCTGGACGACTACCACCGCAGCGTGATGCTGTACTGGAAGCGCAAGGGCGAGGAAGGCCTTGAGCTGTACGAAATGATCCAGCTCTCCGACTGCGGCCAGCTGCGCAACCGCGTGTGGCATTGGTACAAGAACGGCGTGCTGGTGCAGCGCACCCTGATCGACGAGAAGTTCGTCAGCCGCGACTGGCAGAAGATCAAGGGCCACAGCTTCAACGGCGAGGCGATCTGACCGGCCCCGCCGTGCGGTTCGAGCATCACAACTGATACAGCCCCGGGGCGCCCTGCGCTCCGGGGCTGTTTTCATTTCAACCATGAGGTAACAGATGAGCAACTCCCGCAGACACTTCCTGGGCAGCGCCGCCGGCCTGGCCGCACTGGGCGCCGTCGGCCCCATCCTGCTGGGTGCCCCGGCGCCGGCACAGGCCGCCATGGGCAAGGGCCCGGACGCGCTGAACGAGCGCACCGATGGCACCTATGAAACGGTGGAGCTGGCCAAGCCGGCGTGGATGCTGGGCCTGGTGCAGTCACGCGTGCACAGCTTCGATGCCAGGGAATGGAAGGCGGGCACCAAGCGCAACCTGGCGCACATGCTGGAGCTCATCGACAAGGCGCACTACCACGCCAAGCCCGACCTGCTGCAGTTCCACGAATTCCCGCTCACCGGCTGGCGCAAGTGGACGCGCGATGAAATCCTCAAGTTCGCCATCACCATTCCCGGCGAGGAAACCGAGGCCATCGCCAGAAAGGCGCGCCAGTACGGCACCTGGATCGTGTTCGGCGCCTACGCCACCGACCCGGACTGGCCGGGCCACGTGCTGTCCATCACCACGATCATGAATGACAAGGGCGAGATCGTGGACAAGCACTGGAAGGCGCGCAATCTGAAGGGCGCGTTCCCGGATTTCGAGCTGTTCACCACCACCACCTACGACGTGCTGGACCGCTACGTGGAAATGTATGGCCGTGATGCGGTGGTGCCGGTCACCCGCACGCCGCTGGGCAACATCTGCACCAGTTCCACCCAGCGTGAGCCGGAGCTGTTCCGGGCGATGGCGTTCAAGGGCGCGGAGGTGTTCCTGCGCACCGCGTCGGGCGGCTTCTCCGAGCTGGATGTGGCCGCCTGCGCCATGTACAACGGCGTGTATTCGTCCATCGTCAACAACTCCATTTCGCCGGACAACGGGCCTTATTTCGATGACCCGGGCTCGGGCGGTACCGCGCTGTACGACCCCACCGGCAAGGCCATCGCCGAGGCACAGAGCAAGGAAGAGACGCTGGTGCTCGGCCGCATCCCCATTGCCGAGCTGCGCGCGCGCAAGCGCCAGCCGGTGGTGCACATGGATCTGTTCCGCGACGCCTACGACACCTACCAGAACGCCTACCCGCCGAACCTGTGGTCCGAATACCTACCCACCTCGCTGGAGGACGCCGCGCGCTACATCCGCGGCAAATCGCGCTGGAAGTGAGCCTGCGCAGGCACATGCGATGAAGCACGGCGCCCCACCCGGCGCCGTCATCGTTCGTGCAACACAGGCAACACCGTTCGTGCACATTTCCCTGCCGATACTGACGGCAGCCAGCCACGCAATGCCAGCGGCCGGCACGTCCGTTCGCGGCAAGGGAGCACGCACCATGCAACAGGCCGATCAGGGTGAACACCGCCCCGGCATCATCACCGTCACCCTCAACGCACGCCTGCAGCCTGAGCACCGCGTGGCGCTGGAGGATGCCTTCAATGACGCCTGCCAGGCCTACAACATCAGCGCCGACGTGCTGGGCGGCGGCTCACGCCTGGCGCCCAACGGCGAGGTGGCCAGCTGCGACATCGAGATATTGATGGATTCGATGGATACCGAAAGCATCGGCAGGACCACGCGCCTGTTCGAGGCGATGCTGGCGCCCAAGGGCTCCTACATCACCCTCCCCGACCGCGATGCTCCCATCGCCATGGGCCGCCACGAGGGCCTTGCCCTGTACCTGGACGACACCGGCCTGCCTGCCGATGTCTACCAGAGCTGCGACACCGAGCACGTATACGAGGAATGCGAGCGGCGCCTGCAGGGCATCGGCATGCTCAACAGCCATTGGCAGGGCCAAGGCGAAACCGCCCTGTACATGTATGGAAACAGCTTCACGCGCATGCATGCGGCCCTCCGCCCGCTGCTGGTCAGCTACCCGCTGTGCCGTGGCAGCCGGGTCGAGCGCATTGCCTGAATGCAGGTCACGGCGCCGTGACGACCGGCCGCCAGGTGGCGGTCTAGACTCTGGTCCCAATTCATATGGCAAGCCTGTCATGGAGCCCGCCCTGAACGCCCCTGACCCGATGGTGACGGCGCTGTGCCAAGGCATGCAGCGCACGTCGGTGCCGTTCGCGCTGCTGGTGGGCGGGGCCTCGCACCCCTACATGCAGAACCCCGCGTTCAATGCCCTGCTGGTGGCCGCGCACGCCAGCACCGGCGGCGCTGCACGCCTGTGGGAGGACACGGCGGTGCAGGCCGAGCTGGCCACCTGCCGCGCCATCGAGAGCGAATGCCGGCTGGTACGCCCCGAGCTGGGCTATGCACTGCTGTTCGTGCCCCTGCGCAGCCCCGGCGGCACCCCGCTGGTGCAGTGTTTCGCGCGCGAGATCGGGCCTGCCGACGCGGCTTCTGATGGCCTCTCGCCCTACCTGTTCCTTACCGCGCTCAATGTCAGCCACTGCTTTGTCTGCCTGTTTTCCCGCAGCGGGGAGATTTTCTGGCTCAACGATGCGGTCAAGCGTCACCTGTATGGCCACACCCAGGTGCAGCAGTTCCATGTGGATGACTGGATACACCTGGTGCACCCGGACGATGTGCTGCTGTTGAACAGCCATTTCAGCCACGGCATGGCCCGCAACGAGATCGCGCCGGTCGAGTACCGCATGCGCGACAGCGACGGCAGCTACCGCTGGCTGCTCAGCGTCAGCACCGCGGTATATGGCGTGGATGGCAGCATCAGTTACTGGATCAGCATCAGCTTCGACATCAGCGGGCTGAAGCAGCGCGAGCTGGCCATGCAGGAGCGCGAGCGCCACGCCGGGCAGGATGTGCAGCGCAAGATCGAGCAGCTGCTGCGCGTGCAGGGCGAGCTGGCCACCACGCAGAAGATGGAGTTGGTGGGCAACCTGGCCGGCGGCGTGGCGCATGATCTGAACAATCTGCTCACGGTGATATCGCTGAGCATCTCACTGCTGCGCAAGGCCACTGCCGATGAGGCCGTGCTGCGCTATGCACACACCATCGAGAAGGCAGTGGAGAAGGCCGGGCGCATGGCTACCCAGCTGATGACCTTCACCGGCCGCAAGCCACGCACCGCCACCCTGCTGGACCCGCGCCAGCTGCTCACCGACATCAGCGACCTGCTGCACAAGGCGGTGGGGGATGAGGGTGAGTTCGTGCTGCAGTGTGCCCAGGACATCTGCACGGTGCAGGTGGACCGTGCCTATTTCGAGAACTCGCTGATCAACCTCGTAGTCAATGCCCGCGATGCCACCAATGGCCGCGGCCGTATCGTGATGAAGCTGGCCAATACGGTATCCGAGCGCGACGGCATGCCACGGCGCTACCTGCAGATGACGGTGAGTGATGATGGCGTGGGCATGAGCGAGGACGTGCGGGCCAGGGTGTTCGAGCCCTTCTTCACCACCAAGGCAACGGGCAAGGGCTCGGGGCTGGGCCTGCCGATGGTGGCCAGTTTCGTCGAGCAGGCCGGTGGTTTCATCGACGTGCATTCCACACCCGACGCCGGCACCACCGTGGCCCTGCTGCTGCCTGCCGCCAATGCGGTGTTGCCGCCCGCCACGCCGCGCTCCACCTGTGCTGGTGCGCCGGAAGGTCTGGAGAACGTGCTGCTGGTAGAGGATGACACGCAGGTGCGCGATGCCCTGGCCGACATGCTGCACAACCTGGGCTACCGCGTTTCCACCGCCTACAACCCGCAGGCGGCGCTGCATTACCTGGGCGCTGGCCTGAAGGTGGACCTGATCATCTCCGACGTGCGTATGCCGGGGCCGGTATCGGTACTGGACATGCTGCATGTGCTGGAACGCGGCGGCAACGCGCCTCCACTGCTGTTCATCACCGGCTATGCGGGCGAGGTGCTGGTGCAGGAAGGGCTGATTGAAGGCCGCTATCCCACGCTGTTCAAGCCGTTCTCGCAGGACGAGCTGTGCGAGGCGATCCGCCTGGCATTGAACGGCGCACAGCTGGTGCGCTGACGGCTTTTCGCCGGCCTGAAGGCCGCAGAGCCTACCCCTCCCCAGCCGTCCCCTTGTTTTCGGCAAAGGGAGGGGGGCTTCCGTGGCCGAATGATCTGTAGCCCGGGTAAGCGAAGCGCACCCGGGAAAACGAAGTCATTACGGAAAACTGCCCGTCCCCGATACGAAGCAAGGCTTCCACCTCCTCCCTTGCGCCGAAGGCGCAGGGGAGGATCGAGGAGGGGTGCGTTGGATGGAAAGGCAACCGAAGCCAGGCCAAGCGCAGAACCTACCCCTCCCCGGCCCTCCCCTTGCCTTCGGCAAAGGGAGGGGGCGGCTTCCGTGACCGGATACCGCGTAGCCTGGGTAAGCACAGTGCACCCGGGAAAACGAAGTCACTACGGCAAACAGCCCGTTCCCGACACGAAGCAGAGCTTCCACCTCCTCCCTTGCGCCGAAGGCGCAGGGGAGGATTGAGGAGGGGTGCTTTGGCTGGAAAGGCAACCGACGCTATGCCAAGCGCAGAGCCGACCCCTCCCCAACCCTCCCCTTGCCTTCGGCAAAGGGAGGGGGCGGCTTCCGTGGCCCGATGGTCTGTAGCCCGGGTAAGCGCAGCGCACCCGGGAAAACGAAGTCATCACGGCAAACTGCCTACCCCCGACACGAAGCAGAGCTTCCACCTCCTCCCTTGCGCCGAAGGCGGAGGGGAGGATTGAGGAGGGGTGCTTTGGCTGGAAAGGCAACCGACGCTATGCCAAGCGCAGAGCCGACCCCTCCCCAACCCTCCCCTTGCCTTCGGCAAAGGGAGGGGGCGGCTTCCGTGGCCAGATGGTCTGTAACCCGGGTAAGCGCAGCGCACCCGGGAAAACGAAGTTATTACGGAAAACTGCCCGTCCCCGATACGAAGCAAGGCTTCCACCTCCTCCCTTGCGCCGAAGGCGCAGGGGAGGATTGAGGAGGGGTGCGTTGGATGGAAAGGCAACCGACGCTATGCCAAGCGCAGAGCCTACCCCTCCCCGGCCCTCCCCTTGCCTTCGGCAAAGGGAGGGGGCGGCTTCCGTGGCCAGATGGTCTGTAGCCCGGGTAAGCGCAGCGCACCCGGGAAAACGAAGTCATCAAGGCAAACTACCCATTCCCGACACGAAGCAAACTTTCCACCTCCTCCCTTGCGCCGAAGGCGCAGGGGAGGATCGAGGAGGGGTGCTCTAGCGTGCGCCTGCGTCGTCGTCACCCAGTTGGCCGGCGCCATAGCCAACACCGGCACCCATGCCCATACCTGCGCCCATGCCGCCACCTCCGCCACCACCCTTGCCACCGGCGCGGTCGGCATTGCCGCCGCCCTTGCCGCCCGCGCCGGACGCCGGCCGCGCCGGCCCTTGCCTGGGGATGGCGACGCTGGCGGGAATGGCATCCAGGTCCAGCACGCCACGGATGAAGTCACGCAGCGACACCACCAGCTCGGCGGTATGAATGGGCTGCCCTTCAACCATGTCGGTGGCCGCACGCGCGGCCAGCCTTACCTGTTCCTCGGTGCCCAGCAGAATCACATCCGACAGCGCCCCCTCCACCGCATCACGGGTACGCCGCGCACGGTCGCCAGCCTCGCCACCGTCCACAGCTGGCAGCACCAGCGCGCCCTCGGCATTGGCCACCGCCTGGCCCTGCGCCAGCTGCTCTTCGGCACGCCGGCGCAGCTCGCGCAGGTGGGTGGGGGTGACACTGAGGTCACCGGTAAACGATCCGCCCAGGGTCTTGTAGGCGGCAATCAGGGTCTTGAGGCGCTCGTTGATCTGCCGGTTCGCAGCCTCGCGCTTGCGCGGCACCGCCTGCATCACCAGCAGCCGCAGCCCGACACCAAGCAGGGTGATGATGATCAGCCCCAACAGCGTTGAAAGCAGGCCCTGCACCGAGCCGAAATCCAGTCCGCGCATCGCCCTTCCATTGCTGCGGGCGCACATCGCGCCGGGGTGTCCATCGTAACGGCAGCGACGTGCAGCGGTAGACACGGCGGCAATCGAACGCGGTAAGGTGTCGCCCTTGTTTCGTCACCCGACCGTACCCGATGCCCGCAGATTCCACCGTCCTGGCCACCGCGCCATCACAGAAACTGGAGCGCGCGCTCAAGCCGCGCCAGCTGATCATGATGGGGCTGGGCAGCGCCATCGGTGCCGGCCTGTTCCTGGGCTCGGGCGTAGGCATCCACGCCGCCGGCCCGGCGGTGCTGGTGTCCTACCTGGTCGCCGGCACGCTGGTGATCATCATGATGCACGCCATGGGCGAGATGGCCGCCGCGCGGCCCACCAGTGGCGCGTTCTCGGTGTACGCCGCCGACGCGCTGGGGCCCACCGCCGGCGCCACCGTAGGCTGGCTGTGGTGGGCGCAGCTGGTGGTGGTGATCGCCGCCGAATCGGTGGGCGCGGCCGGCCTGCTCGCCACGATCTGGCCCCAGCTGTCGGTGCCGCTGACCTCGCTGGCGTTCATGGTGGTGTTCACCGCCATCAACCTGATGGGCGTGCGCAATTACGGCGAGTTCGAGTTCTGGTTCGCCATCCTCAAGGTGGCTGCCATCATCGCCTTCATCCTGGTCGGCATTGCGCTGCTGTGCGGGCTGCTGCCGGGCGTGCCGTCGCCGGGGCTGTCCAACATCACCGGCCATGGTGGCTTCATGCCCAAGGGACTGGCCGGTATCGGCGCGGCGCTGCTGGTGGTGATCTTCGCTTTCGGCGGCACCGAGATCGTGGCCGTGGCCGCGGCCGAAACCCAGGACCCCGAGCGCAGCCTGGCACGCGCCATCCGTACCGTGGCCTGGCGCATCCTGGTGTTCTACATCGGCTCGATCGGCGTGATCATCGCCGTGGTGCCGTGGACCAGCGAGGCGCTCAATTCGCCGTTCGCCGCCGTGCTGAAGGTGGCCAACATCCCTGGCGCGGCCACGGCCATCACCCTGATCGCGGTGATCGCGCTGCTGTCGGCGCTCAATGCCAACCTCTACGGCGCCTCGCGCATGATGTATTCACTGGCCCAGCGTGGCGAAGCGCCGCGCTGGCTGGGCCGCACCAGCGGCCACCAGGTACCGGTGCTGGCGGTGGTGGCCAGCGTGCTGTTCGGCTTCGGCGCCACCGTGCTGGAGCTGCTGTACCCGAACAAGGTGCTGCCGGTGCTGCTGAACGTGGTCGGCTCCACCTGCCTGCTGGTGTGGACGCTCACCCTCGTCTCGCAGCTGATCCTGCGCCGCCGCGCCGAGCGCAGCGGCACCGCGCTGCCGTTCAGGATGGCCGGCTTCCCCTACCTCACGCTGCTGGCGCTGGGCATCCTGGTGCTGATCTTCGTGCTGCTGATGGTCACCCCGGAAACCCGCCTGCAGTTCCTGTCGATGGCCGCATTCACCGCGTTCATCGCGCTGTGCAGCGCGCTGGCGCGGCGCGCACGCAACCGCTGAGCTTGCTGTAACAGGCCTTTTCCGGGCCTGCGGGCATGACAGGCTTGTCTTGGCGGCAAAGTGACGGCAGGCTTCGCGCAATCCAGGCCTGCCGCCATGACTACCGACCCCCGCGTTGACGCCTACATCGCCAAAGCCGCCGATTTCGCGCAGCCGATACTGCGCGAGATACGCCAGCGCGTGCATGCCGGCTGCGGCGGCGTGGAGGAGGCCATCAAGTGGGGCATGCCCGCCTTCCTGTACCAGGGCAGGCTGCTCTGCGGCATGGCCGCCTTCAAGGCGCATGCGGCGCTCAACTTCTGGCGCAGCGAGGCCGGCGCCGATGCCGCGGACAGTGAGGGCATGGGCCAGTACGGCCGCCTGCAGTCGCTGAAGGACCTGCCCGGCAAGCGCGAATTTGCCAGCCGCCTGCGCGAGGGCATGCAGCGCATCGATGCCGGTACCACCGCGCCCAGGCGCGCGCCACGTGCGCCCCTGCCCATGCCGCCGGCCTTTGCCCAGGCGCTGGCGCAGGCCCCGGCCGCCAGGGCCTGCTTTGACGGTTTTGCCCCTGGCTACCGGCGCGACTATCTGGAATGGATAGGCCAGGCCAAGCGGGAAACCACCCGCCAGCAGCGCATCGCCCAGGCCATCCAGTGGTTGTCCGATGGCAAGCGGCGCAACTGGAAACACGAGAAGCATTGACGCAGGACGCGCCAACGATTCCACTTCACCCCAGACAACACCCCCACAGTCCTGCCGTTACGCCATGATCGACCAAGAAGACCTCATCCAGCGCGCCATCCAACCTTCGTCCGTAAAGCTGGAAGGCACCCTGACCAACCCGCCGACGTTCGGCGTCTATGCCATTGATGCCGACGATGGCAGCACGCACTACCGCTTCGGCAGCCACCCGGTGCGCATGCACGAGCTGGAAGACAAGTTCGGCGGCTGCGAACTGGAATATCTGTTCCTGTCACGCGAGGACGCGGCGGCCATGACCGCCGCACTGAACCGCCCCGACGCCGACTGAGCCCCTGCCGGCCTGCCGTTGCAGGCCGCTGCCCGGTTGTCGCTAGGATAGGCGCACCAACCAGGGGAGAGAGGGGACATGATGAACATCTACGCCGTGCTGCTTGCTGCCGTTTCCAGCTTTCTGCTGGGCGGGCTGTGGTATTCGCCGGCGCTGTTTGGCCGTGCCTGGAACCGCGAGAACGGCGGCCAGGTACCCCAGGGGCACCCGGCCAAGGTGTTCGGCATCAGCTTCGTGTTCTCGCTGCTGGCGGCCTTCGCGTTCGCGTGGTGGCTGGGCCCGGCGCCGGAGTTGCGCAAGGCCCTGCTGTGCGGGCTGGTGGCCGGCTTTGGCATGGTCGCGGCCAGCTTTGGCATCAACTACCAGTTTGCCCAGCGCAGCGGCAAGCTGTGGTTGATTGATGGCGGCTATCACACCGTGCAGTTCGTACTGTTCGGTTTGATCCTGGGTTTGTGGCACTGAGGACACTCAACGAGGCCACTCAACCACGCACCGCCCGCCGCCGCGCGGAGGGAAATGCAATGCATCGGCACCGTGCTGGCTCCGCGCAACTCAACGCAGATTCGCCTGCAGCCAGCGTTCAACCACGGTCACCGTGCCCAGCTTGGCCGGCACTTCCAACTGCAATGCGCGGGCGAAGGCGTCCGCGCAGCGGATGAAGGCCTGCCTTGCCACGCGCTGCGCCTGCTGCACGCCGGATTGCTGGCGGCGCAGCTGCACGATCTGCAGCGATGGGCGCCCCGCTGGCGAAAACTTCTGGTAGCGGCGCAGTTCGTCGGCCACCAGCACCACGTCGGCTTCGGCCTTGGCCAGGGCTTGGCCGGCCAGCAGCAGCTGTTCCAGCGCGCTGCCTGCCGGGCTGAGTACATCGCCATCAAACCACGGCGCATGCCCGGCAAGTTCCTGCTGCAGGCGCTGCAGATGCGCTGCCCAGGGGAAGGTGGTGCTGAAGTCGGGCATGGCTGGCTGCGCCGCGGAAGAAGGCGCGCACTCTACGTGCAACGGGTTCCGCGCACCAGCGGATGCCGCGTGGGCGCGCGGGCTGCCTTCAGCCGATCACCCGCCTGAACGGTGGCAACGCGTCGATGATGCGTTTGCCGTACTGGCGGGTGAGCAGGCGCGAATCGAGGATGATCACCCGCCCGGTGTCGGTGGACGTGCGGATCAGGCGGCCGGCGAACTGGGTGAGCGTGCGCAGTGCGTGCGGTATCGCGATCAGGTTGAACGAGTTCAGGCCGCGGCTTTCAAACCATTCGTTCAAGGTTGACGTCTGCGGGTCGGTCGGCACCGCGAACGGCACCTGGGTGATGACCACCGTGGTGCAGGCTTCGCCCGGCAGATCCAAGCCTTCGCCGAAGGAGTTGAGACCGAACAGCACCGAGCCCTCGCCGGCCGTGGTGCGGCGGACGTGCTCCTCGATCATCTTCTGCTTGGCGCTCTCACCCTGTACCAGCACCTTCTTGCGCAGCGACGCCGGCATCAGCTCGGCCACCTTCTCCATCTTCCAGCGCGAGGTGAACAGCACCATGCTGCCCTTGTCCCAGTCCAGCTCGGCGGCCAGGTACTTCGCCACTTCCTTGGGGTGACGCTCGCGCTCGTCGGGCGTGGCCGGAAAACGCGGCACGATCAGTTCGGCCTGGTTGGGCAGGTCGAAGGGTGAGGCCAGCGACACCATCTCCGCTTCTTCCGGAATGCCGTTGTCGATGGCCAGCGACTGGAAATCACCGCCGCCGGTGAGCGTGGCCGAGGTCATCACCACCGAATCCACTTCGTCCCACAGCAGCTTGCGCAGCACCATCGCCGCCGATACCGGCGAGCAGTGCAGCAGGGTGTCGCCATCGCGCGAGAGGGTCACCCAGCGCGCGAACGGCGGCTGGCCTTCCTTGTCCTCGCGGCGCCAGCCGGCCCACAGGTTGTACTGCTGTTCGATCATCTCCAGCGCCATGCCCAGGTTGCGCTGCAGGCGTTCGTGGCCGGCATCCTCGGGCTTGCCCTTGGCCACCAGCGCGGTCGCCGCCGTGGCCCAGTTGAGCAGGCTGCGGGTTTCGTCGGCGATCTCCTCGATGGGCTGCTTCCACACTTCCGGAAGGCGGCCCTTGGGCGCGCGCCACAGCGGCTCGCGCTCGTCCGGCTGCGGCACCCACACCTGTGCGATGTGGTCGTGGAAACCCTTGAGCAGCTTGCTCACGCGCGCGGCCACCTCGATGGCCTCGGTGGGCAGCAGGTTGCCGATCTTGTCCTTGTCCACCGCACGATACGCGCCTGCGATCAGGATCTGCAGGCGGCCGGTGCGCTTGGCCATGTCGTCCAGCGGCAACCACGCCGCGCCCTGGTCGATGGCGACGTTGCCCACATGGTGGCCTTCGTCCAGCACCAGCAGCATGTCGCCGGGTGGCGCGATCAAGGGCTGGCCGTTGTCGTTCTCGCCGATGGAAAGCGCCGACAGCAGCAGCGCATGGTTGGTCACCACGATCTGCGCATCGCGCACCTCGGTGCGTGCGCGCAGCACCGGGCATTGCGCCGAATAGGCGCAGCGCCGGCCCGCGCAGGCCGAGGCCGGCGTGGTGATGCGCGAACGCAGCGTGGGCGACACCAGCTCCGGCGCGTTGTCCAGGTCGCCGTTCCAGCGCCCTTCAACAAAGGCCTTGCCCAGCTTCTCGGCCACGTCCATTTCGATGGGGGCCAGCGGGCGGTCGTACAGCTGCAGGTCTTCGTCGCCGAACATGCCTTCCTGCGTGCCCTGCCCCTGCGCTTCGGCGGCGTTGCGTGTGCACAGGTAGCGGGTGCGGCCCTTGGCCAGCGCCACGGTGGCCTGCAGGCCGGTGGCTTTCAGGAAGTTGGGAATGTCGCGCTCGACCAGCTGCGACTGCAGCGCCACGGTGCCGGTGCTGATCACCAGCTTCTTTTTGCTGGCCAGCGCAATCGGCACGCCTGCGGTGAGGTAGCCCAGGCTCTTGCCCACGCCGGTGGGCGCTTCCACCACGCCCACGCCACCGGTGGCCAGCGCACGCGACACCACGCCGATCATCTGGCTCTGCGAGCGGCGCGTGCTGAAGCCCGGCGTGTTGGCCTGCAGCTTGGCGTAGGCGTCGCGGATGCCGGCCTTCAGTTCCTCGGTCAGCGCGCGCGGTGCCTCTACTTTTTCACTCACCCCAACCTGCCACTGCTGCGTTCAAGGCGGGCATTTTCCCATACCCGCCCGCATTCACCGAACCGGCCGCCCGCTCAGGCCTTGCCAGCGGCCACAGGCCGCCGCAGCGCCTGCACCACCGCCCAGGCCAGCACGATGAAGGCCACGGCCTCCACCAGCGACAGCACCAGGTGCATGCCGGTAAGCAGCGTATTGATGCTGCCGATGCCGGAAAAATCGCCACGGGCGATCAGCAGCAGCGGCAGCGCGCTGGCCACGCCGCCCAGCACGGTAGTGGAAAACAACAGGCCCAGCGCGGTCATGGCCGCTGCCCGTACCCTGCCGCGCGGTGCATCGAACAGCATCACCAGTGCCACGCCCAGGGCGATCAGAATGGGCAGGCGGTAACCGATGCTGACCAGCAGCGTGCTCAACAAACTGGTGCTGTCCAATGCCTGCCCCCTCAGTCGGCGGAAACCAGCAGCGCGTCACGCCCGCGCAGCTCGGCGTATACCGCATCGGTGTCCGGGCGCATGCCGTGCCACTGCTGGAAGCTCTCGGCCGCCTGTTCCACCAGCATGCCCAGCCCATCGAAACCATTGCGGCACCCCGACGCACGCGCCCACGCCAGGAACGGAATGGAGGCCTCGCCATAGTTCAGGTCCACCGCCGTGGTCATGCTGTTGACCAGCGACAGCGGCAGGTTGAACAGGTTTTCGCCACCGCGCGCAGCCGAAGTGGCGTTGATGATCAGCTCGAAGTCGCCCTGCTCGCGCAGCGCCTCCCAGTACGCGGAAATGGCGCGGCCCGGCTCGCTCATTGCATCGACCAGCGCATCGGCGCGCTCGGGCGAGCGGTTGACCACGACCAGCTCAAGAATGCCGGCATCCAGCAGCGCCGGTGCCACGCCACGCGCGGCGCCGCCGGCACCGAGCAGCAGCGCGCGGCGGCCGCGCAGGTCCAGGCTGTGACGGCCGGTGAGGTCGCGCACCAGGCCGATGCCGTCGGTGTTGTCACCGTGCCAGCGGTCACCCTTGCGCAACAGTGTGTTCACCGCACCGGCACGCTGCGCGCGCGAGGTGGTGGTGGTGCACAGCGCAAACGCGGCTTCCTTGTGTGGCAGGGTTACGTTGGCACCCACGCCGCCATCGGCGGCGAAGGCTTCCAGCGCCGCCGGGAACTCCTCCGGCGATGCCTCGATGGCACGGTAATCAACGGCAATTCCATGCGCCTTGCCAAACGCCGCCTGGATATATGGCGACTGCGAATGGGCGATGGGTTGGCCGAACACGGCATAGCGGGGAGCACTCATGGGTTTCCTCTGCATGACCTAGACTGGAACGCGACCCTCACCTGCGGAACCCACATGCGGACCCGACCACTGCTGCTCGCGCTTGCCACGAGTTTACTCTTTAGCCCGGCAGCCTCGGCGCTTTCCGAATTCGGCATCGAGGGCATGGGCATGGTCTCCACCCGTGCCGACGAGCTGCGCGCCACGCTCAGCGCCGATGGCCAGCGCATCATCTGGGCCAGCAACCGCGAGGGAGGTGCCGGCGGCTGGGACCTGTGGACGGCCCAGCTGCAGGACAAACGCTGGGTACAGCCGCAGCCCTTGCCGCTCAACAGCGGCGCCGACGAGGTGGATCCCCTGCTCAGTGCCGACGGCCGCTGGCTGTACTTCGCCTCCAACCGCAAAGGCGGCCAGGGGGGTTATGACCTGTACCGCGCAGCGGTGGCCGCCGATGGCAGCATCGGCCAGCCGCAGCTGCTTGCCGGCGCCGTCAACGGCGCTGGCGACGAGCGGTCGCCGGCATTGGCCGACGATGGGCGCCTGTTGTTCAGCAGCAACCGCAATGGCAACTGGGACCTGTGGACCGCGGCGGCAGTTGACCGCGGCTTTGCCGCACCTGTCGCCCTGGCCGGCATCAACAGTGCGGAGGCGGAGATCGATGCCAGCTGGCTGGGCGGTGGCCGCGCGGTGATCTTCGCGCGGAGCCATGGCGATGGCAGCGCGCGCCTGTGGGTTTCGCAGTGCCGGCACGGCACATGGGGCGAAGCCAGCCTGTTGCCGCTCTCATTCAACGGTGATGGCGGCGATGCACGCGGCGCGCTGGTGGATGCCAGCAAGCCGGGCGAGCTGGTCGTCAGTGGCCGTGCCCGCGCGCCGCGGGCCGGTGGCCTGGACCTGTACCGGATGAAGACGCCGCTGGTGGATGGGACTGACGACTGCCGCTGAGGGGCCTTTTACTTGCCCGCCAATACCTCGGCACGCCGGCGCTCGTATTCCGCCTCGCCGATGCTGCCGCGCTCCTTGAGCAGGCTCAGCTCGCGCAGCTTGGCATCCACATCCGCCGGCTGCGGCGCCTCGCGCTGCAGGCGCTCGGCCGAGGAATGCAACTCGGTGGGGCGCCGGTTGGCGCGGTAAATGGCAGCGATCACCGCACCGATCACCGCCGCGAACACCAGCACGCCTATCACCCACACCACCCAGTGATAGGCCTGCACGCCTGCTGCCGGTTCCATCTCAGCCCTCCCTCAACCAGCGCGCGATCTGCGGCGCGTAATAGGTAAGCACGCCATCGGCACCGGCACGCTTGAAGCCGATCATGGTTTCCATCACGCACTTGCGCTCGTCCAGCCAACCATTGGCGGCGGCCGCCTTGAGCATCGCGTACTCGCCACTGACGTGGTAGGCGAAGGTCGGCACGCCGAACTCCTGCTTCACCCGGCGCACGATGTCCAGGTAGGGCATGCCCGGCTTGACCATCACCATGTCCGCGCCTTCTTCCAGGTCCAGTGCAATCTCGCGCATGGCCTCGTCGCTGTTGGCCGGGTCCATCTGGTAGGTCTTCTTGTCGGCCTTGCCCAGGTTGCCCGAGCTGCCCACCGCATCGCGGAACGGGCCATAGAACGCCGAGGCATATTTGGCCGAATACGCCATGATGCGCACGTTGATGTGGCCAGCGGCATCGAGCGCGCTGCGGATGGCGCCGATGCGGCCGTCCATCATGTCCGAGGGCGAGACGATATCCACGCCGGCTTCGGCGTGCGACAGCGACTGCTTCACCAGTGCCTCTACGGTGATCTCGTTGAGCACGTAGCCGGCGTCATCGATGATGCCGTCCTGGCCGTGGGTGGTATACGGGTCCAGCGCCACGTCGGTCATCACGCCCAGCTCGGGGAAACGCGCCTTCAACGCGCGCACGGCGCGTTGCGCCAGTCCTTCCGGGTTCCAGGCTTCGGCAGCATCCAGCGTCTTGCGCGAGGTATCGATGACCGGGAACAGGTCGATCACCGGCACGCCCAGTTCCAGCGCCTGCTCGGCCTCGCGCAGCAGCTCGTCGATGGACATGCGGTCCACGCCCGGCATCGATCCCACCGGCGCACGGCCCTGCAGCTCATGCACGAACACCGGCCAGATCAGGTCGTCGGTGGTGAGCGTGTGCTCGCGCATCAGCCGGCGCGAGAACTCGTCGTGGCGCATGCGGCGCGGACGGTAGAGGGGATGACCCATGGCGGTACTCCTTGGTTCGTTCTTGATGACGGTATTCAGTGCAGCTGGTAGCCCTGCGGCTGCAGCGGTTCGGGCAAGGGCTGGCGGCCCAGCGCGTCCAGCACGTCGATCTCGATGGTACGCACCATCGCATCCAGCGGCAGGTCGTTGGCCTCCAGCCCGAACGGCTCTTCCATCTCCTCGCCCAGCTGGTCCAGGCCGAAGAAGGCGTAGGCCAGCAGCATCGACACCACGGGCGTGGCCCAGCCCAGCGCGCCGGCCAGCCCGAACGGCAGCAGCACGCAGAACAGCCATGCGCAGCGGTGCAGCAGCAGCGTGTAGGCGAACGGCAGCGGCGTGCCGCCGATGCGTTCGCACGAGGCCTGCACGGCGGACAGGCCATGCAGGCGCGCCTCGAACTGCGCGTACAGATACGGCTGCAGCCTGCCTTCGTGCAGCGGCTGCGCCAGCTCGGTGGCGATGCGGGTGAGCAGCGCGTCGGGAATGTTGCGCCGCTGCAGCAGCCCGCGCTGGTCGTCCATCAGCCACGGCGCGCAGGCAGCGGCCTCGTCGCGGCCACGCAGGTGCGCGGCCAGGGCATGGGCAAAGCCGACCAGCAGCTGCGAGGTGCGTTCGCGCAGCACCGGCTCGGCGGACAGCAGCGCGGCCGACTCACGCGCGAAGCCGCGCGCCTCGATGAGCAGCTGCCCCCACTGCTTGCGCCCCTCCCACCAGCGGTCGTGGCAGGCGTTGTTGCGGAAGCTCAGGAAGATCGACAGCACCAGCCCCAGCAGGGTGAACGGCACCACCGTGGCGGCGTCGCGGCCAAACGGGTGCCAGTAGTGCTCGAATGCCGAAACCGCCACCGCCAGCACGCCGATGATCAGCACCTTGGGGGCGATTGCCGGCAGGACGGAGCCGCGCAGCATGTACAGCAGCTGCCAGCCACGGGGGCGGGGTCGGATGATCATGGGGATGAGGCAGGAGGCGGGCCCAGACGGCCGGGAAACCCCCAGCCAACCCCCTCATTTTACGCCCGTGGCCATGAACCTGCCGGGCGCCGCCCGTAGGCGTGTCAGACGATGCCGCCGCCGATGCTCAGGCGGATGACGCCAACCACGATGACGATGCCATTGAGCAGCAGGCCGGTTTTGGCCCGGCCACGCTTGCTGACGTGGGTGAACAGCAGGCCGATGGCGGCGATGATGGCGCCCACCGCGGCGAACGGAATCAGGAACCAGTTGCCCCAGCCCAGCAGCGGAATGAAGGCGAGCACCATCCACAGCAGTGCCACGATGCCCCAGATCAGGCTGATCAACCCCATGTGCTTTTCTCCCAATGTCACTGCCTTCAAGATAGTCCAAAGCAGCGGGCAACAGGCAAGTCAGGGACAGCCCGACCATCACCTGCAGTTCGCGCCTTGTTCAGCAATGTCCGAGTAATGATCCGGAAACACTGATCACCGGGGAGTGAAGCCATGAAATTTCCGCTCGCCATCGCACTGGGCATTGCCCTGGCCACTGGCGGCTGTGCCAGTACCTCCAAGGTCATGCTGGGCCAGGCCCGCGCGCCCGTGGACCCGGCCAGCGTGCAGATCTATTCCACACCGCCACCGGGCTCGGTGGAGATCGCGCAGCTGGAGTCCTCCAGCGCGGTCGGCTTTGGCACGCAGGGCCAGACCGACGCGGCGGTTGCCCGGCTCAAGCGCGAGGCCGCCGCCCTGGGCGCCAATGGCGTGATCCTGATGGGTGTGGGCTCGGGTGGTTCGCCGGTAGGCATGTCGGTGGGTGCTGGCAGCTTTGGCCGCCACACCGCCGGTGGCCTGAGTGTGGGCATTCCCACCCAGCAGAAGCGCGCGGCAGGCATCGCCATCTGGGTGCCGGCGGGGGCTGGGAAGTAGCGCACCTGCGGGTGGTGTTGGTGCCTGCTTGAATGCTGTTGGAGACAGCCGGCGCCTGCGCCGGCTGTTTTTATTCGGGGTGTGGTGGTGGGGCAAGAGCAAAGGCTTACCCCTCCCCGGCCCTCCCCTTGGCCTGCGGCCAAAGGGAGGGGGTGGTTCATCGCCATCTGTCCGATCCACGGGAAGCCCGCTTCTGCCCCCTCCCTTTGGCCGCAGGCCAAGGGGAGCGGGCGGTCATCGCCATTTGTCCGATTCACGGGAAGCCCGCTTCTGCCCCCTCCCTTTGGCCGCAGGCCAAGGGGAGGGGGCAGTCATCGCCATCTATCCGATTCACGGGAAGCCCGCTTCTGCCCCCTCCCTTTGGCCGCAGGCCAAGGGGAGGGCTGGGGAGGGGTCGCTTTTGAGGCCGAGACCAAGGACAGGCACGAAGGCGGGCCGTTTACCGCCTCAACAACCAGCAGAAACCACCCTCACCCCTAAACCCCACCTCACGGGCAGTGCCCCATCAGCGCACAGACCTTCTCGTCGCTGGTGCGTAGATCCACCTCGTCGTGGCGGCCCAACGGCCTGAAGGTCAGCTTGTCGAAGCGCCATTCGGCCTGCGTGCGGGAGGCTTCGCCGACGAGGATGCCCTTGCCCTGCGGGCCCTTGATGCGGATGACCAGCATGGCCACGCCGTTGCCAGCGAACTCGCCCACGCTTCCCAAGGAAAGCGGCTCGGCCTGGATCGGCTGGCCCAGCGCCTCCCGCACCTGCGCGTCCTGCGAAGCGCGCGCCATCGCCAGCTTGTAGGGCTGGCTGCTTTCAAACCGTGAGCCTGTCTGGCGCAACCCGTACCAGAAGAAGAACGCGATGCCGCCCAGCAGCAGCACCGCCAGCAACGGCAGTGCCCATTTCAGGTTCCGCCGGAAAGCGTTGTGACGCGGCCCGCCGCCGTCACCTGCGCCCGGCAGCGGTGGCGGTACTGGCGAAAGCGACATCCCTGTCTCCCCTGCCCGCTCAGGGCTTCAGGCAACGCGCCAGGAAGTCCTCGGCGATGCGGTAGCGGTGCAGTGCATTGCTGCCCGACAGGCCATGCTTCGCACCGGGGTAGGTCATCAGCTCGAAGGTCTGCCCACGCTTCTGCAGCGCGCTCATCAGGCTGGTGGAATTGGTGAACAGCACGTTGTCATCAGCCATGCCGTGGATCAGCAGCAACGGCGAGGTCAGCCCATCGACATGGGTGAGAATGCGCGCTTCGCGGTAACCATCAACATTGGCCGCCGGCAGGTTCATGTAACGCTCGGTGTAGTGGGTGTCGTACAGGCCCCAGTCGGTGACCGGTGCACCGGCCACGCCACAGGCGTACTGGTTGGATGCCTTGGCCAGCAGCATCAGGGTCATGTAGCCGCCGTTGGACCAGCCCTGCACGCCGATGCGCTTGCCATCCACCCACGGCTGCGACTTCAGCCACTGCACGCCCTTGAGCTGGTCGGCCACTTCCACCGTGCCCTGCACGCCGTACAGTGCGCCACCGAAATCACGGCCACGGCGCGGCGTGCCGCGGTTGTCCATCGAGAACACCACGTAGCCGCGCTGCGCCAGGTACTGGTTGAACATGTGGTCGCCACGGCCCGGCCAGCTGTCGGTGACGGTCTGGCTGGCGGGGCCGCCATAGACGTACACCGCCACTGGGTACTTCTTCGCCGGGTCGAAGCCTTCCGGCTTGATTAGGCTGTAATGCAGCTCGGTCCTGCCGTCGGCGGCGGTCATGGTGCCGAACTCCACCGGGCGCTGCGCGTCGCGGTACGGCGCGTACGGGTGCTTGGGATCGGCCAGGTCGTTGTCCAGCAGCGTGGCGATCTTTTCGCCACTGGCGCGGTACAGCTCGATCTGCGGCGGCGTGCTGCTGTTGGACCAGCTGTCCACGTACACGCTGGCGTTGTTGGCGAAGGCGGCACTGTGCATGCCCTCGGCCTTGGACAGCCTGCGCGGGGTGCCGCCGGCCAGCGGCACCACATAGATTTCGCTGCGCAGCGGCGATTCCATGCCCGCGCGGAAATACACGTTGCCGGCATCCTCATCCACCGCCAGCAGCTCATCCACCGGCCACTTGCCCGAGGTCAGCGGGGTGAGCGTGCGGCCATCGGCACTGGCCAGGTACAGGTGCTGGAAGCCGCTGCGCTCGGACGACCACAGGAAGCGGCCGTCCTTCAGGAAGCGCAGGCTGTTGTGCAGCGGCACCCAGGTCTTGCCGGTTTCGGTCACCAGCGTGCGCTGCCTGCCGTTGGTCAGGTCCGCCTCGATCAGCTCCAGCTCGCGCTGGTTGCGGCTCTGGCGCTGGAAGCTGAGGTGCTGCGGGTCGCGCCAGTCCACACGCGCCAGGTAGATGTCCTGTTCCTTGCCCAGGTCCACCCAGGCCGGTGCGGCATCCTGCTTCGGGGCGATGACGCCCAGCTTCACCAGTACGTTGTGGTCGCCGGCCGCCGGGTAGCGCTGTTCGATCATCTCCACGCGGTCGGCGTACATCTCGTAGCGTTTCTGCACCGGCACCGGCGTTTCGTCGATGCGGGCGAAGGCGATGGCCGAATCATCCGGCGCCCACCAGTAACCGGTGTGGCGGTCCATTTCCTCGTCGGCGACGAACTCGGCCACACCGTTGCCGATGGTCGCGCTGCCGTCGCGGGTCAGCTGCAGCTGCTTGCCGCTGGCCAGGTCGATGACCCACAGGTTGCGGTCACGCACGAAGCTGACGAAGCCGCCCTTCGGCGAGAGCTTGGCGTCGGTGGTGAAGCCTTCGCCATGGGTGAGCTGGCGCACCGCGTCGCGGCCCTGCTTGCCCAGGTCGTACAGGTACAGCTCGCCGCCCAGCGGGAACAGCAGCGTCCTGGCATCGGGCGACCACTGGTAATCGACGATGCCGGTCAACGCGGCGATGCGCTGGCGCTCGCGGCGTGCCTTTTCCGCATCGCTGAGGGTCTCGGTGCCGGGCAGCACCACCTTGGAATCCACCAGCAGCCGGGTCTGGCCGCTGGCGATGTCGTATTCCCACAGGTCCAGCTGGTTGCGGTCGCTGTCCTTGCCGCGCAGGAAGGTGACCCGCGAGCCGTCCGGTGCCACCTTCGGCTTCATCAGCGTCGGGCCGGACAGCGGCGCGCTGCCGGTGATGGCCTCAAGCGTGAGTTTTTCGGCGTGGACGGCGGGGGTGGCAAGGATCATGGCAAGAGCAAGGAACAAGGGGCGCATGGGATACCTGTCGGGGACAGCACGGATCGGGCCATCCTAGCCCAGCCCTGCTGGCAGCGCCCCCTGCCATCAGTCGCGTTTGGCGAACAGCAGGCGCTTCTCCTCCTCGCTCATCGGCTGCCCTGCCTGCGGGTTGACGCCGGGGCCGATGGCATAGGCCCGCTGCGTGGCCGGGCGCTCGGCAATGGCCTGGTGCCAGCGGTGCAGGTGCGGGAAGGCGTCGAAATCCGGCGGCATCTTCGCGTAGGCACCAATCCAGGGGTAACTGGCCATGTCGGCGATGCCATAGTCCGCGCCGGCAAGGTAGGCCGATTCGGACAGGCGCTTGTCCATCACCCGGTGCAGGCGGCGTACCTCGCTGTCATACCGCTCGATGGCGTAGGGAATCCGCTCGGGCGCATACACGTTGAAATGCCCCATCTGCCCGCTCATCGGCCCCAGCCCGCCCATCTGCCAGAACAGCCATTCCAGCGTGGCGGTACGCCCGCGCAGGTCGGCGGGCAGGAAGCGGCCGGTCTTCTCGGCCAGGTACAACAGGATCGCGCCGGACTCGAACACGCTCACCGGCGCCCCGCCATCGGCCGGCGCGTGGTCCACGATGGCCGGCATCTTGTTGTTGGGTGAAATGGCCAGGAATTCCGGCAGAAACTGGTCGCCCTTGCCGATGTTGACCGGGTGGATGCGGTACTCCAGCCCGGCTTCTTCCAGGAACAGGGTGACCTTGTGGCCGTTGGGCGTGGGCCAGTAATAGAGGTCGATCATGGCAATGCTCCATCAGGACTGACACCGAGTGTACCCAGCGGCCGCGCTTGGCAAGCTGACAAATGCCCCGTTAATCTGCGCGCTTCCCGCAACGCAGCATTCCCTTCATGTCCGAATACAAACCGCTGAGCCCGCTCGCATCCCTGATCTTCGCCTCACGCTGGCTGCAACTGCCGCTGTACCTGGGGCTGATCATCGCCCAGTGCGTCTACGTGTTCCTGTTCGGCAAGGAGCTGTGGCACCTGGTTACCGACGCGCGTGGCCTGAGCGAGCAGAAGATCATGCTGATCGTGCTCAGCCTGATCGACGTGGTGATGATCTCCAACCTGCTGGTGATGGTGATCGTGGGTGGTTACGAAACCTTCGTCTCGCGCCTGCGCCTGCAGGGCCACCCGGACCAGCCGGAGTGGCTGAGCCACGTCAACGCCTCGGTGCTGAAGGTCAAGCTGGCCATGGCGATCATCGGCATCTCCTCCATCCACCTGCTCAAGACCTTCATCGAAGCTGGCCAGCTGGGCATGCCGCTGTGCACCCCGGAGCTGATCGCCTCCAAATCGCTGTGCAGCAACTTCACCCGTGACGGCGTGTTGTGGCAGACCATCATCCACTGCGTGTTCATTCTTTCGGCCATCGGCATCGCCTGGACCGACAAGCTCATGGCCAACGGCCACAGCAAGCCAGCCAGCGCACACTGAGACGGCCGTCGCGATGGGGATCACGCAATGTGACCCCCATCACTATTTTGCCGGAACCACACTTTCCGCCCCCGCAACCCGCGCCGGCGATGCTAGATTCGCGCTTTCCTGCCGGCCGGCGCGGTACGGGGACTTACCGACGCCACAGCGCCCACCAGGGGACAGGCCGCCCACGTTCGTTGCATTTCAAGGGGATGTTTGATGTCGTACGTCACGAAGCAAGGCAAGCTGCGCCTGCTGGCGCCCGTCGTTCTGCTGGCCAGCCTGGCCGCCTGTTCCGGCAAGGATGAAACCGCCCCGGCGCCGGCCACCGGTGCCACCGCCCCGGCAGCGGCACCAAGCGCGGCCGAGGCCGCCGCGGCCACCGACAAGGCGGTATCGGACAAGGTCCAGGGCATGGACACCACCCAGCTGCGTGACGCCGCCAGCGCCGCGCTGCGCGAGAACCGCATGTATGCCCCCGCCGGTGACAGTGCCGTGGAGTACTACCTGGCCCTGCGCGAGAAACTGCCGGAAGACGCCTCGGTCAAGAGCGCGCTGACCGACCTGCAGCCCTATACCCTTATCGCCACCGAACAGGCCCTGGGCCGCGAGGACTTCGCCGAAGCCCAGCGCCTGATCGCGCTGGTGGAAAAGATGGACCCCAACGCGCCGGCCCTGCCGCGCCTGAAGGAAGGCGTGACCAAGGGCGCCGAGCTGGCCCAGGCCCGCACCGTGGAAGAGGCCGACAAGGCCAAGAAGGACGCCGAGAACAAGGTCAAGCAGCAGGCCGAGCAGCAGCGCCTGGCGCAGCAGCAGGCTGCCGAGGCCACCGCTGCCCAACAGCTGGCGGCCAAGCAGGAAGCCGCGCGCAAGGACAGCGAGCGCCTGGAAGCCGAGCGCCAGGCGGCCAACCGCCGTGAGGCCGAACAGCGTGCCGCCGCACAGGCTGCCGCCCAGCAGGCCACCGCACCCAAGCCGGCCGCCGCTGCCGCCGCCCCCACCCTGCGCGCGGTCAGTACCCCGGCCCCGCGCTACCCGGCCGACGCGCTGCGCGCCGGCACCTCGGGCGAGGTGCTGGTGGAGCTGACCGTAGGCACCGATGGCTCGGTCACCGACGCGCGCGTGCTGCGTGCCACACCGGTGCGCGTGTTCGACCGCGAGGCACTGGCTGCAGTGCGCCGCTGGAAGTTCGAGCCGATCAGCGCCCCGACCACCACCCGCCGCACGCTGGCGTTCTCGCCGAGCAAGTAAGCGCGGCAGTTGCGAAGGATGCATCACAGGGCCCGGAGCGATCCGGGCCTTGTGCTTTCTGGCGGCACGGCGCGGTGCGTGTGTGCCCATGCCTGCTGCCGGCATGGTGCCTGCGCTGCTTCTTCAGCCCGGCTCCCGGCCCTGCCCGGCAAGGCCCTACAAAACGCAGCATGCGGGTTTGCGTCAACCGCCGCGTACGCAGGACCTGCGCGCACACACCATGACAGGCGCGGCAACGACAAGGGCCCGGATCGCTCCGGGCCCCTGCGTTCAACAGCGTCGGTGCGCGTGGCTCAGCCGGAGATGGCCAGGCGCTCCTGACCGTAACGCCATACCGCCACCGCCCACAGCACCACCGCCAATGCCAGCGATGCCGCCAGGTAGACACCCCACTGCTCGGCCGATGGCATCTCGCCACGGGTGACCTTCACCAGCATCTGGTTCTGCGATAGGAACGGCACCGCGTACTGCCACAGCTGAGTGTCCTTCAGCGGGTAGGCCATCAGCGCGTAGCCCGGCAGCATGGGGAACATCATCAGCCACACCATGTGGCTCTGCGCCTCCTTCATGCTCTTGGCGCTCGCCGCGAGACAAGTGAGCAGCGCGGTGCCTATCAGCACCAGCGGCAGCAGGATCAGCAGCAGCTTGCCCATCGCCGCGAAGCTCACATCCAGCGAACCCGCCGCGCCCACCCGCAGGCTGGCGCTGAGCTTGAATGAGAGCAGGATCAGCAGGGTCGATACCAGGCCGATCACCACCGCCGCCAGCATCTTGCCGCTGACCAGCGCGCCACGTGAGATGGGCGTTGCCAGCAACGGCTCCAGCGATTGCCGCTCGCGCTCGCCGGCGGTGGTGTCCATGGCCAGGTGCGAGCCGCCGATGAAGGCGAACAGCATCAACACCAGCGGCAGCACCACCGACAGGAAGATGCCGCGCTTGGCCTCGGCCGTGGCCAGGTCGCGGGTACCGATGTTGACCGGCGCGGCCACCATCGGGCTCACCCCGCGTGCCAGCAGGCGCAGCGCACCCACCGACTGGCTGTACTCGCCCAGCGTGGCCTTCAGCCGCATCAGCTGCACATCACCGGTACGGCGCGTGGTGTCGGCCAGCATGTCCACCTTGGCCGGCTTGCCCTCATGCCAGTCCTTGGCGAAATCCTCGTCGATCACCAGCGCCACGTCTTCCTGCTGGCTGCGTATGCGCTGTTCGATATCGGCCGGCGCAGGTTTGGCGTTGATGCCACGGCTGGCCAGGAAGGCCACCAGGTTGGGCGCGCGCTCCATGCCCGCCACGGCGATGGTCATGTCCTTTTCCAGCTGTGCCTCGGTGCGCATGCTGGTGAGCTTGCTCATGCCCAGGAACAGCAGCGGGTACAGCAGCGGCGCGGTCAGCAGGGTGAGCAGGAAGGTGCGGCGGTCACGGGCGAAATCGCGCAGCTCCTTGCGCATCACCGTGATCATGCCGCCAAGGAATCCGGTCTTGTTCATGCGTGCAGGCCCTCCTCGCTGCCGATCAGCTTGACGAAGGCGTCTTCCAGGTTCACCTCGCGTGCCTGCTCGCGCAGTTCATCCGGCGTGCCCTGTGCCACCACGCGGCCATGGGCGATGACCACGATGCGGTCACACAGCGCGGCCACCTCCTGCATGATGTGGCTGGAGAAGATCACGCAGCGCCCTTCCTGGCGCAGTTCCTTGAGAAAACCACGAAGGCCGCGCGTGGTCATCACGTCCAGGCCATTGGTGGGCTCGTCCAGAATCACGTTGCGCGGGTCGTGGATCAGCGCGCGGGCGATGGCGGTCTTGGTGCGCTGGCCCTGGCTGAAGCCTTCGGTGGCGCGGTCCAGGAAATCCTCCATCTGCAGGGCCGCGGCCAGGCGGCCGGTGCGCTCGGCAATGGCGGCCGCGCCCATGCCATGCAGCTCACCGAAGTAGTCGATGTTCTCGCGCGCGGTCAGGCGCTTGTACACGCCACGCGCATCGGGCAGCACGCCTAGGCTGCGGCGCACGGCGTTGGCATCCACCGAGGGGTCGATGCCATCCACCAGCACGCGGCCGCTGTCCGGGGTCATCAGCGTATAGAGCATGCGCAGTGTGGTGGTCTTGCCGGCGCCGTTAGGGCCAAGCAGGCCGGTGATCTGGCCGTCATGGGCGGTGAAGCCCACATCGTCCACCGCGATCACCGGGCTCTTCTCCTTGCCCTTGCCGGGGAAGGTCTTGCGAAGTCGTTCTGCGACGATCATGGAAGCAGGTTCCTCAGGTGTGCGTGGCGGTCACGGTTCCCAGCCATTGAAGCTGGTGAACGGCGGCACGTAGTTGATCTTTTCCAGGCAGCTGGCATCGAGCGCCCTGGCATCGGGCGTGTCCATGAACTCGGTGAACAGCTTGGGCATGCAGCCGGCGCCGATCACGTTGTGGCCCTGGCCACGCAGCACGAACAGGCGGCCGTTGGGCAGGTGCTTGACCACTTCCTCGCCGTAGCGCGGTGGCGTGACCGGGTCGAACTCGCCCTCCAGCACCAGTGCCGGCACCTGGGTGGCCAGCGGCTGGTGGAAATCGGCGGGTGCCTTGCCCTTGGGCCAGGCCTCGCACATGGCGGCCAGCCCCTGCGCCATCTGGTTGCCCAGCACGGTGCCTGCGTCTGCAGCATTGGCCACCATGCCTTCGGAGTCCTCGCTGCAGATCACCGACAGCTGCATGCCCATGGCCATGCTGTCGCTCATCTCGCCCTGCATCATCTGCGCCAGCGCCATCAGGTTCTCGTAGCGGCCATTGGCCGCTTCGTGGATCAGCTTGGGCAGCAGCGCGGCGGCGGCCGGCATGTAGGCATACATGCGCACCAGCCCGGCCAGGGTTTCAGCACGCAGCACGCCTTCGCGCTGTTCGCCGGTGGTGGCATCGCGGTAGCGCACCGTCACCGGCTGCGCGCGCAGCGTGGCCAGCAGGCCGTCAAGTTCGGCACGCGGGTCGCCCAGCGCCTGCCTGCAGGAAGGCGTGCTGGTGCACTGTGCGAACTGCTTGGCCAGTGCATCGTCCAGGTTGCGCGCGAAGATGTTGCCCAGCTGCAGGCTGTTGGGCACCACCGAGTCGAGCACGATGCTGCGCGTGCGCTGCGGGTGGCGCATGGCGTACTGCTGGGCCACGCGGGTGCCGTAGCTCACGCCCACCAGGTTGATCTGCTCGGCGCCAATGGCCTGGCGCACCGCGTCCAGGTCGGCCACCGCGTCGGTGGTGGTGTAGTGGCGCAGGTCGGCACGGGTGGACAGCGTGCTGGCGCAGGCTGCGGCCGCGGCACGCATGGCCTCAGCCGAGGTGTCCTCGTCGCTGGTGGGTTCGCAGGCCAGCAGGTTGGAATCGCCGGTACCGCGCTGGTCCACCAGAATCACATTGCGCTGCTTGCGCAGCTTGGCGAAGGCCGGGTCCAGCTGCGGGTAGGTATCCACCGCCGACTGCCCGGGGCCACCGGCAAGGAAGAACACCGGGTCAGGCTTCACCTCGCCTTCCTTCTCCGGCGCCAGCCAGGCGATGTTCAGAGCGATCCTTCGGCCCTGGGGGTTGGTCCGGTCCTCGGGCACCTCCAGCGTGGTGCACTGGGCTTCCAGGTTGTTGCGGGCATACGGCGAGCTGAGGCTGCAGGGCTCGAACGCCAGCGTGCCCAGGGTCATGCCTTTGCCACTGGTGGTGGGCGGTGTGGCGGCCTTGCCGGGCGCCGGTGGCTGCGGGGCACTGCAGCCAAGCAGGCCCACCGCGGTGGCCATGCCAAGGACAGTGGTGCGGATGGTGCGGGACATCATCGGAACGGCCCCTCGTGGTTGAAGGAAGGAACAGAAAAACATCTGGTGCAGCACAAGACGCAGCAGCAGTGACTATGTGACACCGGGGAAGAAGATCGCCTCGATCTGCTCCCCGAACAGGCGGGCAATGCGGAATGCCAACGGCAGGCTGGGATCGTACTTGCCGGTTTCCAGCGCGTTGACCGTCTGCCGGGAGACCTCCAGCCGTTCGGCCAGCTCCCCCTGCGACCAGCCCCGTGCTTCGCGCAGTTCGCGCAGGCGGTTGTCCATGCCCGTGCGCTCAGCGGTAGCGTCGCACGACCACGGCCTTGGCAAGACCGTAAGACAGGCTGACCAGCGGGAACACCCAGATCATCGCCGCCGCCGAGGGCACATCGATGACCTTGGCTGTCTGCAGAAAGCCGCCGGTGAGGTAGAGCAGCGAGACAATGGCGGTGGCTGAGCTGACCGCCTCCAGCTCGATGCGCTGCTGCAGCTCATCGGCATCGCGGATGTAGCGGATCATCGCGCGCAGCACGAAGACGATCGGCGGCACCGGCAGCAGCGCCAACAGCGCACGCAGGCCAGTGCCCTGCACATGCCGGAGCAGGCTAATGGACAGCACCAGCAGCAGCGCGTACGCGGCCATCGCCAGCAGCAGTTCACGGTTATAGCGGCGGCGCAGTGCCGGGCGGTCGCCGTCGCAGTCCTCGGGCATCAGGCGGCGCAGGCCGGCACCGATCCACAGGCCCGCACCGACACCGGCCAGCACGCCGGAGAAATGCCGGCTGCCGTCGAAATCCATGCCGTGGTACACCGCCGCAGCGGCAACCAGCAGCAGTGCGCCGGCCAACAGCAGCCACAGCACGGTGCGGCTGCGGCTCATTGCCGCCCCCGGGCCAGGAACACGATGCCCAGCACCAGGAAGGCCAGGCCCGCGCCGAGCATGGGGCGGGTGGCCGGCAGCATGCCCAATGCCAGAAAGGACGCACCGACGCCTAGGAACACCGCCCCGTGGATGTGCGGTCTGCTAGCTTTGTTCATGGCCGACTCCTGTAAAGGACGCTTGACACATCCTGCGCGAGCCCGTTCGCGCTTGTCAAGCGTCCTTTACAGCGCCGGCAGGGCCTGTGCCCGCTGCACCCGGTCGCAACGCTGTGCATAGCGCACATAGGCGCCGCGCGACATGGCGCGGCCGTGCAGGTAGCCCTGGCTCACGTGGCAGCCCAGGTCGCGGATCATGCGCAGGTCGCTCTGCTCCTCGATGCCCTCGGCCACCACCGTGGCCACCAGCTGCCGGCCCATGGCGATGATGCTGGCCAGCAGGCTGCGTGCGTGCATGTGCTCGCGCGCCTGCAGCACCATGCTGCGGTTGATCTTGATCTCGTTGAAGGGCACGGCCATCAGCCGGTCCAGCGAGGAGTCGCCGCTGCCGAAATCGTCTATCGCGCAGTGGAAGCCGCGCAGGCGCAGCTGGGTGACCGCACCGGACAGCGCCAGGTCGCAACCGGGGCCACCGTCCTCGGTGATCTCGATGATCAGCCGGCCCGGGTCGATGCCGGCCCTGCCGGCCTGCTCGCTGATGCCCTGCGCCCACTGCACCGAACCGGCCACCGTGGCCGGCACGTTCACCGCAAGCTGCCGGTGGCTGTCGCGCTCCTCGCGGCTCAGCAGCTCAAACGCGCTGCCCAGCATGTAGGCGGTGAAACAGCCTGCCATTCCCTCGCGCTCGAACGCCGGCAGGAACACCGGCGGTGACAGCATGCGGCCATCGGGGTGGTGCCAGCGCGCGAGTACTTCGGCGCCGCGCAGCGCACCGGTCACCACATCGTGCTGGGGCTGGAAATACGGGCGGATCTGCTGCCAGTCCAGCGCCGCGCGCAGCTCATGCGCACTGAAGCGGGTGGCCGGCGAAGCCATGGCCGGCAGCCTGGCATCACGCTGCGAGCGCATCGCCGCCAGCTCATCAAGCACCTCGCCCATGAACTGCACGCCCAGCGGTTTGCGCACCGCCGCCACCACGTTCAGGCCACGGCCGATGGCGTGCCCGGCTGCCGCATGCAACAGCCGGCTGGGCTGGCTGCTCATTATCACCAGACCGGCGCGGTCTTGGCTGCGGGCCAGCTGGTCGATCAGCTGCATGCCGGTGATGTCGGCCAGGTCCAGGTCAACGAACACCATGCCCCAGCTGCGTGACTGCAGCGCCTCCATGGCCTGGCGCCCCTGCTGCAGCCCGGTGACCTGCATATGCGGGCTCAGCACCCGCACCACGTTGCTCAGGTGGCGGGGGTCCGCATCCACTACCAGCGCCTCGTTGACCATTGGCATGCCAGCCAGCGACGAGGGCGGGTAGATAACGACATTCATGGGGGGCTCCGGCTACCAGGGACAACTCCTCTGGCGTTCTTCGACTCCATTTTCATGGGATTTCCAAGAGCAGCTTGTCGGCCCTTCCCTACTTTTCCCACCAGTGAAGCGGAGTTCTCGCACAGAGAAATACAGACTAACGCGATGAGTGCCGCCAAGTCCGTGCCGCTATCGCAATACGCCGCATCACCATGCCTCATACCCTCATGCATGCTTCATCATGCACGCCACATACGGCAATTGAATGGCACACGGGCAGCCAATCTGCAGCGCGCATGCATGGCTGCGCACTCACGCACGGGTATTCCGCAGGCGCGCTGCACCTGCCCGCGCCGGCTTCAATGGAAACAGCCATGGCGCGGTGCCCATCGGCACCGCGCGCTTCCAGCTACTTGCTGCTGACGTACTTTTCGCGGCGTATCTGCGGCATGCCCAGGCCGGCGGCCTTCAGCGCCTCGGCGCAGGCATCGACCATGTCCGGGTTGCCGCACAGGTAGGCGATGTCGCGCGCCGGGTCCGGTGCCAGTTCGGCCAGATGCTGCTGCACATAGCCCTGGCGCACGTCCGGGTGCGGTTGTTCAGGCAGCTCGCGCGACAGGCACGGCATGTAGCGGAAACCGGGCGTGGCGGCGGCGAACGCCTCGAAATCCTCGCTGTACAGCAGTTCGGCAGGGCTGCGCGCGCCCTGCAGCAGCACCACTTCCACGCCACGCTCGGCGATGGCCTTGCCCAGCAGCGGCAGCATGGAGCGGTATGGGGTGACGCCGGTGCCGGTGGCGATCAGCAGGTAGCGGCCGTTGTGGTCGCCCGGCTGCAGGCAGAAGCGCCCGAACGGGCCGCTGCCGGTAACGTGGTCGCCCATCGCCAGGCCCTCGAACAGGGCGGTGGCCGCGCCGCCGGGCACGAAGCTGACCGCTATTTCCACCGCATCGCCCGCGTCCAGCGCATGGTCGTGGATGGTGGCCAGCGAATAACTGCGCTTGGTGGCGGTGCCGTCGGCGTAGGCAAAATGAACCTGGATGAACTGGCCCGGCTGGAAATCCAGCGGTTGGCCGTCATCGCGGAGGAACTGGTAGTGGCCCACGCTGGGCGCCAGCATGTGGCGGCCAACCAGTTTTAGGGGAAATTGAACAGGCACTAGGAGAACAGTGTGTAACCGGGCCGGGGCCGCGGGGGGCACCTATAATACCGGCCCTGCACCCACCCAGCGCCGTGAACCCGGCGCGAAGGCAAACCGCATTGGATTCCCGAACGTCCCCCGCTGCGCCCGCGCTGCGCATCCGCGACCTGCGCAAGACCTACGACAACGGCGTACAGGCGCTCAAGGGCGTCTCGCTTGAAGTGATGCCCGGCGACTTCTTCGCCCTGCTCGGCCCCAACGGTGCCGGCAAGTCCACGATGATCGGCATCATCTCCTCGCTGGTGAACCTGAGCGAAGGCCAGGTGGAGGTGTTCGGCACCGACCTGGTGCGCGAACGCAGCGCCACCATGCGCCTGATCGGCCTGGTGCCGCAGGAGATCAACTTCAACCTGTTCGAGAAGCCCTTCGACATCCTGGTCAACTACGCAGGCTTCTATGGCATCGCGCGTGCCGAGGCCGAGCAGCGCGCCGAGGAGGAGCTCAAGCGCGCGCACCTGTGGGACAAGGCGCAGATGATGAGCCGCACGCTGTCCGGCGGCATGAAGCGCCGGCTGATGATCGCCCGCGCCATGATGACCCGCCCGCGCCTGCTGATCCTTGATGAGCCCACCGCCGGCGTGGACATCGAGATCCGCCGCGACATGTGGAAGACGCTGCAGCAGATCAACGCCGCCGGCACCACCATCATCCTCACCACGCACTATCTGGAAGAGGCTGAACAGCTGTGCCGCAACCTGGCCATCATCAACCATGGCCGCATTGTCGAGCAGGGGCCGATGCGCGGCCTGTTGGCCAAGCTTGACGTGGAAGGCTTCCTGTTCGACATCGACGGTGCACTGCCTGCACAGCTGCCATACATCGAAGGTGCCACGCTGGTGGCCACCGACGCGCACACGCTGGACCTGGACATGCCGCGCGCCATGGACCTCAACCGTGTGTTCGAGGCCTTCAACGCCGCCGGCATCCGCGTGCGCTCCATGCGCACCAAGAGCAACCGCCTGGAAGAGCTGTTCGTGCGCCTGACCGGCAACCTGGAGAACAACGCCGCATGAGTGCGCCCATTACCCGCGATACCGCACCTGCCACCGCAGGCCCCAGCAACAATGCCCGCAACTGGGTGGCGCTGGGCACCATCGTGCGCCGCGAAGTCAGCCGCATCCTGCGCATCTGGGCGCAGACGCTGGTGCCGCCGGCCATCACCATGACCCTGTACTTCCTGATCTTCGGCGGCCTGATCGGCTCGAAGATCGGCAACATGGGCGGCTACAGCTACATGCAGTTCATCGTGCCGGGGCTGGTGATGATGAGCGTGATCCAGAACAGCTACGGCAACATCAGCTCCTCGTTCTTCGGCGCCAAGTTCGGGCGCCACATCGAGGAACTGCTGGTCAGCCCGATGCCGAACTGGGTGATCCTGGGCGGCTACGTGGCCGGTGCCGTGCTGCGCGGGCTGATGGTGGGCGTGATCGTGCTGCTGATCGCCATGTTCTTCACCCCCGTGCGCATCCCGCACCCGCTGGTGACCCTGAGCACGGTGCTGCTGGGCGCCACCATCTTCTCGCTGGCCGGTTTCATCAATGCCGTGTACGCCAAGAAGTTCGATGACGTGGCCATCGTGCCGACCTTCATCCTGACCCCGCTGACCTATCTCGGTGGCGTGTTCTATTCGGTGACGCTGCTGCCGGGCTGGGCGCAGGCGCTGACGCACACCAACCCGATCTTCTACATGGTCAATGCGTTCCGCTACGGCCTGCTGGGCACCAGCGACGTACCGCTGTGGGTGGCCTACGGCCTGATGCTCGGCTTCGTGGTGGCGCTCACCGCGCTGTCACTGTGGCTGCTGCGGCGTGGGGTGGGCCTGCGCAGCTGATCGGCTGAACGGCGCAGTCACCCATGAAGGGCGGGGCCGCGAGGCGCCCGCCCTTTTCTTTGCATGCATACAGGCATTCCACACCGGCAGCGCAGCTGAACATTTCCCTGCGGCGCGCTTTCTGATGCGCGCGTTGTGTTGTTATGCTGCGCCGGCAGGGGGCTCCTTGACCACATGTCGACGGGCCATTGAATGACTCAAGTCGTACACGTCGTACACAGTGCAATGCATGCGGGCTACGCAATGCATACGGGCTACCGGCCCGCCGCCGGCTCCCTGCCTGGCAACGCGGGCGCGCAACCGCCTGCAGCCCCGCCGACGCGCGCCGCGCGGCGCATTCCCCTTCCCGTGAACTGGCCCGATGCGCAGCCCCTGAGCCTGCGCTGATGCCCGTGCACGCCCCACACCTTCCTTCCACCGGCCTGCTGACAGGCTGGCCACCAAGCCCTGTCCGGAGCACACCATGAAGCACGCTTCCTCTCTCGCCAAGCACACCACCCTTGCCCTCGCCGTTGCAGCCCTGCTGCTGGGCGCGGCCTGCAAGCGCACGCCCGCGCCAGAGCAAACCGCCGCTGCCGGCAGCGAGCCAGCGGCAACGGCGAGTGCACCACCGGCCGACACTGCCGGCACGCCCGCCGCGGATGCGAAACCCGTCTTCGATATCAACAGCATCCCGGTTTCCACGGCATCGCTGGGCCAGTTCCCCTACATCGGCCTGCCCGATGGTTACAGCGCGCAGCGGGCAAGCACCAGCAAGTTCGAGCGCGTACCGTTCTGGACCGGCGACCGCGTGGAATGGGTGGAAGGCCAGGTGTATGGCACCGCGGTGAACGCCCAAGAGGGCCAGCCGTATTCGCAGCTGGAGCTGACCCGCAACGTGCAGGCGCTGGTGGAAAGCCTGGGTGGCCGCGAGATATTCAAAGGCAACATTCCGCAGGCCGCGCTCACCGAAATCCAGGACTCAAAAGCCGCCGTCGAGCGCGTGGATGCACTGGGTGACATCTACAACGAGCCGGCCAATGTGTATGTGATACGCCAGGCCGACCGCAACATCTGGGTGCATCTGTCCAAGAGCGGCGATGGCTCCGGCCTGATGGTGGCCGAAACCAAACCGGTGGAAATCACCGCCAAGGCGCAGCCCGCCGATGCACTGAAGAAGTCCCTCGATGCCGACGGCAAGGTGGCCATCCAGGTGCAGTTCGACACCGACAAGGCGAACATCCTGCCCGCATCCAGGCCTCAACTTGAACAGGTGGTCGCACTGCTCAACGACAATCCCGATCTACGACTTTCGGTCAACGGCCATACCGACAATACCGGGGATGCCCAGCACAACATGCAGCTCTCGCAGCGCCGCGCGGCAGCGGTGCGTGACTTCCTGACCGCCGCAAAGATTGATGGGAAAAGGCTTGAATCAAGCGGTTTTGGCGATACGCAGCCGGTGGCCGACAACAGCAGCGAAGAAGGCAAGGCGCGCAATCGCCGCGTTGAACTGGTGAAGCTGTGACTTAACTTCCGGCTCACTTCTTTGAACGGACATTGCCTTGAACCTGCAACAAACCCGTGATTAGATCGACCCCGCATCAGTTCAGGGGGCGATATTTACGACTGATGTCCTTGACTTGTTTTCCGATATGGAAGCACGGCAGATGCAATGCGGTTGTCGCATCGCACTAGCCAACCCCACCAGGAGAAAGCCATGCGTCACACGCCCCGCAAGTTTGGTTTCAAGAAGCAGCGCGGTCAGGGCATGACCGAGTACATCATCATCACCGCACTGGTGGCCATTGCCGCCATCGCCGCATTCACCTACTTCGGTGGCACTGCGCGCAGCCAGGTAGCCGGCATGGCCAAGGAACTCTCCGGCCAGAGCGCGACGCAGTCGATCAACCGCGCCAAGAACGTGTCCAACAAGGCCCAGCAGGAAGCCGACAAGGACAAGGGCATGGACGCTTACTCCAACAAGTAAGCCCCTTTCCAGGCCCCTCCGCGCCACGCGCAGCGTCTGCTGCGCGTGGCCACTTCCTCAAGCGTTCCCTACCGCTTCTGGCCCGCCGCGATGGCAGGCCATTGGCGGAGTCTTGCCCGGTGACAGCGCATGAATACACGTATCAGAGCACAAGCATTCTGCAGGAGCAGGCTCCAGTCACTGGGCCAGCGGCGCACGATGGCAGGACAGGCCATGGTGCTTGGTCTGGTGATGCTGCTGGTGCTGTGCGTCGGCGTGATCGTGCTGTTCGACACCGGCCAGACCGTCAACAAGAAGGTTGAAGTGGTCAACGCCGCCGATGCCGCCGCCTACAGCGTGGCCGTACAGCAGGCACGTGCACTCAATTTCGCCGCGTACTCAAACCGTGCGCGGGTTGCCAATGAGGTGGCGGTGGCGCAGGTCATTGGCCTGTATTCATGGATGAACCAGTTCCACACGACAACCATCGTGCTGGAAAAGACCATGAAGGCGCTTTCGGCGATCCCCTACGTGGGCGCCGTGTTCAAGATGCTATCCACCGTATTCCAGGCCGCCGGCAAGATAGTAAAGGCCGCGCGTGCCACTTTCAGGCCCATCGCCGAGGGCGCGGTCACCGTGCTCGATGAGCTCAACGGTGCTCTGGCTGCCGCCTCAAGAGTGCTGCTCGAAGGTGTGGCCACCGTCGATGGCGTGTTGATGGCCAGGGACGTCATAAAACGAAACTCACCCGAAGCCAAGCTCAGCGCCATAGGCACAGGCGTACTTGGCGGGCAGCTCTACAGTGCCAACAATGGCTTTCTGGATAGCTTCCAGATTCCCCGCTCTGCGGGCGCTGGCTCCGCCAAGAACCGCAATGGCGCCAACCGCTTCCGCAACGTGGTGATGCAGTCGCGCGACAAATTCTCGTGGAGCCGCAGCGACCACGACCTTGACCTTGGCATCATCAACTTCAACCAGTCCGGCGGCACCGATATGGTGGATTACAACCGCTGGGTAGCGGCCGATGCGATGGGCCTGGAAGTTGACTTTTTTCTGGCCAAGTTTGACATCCCACTGGGTTGGGGCGGTGCGCAGGCCGTTGAACGCTACAACAGCCAGCGTTTCATGCCCGGCATCAACGGCGGCTCCGGCTGGGTGTCGGAGTTCAACAACAATCGCCGCTACAAGCCGTATGGCGATATCCGTGGTGAGAACCGCAACGCCAGCAGCATGATTGATGGCGACCCCAATGTCGCCCTTGATGGTGGGCAGGCCAAGAAGGCCTACTTCACCGGCTACGAAGGCCTGCGTGACTACGACGATGTGAAGCAGGGCCAGGCATTGCAGCCGTACACCGAGCCAGGCAGTGGCAAGGACCCGGACAAGAACACCGGCCCCATCTTCACCGTGCATGTGGAAACCGATGTGGCCAATGCCCGCACCAGTTCGGCCATTGACGGCATTGGTGGCCCGGCGGGCTCGGCGATGGCACTGGAAGACAAGGCAGCCAACAGGAAGATCGCCGCCTATGCCTCCGGCCAGGTGTATTTCAACCGGCCGCCGAACTATTCGCTGTTCAAACGCGGTGACAACCGCCTGGAAGTGGGCAATCTGTTCAGCCCGTACTGGCAGGCGCGCCTGGTGGATACACCCAACAGCATTGAAGTGGCCCTGGGGATCAGCCGCCTATGACCCGTTTCCACAGACACCAACCACTGGCGCGGCTGCTTGCCGCAGTTCCCGGCGTGATGCTGCTGGTTGCCTGCAATGGCGCAGCCAACGGCAGCGGCCCCGATGCCGGTGCGGTGAAGGATGTACCACCCATCCACCTGGACCAGACCGCCGAACTGCTGGTGGATGGCAGGAACGCGCAGCGCGAGGGCTATCTGAACGCCGTCAACGCCTGCGAGGCCGGTGGCCTGCCTACCCGGCGTGTCGCCGAAGCCGATGTCGCCCTGTTGGGGGTGACACGCTACGAGGTGTGGATAGACGGCAAGAGTGAAAGCACGCAGACCCGCACCTGGAAAGCCGTGCCGGAATCTTCCCAGGCACCCTGCCAGTTCCATCTCGAGATGACTGGCACCTTCACCACCACCACCCAGAGCAGGTACCTGGAGCAGGACCTGGCTACCGGGGTCAGCGAGGAACAGCCGCTGCAATCAGGTGAGGAACTGCAGCGTTTCGCACTTTCGGCCGAGGACGATGCCGCACCGCAGGGCTTTCAGGGGCCTGTCACCAAGCAGGTGGCGGGCCAGCCCTGCGATGAATGGACCAGCCGCCAGAACAACCGCATCTGCGTGTGGTCCGGTGGCCGCGAATGGGGCTTTGGCTCCAGCCGTGGTGACGATGTGCGCCCCTCAAGCAACTCCTTCGTGCTGGAAGCCGAGCCTGCCGATGGCAACGGCTACCGCATGACCACACAGACACTCACCGTCGGCCAGGCCTTTGCCGCCCCGGCTGCTGCCACGGAGAAACTGTGATGCATACGCCCCGCCTGCAACGCGGCCAGAGCATGATGGAAATGGTGGTGCTGTGCCTGGCGCTGGTGCCTCTGTTCCTGCTGATCCCCATCCTCGGCAAGTACATCCACATCCGCCAGCTCACCCAGCAGGCCACCCGCTCGGCGGCATGGGAAGCCACGGTCACACCCTCGTACGGGATACCGGCTACCGGCAAGGTACGCGACCAGCTCATTGCCCGCCATTTCGGCAAGGCCGATGCCGCGGTCAGCAGCCGCGCACCCACCAGCACCCAGGAACGCCTGGAAGCTCCGCTGCTCAACACCTTCTCCAACCAGCCGCTGCTGCAGCGCAGTGACATCAGGCTCAATGCCTACCGCAACGAGGACCAGCCCGGGTTGGCCGGCAAACTGAACAAGCTGCTGGCTTTGATTCCGGGCGATTTCCCACCCAACCAGCGCGGCCTGGTAACCGCCAGCATGGACATGAACATCCGTGACCTGCGCCTTGCCAATGGCAGCGCCGCCACGTATCTGGAGCCATTCGATACCATCGGCCTACGCATGAAGGGCAGCAGCACCGTGCTTGCCGACCCGTGGAACGCCGCAGGTGCGGGTACCAGCACCAAGCACCCACGCTCGGTGAAGTCGCAGATCAGCAGCATCGTGCCCACCTCGCATCTGTCCGATGCCACAAAGCCGCTGCAGGGCGCTACCTGGCTGCCGTTCTTCGGCGTGCTGGGCGACCTGGAGCCCGGCAAGATCGAGCCGGATGTCGTGCCGATGGACAAGCTGAAACGCTATGACGCACGCCCATAAGCTGCTGGCCACATGGATGCTTGCAGCCGGCGTGATTCCCGCTGCCGTGGCCGCCGACTGGCCCGAGCTGCCGCTGCCGGATGACACCGAAGGCGAATGGGTGTCGCGGCACATGATCCACAACGGCATCCCGATGCGCGCGGCGCGCTTCCACAGCAAGGAAACGCCGGACCAGTTGATCCGCTTCTACGAGCAGAAGTGGCCCGGCCAGGTGGTGGTGACCGACCTGGGCAACAAGAAGATCATTGCCCATGCTACGAGCAAGCATTCCATCACCATCGAGCTCAGTGGTGGCAGCAATGGCAGCCAGGGCCAGATCGGCATCATCGAGCTGCTCAAGCAGGCGCCCAAGACCGCACCGGGGGCCGACTTCATCAAGCCGGCCGGCACCCAGGTCATCACCGACACGGTGTACATGGACAACCCCGGGCGCACGCTGTCCATGACCGCGCCGATGTCGCCCTTCCAGGCCGACGCCTATTACAGGGCGCGCCTGCCTGCCGATGGCTGGCGCAGTGAAGACACACGCACCTGCGCAATGATGGCGGTGAGCTGTGTCTCCAGCTACGCCAACGGCAAGCAGCAGATGACCATCACCTTCAACCGCAAGGGTGACACCACCGACGTGGTCGTCAACCAGATTTCGAGGTGACCTGCCCCATGCGACATGCCCCCACCCTGGCCAGCAGGCGCGCGCAGCGCGGCGCCGCACTGGTGGAGTACACCATCATCGCGGTGCTCGGCATCATCGTGCTCATCGCCGAGCCCAACATCATCCTCGAGCTGGTGGAGGCGCTGCGCAAGGCCTACTCCAGCTTCGTCTATGCACTCTCGCTTGGTTGGATATGAAGAAGCTCAACATCAAGACACCGAACAAGAACCTCATCTTCATCATCGTCGCGCTCTGCCTGGGCGGGCTTGCCGCGCTGCTGGCGGTGAACTACGTGCAGAAGACGGTGGCCGAGCGCACCAAGGACACGGGAGATACCGTGGTGGTGGCCGTGCCCAAGGCCGACCTGCAGCAGGGCACGCAGATCACCTCCGACGATCTGGCCGCGCGCCCGGTGCCGGTGGATCTGGTGCCGGCCGATGCCATCACCCCGGAAAACGCCGACCAGTTCGTGGGCCGCGTGCTGCGTGCACCGCTGCCGCAGGGCGCGCCGGTATCGGGTGCGGCACTGGTACCGCTTTACGACCAGTTCTCCACGGTGATCAAGACCGGCAACGTGGCCTACACCATGTCGGTGGACGAGACCAATTCGATCTCCGGCATGGTCGCGCCCGGCGACCATGTGGACATCCTGCTTACCGTGGACCAGGAACAGGGCGGTGCACGCGTGCTGCCGCTGCTGGAGAACATCAATGTACTGGCCACCGGCACCCGCGTCGGCGAACAGCCGGTGGATGAAGAGAACCCCGGCTACAGCAACATCACCCTGGAGCTGGCGCCGCGTGAAGCCGAGCGCCTGACCGTTGCCGGCAAGGCCGGCGGCCTGCGCGTGATGCTGCGCCACAACGAAGACAGCAGCCCGTTCGGCCTGGGCGGGCTTACCCAGAAACAACTGTTGGAAACCGGCAACGGCGGCAAGGTGCGCCAGAGCAGCGGTGTCCATTTCATCATTGGAGGCAAGGGCTGAAGTATGCGTAATCGCTCGACTGGTCTTTTCACGCTCGGCGCCTTCGTCGCCCTGTCATCGGCGCTGCCCGCCACCGCCCAGCAGGCCGACTACATCGGTGGTGGTGCCGCGCCACCGGCTGCCTCTTCACAACCCACCCAGCCCGTGCCGGTGGTGGTGCAGCAGCAGCCCGCCGCCAGGGCCGCTGCCGCACCGGCGGGCAACGCCGCTGCCGGTGCTCTGGTGCCCGGCCGCCAGTTCCCCATTCCGGCTTCCAACCCGGCCTACACCCGCGCGGCGACCAGCCGCCAGGCAGTGCCGCTGCCCGAGCGTGCACGCCTGTACGTGGGCCAGGCAGCCGTATACAAGCTGCCGCGCGCACTCAAGCGCGTGGCCGTGGGCAACGGTGAAATGCTGCAGGTCACCAATATCGGCCGCAACGAGCTGGTGGTGATCGGCAACAAACTGGGCGACAGCACCCTGCACCTGTGGATGCAGGACGGCAGCCAGATAGAAGTGCCGGTGACCATTGGTGAGAACGACACCGAGGGCCTGGCCGAAACCGTGCGTGCGCTGCTCGCCGATTCGGACAACATCACCGTGCACACCGTGGCCGACCGCGTGGTGGTCACCGGCCAGGATGTGCACCCGGGCATTGCCGCGCGCATCCAGAGCCTGAAGGAAATCTACCCGCAGCTGCTGGATTTCACCTCCTCCGACCCAGTGGGCATGCGCCCGATGGTGCTGATGGACGTGAAGATCATGGAGTTCGACTCCAACGCGCTGGAGGAGCTGGGCATCAAGTGGGACAACGTGATCCGTGGGCCGATGGGCGGCCTGCTCAAGGATTTCACCACCAACCCGTACTACCGCGTGCTGCCGGAAGACTCACCGTTCAACAACCTGCAGCCCGGGCTGCCGCCGGCCGTGCGCGGCACCCAGGCGTACTTCGGCATTGCCACCACCATCGGTTCAAGCATCAACCTGCTGATGAACAAGGGCAAGGCGTTCATGCTCGCCTCGCCGCAGCTCAGTGCACGCAGTGGCGGCTCGGCGAAGTTCCTGGTGGGCGGCGAAGTACCGATTCCGATTCCACAGGGCTTTGGCCAGGTGACCATCGATTACAAGGAATACGGCATCAAGCTGGATATCGACCCGGTGGTCAATGCCAACAACGACATCTCCACCACCTTCATGGCCGAAGTGAGCCGCGTGGACCCCAGTATTTCGGTGCAGGGCGTGCCCGGCTTCAGCACCCGCCGTACCTCTTCGGAGATCAACGTGCGGGCAGGCGAAACCATCGTGGTGTCCGGTCTGGTGGACAGCAGCGCGGCCAAGAACGCAGAGAAATTTCCATTGCTTGGCGACATTCCCATCCTGGGCAAGCTGTTCCGCTCCGATGGCTTCCGTGGCAACCGCACCGAACTGGTGATGTTCGTCACCCCGCGCGTGATCACCCCGGATTCGCAGGAGAACATAGACGCCATCGAACGCGGCAACGACATCCAGCAGCGCGGCCACGACGCAATGTCCCGCCGCAACAAAGAGTTCGTGCAGTAGGTAACCCATGTTCAATGTCCTGATTACCGCCTCCAACCGCGAGGAACGCCGGGTCCGCTGCCTGCACCGTGAGTGCGGCATCGGCCGTGGCGATGGCAACCTGATCGTGCTGCAGGGCTGGAGCATCGCCCAGCAGCATGCGGCGCTGAAGCGCGAAGACAACGGCATCTTCATCGAGGCCCTGAGCAACCGCACCGCGGTGAAGGTCAACGGCGAGCAGGTCAAGAGCCTGCATGGGCCGCTGGGCAGCGCCGACCGTGTGGAAATCGGTGACTACCGCCTGCAGGTGATCGACGACGATCCGCCGCAGGTGCAGCCGATACGCCCGCCGGGCGCCGTGCAGGAGCCGGCACCGGTGCCGGCCAACGACCCGGCGCCACCGCCGGTTGACCTGCAGGCAACGGCCGAAGCCGAAGCGCAGAGCCGCGCACTGGCCACCGACCAGCTCGCGGTGGAATCCACCGTGTGGCGTGCACGTGTGCATTCGGCGCTGGTCAAACAGATGGATCTGCGCCGCGTGGATGTGCGTGGCATGACCGACGAGGTTCTGCGCAGCACCACCATCAAGCTGATCGACGAGGTCATGAACCGCGAGTTCAACGACCTGCCCAAGACCATCAACCGGCGCCGGCTGGCCAAGGAAGTGCTGGACGAGGCCATTGGCCTGGGCCCGCTGGAAGACCTGCTTGACGACAGCAGCGTCACCGAAATCATGGTGAACGCGCATGACCAGATCTTCATTGAACGCTCCGGCCGCATCGAGAAATCCGCAGTCAACTTCACCAATGACCGCGCGGTGCTCTCGGCCATCGAGCGCATCGTCACCCCGCTGGGCCGCCGCATCGATGAAAGCTCGCCCATGGTGGACGCACGCCTGAAGGACGGCTCGCGCGTCAACGCCGTCATTCCGCCGGTGGCCCTGCGCGGCCCCAGCGTGAGCATCCGTAAGTTCGCCAAGCGCAAGCTGCAGGGCGAAGACCTGCTGACCTTCGGCTCGCTCAACCAGCCCATGCTGGATTTCCTGATCATGGCGGTGAAGGAGCGGCGCAACATCGTGGTCAGCGGCGGTACCGGCTCGGGCAAGACCACGCTGCTGAACATCCTTTCCAACTTCATCCCCGACGCTGACCGCGTGGTCACCATCGAGGATGCCGCCGAACTGAAGCTGGTGCAGCCCAACCTGGTGGCGCTGGAAGCGCGCCCACCGAACATGGAGGGCAAGGGCCACATCACCATCCGCGACCTGGTCAAGAACGCGCTGCGCATGCGCCCGGACCGCATCGTGGTGGGTGAGTGCCGTGGCGGCGAGGCGCTGGACATGCTGCAGGCCATGAATACCGGCCACGAAGGTTCACTGACCACCGCCCACGCCAACAACCCGCGTGAAACGCTCTCGCGTCTGGAGGTGATGGTGATGATGGCCGGCATGGAACTGCCGATGACCGTGGTGCGCGAGCAGATCGCCTCGGCGGTGGACCTGATCGTGCACCAGAAACGCTACCCCTGCGGCTCGCGCAAGGTCAGCCACATCACCGAGATCACCGGCATCGAGAGCGGAACCATCCAGCTGCAGGACATCTTCCTGTTCAACCCGCGCACCTACCATGGCCGTGACGGCAAAGTGGCCGGTGATTTCCGCGCCACTGGTGCGGTGCCGGAGTTCTACGAGAGCCTGGCCGAGCGCGGCGTCAACATCGACCTTGGCATCTTCCGCACAGGAGCGAACAGCTGATGGATATCCTGCTGATCGCATTGTTGGCGTTCGGCAGCTTTGCCATGGCCGGCATGTACCTTGCGCGCTCCAGCACCGGCTTCATGGAGCGCTACAAGGACAACTTCATGAGCCAGGCGCGGTTGAACCTGGCCGACATGTTCCTGTTCGTGGACCTCAGGGCGCTGTATGTGCTCAACGTGGTGGTGCTGATCCTGGTGCCGCTGGTCGTCTGGGCGCTGCTCGGCAGCCTGTTCCTGGCGGTGGTGGCACTGGTGCTGATGGCCGTGCTGCCGCGCAAGATCTACCTGTGGCTCAAACAGCGCCGGCTGGACCGCATCCAGCAACAACTGCCCGATGGCCTGCTGATGCTGGCCAGCAGCCTGCGTGCCGGCGTGGGCTTCAACCCTGCGCTGGAGACACTGGCACAGGATGGCCAGCCGCCACTGGCGCAGGAGCTTTCGCTGATCCTGCGCGAGCAGCACATGGGTGTGCGCACCGAGGATGCGCTGGAGCACTTCGCCATGCGCGTGCCCATCGACGATGCCAAGCTGTTCGTCGCGGCGGTGACCATCTCGCGCGAGGTGGGCGGCAATCTGGCCGAAACCCTGGCCACGCTGGCCGAAACCCTGCGCCGCAAGCTGATGATGGAAGGCAAGGTCAAGGCGCTGACCGCGCAGGGCCGCCTGCAGGGCATCGTGATGGCCATGCTGCCCGGCGGCCTGGTCGGCTTTCTGGTGCTGTTCTACCCGGAAACCATGAACCCGATGTTCCACACCTGGCTGGGCTGGAGCGTGATCACGCTGATCGCCGTGCTGGAATACCTCGGCTACAAGATGTGCCGCAAAATCATGACGATCGACATATGAGCTGGATCATCATCCTTGTTGCTTTGATGGCGGTGGCCGCAGTGGTGCTGGTCATGTTCGCGCTGCGCAACATGCTGCAGCAGGTGCCGCAGAGCGACCGCAACTACCAGGACCCGCTGCCGCGGATGCTGCGCCTGCTGTGGCCGGTGGTGGTGGCCGCCACCCACGCGGTGGGCCCGCGCCTGAAGGGTGCGCAGCTGGAGCGTGCGCACCGCTCGCTGACCTCGGCCGGGCAGGACTTCGTGCTCACCCCCGAGGAGCTGTACGGCACGCGTATTGTCTCGGCCGGCACGGTGTCGCTGTTCCTGATGCTGATCGTGGTGATGCTGGGCAAGGGCAGCGTGGGCTCGCTGCTGTTCTGCCTGCTGTTCGGGCTGCCCATCGGCTGGATGTACCCATCGCTGTGGCTGGGCGAGCGCCGCAAGGTGCGCACCAAGATGGTGGTGCGCGATCTGCCGGTATTCCTGGACTTCATCACCATGGGCGTGGAAGCCGGCCTGAACATCACCGGTTCCATCGAGCAGTCGGTGAACCGCGGCCCCCCGGGCCCGCTGTCGCAGGAGTTCTCGCGCATGCTTCGCGACATGCGCGCCGGCCTGCCGCGCGCCGAATCACTGCGGCGCATGGCCGACCGCATGGACATCTCGCAGATCACCAGTTTCACCAGCGCGCTGATCCAGGCCGACAAGGTGGGCGCCAACCTCAGCGATACCCTGCGTGCGCAGGCCAACCAGCGCCGCGAGGAACGCTTCCTGCGTGCGGAGAAACTGGCGCTGGAAGCGCCGGTGAAAATGATGCTGCCGCTGGTGATGTTCTTCTTCCCGCTGATCTTCGTGGTGCTGGCCTACTTCATCTACCTGCAGATGAAACAGCAGGGAATCATATGAAGACACTGGCCCTGCACCGTGGAGCGCAATGTCTGGTGCCGCAGGTGCGGCACGCGCGGCATTGGCACCAGCGCCTGTTCGGGTTGCTGGTGCTGCCAAGGCTGCAGCCCGGCCAGGGCCTGTTGATCGAACCCTGCGCCAGCGTGCACACGCTGGGCATGCGCTACCCGCTTGACCTGCTGTTCCTGTCCAGCAGCAATCAGGTGCTGGGTTGGCGCGAGAACGTGGCGCCCTGGCGTGCTGCCTCCCAGCGTGGTGCGCGCAGCACCCTGGAGCTTCCCACCGGTAGCATCGCGCAGCTGGCGCCGCGTACCGGCGAAACCCTGCAGTGGATTGCCGTGCCCGGAACTGCCCGGGCGCAACAGCCTTCCGGAGGCCTGCTATGACCCCGCCATTCGCGTCCCGCCGCCACCAGTCAGGACAATCACTGGTCGAGTTCTGCATCGTCGTCCCCGCCTTTCTGTTCCTGATACTGGTGACCTTCCAGCTGGTGCTGATCTACCGCGCCAAATCCACGCTGGACTATGCCGCTTTCCAGGCCGCGCGCGCCGGCTCGGTCAATGGCGCCGATCACGGCAAGATGCGCAGCGCACTGGCCGCAGGCATGACCCCGTTGCTGGCCACCTCCCCCGATGTGGCAGGCGTGACCCGCGCCCGCGTGAAAGCGGAGGCGGAGGTGCGCGCATTTGCCGACATCGACGTGATCTCGCCCACCCGCGCGGCCTTCAACGAGCACCGTGAGCGCCAGTACGATGGCCGCTACGCGCTGCCCAACGACAGCCTGGCCTTCCGCGATGCACGCATTGGTGGCAGCGGCGTGAACGTGCAGGATGCCAACATCCTCAAGATCAAGGTCACCTACCAGTTTCCGCTGATCGTGCCGTTTGCCGACCGCGTGATTGCCGGCGTATCGGCGCTGCTCACCGAAGGTGAGAGCTACCGGCCACCGATGATGCTGTTCGAGGAGCCCGTCAGTGGCCACCGCCGCCTGCCCATCGAATCGCATGCGGTGGTCCGCATGCAGACGCCCATCTATGACAGCAGCCGGCTTGCGCGCTGAGCGTTGCCTGGCCGTAGTGCTGGCGCTGCTGCTGGCCGCACCTGCGCTGGCGCAGTCGCAGGGCCTGCAGGCACGCCTTGAAGGCACGGTGGAAGGTTATGGCAGCCTGGCGCCGCGCACCACGCGCAAGCCCATTCCGGTGACGCTGCACACCAGCGCCGAGGGCATGCGTGCGGAGTTCCATTTCAGCACCGGTGGCTCCGATGCCTACCTGCTCAAGCGCGCGGAGGAACCGCGCGCATGGTGGATAAGCCCGAAGGGCCGCTACATGGTGCCGGCCAACGATGCCAGCGGCCCCTATTGGTATGACCTGCGGCAACCGTGCGACACCCTGCAGGGCCGCTGCTTTCCGGCACAGGGCGAGTTCATCGCCGGCCGCCTGGCCAAGGGTGTGCGTTACGACAACGCGCGCAACGGGCCTGATGGCACCACCCGTGGCGTACTGTGGATCGACAGCCAGACCGGCCTGCTGCTGGGCTACCGCGGCACGGTTGGCAACCGCCAGGACAGCCGTGGGTTCCGTGCGCGCCAGGTCAGTTACGAACCGCTGGACCCCGCGCTGTTCCAGAAGCCTGACAACCTCAACAGCCCCAAGGGCATGGACGACTGAGCACCACCCCGTGCAGGCTGGCCTATCATGAAGCTCCCTTCATGCAACACGTGGCCTGCAGCTCATGCGCATCCTGATTCTCGGCGCCGGCGGAACCGGCGGTTACTTCGGCGGGCGCCTGGCGCAGGCCGGCGTGGACGTGACCTTCCTGGTCCGCGAAGAGCGCGCGGCACAGCTGCAGCGCGATGGCCTGGTGATCCGCAGCCCACTGGGCGATGCCGCCTTCCCGGTGGCCCACGTCACCGCCGATGCGCTGCCCGAGCTGGCACGCACCCAGCCTTTCGATCTGGTGATCCTGAGCTGCAAGGCCTACGACCTGGCCAGTTCCATCGAAGCCATCGCGCCGGCCGTGGGTGAAGCCACCACCGTGCTGCCCATCCTCAACGGCCTGCGCCACTACGCCGATCTGGATGCCCGCTTCGGCCATGAAAAGGTACTCGGTGGCCTGTGCTTCATCAGCGCCACCAAGGCCGATGACGGTGCGGTACTGCATCTGGACAAGCCGGCGCGCATCACCTTTGGTGAGCGCGATGGCGGTGCACTCAGCGCGCGCGTGGCTGCGTTTGCCGACGCCTGCGGCACCGCCGGCATCGACCATGTGGCCTCGCCGGATATCGCGCAGGAGCAGTGGATCAAGTACAGCTTCCTCACCGCGCTGGCCGCAGGCACCTGCCTGATGTGTGCCGACGTGGGCCATATCGTCGCCAGCGACCACGGCACTGCGTTCATGCAGGCGCTGTATGCCGAATGCCTGGCCGTGGCCGCGCAGGCCGGCCAGCCGATACCGCAGAAGGCGCAGGACATCGCGTTGACCGCGTTGACCAAGCCCGGCTCATCCATCAAGGCATCCATGCTGCGCGACCTGGAAGCCGGGCAGCGGGTGGAAGCGGCGCATATCGTGGGCGACATGCTGCAGCGCGCGCTTGCTGCCGGCCAGGCCGCGCCCAATCTGCGCGCGGCGTACTGCCATCTGCAGGCGTACGAAGCGCAGCGCGACTGAGGCCCGCCGCGCTGCCGGTCAGACCGTGGGCAGGCGGAAGAAGCTGCGGGTAGCCGCCGTTGCGTTGGCAGCGGTAACGGCCACATCCTCGCCACGGTCGCGCGCCAGTTCCTCGACGATGTGCGACAGGAATGCCGGCTCGTTGCGGCGGTCCTTGGGCAGCGGCCGCAGCGTGCGCGGCAGCAGGTAGGGCGCGTCGGTTTCGATCATCATGCGTTCGGCGGGAATATGCTTCACCAGTTCGCGCAGATGCGCGCCACGGCGCTCGTCGCACAGCCAGCCGGTGATGCCGATGTACCAGTCGCGGTCCAGGTAATCGAACAGCTCGCGGCGCTCGGCGGTGAAGCAATGCACCACCGCCGGACCCAGCTTCCCATCGAAGTTGCCCATCATCGCGATGAAGTCGTCATGCGCATCGCGCTGGTGCAGGAACAGCGGCTTGCCGTTCTCCGCGGCAATCTGCAGTTGCCGCTCGAAGGCCTTGCGCTGTGCCGGGCGTGGCGAGAAATCGCGGTTGTAGTCCAGCCCACACTCGCCTACCGCCACCACGTCGGCATGCGCGTGCAGCGCGCGCATCTCCGCATCGCATTCGTCGGTGTATTCACTGGCATGGTGCGGGTGCACGCCCGCCGTCGCATACAGGAAGCCCGGGTGGCGCTGCGCCAATTCCAGCGCCATCGGCGAATGCTCGCGGCTGGCCCCCGTCACCACCATCTGCACCACGCCTGCGGCGCGGGCGCGCTCCAGCACCGCGTCCAGGTCGCGATCGAAGGATTCATGGGTGAGGTTGGCGCCGATGTCGATCAGTTGCATTGCGGGAGGTGAACTGCGGAAAACGCGCATTGTAGGCGGTTGTGCCTGCACGAACCTTTATCCTTGCACGATGGACCGCCCCACCCCACCCGAATTCCCCATCACCCCGCTGCTGCCGCAGATCCTCGCGCAACTGCAGCAGCACAGCCGGCTGGTGCTGGAGGCGCTGCCCGGCGCGGGCAAGACCACCCAGGTGCCACTGGCGCTGCTGGACGCGCCATGGCTGGAAGGCCGGCGCATCATCATGCTGGAACCGCGCCGCGTGGCCGCACGCAGCGCCGCGCTGTTCATGGCCCGCCAGCTTGGCGAACCGGTGGGCGAAACCGTGGGTTACCGCATCCGCTTCGAGAACAAGGTGTCCGCGCGCACCCGGATCAAAGTGGTCACCGAGGGCATCCTCACCCGCATGCTGCAGGACGACCCGTTGCTGGAGGGCGTGGGTGCGCTGCTGTTCGACGAATTCCACGAGCGCCACCTGTCCGCCGACCTCGGGCTTGCTCTGGCGCTGGATGTGCAAAGCCAGCTGCGGGATGATCTGCGCATCGTGGTGATGTCGGCCACGCTGGATGGCGAGCGGCTGGCGGGCTTTCTGGAAGCACCGCGCCTGTCCAGCGAAGGCCGTAGTCATCCGGTGGAGGTGAGCCACTTCCCGGCACGGCGCGATGAGTCGCTGGAGGCGCAGACCCGCCGCGCCGTGGAGCAGGCACTGGCCGAACATCCCGGCGATGTACTGGTGTTCCTGCCCGGCCAGCGCGAGATCACCCGCGTGCAGGCGGCGCTCGAAGCTACCCGGCTCCCTCCCTTTGCCGAAGGCAAGGGGAGGGTTGGGGAGGGGTCGCTTTCCGCTACTACGCAGAAGCAACAGCTACCCCCTCCCAACCTCCCCCTTCGCTCCGCGAAAGGGGAGGAGCGGAGCGCTGCAATGGCCGACGTATCGCCCCCTCCCTTTGCCGAAGGCAAGGGGAGGGTTGGGGAGGGGTCGCTTTCCGCTACAGCGCAGGAGCAACAGCAACCCCCTCCCAACCTCCCCCTTCGCTCCGCGAAAGGGGAGGAGCAGAGCACGGGCGTCGTGGTGCTTGCGCTGCATGGCGAGCTGCCCGTGGAGCAGCAGAGCCGCGTACTGCAGCCTGATCCTGACGGTCACCGCCGCGTGGTGCTGGCCACCAACGTGGCCGAATCCTCGGTAACGCTGCCCGGTGTGCGCGTGGTGATTGATGCAGGCCTGGCGCGCGAACCACGCTACGACCCCAACAGCGGCTTCTCGCGGCTGGATGCGGTGAGCATCTCGCAGGCCTCCGCCGACCAGCGTTCAGGCCGTGCGGGTCGTGTCGCCGCCGGCTGGGCGTGGCGGCTGTGGCCGCAGTCGCAGCGGCTGGAACCACAACGGCGCCCCGAGATCGCACAGGTCGAACTGGCCGCGCTGGCGCTGGAACTTGCGGCCTGGGGCAGCGATGCACTGCGCTTCGTCGATGCGCCACCTGCCGGTGCCCTGTCCGCCGCGCGCGAGCTGCTGCGCCGCCTCGGTGCGCTGAGCGGCGACGACACCATTACTCCGCTGGGCAAGCGCATGCTGGGGCTGGGCACGCATCCGCGCATGGCCGCGATGCTGCTGGCCGCCGGCAATCCGCGCGAACAGGCGCTGGCGGCAGACTTGGCCGCGCTGCTGGAAGCGCGCGACCCGCTGCGCCAGGGCGGCGATGCCCTGGCCGCACGCTGGCGTGCGCTGGCCGCCTCGCGCAGCGGGCGTACACCGCACGATGCCAGCCGTGGTGCGTTGGCCGCCATCGATGCCGCCGCCCGCCAATGGCGCCGCCGGCTGCGCTGCGAGGCCATGCCACCGGGTGACATCCAGGCCCATGAGCTGGGCGACCTGCTGGCCCATGCCTTCCCCGACCGCATCGCCGCGCAGCATCCCAACGACCCCCTGCGCTACCAGCTGGCCAATGGCCGCAGCGCGCGCCAGTTCGACCACAGCGATCTGCGTGGCGAACCGTGGCTGGTGATCAGCGAGCTGCGCCATGAGGCGCGTGATGCCCTGATCCTGCGCGCCGCGCCGGTGGATGAAAGGCGCCTGCGCCAGGATTTCCCGGAGCGCTTCCGCCAGCAGGATGTGGTGCGCTGGAACTCCGGCCGGCGCGCACTGGAGGCACGCCGCGAGAGCAGCTTCGACCGCATCGTGCTCGACAGCCGCCCCGCCGGCCAGGTGGACCCCGCGCTGGCCGCACGCGCGCTCACCGACGCGGTGGCCGAGCTGGGGCTGGAGGCGCTGCCATGGACCGACACCCTGCGGCAATGGCGCTGCCGGGTGATGGGCCTGCGCCACTGGATGCCCGAGCTGGAGCTGCCCGACCTATCCGACGCCGCGCTGCTGGCAACGCTGGACGACTGGCTGCTGCCCGCCTTTACCGGCAAGACCCGGCTGGATGCACTGGCCGAGGACGAACTGGGCGAGGCGCTGAAATCGCGCATCGACTGGAGCACGCGCCAGCTGATCGACCGCCATGCGCCGCTGCGCATGCATGTCCCGTCGGGCATGGACCGGCGCATCGAGTACGCGCTGGACGACGACGGTATCAGCCCGCGCCCGCCGGTGCTGGCGGTGAAGCTGCAGGAACTGTTCGGCCTGGCCGACACCCCGCGCATCGCCGATGGCCGGGTCCCCCTGCTGCTGCACCTGCTCTCGCCAGGCGGCAAGCCGTTGCAGGTCACCGGTGACCTCAAGAACTTCTGGCAGAACACCTATGCCGAGGTGAAGAAGGAGATGAAGGGGCGGTATCCACGACACCCTTGGCCGGATGATCCCTGGAGTGCAACCGCAACCCATAGAGCAAAACCCCGCGGCACGTGACAGTTTCCGGCCCGTGGCGACGGTGCCGCAACTCTGGACTACCAATACCTGCATGGCGCGGCCCGACGATCCCTGGAGTGCAACCGCGACCCATAGAGCAAAACCACGCG
>DCXY01000001.1:89707-109188 GCA_002329155.1 Stenotrophomonas sp. UBA2124 | reverse complement strand
CCGGCCCGTGGCGACGGTGGGGGCAACTCTGGACTACCAATACCTGCATGGCGCGGCCCGACGACCCATGGAGCGCAACCGCAACCCATAGAGCAAAACCGCGCGGGACGTAAAAAGTCCTGCCCTTGTAGCCCGGGTAAGCGCAAGCGCACCCGGGGGCATCGTGCCGATGATGCCGGCCCACTCCTCGATCATTCCCAGTCCCGGGTGCGCTTGCGCTTACCCGGGCTACGGGGCTACGGAGTGGGCTGCGGGGAATGTCGGGGGTACTGCCGCCGTACAGCCCGCTGTCACCCTTTCCGGCTAACATGCCGTACACACCCCAGCAGAGACACTGGGCATCTGACCCGTGAGAACAAGGACTCCCCACATGAGCAAGTTCAGCGATATCACCGGACCGGCCTTGGAACGCGCCATGGAGCTGGTCAATCACGCAGGCGACAACCTCAAGACCGGCGGCTCCAGCGCAGCCGAGTGGCTGAAGACCGGTGCCGCCATCGGCGCGATGAAGACCGGTGGCCGTGCCGTCACCCGCGTGGCCAAGCGCAACCCCACCGCCACCATCGCCGTGGCTGCGGTCGGCCTGGGCCTGCTTGGCTATGCCGTGTACCGCAAGAACAAGCGTGACAACGAGGCGCTGGAAGCCAAGTCGCGCCAGATCGCACAGCGCCGCCGCCATGCTGCCAGCGTCACCGACGAAACCAGCGACATCGGCAGCGACGCCTGAAACCGTAACGGCTGACGCATGCGCACGGGAACCAGGGCAGCCACCCTGGTTCCTGCTGGCGTCAGCACGCCATTGATGCCCGGCATGGCGGCTGCCTAAAGCACCCGCCACTGCCCCGGCAACAGCCCGTCCAACGTGTACGGGCCCATCGAGAAACGCACCAGACGCAGCGTCGGCAGGCCCACGGCTGCGGTCATGCGCCGCACCTGGCGGTTGCGGCCCTCACGCAACGTCACCGCCAGCCAGGCATCCGGCACGGTCTTCCGGAAACGCACCGGCGGATCGCGCTCCCACAGCGCGGGCACGTCCTGCATCAGCTCCACCCGGGCCGGCAACGTCGGGCCGTCATTGAGCTGCACGCCGTCACGCAGTGCCTGCAGTTTCTCCTCGGTCGGCACACCTTCCACCTGCACCCAATAGGTCTTGGGCTGTTTGTGGCGCGGGTCGGTCAGGCGATGGGCGAGCGTGCCGTCATCGGTGAGCAGCAGCAGGCCCTCGCTGTCGTAATCCAGCCGTCCGGCCGCATACACATCCGCCGGCAACCCGAAACCGGCCAGCGTCGCGCGTGGCGGCTGGCTGCGGTCGGTGAACTGGCACAGCACGTTGAAGGGCTTGTTGAGGGCGATGAGCATGAAGCTGGGAACAGGGTGGCGGGAACGGGGAATGATGGTGCAACGGCGGGGTATTGGCTATGCAGTCCGTGCACCACATGGATGCTGCGCAGCTACCGCTGATCCATCATTCCCACCTCCCCGTTCCCGTTTCCCCGCTACTTCCTGATGAACCGCAGCGTCATGCGGTCACTCTCGCCGATGGCCTTGTACTTCTGCGCATCGGCCGCGTCGTGGTTGTTGGAAGGCGGCAAGGTCCACACACCATTGGGGTGGTCCTTGGTATCACGCGGGTTGGCGTTGACCTCGCTGCTGGCATCGAGCGTGAAGCCCGCCGCTTCGGCCATGGCGATCATCTGCGCCTGCCCCACGTAACCACTCTTGTCGTCCGCAGGCACGTCGGATTTGGCACGGTGTTCGACCACGCCGAGCACACCACCGGGCTTGAGCACGTCATGGAACGCACGGAACATGCCTTCGGCCTGGCCATTGGAACGCCAGTTGTGCACGTTGCGGAAGGTCAGCACCAGATCGGCCGAACCGGGCTTGCCCAGCACCGGTGCTGCGGGGTCGTAGGCCACCACGGTGGCGCGCTCGAACATGGCCGGTGAACCGGCAAACTTCTTCGCCAGGCCATCGCGCGCACGCTGCTGGTAATCGCGGCCACCGCCGGCGGGCAGCGCTTCAGGGTCCACCACCGCAGCGACGTACTGGCCACCCTCGCGCAGATACGGCGCCAGAATTTCCGCATACCAGCCACCACCGGGCGTGATCTCCACCACGGTCTGCTGCGGCTGCAGGCCGAAGAAGGCCAGCGTCTGCGCGGGATGACGGAAGCCATCGCGGGCCACGTTGGCCGGTGTGCGCGTGCTGGCGTGCACGGCAGCCTGCAATGTGGCCGGCACCTGCACATCCGCAGTGGCGGCCTTGTCCTGCGCCATCAGCGGCGCGGCAGGCATGACGGCGCCAATGCCCAGCAGGCAGGCACACAACAGCGGAACAGGTAGGTGCATGGCGTACTCCTTTCGCGGATGTACCGCGAGCCTAGCATGGTGCTTTTCCGCGCCGGGTGAGTGCATGTGCCACATCGAAATGTTCACATAGCGTTATCGCGATGATGCGCTGCGGAACGCAGTTTCCAGCGTTGTGCCATCGAACGGGAATGTTCTGCGCTTATGCTGCAACGCTAGGGAAATATGGGAGACACACATGCCACAGCATCGCGAACTTGGCCGTTCCGGCCTGCAGGCCAGCCCTATTGCCTTTGGTGGCAATGTTTTCGGCTGGAGTGCCGACGAGAAGACCGCCTTCGCCCTGCTCGATGCATTCGTCGATGCCGGCTTCAACCTGGTGGATACCGCCGATGTGTATCCGGCATGGGTGCCGGGCAACCGTGGCGGCGAATCGGAAACCATCATCGGCCGCTGGATCAAGCGCAGCGGCAAGCGTGACAAGCTGCTGCTGGCGACCAAGGTCGCCAAGTGGGCCGAGCGTCCGGGACTGTCCGCCGACAACATCAACGCGGCGGTGGAAGATTCGCTGCGCCGCCTGCAGACCGACGTGATCGATCTGTATCAAGCACACGAAGATGACGAATCGGTGCCGCTGGAAGAAACCCTGGGCGCGTTCGCGCGGCTCATCGAAGCGGGCAAGGTGCGCGCCATCGGTGCCTCCAACTACAGTGCATCGCGCCTGCGTGATGCGCTGAAGGTATCGGCCGATTACCACCTGCCGCGCTATGAAACGCTGCAGCCGGAGTACAACCTGTACGACCGCGCCGGCTACGAAGCCGAACTGGAGCCATTGGCGCGCGAGCACGCACTGGGTGTGATCAGCTACTACTCGCTGGCCAGTGGTTTCCTCAGCGGCAAGTACCGCAGTGCCAGAGATGCCGGCAAGAGCAACGCGCGTGGTGCCAAGGTGGTGACGAAATACCTCAATCCACGCGGACTGCGCATCCTCACCGCTTTGGACGACGTGGCCGCCGCGCACAAGGCCAAACCGGCCCAGGTCGCGCTGGCCTGGCTGATCGCGCGGCCCGGCATCACCGCACCCATCGTCAGCGCCACCAGCGTGGCCCAGTTGAAGGATGTGCTGGCCGCCGCGCAGCTGAATCTGTCAGAACGTGATGTCGGTCAACTTGATGCCGCCAGTGCTGAATAAGCTGAACAAGGAACCTGCTTGAACGCCGGCAATACCGCACCGTAGGATTGTTCGGACAGGGGTCAAGACCGCGAATGGAGTCCCGCCCATGACGAGCACATCCGCAGCCCAACGCAGCATCAACCGTGATACCGAGCTGGCCTACTGGCGCAGCATTCACGCCATCGGCCGGCTCGGCCAGCATGAGTTCGACCATTACCGGCGCCTGCTGGAAATGGGTTACGACGTTTACCAGGCCTACCCGCGCGCCAACGAGGAACAGCTCTACAAGGTGCTGCAGGACAGCTATCACGCCCATTACCCCGCACTAGCGGTGTCGTGGGACGAAGCACGCTGGCTGGTACGCCATGCCTGGCACCATGCCGAACAGGAACAGGCGGCGCATTGAATCCATGCGCCGCGTAGTTGCCTGTGATCTACCAGGTGCGTGACCTCAGCTGACGGCGTGCGACTGCAGCCAGTCACGCATCGCCGTGCTCACCTGTTCGGGTTTTTCCAGCGGCGCGAGATGGCCGCAATCATCGATGACGACAAGGGTGGCCTGCGGCATCAGCGCGGCCATCCGTTCGCTCACCGGCAACGGGGTGATGGCGTCATTGCGTCCACACAGCACCAGCGCGGGGCCGCGCCAGTCGCCCAACACCTGCGTGCCATCCACACGTTCGATGCGGCTCTGGCGAAGGAACACCTCTGCGCCGAGGCGGGTGGTCATGCCGCGCACGGTATCCACCAGCGCGTGGTCCTGCAGGCGTGAGGCGTCGATGTAGCTGCGCATCAGCTTGTCGCCGAAACCGTGGAAATGGCCGGGCATGCGCACACTGGCCTGCTGCGCCTGCCGCTGCGCGGCGCGCTCGGGCGAATCGGGTTTGAAGGAGGTATCGAGCAGGGCGAGATGCGTCACCCGCTGTGGCGCGATGCGCAGAATCTGCTGGGCGATGTAGCCGCCGAGCGAGAAACCGGCCAGCGCGAAGCGTGGCGGTGCATCGGCGAGCACGGCTTCGGCGGTGGCCTGCAGGGTGTCGTGACGGGTGAGGTCACCGACGTGGCAGTGGGCGATATCGGCAAGTGCGTGGAGCTGCGCCTGCCAGAGCGTGGTGTCGTTGAGCAGACCGGGGAGCAGCAGCAGTGGCTGCTTTGCGGAGTGTTCTTGGGTGTCGGGCATGGCGCTATTGTCGCGCGTCGCGGGGTGAAGCACCCCTCCCCGTCCCTCCCCTTGCCTGCGGCAAAGGGAGGGGGAAATGCAGCTTTACCGCGAACTCCAACGCTCGCGTATACCGCCCCCTCCCTTTCGCAGCGCGAAGGGGAGGGTTGGGGAGGGGTGCACTTCGCGGCTGAGTCCATCAACTCTGCACCTCACTCGCAGCGATGGCTGCTCTGCGGAGTGATTCTTGGAATCGGGCATGGCGGTATTGTCGTGCGTCGCCGTGTGAAGCACCCCTCCCCGGCCCTCCCCTTGCCTGCGGCAAAGGGAGGGGGAAATGCGGCTTCATCGCAAGCTTCAACGTTCGCGTGGACCACCCCCTCCCTTTCGCAGCGCGAAGGGGAGGGTTGGGGAGGGGTGCACTTCGCGGCTGAGTCCATCAAACCTGCACCTTACTCGCAGCAATGGCTGCCTTGCGGGGTGGTTCTTGGAATCGGGCATGGTGCTGTTGTCGCGCGTTGCCGGGTGAAGCACCCCTCCCCGGCCCTCCCCTTGCCTACGGCAAAGGGAGGGGGAAATGCAGCTTTACCGCAGACTTCAACGCTCGCGTGTACCGCCCCCTCCCTTTCGCGGCGCGAAGGGGAGGGTTGGGGAGGGGTGCCGTTCGCGACGACCCCCATCACCCCCTACACCTCACTCCTTGCCAGCACCCACCTCGGCCACCGGCAGCGTGACGTTCATGATGGTGGCGTCATCCGGGTCGGTCTTCACCTTGAAGCCCAGGCTCTGGCACATGGCGAGCATGGTGCTGTTCTCGCGCAGCACCTGACCTTCGACGATGTTCAAACCCTGCCAGTGAGCGTACTCGATCATGATCTGCATCAGTTTCCAGCCGATGCCATGCCCCTTCAGATCCGAACGGATCAGGATGCCGTATTCACCACGGTCGTAATCCGCATCGGCATGCAGGCGCACCGCGCCGAGCATGTCGCCGCTCTTCGGATCAATGGCCACCAGCGCGATCGAACGCGCGTAGTCCAGTTGGGTCAGGCGCGCGATGAACTCGTGGCTGAAATGCTTGACCGACTGGAAGAAGCGCAGACGCAGGTCATCGTCGGTGATGCGGGCGAAGAACGCGCGGAACAGCGCGTCATCCTCTGGCCGCACCGGGCGGATGAAGGCCTTGTTGCCATCGGACAGCAGGATGGTGCGTTCCCACTCGGTGGGATACGGGAAGATGGCGAAGCGCGGATGACCGCGGCCCTTGTGCAGGCGCTTGACCGGTGCGATGGCGATGCGTGCGTCCAGCGCGATGACGCCGTTGCGGTCGGCCAGCAGCGGGTTCAGATCCAGCGTGCGGATTTCGGGAACATCCGCCGCCAACTGCGCCAGTTTGACCAGCACCAGCGCGACCGCACGCTCGTCCGCAGCCGGCACGTCGCCATAGGCCTTGAGGATGCGCGAAACGCGGGTGCGGCCGATCACTTCATGAGCGAGGCGCAGGTCCAGTGGCGGCAGGGCGAGGGTCTTGTCGTCGATCACTTCCACGGCGGTGCCACCGCGGCCGAACACCACGACCGGGCCGAACACCGGATCATCGGCGATGCCGGCGATCAGTTCGCGCGCCTTGGGACGCTGCAGACAAGGCTGCACCAGCACGCCGTCGATGCGCGCGTGCGGGCGCAGTTCGTGCGCGCGCTTGAGGATGGCGGTGGCAGCGGCCTGCACCGCAGGCAGGGTGGCCAGGTTCAGACGCACGCCATCGACTTCGGATTTGTGGGGAATGTCGGGCGAGAAAATCTTCACCGCGACACTCATGCCCTGCTCCAGCAGCGGCTGTGCCACGTCCATGGCCTCGTGTGCGTCACGCGCCACCATCGCTTCCAGCGCGGGGATGCCGTAGGCGCGCAGCAACGCATGCGTGGCGACCGGGTCCAGCCATTGCTGGCCGTTGGCCAACGCGGCATCCACCAGCCTGCGTGCTGCCGGTACATCCACCACGAAGTCCGCGGGCAAGCTGGGCGGTGTTTCCATCAGCGCGGCCTGCGCCTTGCGGTACTTCACCAGATGCTGGAAGCCGCGTACGGCCTCGGCCTCGCTGGGGTAGGTGGGCACCCGCGCGGTGTTGAGCGTGGAGGTCGCGCTTTCATCATTGCCCAGCCACACCGCGAACACCGGCTTGTCGCGCAGTTGCCGCGACCGCAGTCCCAACGTGCTGGTCAATGCCTGCGCAGCATCGGCAGACGAGGTGAAGGCGGTGGGCACGTTGATGACCAGCAGCGCGTCGTTGGCTTCGTCGGCCAGCAGTGCTTCGATGGCCGAGGCGTAACGGCCACCGTCGGCATCGACCACGATGTCCACGGGGTTCTCGCGTGACCAGCCTTCGGGCAGCACCGCATCGAGCTGGGCAATGGTGGCGGGCGAGAGTTCGGCCAGTTCGCCGCCCAGCGCCTGCAGCTGATCAACGGCCAGCCGGCCCACGCCGCCGCCATTGCTGAGGATGGCCAGCCGGCGGCCCGGGAAGGTGCCGAGGCGGCCCAGGGTTTCGGCGGCGGTGAACAGCTCATCCAGCGCATTCACGCGTAGCAGGCCGGCGCGGTTGAAGGCCGCGCCGTAGACCGCATCGGGGGCGGCCAGCGCCTGCGAATGGGTGGTGACCTCGCCCTCGCTCTGGCGCTGCCTGCGCCCGGATTTCACCACCACCACGGGTTTGGCACGCGCGGCCGCGCGCGCGGCGGACATGAACTTGCGCGCGTCGCTGATCTGGTCCACGTACAGCAGGATGGCGCGGGTGCGGTAGTCGGTGGCGAAGTAATCCAGCAGATCGCCGAAATCCACGTCCAGTGCATCACCCAGCGACACCACGGCGGAAAAGCCGATCGAGCGCGCCACGCCCCATTCCACCAGCGCGGCGGCAATGGCGCTGGATTCGGAAATCAGCGCCAGGTCGCCGGCCTGCGGCGTGTGCGCGGCGATGCTGGCGTTGAGCCGTGCATGCGGCGCGATCACGCCCAGGCAGTGCGGGCCGAGCACGCGCATGCCCTTGGGCCGCGCGGCTGCCTCCACCTGCGCCGCCAGCGAGCCCGGGCCCTCGCCCAGCCCGGCGGTGAGGATGATGGCGGCGGCCACGCCGAGTTCGGCGGCCTGTGCCACCACCTGCGGCACCATGGCGGCCGGCGTGGTGATGACCACCAGGTCGGGCACCCACGGCAGGTCCTTGAGCCGTTTGACGGTGCGCATGCCGTCGATCTCGCTGTAGCGCGGGCTCACCCAGCCGATCTGCCCGGCGAAGGCGCCGGCACGCAGGTTGCGCACCACCGCCCTGCCCGCCGAGCGTTCGCGCGGGCTGCCGCCGATGACGGCCACCGAACGCGGGCGGAACACGGTCTGCAGGTGGTAGGTGCTCATGGCCTTGCCTGTTGCGGGAACAGGGTCAAAGGTACACGGCCAGCCATTGCCTTTGCTTGCTTTGAATCAAGCTGAGTTGCGGGGGGAGTGCCGGGTTCCCGGGTGCGCTTTGCTTCCGCGGACTGCGAAAAACGCCCCCCCATCCGCCCCTTCGGGGCACCTTCCCCCGCTTGCGGGGGAAGGATAAGAGCCGTTGTATCCCTGCCGTCCCTGTTCCCGTTCCCCCGTTCCCCCGTTCCCCGCCTTACAGCAATGTCCCGCCCAATATCACCGCAGCAATGCTGAAGTAGATGACCAGACCGGTCACGTCCACCAGCGTGGCCACGAACGGTGCCGAGGCGCTGGCCGGGTCGAAGCCCAGGCGCTTGAGGATGAAGGGCAGCATGGAGCCGGACAGCGAGCCGAAGGTGACGATGCCCACCAGCGCGGCAGCAATCGTCAAGGCCAGCAGTTTCCAGTGGTCGCCGTAGTCGTGCAGGCCGCCCAGCTGCCATACGGTGATGCGGATGATGGCCAGCACGCCGAGCAGGCAGCCCAGCACCATGCCGGTCGGCAGCTCGCGCAGGGCCACCTTCCACCAGTCGCGCAGGCGCAGTTCCTGCAGCGCCAGCGAGCGGATCAGCAGTGAGGTCGCCTGCGAGCCGGAGTTGCCGCCCGAACTCATGATCAGCGGGATGAACAGGGTCAGCACCACCGCGCGCGCCAGTTCATCCTCGTAGTGCTGCATGGCGCTGGCGGTAAGCATTTCGCCAAGAAACAGCACGCTCAGCCAACCACCGCGCTTGCGGATCATCTCGAACATGCCGATCTGCATGTACGGCTTGTCCAGCGCCTCCATGCCGCCGAACTTGTGCGCGTCCTCGGTGGATTCGTGGATCAGCGCATCGAGGATGTCATCGACGGTGACGATACCAAGCATCCGCTGCTGCGCGTCCACCACCGGAATGGCCAGCAGGTCGTGGCGGCGGATCAGCTGTGCCACTTCTTCCTGGTCCATCAGCGGGTCCACGCTGACCGGCGGGTTGACCTGGGCCACGCTGAGGATGCCGTCATCGGCATGGCCGGTGATCAGCCGGCGCATGGTCACCACCTGCTGCAGCTGGTTGCTGCGCGGCTCCAGCACATAGATGGCATAGACCGTCTCGCGGGTGCGCTCCACTTCGCGGATGTGCTGCAGGGTCTGGCCGACGGTCCAGTACGCCGGCACGCCGACGAACTCGGTGGTCATCAGTGCGCCCGCGGTGTTGGGCGGGTAGCTCAGCAGCAGCTGGATGGATTGGCGCGCCTCGGGCGCGAGCAGCGGAATCAGCCGCTCGCGTTCGTCATCCTCCAGCTCGTGGACGATGTCGGTGGCACGGTCATCGGCCATCAGCCCCAGCAGCGCCGCCGCACGGGCCGGTGGCAGTGCGGCCACCAGCTCGCCGGCCCGCTGCAGCTCCGGTGCTTCCAGCAGCTTTACCGCGCGCGGCAACGGCAGCGCCGCCAGCGTTTCCGCCGCCGGCGGCAGCGCCAGGGTGTTGAGGTATTCCACCGCGTCGGCGGTATTGAAATCGGCAAGGGGTGCGCTCAGGGTGGCCGCATCGGCCACCGGACGCAGGATCTGCTTCTGGTTCATGGTGGTTCGCCTGTGTGCTTTGCGATCACGCGCAACGCCAGCACTGGCGAACCGCTCCGGTCAGGCGTTCGGCACCACTGGCGTCGATCGAGATCGACTTCTACTGTCGCTTGACATGGGTTGGACTCCGGGAAAATGCCGCGGGCCTGCCGCAGCGCCGCGAGTCTGTGCCTGTTGCGCTGCGGGGTCAACCCCGGAAAGGTTGGCCGTGCAGGCGGCGTTCCTTTTCGTTTACGGCCTGATACGCATAATGTCCGCACCGGCCCGGCATTGGCGCTGGCCTGCCCGCCTGAAAACAAGGAGCACTCACCCATGCATGGCGGCGGTCTCGAACTGGCCCTGGTACTGCTGCTTGCGGCAGTAGCGGCGGTGCCCATCTTCAAACGGTTCGGGCTGGGCGCGGTGCTGGGCTATCTGGCGGCCGGCGTGGTGCTGGGCCCGGACGGGCTGGCCTTCGTGCAGGATGCCGACCGCATCCTCAACGCCGCCGAGATCGGCGTGGTGATGCTGCTGTTCCTGATCGGCCTGGAGCTGTCGCCTTCGCGCCTGATGGTGATGCGCAAGCCGGTGTTCGGCGGTGGCACGGTGCAGGTGCTGGTCAGTGCCGGTGTGCTGGGTGGGCTGCTGCTGATGTACCACCTGCACTGGAAAAGCGCGCTGGTGGTGGGCACGGCACTGGCGCTGTCATCCACTGCGGTGGGCCTGCAGCTGCTCTCAGAGCACAAGGCACTGAACAGTGACTATGGCCGCTTCGGGTTCGCCATCCTGCTGTTCCAGGATCTCATCGCCATTCCGCTGCTGGCCGCCATTCCGCTGCTCGGCGGGGTGAAGGACCAGACCCTGAGCTGGCACGACATCGCGATCGCGCTCGGCGCGCTAGCGCTGGTGATCCTGCTGGGGCGGCCGGTGCTGCGTTTTCTGTTCGCGATGGTGGCGCGCACGCGCATGCCTGAGGTGTTCACCGCCACCGCGCTGCTGGTGGTGCTGGGCACCGCATGGGTGATGACCGAGGCCGGGCTCAGCGCCGGCCTGGGTGCGTTCCTTGCCGGCGTGCTGCTGGCCGATTCGGAATACCGGCACGAGATTGAAGCGCAGATCGAACCGTTCAAGGGCCTGCTGCTGGGTCTGTTCTTCATTGCCGTGGGCATGGGCATCGACCTGGACCGCGTGGCAGCCGAGCCGTCGGTCATTGCCGTTGGCGTGGGTGTGCTGCTGCTGGTGAAGTTCTCGGTGCTGGTGGCGCTGGGCCTTGCCGCCAAGCTGCCGCTGCGCAGCGCGCTGATGCTGGGCAGCGTGTTGTGGCTGGGTGGTGAGTTTGCTTTCGTGGTGTTCAACGAGGCGCAGCGCGCCAACCTGCTGGGTGCGATAAACCATGACCGGCTGGTGGCCATCGTCGGCCTGTCAATGGCGCTCACCCCATTGCTGCTGCTGGTGCTGGAATGGCTGCTGGCGCACGCGCCGGAGAAGGCACCGCCCGAGCATGCACCCGATGAGAGCCTGAAGGACGCAGGCGCGCAGCGGCCGCAGGTGATGATTGCCGGCATGGGCCGCTTCGGCCAGATCGTGGCGCGCTTGCTTACTGCCCAGCGCATTCCCTATGTGGCGCTGGAAGCGGACCCGGATACGGTGGAGGACATGCGCCGTTTCGGCAGCCAGCTGTACTACGGCGACCCGACGCGGCCGGAGCTGCTGCGTTCGGCCGGTGCCGAGCACATCCGCGTGTTCGTGATGGCCATGGACGACCCGGACACCAACCTGCGCGCGGTGCGACTGGTACGCCGGCTCTACCCCGGTGCAACGGTGCTGGCGCGTGCACGCAACCGCCAGCATGCGTGGAAGCTGATGGACATGTCGGCCGAACCATTCCGCGAGGTGTTCGGTTCCAGCCTGGAAGCCAGCGAGCGTGTACTGACCGCGCTGGGCATTCCCGAGAGCATCGCCAGCGACCACGTGCGCCGCTTCCGCGAGCATGATGAAAAGCTGCTCAGGGCGCAGCACCTGGTGTACGACGACGAGGCCGCGGTGATGCAGACCTCGCGCGATGCGCGTGCCGACCTGATGCATCTGTTTGAAGCGGATGTGGGCGATGGCAAGCCGGCGCCTGAAAAGCACGATTGATGGCTGACGTGTTGAGCGCCGGCATGCTGCGTTGGGTGTTGTCGGTAATGCCCGCGTTGGATGTGCGGCCTGGTGCATGGACCTTCGGGGCGCAGGCCTCCTCCCTTGCGCCGCAGGCGCAGGGGAGGATCGAGGAGGGGTGCTGTCTGCGGAGTGTTGAGAACAGCATGCGCGGGTGACACAGCGCGGAAAGCTGCCCCTCCCCATCCCTCCCCTGCGCCTGCGGCGCAAGGGAGGGGGCGGTATCGCTGCGGCCGGACGCATCGCCACGTTCGTGATGGTTTGCGGTTGCCTGAGGTGTCCGCCGAACGTGGCTCGGCGCAACCCGCCTTCAGTGGTTGAGCATCGTCGTTGGGTGGTCGTGCCTGCCATGGGCAAGCCCCGGGTGCGCTGCGCTTACCCGGGCTACGAGGTGTTCAACGGCTACGAAGGTGTCCGGTGCCAGTGAGCGCGCTCTGCCTCCTCCCTTGCGCCGCAGGCGCAGGGGAGGACCGAGGAGGGGTGCTGTTTGCGGGATGTTGAGAACAGCATGCGCGGGTGAGTCCCCCCGGAGAGCTCTACCCCTCCCCATCCCTCCCCTACGCCTATGGCGCAAGGGAGGGGGCGGTATCCCTGTGTCGGATGCAACGTGGCTCTGTGGCGAATCACGCGTGCCGTGGGCAGGCCCCGGGTGCGCTGTGCTTACCCGGGCTACGAGGTGTTCAACGGCTACGAAGATATCGGGTGCCAGTGAGCGCGCTCTGCCTCCTCCCTTGCGCCGCAGGCGCAGGGGAGGATCGAGGAGGGGTGCTATCTGCGGGATGTCGAGAACAGCATGCGCGGGTAAGTCCGCACGGAACGCTACCCCTCCCCATCCCTCCCCTGCGCCTGCGCGCAAGGGAGGGGGCGGTATCGCTGCGGCCGGACGTATCGCCACGTTCGTGACGGTTTGTGGTTGCCTGAGGTGTGCGCCGGGCGTGGCTCGGCGCAACCCGCCTTCAGTGGTTGAGCATCGTCGTTGGGTGGTCGTGCCTGCCATGGGCAAGCCCCGGGTGCGCTTCGCTTACCCGGGCTACGAGGTGCGGGCAGCGATGCTGCGAGCTTTGCTGCTGCTTCAGTTGCGGTCGCGCAGGAAGCGGGCCATTGAGGAGACGCCCGGTACGACCGGCTCGAATTCGCCTGCCACGTCCACGAAGCCGCGCATGATGGCGATGTCGCGTGGGCTGCGGTTGAGTGCATCGCGCATGTCCGGGTCGGCGCCGGCACGCAGCAGGCGCTGCACCAGCAGCGGCAGGCCGTGCAGTGCGGCCAGATGCAGCGGGCCGAAGCCGCGTGGGTCGCGCACGTCCAGTGATACGTCTTCGTCCAGCAGCCGTTCCACCGCCGCCAGCACCACGCCTTCATCGCAGGCGGTGCCCGGCTCGGCGCGCGCGCCGAGCAACAGCAGCAGCGGCGTGACCGTGCCTGCCGAGGCCTGGTCCGGTTCGGCGCCGGCCAGCAGCAGGGTATCCAGCAGGGCCAGCAGGCGGCTGCGGTCGCGCGAGGTGAAGCCGTACAGCGCAGCGCAGTGCAGCGGTGCGAGCTGCTGGTCGTCACCGGCGTGTACGTCGGCACCGGCGGTCAGCAGGCGCGCGACGATATCCGGCAGGCCCAGCGCGGCGGCCAGCATCAGCACGGTCACGCCGCCCGGCAGGCGGTGTTCAAGCTTGGCGCCGGCATTGAGCAGCGCGGCGACGATGTCGGTCTGGCGCATGCTCACCGCCGCCGACAGCGGCGTGGCACCACTGGCCGCTGCATGCTGTGGGTCAGCGCCACGTGCCAGCAGCAGATCCACCACGGCGGCGTGGCCACCACCGGCAGCACGCAGCAGGCCGGTGCAGCCCTGTGCGTCCACCGCGTCCACCGGGAAGCCGAGGTTGAGCAGGCGGCGCACCGCATCGGCATCGCCGGCCATCGCCGCGGACGGCACATCGGCCTCGCGCAACGCGCGCAGCGGCAACGGCCAGCCGCGCCAGTCCAGCCAGTCGGCCAGATCGCGACGGCCGCTGGACAGCGCCACGCCCAGCGGCGTCTGGCCGTCGGCGGCGCGTGCATCGGGCGAAGCGCCCTGCAGCACCAGCAGCTTCAGCGAGGCCTCGCGCGCCAGCGCGGTGGCCAGGTGCAGGGCGGTCATGCCGTGGCTGTCGCGCGCTTCGCGGTCCACACCATTGACCAGCAGCCACTGCTGCAGCTTGAGCCAGCCCAGCCGCACCGCCAGGGACAGCGCAGGGTCACCCGCAGGCGATGCGCCGAACGGGTCGGCACCGCGTTCCAGCAGCTCCAGTGCGAACTGTTCGGTACCGCGCGAGCCGTGGTCATGCTGCGCGCAGGCGGCGAGCAGGCGGGTCAGGCCGCCCTGTCCCGCTGGCGAAACGCCATGTTTGAGCAGCACCTGCAGCGTGGGAATCGCATCCACGCCGCGCGAAAGCAGCGCGAACATCGGCGTGTCGTCGCAGGCATCGCGCACTTCCGGCGCGGCGCCATTGCTGAGCAGCCAATCCACCACGCGCGGCTGCAGCGCCAGTTCGGGATCGTGCAGCAGTGCGCCCAGTTCGTCGGGCGAGCACAGCTTGGCCAGCGGCGCCATGCCGTCGAAATTGCCGAACACCAACGCCTCGCGCAGCAGCGCAAGCGGCGGGCGGTCGTTGAGTACCGGCTGCGCCTGACCGGCCGGGTCGCTGTCGCTGGCGGTGCCGGCATCGCTGACCGCGGCGGGCAGCGGGTAGGACGGATCCAGCAGCGACACGATGCTCCAGCGGCCTGCGGCGGCGGCATGGTCGATGGCGCGGCGGCCATCGGTGCCGGCCATGTCGGCGGCCACGCCCAGCTCCAGCAGGCGCCGGATCAGGGCGGTGGAAACGTGTTCGGCACGGCAGGCCAGCAGCACGGCGTTGCTGCCCTCGCCATCGACGGCGTTGACGTCGGGCTGGTGCGCGAGCAGGCGTTCCAGCACACCGGCATGGCCCTGCGAAGCGGCGTCCAGCCACGGCGTGCGGCCAGCGGCATCGCGCGGCTCCACGTTCGCGCCGGCATTGAGCAGGGTTTCGACGATGTCCACATGCCCGGCCAGTGCGGCCTCGTGCAGCGCACTGCGGCGCTGGCGGTCACGCGCATCCAGCCGCGCCTTGTGCTTGAGCAGCAGCTGCACGCCTGCGGGGTCGTCGTCTTCGGACGCGGCGGCCGATACCAGCACCGGCACGCCATCAACCGGCTCCACCTTGGCGCCCCGTTCCAGCAGGAACTTGGCCAAGCGCCAGTTGCCGGACTGGCAGGCCACCGCCAGCGGGCTCAGGCCGTCGCTGTTGAGCACGTCGATCTCGGCGGCGGCATCGCGCAGCAGCGCGGCCACGCCGGGGTCGGAGCTGCGCGCGGCATGGTGCAGCGGCGTGTTGCCCTCGGCGTCGGTGGCACGCGGGTCGGCACCGTTGGCGAGCAGGGTCATCACCGCCTCGGGGCGGCCATGCCAGCTGTCGCGGGTGGCGGCCAGCAACGGGGTCATGCCGCGATGCGACTGGTTGACGCCCACGCCCCGGCTGATCAGCGCGCGCAGCAGGCGCAGGTCCGGCAGCACCGCCGCCAGCACCACCAGACTGCGCTGGTCGCGCGACTCCGCCGGCGGCTCGGCATGCGGGTCGGCACCGGCATCGAGCAGCTGCAGCGCGCGGTCCACGCGGCCACTGCGGGCGGCGTCGAACAGCTGCGGCACCAGCTCGTGCTGGGCCAGCGGCTCCAGCGGCGACGGCTCGGCCGCCGCTTCATTGAACAGATCGACATCGCGCCGTTCGCCGTGCGCTACCGCTGGCTCGGCCACGGCCACGACCGGCGCACTGCGCAGTGCCTGCAGCACGCCATGCAGCAGGGGCACGGCAATGGCGGTGATGATCGCCAGCGGCCAGCGCATGCCGGTGGCCACCAGCCCCGGCCAGGCCGGTGCCACGATCGAGGCGCACAGCAGCAGCAGCACTGCTGCCGCGCCCAGGCCCTGCCAGGAATCCAGACCGCGCCCGGCCAGTGCATGCCACTGCGTGCGCAGCGAGCCATCGGCCCGCTCCAGCGCCTGCCACAGCGGCCAGGTGCGCCACAGCGCAAGTACCGCGACGCTGACCGCCACGCTCAGCGCCAGCACGGCGGACAGGCTGCCGCTGTCGTGCAGCGCGGCCAACGGCCAGGACACCAGGATCGCCACCACCGTCGCACCGCCGGCCCACAGGCCCAGCAGCGCCGGCACTTCATGTTTGAACACCGCCACCGGCACGCCCAGCGCGCGGGTGCGGCGCCACCACGACACCGCCAGCGCGAACGCCGGCTGCGCCAGCACGCCGCACAGCGCCGCCGCCACACCACCGAATGCGGTGGCGAGGGACAGCAGCAGCCCGGCAGCCAGGGCAATGGCAACGGCGCGTGAGCGCAGAGCTTCAGTCATCGCGGCCATCGATGCGCGGGATTTTCACCGGCGCCAGCGGTTGCGGCGGCAGCTGCAGGTGGAAACCGCGCTCGGCAAGATTGGCGCGCACCTGTGCGGCATCGGCCTGGGCCAGGCGGCGCTCGGGGGTGAGCAGGACTTCCAATACGAAGGTGTACGGAGCCAGCGTGGCGCCCAGCGAGGCCGGGATCGCATCGAAATCATCACGCTTGGCCAGGTAGACGTAGGTGTCCTGCTTGCGTTGGCTTTTATAGACGTAGGCTTGCATGCCAGCGGGCTTGGCCCTGCATGGGAAGGTTGGGATTGTGTCGGAAATATGGCGCTGTTGAAAGGCGCCAAGCTTCAAACGTCGCTCATTTTGCCGCCAATGCTACGTTCATTTTGATCAATGGAATGTGCACGGCGACAGCATTCCATGTGCGCTGGCAGTGTGCCCGTGGCCCACGTCTATATACTCGCGCCCGGTTGACCTCACGGAAGAACGCGTGACCACTGCTCCGCTCCCCCTGCTGCCGCCCTTGGACATCCTTGCGCATACCGCCACCACGGCGCTGGGCGCGGGCCTGGATGCGCAGCGCAGCGCCCTGCGTGAAAGCCGCAGCGGACTGCGCCGCAACGATTTCGGCAGCCAGCCGCTGGAGTGCTGGATAGGCCGTGTCGAAGGCGTCGAAGCTGTCACTCTGCCCGCCCATCTGGCCGAGCTGGACTGCCGCAACAACGCGCTGGCATGGCTTGCACTGCAGCAGGACGGGCTGGAGCAGGCCATCGCCGGCGTGGTGCAGCGCCATGGCGCGTCGCGGGTGGCGGTGGTGGTGGGCACGTCCACCTCCAGCATCGGTGCCACCGAGGAGGCCTATGCGCGGCTGGTTCATGATGCTGACGGCAACCCGCATTTCCCGCCCGAGCTGCGCCGCCCGCGCATCCACAGCCCGCATTCGCTGGGCGATTTCGTGCAGCTGGCCACCGGCCTGCGCGGCCCCTGCGTCACCGTGGCCACGGCCTGTTCGTCCAGCGCCAAGGTGTTCGCGCAGGCCGCGCGCCTGATCCAGGCCGGTCTGGCCGACGCCGCGCTGGTCGGCGGCGTGGACTCGCTGTGCGGCAGCGTACTGTTCGGTTTCAACTCGCTGCAGCTGGTGGCACCCACGCCGTGCCAGCCGTTCGACGCACGCCGTGTGGGCCTGTCGCTGGGCGAAGCCGGCGGTTTTGCCGTGCTGGAACGCGCCGGTGCCGGCCCCGGCGCCGCCCTGCAGCTGCGCGGCTACGGCGAATCCAGCGACGCCCACCACATGTCCGCGCCACACCCGGAAGGTCTGGGCGCGCGGCTGGCGATGCAGGCGGCACTGCAGCGCGCGGGCATCGGCCCGGATGCGCTGGGCTACCTGAACCTGCACGGCACCTCCACGCCGGCCAACGACAGCATCGAGGCCGCCGCGGTGGCCGCGCTGTTCCCGGAGACCCTGCACGCCAGCTCCACCAAGGGCTGGACCGGCCATACGCTGGGCGCGGCAGGCATCGTGGAATCGGTGTTCGCGCTGCTGGCGCTGTCCGATGGGTTGCTGCCGGGCACGCTGAACAGCGAAATCCCCGACCCGGCCTGCGGCCCGCAGATCCGTTTCAACAATGCGCGGGCCGATATCCGGTACGCGATGAACAATTCCTTCGGCTTCGGCGGCAACAACTGCTCGCTGGTATTCGGCAAGGCAGGATGACGCACATGCTTGAGGCAACCGTTGAAGGCATCGGGTTCTGGGGCAGTGGCCTGCCTGACTGGGACAGCGCCTGCGCCTGGGTGCGCACCGGCACACGCCCCGAGAATCCGCCGGCGCGCCCGTCGCCGCAGCTGCTGGCCGCCAACGAGCGGCGGCGCGCGCCGGGCACCGTGGCCGTCGCGCTGGAAGCGGCGCTGGCCGCCTGCGAGGCCGCCGACCGCGCGCCGGCCAGCCTGCCGTCGGTGTTCACCTCGCACCAGGGCGAGCTGACCATTACCGATTACATCTGCACCACCCTGGCCGATGACCCGCGCGCGATCTCGCCGACCAAGTTCCACAACTCCGTGCACAACGCCGCCGCCGGTTACTGGACCATCGGTGCCGGCGCGCACACGCCGGCTACCGCGCTGAGCGCGGGCCGCTACAGCTTCGCGCAAGGGCTGCTGGAAGCGATGACGCAGCTGCAGGCCGGTGAAGACGCCGTGCTGCTGGTGGCCTACGACGGTTGCAGCAGCGGCCCTGTTGGCGAGCAGTCGCCCAGCGAGGGGCTGCTGGGCGTGGCGATGGTGCTTTCGCGCACGCCGTGCGCGGGGCTGCCGACACTGCAGCTGGAACTGCAGGAGCGCGGCGACGGCGACGCCGGACTGCCACCCGGCCCACTCACCCAGCTGCTGCTAGGCAACGCCATGCACCCGGCGCTGCCGCTGCTGGAAGCGATGGCGATCGAGGCCGAACAGCTGCAGCTGCCCGCCAGCCCCCATCAACAGCTGCGGATCACCCTGCGCCATGAATGACGCGACGCCGCTATCGAGCAACAATGTTGCGGTGCTGATCCCGGCACTCAACGAATCGCTGCGCATCCGCGAAGTGGTGACCGGCGCGCTGGCGTTGTTCCCGCATGTGATCGTGGTGGATGACGGTTCCGATGATGGCACCGCCAGCTGCATCGCCGATCTGCCGGTCATCGTGCTGCGCCACCCGCAACGGCGTGGCAAGGGCGATGCGCTGCGCACCGGCTTCGCCGAAGCACTGCGGCGCGGCATGCGCGGCGTGCTGACCATGGACGGCGACGGCCAGCATGCCGCCAGCGACCTGCCGCGCCTGCTGGCCAGCGCCAACCGCCACCCGGACTGCATCATCATCGGCGCACGCCTGCGCAAGCGTGCGTCGCAGCCTACCTACCGGCGCCTTGCCAACGAGTTCGGCGACTGGGGCATCGCCTGGGGCACGCACTACCAGGTGGTGGACAGCCAGAGCGGCCAGCGTTTCTACCCGGCATCGGTGATGGCGCTGCGCGATGTGCCCGCCGAAGGCTTCGTGTTCGAGGCGCGGCTGGTGATCACCGCCGCACGCCAGCTGGGCACGCGCTGCGTGTCGGTGCCGATCGAATCGCGCTACCGCAGCGCCGACAGCGACGAGCAGTTCCGCCCCAGCCATTTCCGCCCGCTGCAGGACCTGTACAACATCACCAGCCACATCGTGCTGTTCGCGTTGCGCAAGGGCAGCATCTGGCGCGTCTACCGCATCATCCGCGCCAACCCGCCACTG
>DCXY01000001.1:89164-89391 GCA_002329155.1 Stenotrophomonas sp. UBA2124 | reverse complement strand
GGTATGCGTAGCCCGGGTAAGCACAAGCGCACCCGGGGTTGTTCGCGTTCAACACAACAACGCCAGTGCTACCGCGCCATCGTGCGGGTTCCGGCATGCTGACCGATCGCCGGCTTCCCGGGTGCGCTGCGCTTACCCGGGCTACAGGAGCGGGCCCATCGGTCATTGCGCTGCGCAGGGGCAGCATCTGGCGCGTCTACTGCACCATCCGCGCCAACCCGCCACTG
>DCXY01000001.1:0-88886 GCA_002329155.1 Stenotrophomonas sp. UBA2124 | reverse complement strand
GGTATGCGTAGCCCGGGTAAGCGCAGCGCACCCGGGGTTGTTCGCGTTCAACACAACAACGCCAGTGCTACCGCGCCATCGTGCGGGTTCCGACATGCTGACCGATCGCCGGCTTCCCGGGTGCGCTGCGCTTACCCGGGCTACAGGAGCGGGCCCATCGGTCATTGCGCTGCGCAGGGGCAGCATCTGGCACATCTATCGCACCATCCGCGCCAACCCGCCGCTGATCGACGATAGCGACGGCCAAGGCTGAGCTGTGTGGTATCCGTAGCCCGGGTAAGCGCAAGCGCACCCGGGGTTGTTCGCGTTCAACACAACAACGCCAGTGCTACGCGCCACGTGCGGGTTCCGGCATCCTGACCGATCGCCGGCTTCCCGGGTGCGCTTGCGCTTACCCGGGCTACGGTTGCGGCTACGGGATCAGGCTGTCAGCCCATGCCGCCGTTGATGCCGATGACCTGGCCGTTGATGTAGCCGGCGGCATCGCTGCACAGGAACGCCACCAGGGCGGCTACTTCCTGCGGCTTGCCCGCGCGTGCGGCGGGCACCATCTGCTTGATCTGCTCCGGCGGAAACGCCTCGCCGGCCATCTGCCCTTCGATCACGCCCGGTGCCACCACGTTGACGCTGATGCCACGGCTGGCCATCTCGCGCGCCAGCGAACGGCTGGCACCGTGCAGACCGGCCTTCGCCGCCGCGTAGTTGGTCTGCCCGCGGTTGCCCAGCACCGCCGCCACGGACGACACGCTGACGATACGACCCCAGCGCGTGCGCGCCATCGGTAGCAGCAGCGGTTGGGTGACGTTGAAGAAGCCGTGCAGGCTGACATCGATCACCCGCCTCCAGCGCTGCGCATCCATGCCTGCCATCGGCGCGTCATCGTGGATGCCGGCGTTGTTGACCACCACCTGGATCGGCCCCTCGGCCAGCAGAGCTTCCAATGCGGCGGCGCAGGCCTCGCCATCGACCACGTCGAACGCCACCGCCTGCGCGCTGCCGCCCGTGGCGAGAATGTCATCCACCACCTGCTGCGCACGCCCGACGTTGGCATTGGCATGCACGATCACATGCAGGCCATCGGCAGCGAGCTGGCGGCAGATCGCGCCACCGATATCGCCACTGCCGCCGGTGACCAGGGCGCGTCGCGGTTGGGTCATGGCACGGATACTCCTGTAATCGAAAAGAGGGTCATGGCAGCTGCAGCATCACCGCAGCGCGGCCTTCGGCCAGCAGCTGCCCGCCATGATGGATGCGGAACTCATACTGCTGGCTGCCTTCGGCCTCCACCAGCACCTGCGCGCTGGCCTGCAGCGGGCCGGGCAGTGTGTCGATGCGATCCACATGCAGCTGCACATCACGCAGTGCGACCAGCACGCCCGGCGTGACCGCGCCGCTACGCTCACGCGCGCGCAGGCCGCCATGCACGGCCATGGCCTGCGCGCCGTATTCGCACAGGTGGATGGCGCGCAGCTGGCCATCGCTGCGCAACGGGTGCGCAGCGTCGCGGTGGTTGAAGGCACGCAGCGTGATCTCCGCCGGCGACCAGGCCTGCACTTCATCCCACAGGCACATGCCGCCCTGATGCGGCACCAGTTCAAGAATCTGCGCGCGGTCGATCAAGGCGTGCTCCGGGAAAGCGGTTGATACGGGTGACGCGATATCAGCAGCGCCAGCACGAAGTTGCACACCACGCCCATCGCCACCGTGCTGCCGATGGCGCGCAGCACCGGTATCGATGACAGGCCGAGCAGGCTGAACACCAGCAGCGTCATCAGACTGCACACCAGCAGGCCATGCAGCGTGCGCAGCTGGTCGGCATGGCTGTCGCCGGCATGCTCGAAGAACAGGCCGTAATCCAGCCCCAGGCCCGCTGCAAGGATCAGGCCGATCAGATGGAACAGGTTGAGCTCCACGCCCATGCCACGCAGCAGCGCCAGCACCAGCAGCGTGGTCAACGCCATCGGCAGCAGCACGCGCAGCACGCGGCGCGGTGAGCGCAGCGCCACCCACACGGTGCCTGCCAGCAGCAGTACGGCCACGCCGAGCGCGACCAGCACGCGGCCACGGTAGTCGGCCACCAGCGATTCGGACGCCTGCTTCAGATCCAGCAGCTCGGCACCCTGCGCGCGTGCGGCGGCATCCAGCGCGGCGACATCGTGCAGGCCGCTCAGCGACACCAGCGCGATGGCATGGCCCTCTCCCTGCAACAGCAGTCCATCCACTGCCGTCGCCAGCGGTGTGCCCTGCAGGTCCTGCGGCTGCAGCGGCGGCGCGGTGCGCGCCTGCTCCACATCGGCGAGGAACGGTGCGAAGGCATCGTCACGGAACGGCGTGCCGTCCACCGCCTGCGCGACGGCACTGCGCAGCGTGGCCACATCCGGCAGCTGCTGCTGGCGTTGCTGCTGGGTGGCGATGCTGGGCAGGTAGCGCGCGGCCATGTCGTAGCGATCCAGCGCGTCCTTCGCCACCAGTGCATCCAGCGCGGGGCGCAGCCTCTCGCTGGCGGCCAGCGCGGCCTGCGCGTCAGCCGCGCGCACGGCAATGACGTAACGCACGTCCGGCGCGCCCAGCTCGCTGCGCAGCTGCGCATCGCGTGCCAGATCCTGCGGGTCCACCGGCGTCAGCCGGCCCAGATCGTTCTGCCAGAAATTTCCCGGCGCCCACAGCACTACCGCGAACGCAGCCATCGCAAGCACCAGCAGCGACCAGCGCGGGCGTGGCAGGCGCTGGGTATGTGCCCACACGCGTGCGAGGCGCTGCGAATCGGCGAAGTCGCGCGTGGGCGGGTCCACCAGTGCCGGTAGTACGAAGCGTGTGGCCAGCGCGGCGGTCGCCAGCGCGGTGATGGTGAACACCGAGAGCTGCTTGAGCCCTTCCACGCCGGAAAACAGGAAGGTGAGGTAGGCAATGCAGGTGGCCATGACGCCGGTGCCCAGCGTCGGCCACAGCGCACGCACGTTGTCCCACGACGAGCGCCCGGGCCGTTCGTGGCTGAAGAAATGGATGGGGTAGTCCTGCACCACGCCGATCAGGGTGAAGCCGAAGGCGATGGTGATGCCGTGCACGCCGTCGAAGCCCAAGGCGACGGCGGCAAGACCGGCCAGGCCGGCGCTCGCCAACGGCAGGAAGCCAAGGATCGGCATCTTCCAGCTGCGGTAGGCGAACCACAGCAGCAGGATCATGCCCAGCGTATCCAAGGTGCCGATGGTGCTGGCTTCCTTGGCGGTGCGGTTGCCGATCTTTACCGAGAACGCACCGGGGCCACTCAGCTCCATGCGGCTGCCGCTGTCGCCGGACACCGTGGCGAACGCGCCGTTGAGCGTATCCACCGCCAGCTGCTGCGCGCCGGGGTCGAAGCCTGCGGCGTGGGTCTGCACCAGCAGCAGTGCCTGGGTGCCTGTGTGGTCGAACCACACATCGTCGATGCGCTGCGGCGCGGTGGCCGGCTGCAGTGCCTCGGCCACGCGCAGCACCTGCAGCGTGGGATCGAATGGCAGGAGCGGTTCGATCAGGCCACCGGCAGGCGAGCCGAGATCCTGCAGGCGCTGCTGCAGTTCATCGGCCAGCGTGGCGCTGGAAAAGGCGTCGGCCGGCAGCGGCTGGATCAGGTAGCGGTATGGCAGCAGGCGCTCGGGAAACGCCTCCAGCCCGGCCTGCCCACCGTTGGCGACCAGCTCGAACTGCGCATCGCCGGCCAGCGCGTCATGCAGTTCACGCGACTGCGCGGCCAGCGTCTCCGGTGCGGCACCGGACAGCGCCACCAGCAGCAGCCGCGCGCCCGGGCCTTCGCCCAGTTCGTCCAGCAGCAGCTTCTGCGCCGGTGTGCGCGCGTCGGGCATGAACTTGCGCAGATCGCCACTGACCTGCATGCGTGCGCTGATCCACAGCGTCAGCACGCCGAGCAGCAGCAGCCAGGTAATGGCCAATGCGATGCGCTGCCACCCGCTGGGCCGCCAGGCAAACGGTTTCAACGCGCGCCACCGCTCTGGCACAGCGCGGCCAGTGCCTCGGCTTGCCGCACATCGGTGGCGGCATTGGCGGCGCTGCCCAGCAGGGTGCGCTGCAGGTCGCCCTTGGCCGGCTGGGTTTCAATGCAGCGCAGCTCCTTGCCGTTGCCGTGCAGGGTCACCGCACGCACCCGCCTGGCCAGCGCCTCGGCTTTGGGCGTCAACGCCAGCTGCCAGTGCTGCGCGCTGCCAGAAGGCTGCAGCCGGTAGTTGCGCTCCAGCGCGGCGAGGTCGCCGGCCAGCATCGCGCCGAAGCTCGCCTGCAGGTCAGCCAGCTCGGGCACGCGCTGCAGCGAGAACACGCGCGGTGGCTTGCCGCTGCGCTCGATGCTGACCTGACCACCGGCAATCGTGGTGGTCTCGGCATAGGGGCTGCGCACTTCGCGCACCAGCGTGCTGTTGTCCGGGCGGCGGTACTGGCCTTCCACGCGCAGCGGTTCCTTCAGCAGCGCCGAACCGCGCAGCTCGACGAAACCGGTCTGGCTGGGGGCCGGCTGCGCCAGCTGGCGCAGTATCCAGGCCGCATCAACGCCGCTGGCCAGTGCCGGTGTGGCCACGGCCAGCATCAGCAGGGCGCAGCTCAGCCGCAGGGGTCGGATTTTCGGTTTGCCAGAAATCATAGAAATTGAACCAGTTGTAGGGAGCACTGCGCAGGTGGTGCTCCAGCCTGCCAACGTAATCGTGAACCAGCGCCGCAAGGGCTTCGCTGCGGCGCGCACGCGGGATGTCCACCGTGGTGGCGAACGGCTCGAACAGCAGATCGTAACGATTGCCGCCCCGGTACAGGCCGAAGGCCAGCACCACCGGCGCCTTCAGCACGCCGGCCAGCAGCCACGGCGTGGCCGGAAACACCGCCTCGCTGCCCAGCAGCGGTGCGCTGACGGCCGTCTCGCCGGGGCGCGTGCGGTCCACCAGCAGCGCCACCATCGCCCCTTCCTGCAGCGCCTGCTGGATGGCCAGCGCGATGCTGGGGCCGTCCTGGCCGGCGTCGATGATGCCGGCGGCCAGGGTGGGGTCCAGTTCGTCCAGCAGCTCGGTGATGGCGGCGTTGTGCGAGCGGTCCAGCAGCACGCGCAATTTCAGGTCCGGGCGCTGCCGCGCCAGCGCGCGCAGCGCGTCGAAACTGCCCAGGTGCGAGCCGAACACCAACACGCCCTGGCCCTGGTCCAGCATCCGCAGCAGCGGCTCGGTGCCTGCGCTGTGGATGTCGAACAGGTTGATGCGCCCGGCCAGCAGGAACACGCGGTCCAGAATGGTGGAGGCGAACGTGTGGATGTGGCGGGCGATGTGCCACGCCCCCACGCGCTGGCCGAACACGCGCTGCAGGTAGTCGCGCGAGGCACGCCGTTCGGCACCACGCACGCAGAAGAAGTAGACGGTGATGGGGTACAGGCAGGCGCGGGCGATGCCACGCCCGCCGCGGCGCGCGATGGCGCCGATCAGGCGGATCGCGCGGCGGCCACCGCCTTCGGGGCGACGCTTCCAGTCGGCGGGCGTCATGGCGGTGGTGTGTCCTGCTGCACCAGTTCGCCACGCACCAGCAGTTCCTCGCCCCGCAGCACCCTGAATTTCCAGCGCGGCGCCTGGCCGTCCAGTTCCACCCGCGCGGTCTGCTCAGGCAGCAGCGGGGCCATGAACTTCACCTGCGGCAAGCGCAGTGCGCCCACCGCGATGCCGGTTTCGGCCTCTACCGCGCGCAGCACCTGTTCCAGCACCACCACGCCGGGCACCAGTGGGTGGCCGGGGAAATGGCCGGGCAGGCAGGGGTGGTCGGATGCGATGACGAACTGCATGGCGTACTGGCGGCGGCTAGGCCACACAGGATAGCGGCAGGGCCGCCGCTCAGCGCAGCAGGTCGCGCCAGAACGCCGGCCCCAGGCCGCCCATCTGGCGCATGAAATCCAGTGCGTTGCGGTACGGACGCTGCGGAAACAGCCGCGAGCGCACCGCATATTCCAGCGCGAAGAAGCCGCCGATCAGCCCCCAATCAGCGATGTTCGCGCACCAGGACCACTGTTCGTGCGTCACCGGCCACCACGGCTGGATGCCGAACGCCGCCAGCAGGCCATCGGGCACGGCGCTCATCGCCAGCCCCAGGTTGATGGCCGCCAGCAGCGCCAGCACCCACGCCCAGGCGGCGGTCAGGCGCCGGGTATAGCGTTCCAGCACCGCTGTCACCGGCATCCCGGCGCGGGCGTACAGCGCCTGCACGATGCGCGTGATCAGCGGTATGCGCCCGTGCAGCAGCGAACGCGCGAAGCCCCAGGCCACCAGCAGCGGGAACACCACCGGTGGCGCCAGCAGCAGCATCCACGCCCACGGCGAGCGCCCCAGCCACAGCAGCAGCAGCAGCGAACCGAGCAGCCCCAGCCACGCGCCCCACTGCCGCCGCGCCAGCGGTTCCAGCAGGCACAGCGCCACCAGCCCGAACAGCGCGGCGGCGGCCCACAGACCCTCGTTGCGCAGGCTGGCCACATGCGACAGCACCGGGTAGGCCAGCAGCAGGATCACCCGCAGCGCCAGCGCCGCAGGCCCGTGGCCGGGCTCGGGGCGGGCCACGTTCATGGCGTTCAGGCGGTCTTGTTGGCCTGCACGTGCGCCGACAGCGTGCGCAGCGAGGCGAAGATGCGGCGGTTTTCCTCGCTGTCCGAACGCAGCTGGAAGCCGTAACGCTTGCTGATGGCCAGCGACAGCTCCAGCGCGTCGATCGAATCCAGCCCCAGGCCGTCGTTGAACAGCGCCGCCTCCGGGTCGATCTGCGCCGGTTCCACGTCTTCCAGGTTCAGGCTCTCGACCAGCAGGGCAGCCAGCTCGCGCTCGGCATCGGTTTGTTGCGACATTTCCACTTCCAAGGCCACGGTAAAGGCGCAACGATCCGGCATCGTCGCCCGCAGCGCAACCATGGCCGGGGCGGCGCGCAGGCTATCATTGGCGGTCTACAGCCGCCCAAGCCGCCGTGCAATGACGTCCAAGCTCCGCCCCAGCCCTTCGTCCCAGCCCCGTTCACGGTCCATGCCGGCCCGCAGTGGGAGCCTTGGGCGATGAACGCATGCACCCACCCCGCCCTGACGGCGGCGCTGGAGGTGACGTACGCGGATCCGGCGCGTCTGCCCGAACTGCTGGCCGATGACCATGTGCTGGCGGTGTTCGGCTTCCAGGCCGGTGATGCCGCGCCGCCCACCGACGACCCGCGCTACCTGCAGGTCGGCCTGCAGGCCGATGGCCCGGCGCAGCTGGAAGTCTGGCGCAGCCCTTACCCGGTCAGCCATGGCCGCGACGCCGATGGCCTGGCGTGGGCCTCCGATGGCGCGCTGATGTTCGGCGCGCTGCAGGTGGACGAAGCCGGCCATGGCGGCATCAGCGGCGCGGCCGAGTACGCCTACGCGCACATGCTGGCGTCGCTGCCGCTGCACGGCTACCCGCACCTGCTGCGCATCTGGAACTACATGGACGCCATCATCGCCGGCGAAGGCGATGACGAACGCTACCGTCACTTCTGCGTGGGCCGGGCGCGTGGCATCGGCAACGTGGACACCGGCACCCTGCCCGCCGCCACCGCCATCGGCCGTGTCGATGGCGTGCGCGTGCTGCAGGTGTACTGGCTGGCCGCGCGCCAGCCCGGCACGCCGCTGGAAAACCCGCGCCAGGTCAGTGCCTACCACTACCCGCGCCAGTACGGCCCGCAGTCGCCCAGCTTCGCCCGCGCCATGCTTGCCGCGCCGGGCAGCGCGCTGCCGCTGCTGCTGTCCGGCACCGCCAGCGTGGTGGGCCATGCCACCCTGCACGGCGACTGCACCGAGCGCCAGCTGCAGGAAACCTTCAACAACTTCGAGGCGCTGATCGGCGCCGCGCGCCGCCATCGCCCGTCACTGCCGCAGCAGTTCGGCCCCGGCAGCCGCCTGAAGGTGTATGTGCGCGATGTGGCGGAAATCCCCGCCGTGCGCGCGGCACTGGCCTCGCACCTGCCGGCCAGCGTTCCCTACATCGTGCTGCATGCCGTCATCTGCCGGCGCGACCTGCGGGTGGAGATCGACGGCATCCACGCCGGCTGATCCACTCCCATGCAGCGGCCTCAGTGCCGCAGCAGCAGCGCCATCACCGCATCACGCGGCAGCTTGCCGGTCTCGTTGCGCGGCAGCGCATCCACCTTGCGCAGGCGGCGCGGCAGGAACACCGGGTCCATCAGCGCGCGCAGGTCGTGCAGGATGTCCGCTTCCTCGCGCTGCGGTGCCACCACCAGCGCGGCGATGCGCCCCACCGCGTGGCCCGGTTCCGGCGCCAGCTGCACCACTACCGCATCCTGCACACCGTCCACGGCCTGCAGCCGGCGGGTGAGGTCGGCCAGCGAGGCGCGCTTGCCGGCGATTTCCAGCAGGTCGGCGCGGCGGCCACGCAGCAGGAAGCGGCCCTCCGGCTGCAGCTCCACCAGATCGGCCAGCAGCACCGGCGCAGCCAGATGCGGCGCATGCACCAGGGTGCCGTCCGGCTGCGGCATCAGCCGCACGCCCGGCAGCAGCTGCCATGCCTCGTCCTGCGCGGTGCGGCGGCGCGCGAAGATGCAGGTTTCGGTGGAGCCGAACATCTCCCGCACCTCGGTGGCGAACTGCTGCTCGGCAGCAGCGGCCAGCGGCTGCGGCAACGGCGCGGTGGCGGTGACGATGCCTGCCAGCGGCGGCAAGGCGACGCCCGATTCCACCAGCACCTTCAGGTGTACCGGCGTGGTCACCAGCAGCCGGGGCGCAGGCACCTGCGCCAGCGCCACGGCCACGTCCTGCGGGAAGAACGGCTTGCCGGTCTGCAGCGTGGCCGCGCCCAACAGCGGCATCAGCACCGCCATCTCCATGCCGTACATGTGCTGCGACGGCACCGTGGCCACCAGCGACGGCTGCGCATCGCCCCACAGGTCCTGCAGCGCGGCCAGGTCCTGCGCGGTGCTGGTAACGAATGAGCCCCAGGTCTTGAGGTTGGCCCCCGGCACGCCGGTGCTGCCGGACGTGAAACCAATCGCGACCAGTTGTTCGGCGCCGAGCATCGGCATGTCGCCGTCGATTTCCGGCAGAACGCGCGGCAGCACGAAGCTGCCTTCCGGCACCGCGCCCGGCACTTCGCAGGCAGCGGCATCGGCGATGCAGTAGCTGTGCGGGTAACGCTGGGCGACATCGCTCACCACCGCCTCGGCACGCGAGGACGGCAGCAGGTTCACCTGCCCGCGCAGCGCCACCGCGCAGAACGCCACCAGGAAGCGGTAACGGTCCTCGCACAGGTTGATGGCGTGGCGCCCTTCCGGCAGCAGCGCGGCCACGCCGCGTACCTGCGCCAGAAACGTGCCCAGCGACACCTCGCCCGCAACACCAGCGGCCAGCGGGCGCGTGGCATCGCCAACGGCCAGCGGCAGACCAGGAACCAGGGACGACGCTTCAGGAACTACCGACATGCGACTGCTGCAACCTTGGATGGGCCAGGGCCGGTGCGGCACAGCGCCCGGCGGGCGGCCAGCTTGGCGGCCATCCGCCGCGCTGGCAAGTCCGCCGCAATCAGTGGTAGCCCATTCCTGCGGTCACTTTCCCCTTGAACACGCTGTAAGACCACGCCGTATAGCCCAGGATCACCGGCAACAGCACCACCAGCCCGACCAGGCTGAACCCCATCGAAGACACCGGAGCGGCGGCCTGCCACAAGGTCATCGACGGTGGCAGCAGGTAGGGCCACATGCCCAGCACCAGGCCGATGAAGCCCAGCACGAACAGCGCCAGCGTCAGCAGGAACGGCGGCAGGTCGCGGCGCGGGTGCATGGCGCTGCGCCACAACGCCACGGCCACGGCCAGGGTCAGCAGCGGCACCGGTGCCAGCCACCAGAAATTGCCGTCGCTGAACCAACGCTCCATCACCCGCGACTGCAGGAACGGCAGCCAGGTGCTGACCAGACCGATGAACACGATCACCGCCACCACCAGCGGGCGGGTCAACCCACGCGCCATCGCCTGCTCGCGGCCCTCGGTCTTGAGAATCAGCCAGGTGCTGCCCAGCAGCGCATAGCCGGTGACCACCGCCACGCCGGTCAGCATCGAGAACGGGCTGAACCAGCCGAACGCGCCGCCCACATAGCGCCCATCCTGCAGCGACAGGCCCTCCACCAGTGCCCCCAGGATCACGCCCTGGGCGAAGGAGGCCAGCAGCGAGCCGGCGGCGAAGGACACGCTCCACAGCCGCCGCGAACGCTGCGCCTTGAAGCGGAACTCGAAGGCCACGCCCCGGAACACCAGGGCCATTACCAGCAGCAGCACCGGCAGGTACAGGGCCGAGAGCAGCGCCGCATAAGCCTTGGGGAAGGCGGCAAGCAGGCCGGCACCGCCAAGCACCAGCCAGGTTTCATTGCCGTCCCAGATGGGCGCGGCGGTGTTCATCATCACGTCGAGCTGCTGCTCGTCCTCGGCAAACGGGGCCAGCACGCCAATGCCGAGCACGAAGCCATCCAGCACCACGTACATCAGCACGCCAAAGCCGATCACCGCGAACCATGCCACCGGCAACCAGGTTGTCATTTCCATCTCAGTGGCCCTCCAGCGGCTCGTCGGCAACGGACAGCGGCCGTGCCGGGGTATGCAGGCCATCCTCATACGGTGGCGGCGCGTGCACGGCCGGGCCGCTGCGCAGAATCTTGACCAGGTACCAGACGCCCCAGCCAAACACGAACATGTAGCTCACCACGTAGATGGCCAGCGACAACGCGGTCATCCAGGCACTCTGCGGGCCCACCGCGTCGGCGGTACGCAGCACGCCATGCACCACCCATGGCTGGCGCCCCATCTCGGTGACGAACCAGCCCGCCACCAGCGCCACGAAACCGCTGGGCAGCATCCAGGTCCAGCCGCGCAGCAGCCATTGCGACTGCAGTAGGCGGCCGCGCCACCACTGCAATGCCGACAGCCAGGCCAGCAGCAGCATCAGCGTGCCCAGCCCCACCATCACCCGGAACGCGTAGAACACCGGCACCACCGGCGGCCGCTCACTGGCCGGCACCGAGGTCAGCGGTGGGAAGCTGCCGTCCAGGCTGTGGGTCAGGATCAGGCTGCCAAGCTTGGGAATGGCGATCTCCAGATCATTGCGTTCGGCCTGCTCGTTGGGTACCGCGAACACCACCAGCGGGACGCCTTTACCCGGCTCGGTGTCGTGCCAGTGCGCCTCCACCGCGGCAATCTTCATCGGCTGGTGTTCCAGCGTGTTCAGGCCATGCTGGTCACCCACCAGCACCTGCAGCGGCACCGTCAGCGCGGCAAAGCCCACCGCCGCCATCAGCATCCTGCGGCCGGCCTCCACATGCCTGCCCTGGCGCAGGTACCACGCCCCCACGCCACCAATGACGAAGCAGGTGGTGATGAACGCGGCCAACGTCATATGCGCCAGCCGGTACGGGAAGGACGGGTTGAACACCACCTGCCACCAGTCCTGCGGCTGCACGATGCCATCGACCAGCGCGTAGCCGGCCGGCGTGTGCAGCCAGCTGTTGGAGGAGAGAATCCAGAACGTGGAGAACAGCGTGCCCAGCGCCACCATGCAGGTGGACAGGAAGTGCAGGCGCGGCGACACCCTGCCCCAGCCGAACAGCATCACTCCCAGGAAGCTGGCCTCCAGAAAGAACGCGGTCAGCACCTCGTAGGTCAGCAGCGGCCCGATCACGCTGCCGGCCACCTCGCTCAGCCGCGGCCAGTTGGTACCGAACTGGAAGGCCATCACGATGCCGGTGACCACGCCCATGCCGAAGGACACGGCAAAGATCTTCTGCCAGAAGAAATACAGGTCGCGCCACCCCGTGTTGCGCGTACGCAGCCAGCGCCATTCGACGAACGCCAGCCAGCTGGCGGTGCCGATGGTGAAGGCCGGGAACAACACATGAAAACTGATGACGAACCCGAACTGGATCCGCGACAACAACAGCGCTTCCACGCTCGCCTCGCTGGTCTTTTTGAATTGGACCCATTCTGGTCCTCTATCTGTGAGCGGCGGGTGTGACCTGATGTCGCAGTGCGGCAAAAAGTCGCACGCAACGCGTGGAAACCTGATTGCCATTTGTGACCATGCCGATTCCGTCATCAAGGTCGCCGAAACCCACCCGCCATGACCTGTGGCCCAGCCCGCGCCGGAGGCGGACTGCTAGGCTTGTCCGGTTTTCATTACCGGTGCCCTCCATGCCCAAGCTCCTGCCCCTGTCGCTGCTGTTGTTGACCGCTTTCGGCAGCGCCCATGCCGCGCCCACGCCGATCACCATCGAGCAGGCCATGGCCGACCCGGACTGGATCGGGCCGCCGGTGGAATCGGCCTGGTGGTCGTGGAATGGCCAGCAGGTCGAATACACGCTCAAGCGCAAGGCCAGCGCCGTGCGCGACACCTTCCGCCAGCCGGTGGCCGGCGGCGTGGCCCAGCAGGTGGCCGACGACCAGCGCGGCACGCTGGACGCCGCCCGCCGTGTCTACGACAGCAGCCGCCAGCGCATGGCCTTCGTCCGCAACGGCGACGTGTTCGTGCGTGACCTGCGCAGCGGCGCGCTCACCCAGCTCACCCGCGGCAACGACCAGGCGCGCGGCGTCAATTTCGCCAGCGATGGCGGCGTGATCTGGCAGACCGCAAACAACTGGTTCCATTGGAATGCGCGCAGCGGCATCGTCAGCCAGGTAGCCCAGCTGCGCGCCGAAAAGAACCCGGCCGATGCACCCAAGGCCGACGTGCTGCGCGACCAGCAGATGCGCACGCTGTCCACCCTGCGCAGCGACCGCGCCCAGCGCGAGGAGCTGCGTGAGCAGGGCGAACGCTGGCGCCAGGCCGACCCCACCCGCGCACCGGCGCCCATCTACCTGGGTGCCGATGTCGCCATCTTCGACAGCGTGCTCTCGCCGGATGCGCGCCACCTGATCGTGGTGACCAAGCCCAAGGATTTCGACGATGGCCGCGGCGGCAAGATGCCGTTGTACGTCACCGAATCCGGTTACGAGGAAACCGAGGACACCCGCACCCGCGTGGGCCGCAACAACCCCGAGCCGCATTCGTTCTGGCTGGTGGATGCGGCCACCGGCAAGGTCCAGCCGCTGTCGCTGGACAACCTGCCCGGCATCGCCACCGACCCGCTGGCCGAGCTGCGCCGCAAGGCCGGCAAGGACGCGCTCAAGGGCAACCGCCCGGTGGAGCTGATGAGCGAGTATGTGGGCGGCGGCATCCGCTGGAATGCCGATGGCAGCCAGGCGGCCATCATGCTGCGCGCCAACGACAACAAGGACCGCTGGGTCGCCACCACCAGCGCCACCAGCGCGCGCCTGGAAAACCGCCACCGGCTCACCGACAACGGCTGGATCAACTGGAGCTTCAACGATTTCGGCTGGCTGCCGGACAACCGCACGCTGTGGCTGCTGTCCGAGGAATCGGGCTACTCGCACCTGTACACCCAGAGCGGCAGCGGCAAGCCGAAGGCGCTGACTTCGGGCAAGTGGGAAACCTCGGCACCGGAGCTGTCCGCTGATGGCCGCAGCTTCTATTTCCTGTGCAACCAGAAGTGGCCGGGCGATTACGAAGTGTGCAACGTCGATGCCAACGGCGGTGCCGTGCGTGAAGTGACCGCGCTCGACGGCGTGGAGGATTTCAGCCTGTCGCCGGATGGCCAGCAGCTGATGGTGCGTTACTCCGCACCGTACCTGCCGGCACAGGTAGCCGTGCTGCCGGCCGCCGGTGGCGACGCACGCAAGCTCACCGACACGCGCAGCGCCGAGTTCAAGGCACGCGAGTGGGTGCAACCGCAGATGGTGCAGGTGCCGAGCAAGCACGGTGCGGGCCACGTCTGGGCCAAGTACTACGGCCCGGAAACGCTGGAGCCCGGCAAGCAGTACCCTATCGCCATGTTCGTGCACGGCGCCGGCTACCTGCAGAACGTGCATGCGCGCTATTCCAACTACTTCCGCGAGCAGATGTTCCACAACCTGCTGGTGCAGAAGGGTTACATCGTGCTGGACATGGACTACCGCGGCAGCGAGGGCTATGGCCGCGACTGGCGCACCGCCATCTACCGCAACATGGGCCATCCGGAACTTGAGGACTACCTGGACGGCCTGGACTGGCTGGTGGAAACCAAGCAGGGCGACCGCGCCCATGCCGGCATCTACGGCGGTTCCTACGGCGGCTTCATGACCTACATGGCGCTGTTCCGCTCGCCGGGCACGTTCAAGGCCGGCGCCGCGCTGCGCCCGGTGGGTGACTGGCACCAGTACAACCATGGCTATACCAGCAACATCCTCAACACCCCGGACATCGACCCGGAGGCCTACCGCGTGTCCTCGCCCATCGAGTATGCCGAAGGCCTGCAGGACAACCTGCTGATCGCCCACGGCATGATGGACGACAACGTGTTCTTCCAGGACTCGGTCAACATGAGCCAGAAGCTGATCGAACTGCACAAGGACAACTGGTCCATCGCCCCCTACCCGCTGGAGCGCCACGGCTACACCCGCGCCGACTCCTGGCTGGACCAGTACAAGCGCATCCTCAAACTGTTCGAGCAGAACCTGAAGTGATCACCGACAGGGGCGCCGCGAGGCGCCCTTGTTGTCTGTGCCGTGGTTGGGTGGGTTGTCGATGGAAAGGCACCCCTCCCCAACCCTCCCCTTCGCTACGCGAAAGGGAGGGGGCTGAAAAGCACTGCGCAGTGATCGATGAGTTTGCGGAGGTGCCGTCTCTACTCCCTCCCTTTCGCGCAGCGAAGGGGAGGGTTGGGGAGGGGTACATGCGCGATGGCGAAATACTTCTGGTGCAGGATGGGAGGTCCATGCCATCGTCCAAAGGGGCCACGCACGTCGTTGCCCCGTTTCACCAGAAGCCGAACATTCCAGAGAGCTTTTCATGCCGGACGCCATCCGCATCGTCACCGCTGTAATCCTCGATGCCAGCCAGCGCGTGCTGGTCGTGCGCAAGCAGGGCTCGCATACCTTCATCCAGCCCGGCGGCAAGCGTGAGCCCGGCGAGACCGCGCTGCAGACCCTGGCGCGTGAGCTGCATGAGGAGCTCGGCATCGGCCTGCAGGCAGCCAGCGCGCTACGCCTTGGCCTGTTCGAGGCCGATGCGGTGAACGAAGCCGGCCACCGTGTGCAGGGCGAGGCCTTCCTGGTCCATGTCGAAGGCACGCCGCAGGCGCAGGCCGAGATCGCGGAACTGGCGTGGATACCATTGCAGCCGCCACATGGCGTCACCCTGGCTCCGCTCAGCGCGCGGCACATCCTGCCGGCGGCACGCGCCGCGCTGGAACAGGCTGGGCATCCGCTCTGAATCCGGCGATAGTGCGGCAACCTTCAACGCTGCTCTGCCCGTGCCCCTGCCCGATCTGCCCAACACCACCCCCTCGCGCTCACCTGCCGAGGGCTTTGTCGATGTCACCGCCAGGCTGTCACTGCTGATGGCGGTACTGGCCGTGGCCTGGAGCCTGCTGCAGCTGCTGCTGGTGGCCGCGCTTGGCCAGCTCGACCTGCATGCACTGATGCAGACCGAGGGCCTGTTTCCGCTGCCCTCATGGATGGGCTGGCTCGGCGAACACGCCACGCTGCTGAGCCTGCTGCAGCTGCTGCTCTGCCTCGCCTTCCTGGCGGTGTGCTGGGGCCTGTTCAAGCGGCGCGAGTGGGGCAGGCTGGGCTTCATCGCCTTCCTGGTGCTGGTGGCAGTGCTCAACTTCGCCAGCCTGCCATTGGTGGACAGCATGTTCAGCGGCATGCAGGCCATGTTCCCGGCCGAGTTCCTCAACTCGCCCGATGGCGCGGAGATGCGCGCGCAGCTGCAGATAGGCCGCTGGACCTCCCTGCTCACCGCCGTGGGCACCGCCATCGCCTTTGCCGCGCTGCATGGCTGGCTGGTGATCAAGCTGGGCCGCGCCGAGGTCCGCGCCCTGTTCCGCTGAGCACGGGCCCGCCGTGACGGTGCGTTACAGTACCGGCCATGAACGATTTCGACCGCGTACGCGACTACCTCACCGGCCTGCAGGACCGCATCTGCACCGCCATCGAACAGGCCGATGGCCAGGCCCGTTTCATTGAAGACCTGTGGCAACGTGCCGAAGGCGGCGGTGGCCGCACCCGCATCCTGCGCGATGGCGCGGTGTTCGAGCAGGCCGGCATCGGCTTCTCCGATGTGGCAGGCACGCGCCTGCCGCCCTCGGCCTCGGCCAGCCGCCCGGAGCTGGAAGGCGCCTCCTGGCGCGCCTGTGGCGTGTCGCTGGTGTTCCACCCGCGCAACCCCTACCTGCCCACCACCCACGCCAACGTGCGCTACTTCCAGGCCGAGCGCGACGGACAGAAGGTGGCCGCATGGTTCGGCGGCGGTTTCGACCTGACCCCCTTCTATCCGTTCGACGAGGATGTGCAGCACTGGCACAACGTCGCGCGCGCGCTGTGCGCACCCTACGGCGAACACCGCTATGCCGAACACAAACGCTGGTGCGATGAATATTTCTTCCTCAAGCACCGCAATGAAACGCGCGGCGTCGGCGGCCTGTTCTTCGACGACCTGCATGGCGACTTCGAGACCGACTTCGGCTACCTGCGCGCAGTAGGCGACGGCTTCCTCGATGCCTACCTGCCCATTGTCGCGCGCCGCAAGGACACCCCCTACGGCGAGCGCGAACGCGAGTTCCAGCTGTACCGCCGTGGCCGCTACGTCGAGTTCAACCTGGTCTACGACCGCGGCACGCTGTTCGGCCTGCAGAGTGGTGGCCGCAGCGAGAGCATCCTGATGAGCCTGCCGCCACGGGTGCGCTGGGAATACGGCTACCAGCCCGGCACCGGCAGCGACGAGGCACGCCTTGCCGAGTACCTTGTGCCGCGCGACTGGCTGGGCGCCTGATCTCCCACTAGTCGTTCGGCTTGCGCGGGATGATGGTGATGTGGCCGTTGGTTTCCAGCAGCGCCACATCCACCTCATCCACGTTCTCGCATTCGGCATCACGCATGGCGCGGGCAAAGTCGGCCTTGCTGACAAGCTCGCGCCGCAGCACCGCATGCAGCAGCTGGCCGTGCCGCGCCAGCACCACCGGCTCGCCTTCCATCAACCGCTCGGCAGCCGGGCTGCGCGTGGTGATCCAGCCCACCAGGAAATTCAGCACGATCAGCGTGGCCGCCAGCAGCAGGCCGCCACTCACCGAGGTGTCCTGGCCCAGCAGCGCGTTCTGCACCGCGTTGCCCAGCAGGATCAGCAGCAGCATGTCGAAGGGCGTGAACTGCCCCAGCGCGCGCTTGCCGGCCACGCGCACCATCACCAGCACCACCACGTACACCACCACCGCGCGCAGCATGAATTCCCACCACGGCATCGCCAACGCGAACATGTCCGACATCACCGCCATCTCCGGTCTGAGTTGTTGCTGGCGATGATGGGCCTGTCGCGGTCAACCTGCTGCAAAGCGCGCGCGGGCCATGCCGGGTTTTTCATGGGCCGGAATTAAAGAAGCCCCGCCGACCAGGGGGGGGTCGACGGGGCCAGGGAGCGGGCATTTGGGGAGGAATCCCCGCTCCGAGATCTACTCCAGGGGATGGGAGAGATCCAGGACAGGTATTGCGCCTGTCCCGAGCTATATGACCACTCCCAACATTGATGGTTCGTGAAGAATCCGCTGATTTTCCAGTGAGATTAAGGAGGCATTCACCCTAGGAAGAACCCCACAGAAATAGCAAACACCGCGCACAACTCAGGAATGATGAGGGTCACGAAAATGGCTATCGGTATCAATGTGCCTCGTCCCAGTTGTTGCCCACGCCGGTATCCACCACCAGCGGAACGCGCAGCTCGGCCGCGCCGGACATGCGGGTTTCCACCGCATTGCGCAAGGTGTCGATGAAGCTCTCATCGGCCTCGAACACCAGTTCATCGTGTACCTGCAGGATCATCCTGGCCTGGTCGGCATGGTCGGTCAGCCAGCCGTCCACGCTGACCATGGCGCGCTTGATGATGTCTGCCGCCGTGCCCTGCATGGGGGCGTTGATGGCCGCACGCTCCGCGCCGGCGCGCAGGCCCTGGTTGCGGGCATGAATGTCGTTTAGGTACAGGCGGCGGCCGAACAGGGTTTCCACATAGCCCTGCTCGCGCGCCTGTTCACGCATGCGCTCCATGAAATCCCGTACGCCGGGGTATCGGCTGAAGTACAGCGACACGTAGTCCTGCGCCTGGCCGCGGTCGATGCCCAGGTTCTTGGCCAGGCCGAACGCACTCATGCCGTACATCAGGCCGAAGTTGATGGCCTTGGCGGCGCGGCGCTCGTTGGCGGTCACCTCGTCCAGCGGCCGGCCGAACACTTCGGCAGCGGTGGCGCGGTGCACGTCCTGGCCCTGCTCGAAGGCACGGATTAGGCCCGGGTCGCCGGACATGTGGGCCATGATGCGCAGCTCGATCTGCGAGTAGTCGCAGGCCATCAGCTTGCGCCCCGGCGGTGCGATGAAGGCCTTGCGGATGCGCCGGCCATCTTCGGTACGGATGGGTATGTTCTGCAGGTTGGGATCGGACGAGGACAAGCGCCCCGTCGCCGCGCCGGACTGGTGGTAACTGGTATGCACGCGGCCCGTGTCCGGGTTCACCATTTCCGGCAGCTTGTCGGTATAGGTACTGCGCAGCTTGGCCAGCCCGCGGTACTCCAGGATCACGCGCGGCAGCTCGTGCTGCTCGGCAATGGCCTCCAGTGCTTCCTCGTTGGTGCTGGGCTGCCCCTTGGGGGTCTTCACCAGCGCCGGCAGGCCCAGTTCATCGAACAGCACCGCCTGCAGCTGCTTGGGCGAATCCAGGTTGAAGGTGCGCCCGGCCAGCTCGGTGGCCTTCTGCTGCGCGGCCAGCATGCGCGAGGACAGGTCTGCGCTCTGCCGCTTCAGCTCGGCGCTGTCGATGGCCACACCGTTGGCCTCGATGCGCGCAAGCACCGGCACCAGCGGCATTTCGATCTCGCGGTACACCTTTTCCAGCGACGGCGTGGCCGCCAGCTGTGCCGACAGCACCTTGTGCAGGCGCAGGGTGATGTCCGCATCCTCGGCCGCGTACTGGCTGGCCTCGTCGATGCCTACCTGCGAGAAGGAAATCTGCTTGGCGCCCTTGCCCGCCACCTGGTCGAAGGTGGTGGTGGTATAGCCCAGGTAACGCTGCGCCAGCGAATCCATGTCATGCCGGGTAGCGGTGGAGTTGAGCACGAAGCTCTCCAGCATGGTGTCGTCGTGGTAGCCCTGCAGGTCCACGCCGTGGCGGCGCAGCACATGGATGTCGTACTTGCCGTGCTGGCCCAGCTTCCTGTGCGCGGCGCCTTCCAGCAGCGGCCGCAGGGCGTCGAGCACCTGCGCCATCGGCAGCTGCGCCGGCGTGCCGGGGTAGTTGTGGCCGACCGGGATGTACGCGGCCTTGCCCGGCTCCACCGCCAGGCTCAGGCCCACCAGATTGGCGCGCATGGCATCGAGCGCATCGGTTTCGGTATCGAAGGCGAATTCTTCGGCCTGTTGCAGGCGCTGCACCCATTCCTGCAGCTGCTCGGTGGTGAGCACGGTTTCGTATTCACCCTTCGCGGCCAGTGCCGGGTCAATGGCAGGCGCGGGCGCGGCATCGCTGCCACCCTTGGCGTAACCTGCGGCGGTGCCGCGCAGGCTGACCTTGCTGTCATCGGCGGCGGCCGGAGCGGCCACGCCACCACCCAGCTCGCGCAGCGCCTGGGTGAAGCCGTAGCGCGAATACAGCTCGCGCAGGGAATCCACATGCTGCTCGCGCAGGTGCAGATCACGCGGGCCCTGCTCCAGCGCCACGTCGGTACGGATGGTCACCAGGTCGCGGTTCAAGGGCAGGCGCGGCAGTGCCGTGCGCAGGTTCTCGCCGATCTTGCCCTTCATGGTCGTGGCGGCGGCCATTACGCCGTCCAGATCACCGTATTCGGCCAGCCACTTGGCGGCGGTCTTGGGGCCGCATTTCTCCACGCCGGGCACGTTGTCCACGGTGTCGCCCATCAGCGCCAGGTAATCGACAATCTGCGTGGCGTGCACGCCGAACTTGTCCATCACCGCTTCGTCGCTGTCGGTGCGGCTGCCGGTCATGGTGTTGACCAGACCCACGCCGGGGCGCACCAGCTGGGCGAAATCCTTGTCGCCGGTGGAGATGGTGACGTCCAGCCCGTCGGCGGCGCCCGCCAGTGCCAGCGTGCCGATCACGTCATCGGCTTCCACGCCCGACACGCGCAGGATGTCGATGCCCAGCGCATGCACGATGTCGCACATCGGCTGCACCTGCGCGCGCAGGTCATCGGGCATGGGCGGGCGGTTGGCCTTGTACTCGGCGTACATTTCGTCACGGAAGGTCTTGCCCGGCGCATCCACCACGAAGGCGACGTATTCGGGCTTCTCCTTCAGCGTGGCGCGCAGCATGTTGACCACGCCGAACAGCGCACCGGTCGGCTCGCCGGCGGCGTTGGACAGCGGCGGCAGCGCGTGGAAGGCGCGGTACAGGTAACTGGAACCGTCAATCAGGACTAATCTGCTCATGGCCCCGATTCTACGCGGCAGGGCGCGAGGCTACGCGCACGCAACGGCAGGACAGGCATAATCAAGGGCAGTTCCGCGCCCTTCAGGAGACCCACGATGAAGCAGCTGCTGTTGATTCCCCTGCTGGCCCTGGCCGGCTGCGCCACCACCGGCGCCGGTGCCGGTGCGCCCCCGGTCGATGTCAGCGGCGCCGAGGTGGCGCGCAAGGTCATGGACAACGGTGACACCGTCGAGGAATACCGCGTGGGCAGCCAGCTGCGCATGGTCAAGGTCACCCCGGCCAACGGCGCCCCGTATTACATCTACGACCGCAACGGCGACGGCCGCATGGACAGCGATAAGGACGGCACCTCGCCCGTGTACTGGAAGCTGTACAGCTGGTGATCTTCTGCGCCCTCCCTTGCGTGCGCAGCACGCAGGGGAGGGTTGGGGAGGGGTGCTTTTGGCGGCCAGATATGACCGCCAACATCGCTAAACTCTACAAAGCGCCCCTGACACGGGGGCTATGTTGAGTCCGGTTGCCAGCTTCTTTTGAGGGCACAGCGTGAACCGCCCCTCCCCGCCCCTCCCCCTTGCCTGCGGCATAGGGGGGGCTGCAGGCCTCGACTGAGGGCCTTGTTGATTCTGGTAGCGGAATTCTTGGGGGTCACTGCGGAGAGCCCCCCCTCCCCATCCCTCCCCCTTGCCTGCGGCAAAAGGGAGGGGGCTCAAGACCTCAGCGGATGACCAGCACCGGTACCGTGCTGCGGGCCAGCACCTCGGCGGTCTGGCTGCCCAGCAGCACGCGGGTGACGCCACGGCGGCCGTGGGAGGTCATCACCAGCAGGTCGCTGTTGCAGGCGGCGGCAGTCTCGATGATGCCGTCGGCGGCATAGCGATCCAGCACGTGGTGGCCAAGCACGTCGCTGACACCCGCCGCGCGGGCGGTTTCCAGCGCCGGCTGCAGAATCTTCTGCGCGGCGGTCTCACGATCCTGCCGGTATTCGGCACTGGCCTCGTAGCCGGCACTCCAGCCCATGGCGTCGTACATGCCGATGGCCCACGGCTCGGACACGTTGACGATATCCACATGGGCGCCCAGCTGGGCGGCAAGTTCCAGCCCCTTCTGCAGGCCCTTTACGGCCAGTTCGGAACCATCGGTGGCAATCAGGATGCGCTTGTACATGGCAGTTCTCCGGAGGGTGAGGGGCGTGGGGAAAACCATTGCACCTGCGATGGTGCGCTCTCGCATTGAGCAAGATCAAACCGGATGCTTACAAATTGACCAACGCGGGCCTGGGGTTTTCCCGCTCAGCGCAGTAATGGCGGCATCCGCGCCTGCAGCAGCTGCACCAGCTCCGGTGACATGAAAGCGTAATCATCCGGAATATCAACGCAGACCACGCGCTTGCCGCGCAGCCATGGGGCGAAGCGCTCGCCCAGCCGGCGCCTGTGCACCGGCTCCATCACCACGATCAGGTCGGCCCATTGCAGCAGCTCGGGCTGACCGGGGTCTCTGCATCGGGCTTGAGCCCGGCCGATGCGGTCTCGACGCCCGGCCAGTCCGCGAACAGCTGCTCGGCGGTCGGGATGCGAAGCCGGTTCTGGCTGCACACGAACAGGACGTTGCGGGCCTTCATCGGCGCAGGCCTACACCACCGTAAGGTTGGCATACGCCATCACCAGCCACTTGCTGCCGGCATCGGCGAATTCCACCTGCACGCGCGCGTGCGCGCCGTTGCCTTCGTAGTCGGTGACCATGCCTTCGCCGAACTTCGGGTGGTTCACCAGCGCACCGAGCTTGATCGGCGGCGCTTCGATGTTGGCGTGGCCGCCCATCACCCGGTTGGCACCGAGCGACGCGGGGCGCGAGACCTGCACCTTGGGCCGTACTTCGTTGAGCAGTTCGCGCGGAATCTCGCGCAGGAAGCGCGACGGCAGGCTGTAGTTGTCCTGGCCATGGATGCGGCGTGATTCGGCATAGCCCAGCACCAGCTTCTGCCGGGCGCGGGTGATGCCGACGTAGGCCAGGCGGCGCTCTTCTTCCAGCCGGCCACTTTCCTCCAGCGAACGCGCGCTGGGGAACAGCCCTTCTTCCATGCCGGCCAGGAACACCAGCGGGAATTCCAGGCCCTTGGCCGAATGCAGCGTCATCAGCTGCACGCCTTCCTCGCCGGCCTGCGCCTGGCCTTCGCCTGCTTCCAGCGAGGCATAGGACAGGAACGCCACCAGCTCGCTCATGTCCTGCGCGCCTTCTTCAATGTCGTCCTCGCGGCGCACGAAGCGCGAGGCCACCGAGACCAGTTCGTCCAGGTTGTCGGTGCGCGATTCCGAATCGAGCACGTTGCGGCTTTCCTTGCCCCAATGCTCGCGCAGCGCGCTGCGCGCCAGCACATGGTCGATGCGCTCGGCCAGATCCATCTGCGCGGTTTCAACGGTGATCTGCTGGACCAGATTGATGAAGCCTGCCAGCGCATTCTTCGCGCGCGAGGTGAGGTCGTTGCCCTGCGTGGCCAGCATGGCGGCCTCCCACAGTGACAGCGCCTGCCCGCGCGCGATGCGGCGTACTTCGTCCAGCGTGCGCTCGCCGATGCCACGCGTGGGTGTGTTCACCGCGCGCTCGAAGGCGGCATCATCGTTGCGGTTGGTCATCAGCCGCAGGTAGGCCAGCGCGTCCTTGATTTCCGCACGTTCGAAGAAGCGCATGCCGCCGTACACACGGTAGGGCACCTGCTCGCTGAGCAGCGCCTCTTCAAACGCGCGTGACTGTGCGTTGCTGCGATAGAGCACGGCGATGTCGCCATAGCTGCCACCGTCGCGCACCCATTGGCGCGCGCGCTCGACCAGATAGCGCGCCTCGTCCATTTCGTTGTACGCGGCGAACAGATCGATCGGGTCACCGTCACCGCTGTCGGTCCACAGCTGCTTGCCGATGCGCCCCGGGTTGTGCGCGATGACCGCGTTGGCCGCGCCCAGGATGTTGGCGCTGGAGCGGTAGTTCTGCTCCAGGCGGATGGTCTGCGCGCCCGGGAAATCCTTGAGGAATCGCTGCACGTTCTCGACCTTGGCACCGCGCCAGCCGTAGATGGCCTGGTCATCGTCGCCCACCACGAACACATGTGCGCTGTCGCCGGCCAGCACGCGCACGAAGGCGTACTGGATGGCATTGGTGTCCTGGAATTCGTCCACGAGAATCTCGCGGAAGCGTGCACGGTAATGCGACAGCAGCGCCGGGTTGTCGCGCAGCAGTTCATGCGCGCGCAGCAGCAGCTCGGCAAAATCCACCAGGCCGGCACGGTCGCAGCGTTCCTGGTAGGCGGCATAGGCCTGGCGCAGGGTCTCGCCCCACTGGTCGTGCGGCTCGGGCTGGATGTGCTGCGGGCGGCGCCCTTCGTCCTTCTGCGCGTTGATCCACCACATCACCTGCTTGGGCGGGTACTTGCCCTCGTCCAGCTCCAGCTGCTGCACCACGCGCTTGACCAGCCGCAGCTGGTCGTCCGAATCCATGACCTGGAAGGCCTCGGGCAGCTTGGCGTCGGACCAGTGCAGGCGCAGCAGCCGATGGGCCAGCCCATGGAAGGTGCCGATCCACATGCCACGGCTGCCATTGGGCAGCTGTGCGTCGATGCGGTGGCGCATCTCGCCGGCCGCCTTGTTGGTGAAGGTCACCGCGAAGATGCCGTGCGTGGGCACGCCGAGCACTTCATTGAGCCAGGCGATGCGGTGGGTAAGCACGCGGGTCTTGCCGGAACCGGCGCCGGCAAGGATCAGGTGGTGACCGGGAGGCGCGGAAACGGCCTCGCGCTGGGCCGCATTCAGCCCGTCGAGCAGGTGGGAGACATCCATTGCGCCATTTTACGCCACCCCGCCCGCTGTTCCCCGAACACAGACCTTAACGCAGGGCGCAATCACGCACCGGGTCGGGCCACGGGCAGCCGCGTCATCGCCCACAGCCCACCCACCATTGCCCACAGGGCGCCCTCGGCCGCGCCCAGGCGATGGGCCAGGGTGATCACAGGCCATCCCTCCCAGTGGCTGCCAAAGCGCCATTCGTGGAACAGCTTGAAGACCACTAATCCCAGCAACAGCCACGCCAGGAAGCCACCGCGGCGTGCCAGCACAACCACCAGCAACCCATGCAGCAAGCCGGACAGACCCGCATACCAATCCATTGCTGGGTCCAGCCACAGCAGAGCCAGTGACAACAGCGGCATGCCCAGCACCGCCGCAAGCACCAACTCGCCGAGCATCCGTTGGCGCATGGCCAACAGCAGAATCACCGCGAGCGCCCCCAGATTCAGCAGTGCATGTGTCGGATCCAGGTGCAGCAGATGGCACGTCCATAGACGCCACCACTGGCCGCCTGCAACGAAACCGCGGTCCAGCACCATCAACCCGGCAAGCCCCGACCAGCGCAAAGCAGCCGCGCTGGCCAGTGCCACCAACAGCAGGATCAGCGCCGCCGCAACAGCAGGCCGGCGCCAACCAGCAACAAGGCCAGTTCCCACCACTGCGTACTCCCGCCACCGCCGCCGCCACGGCGCCACTCGCCACCGGAGCGGCGATCCACCAACTTGACCTGGCCTTCCTCGCGCACGCGCACGGCGAAATCAGCGATGGCCTTGTCCAGGTTGCCGGTCATGTTGGTCATCGCTACGTTGAAGCTTTCTCCCGCCAGGCGTGTCTGGGTTGTGTCCACACGCATGGCGGTGGAACCGCCGTCACGCTGGTCGGTGCCCGGCGCACGGAACAGCAACGTCCGCGTCTTCACATCAAATACCGACGTGTCGATGAAGGTGCTGACCTGGTTGTTGTTGCCGCGGATGGTGTAAGCACCCACCAGCGTCCAGTACAGCAAAGACGCTGCGTTCTGGTCAGTGCGGATGATCTGGTCATAGGACACCAGCGCGACCAGGTCCACGCTGTACATGCGCGCCACCTGCTCCAGGTTGTCGAAGCCACCGCGTGGACGCAGGTAGCCGTCCGGGATCACTTCGATGCGCTCTATGAAGGGCTGAGCACGGAAGGTTTCGCGCACCTTCTCCAGCAATGCACTGCGTTCGGCGGCGCTGACCCCCACCGGATCATTTTGCGAAGGGACGAACACCAGACCCACGCGTGCCGGCAGACGTACCTGTGGCACCTCGACCCCGATAGCCAACTCGGGCTTCTGGCCAGGCGGATACAGGTAATCCACCACACTACTGGAAACACCGCGGCGCTGGCTGCCACCTTCAAAAAATGAGGCGCAGCCGCCGAGCAGCAGTACGCCAAGCGCCAGCAGCCAACAGCTGCGCCGGGCTTGCCGACCAATGAAAGTACGGCGCTTAGCGATATCGAGTTTCATCTTACCCCTCGTCCGTGTGGTGTGTTGCCGGCACTATACCGGCTCGCCGAAGGCGAGTTCGCTCAGCCCTGCCACGCTCCTGCTGGCAAGGCCGCCTTGGCTGCCCTGGCTGCCTGCGCACGCAGTTCCGGAATCGCCAGGCTTTCCCACAGGCTGCCGATGCGCAGGCTGCCGAGTACCTGGATGGCGGGCTCGGCATTGCCATCGGCATTGATCACGTGGCCATCCTCGGTGCTGTCGATACCGATGCCATGCAGCCCCGCGCGGGCGATGCCGCTGCCCAGCAGCTGCTGCAGCAGCGGGTTGTGCATGGCCTGCGCACGCATTTCCACGCCGGTGGCGTTGACCACGCACTGCACGTCCAGCTGCAGCGGCTGGCGCTGCCGGTCCAGCGCACCCAGGCAGACGCAGCCGCCTTCGATGATGGCGGTCTGCAGGCGGCCACGGTGCAGCTGCAGGCGCCCTTCCTGCTTCAACGCCATCAGCTGCTCGTGCACGGGCGCGGCGATGCGGTGGCGGTGCACGTCCCAGTAACGCACCACATGGCGCAGGAAGCGCCGCTGGTCGTCGAAGGACAGTGACTGCCAAAGCGCCTGCCCCATCGGGCGGATGCGTTCCATCACGCTCTGCCACGGGATGCCCCGCTGTGCGGCATCGGCGGCATGCCGGCGCAGCGCGCGCATGCGCTGGCGCAGGTTCATCGCCAACAGCGGCTGCGGGTCGTAGTCGGCGGCCGGCCCCTTGGCATGCGGCAACGGCATCAACGCGTGGCGTGACAACACATGGATGCGCCCCTTGTGCTCGCTGGCCAGCAGCGACATCACGGTGTCGGCCATGCTCAGGCCCGAGCCGATGATGGCCACGTCGGCATGCCGGGCGATGCTGCGCACTGCGGCGAAATCCCAGGCCTCCACGCGCCTTTCGGCTGGCAGGGCACTGGCACCACGCACAGGCAATGGCCGCAGCGAATTGCCGGTGGCCAGCACCACCTGATGCGCCAGCTCATGCTGCCCGGTGCCCAGCTCCAGCCTGAAGCCTGCAGCGGTGCGGTCCAAGGCCAGTACCCGCTCGGCCCGCACGTCCAGCTGCACCGCACTGGTTTCCAGCGCCTCCTGCAGCCGGTGGCGCAGGTAGGCGGCGTAGTGGTGGCGCGGCACGAAAAGCGCGGCCAGTTCCTCGCGCGCCTCACCCGGGAAGGCGCTTATCTCCACCAGGTAGTCGAGGAAGTCATCGGGCTGGTCGGGAAAGCCACTCATCTTGCCCGCAGGCACGTTGAGCAGGTGCTCGGCGTAGGAGGTGGAATAGGCCACGCCGCGTGCCAGCGGCAGCGACGATTCCAGCAGCAGCACACGCAGCGGCTCGCGGCTGCCACGCAGCACGCCAATGGCAGTGAGAATGCCGGCGGCACCGCCACCGATGATGGCCACGTCGTACGGGCGGGGGTTATCAATCACGCTCATCCACCCGATTGTAGGGGAAGCACCCGTAACGCCTGATGCTTGCGCCGCATCTGTTCATGGTCGATGCGCCCGTGGCGTTTCACATGACAGAAACACAAAACCCGCCTTGCGGCGGGTTCTGCGTGAAAACAAATCATGCAATCCGGGTGGATTACTTGATCTTGCCTTCCTTGTACATCACGTGCTTGCGAACAACCGGGTCGTACTTCAGGAATTCCATCTTCCCCGGGGTGTTCTTCTTGTTCTTGTCGGTCGTATAGAAATGGCCAGTGCCGGCCGAGGAAATCATACGAACCTTATCGCGCTTACCTGCCATGATCGTTTACTCCTCAGACCTTTTCGCCGCGGGCACGCAGCTCAGCCAGAACGGAATCAATGCCGTTCTTGTCGATGGTGCGCAGTGCATGCGCGGAAACACGAAGCTTGACCCAGCGGTTCTCGCTGGCGACCCAGAAACGGCGCTCGTGCAGGTTCGGCTGGAAACGACGACGGGTCTTGTTGTTGGCGTGCGAGACGTTGTTACCCGTCTGCACTCGCTTGCCGGAAACTTGGCATACGCGGGACATTGCGCACCTCGATTAATGTTGGTGACTTCCTTAGCCAGGAAGACGGCGGCCCCGGCGGTTACCCGCCACATGTCATGGGAATCAAAGGGTTACGCTGACGAGGGTGGGCGAATGACACGTTCCCGACCACCAGCCCGGAGGCTTCCGGACACAGCGAGCCGCGTATTATGCCCGTGGACCGCCGCCTGTGCAAACCGGGGCCGCCGGGCGCAGCTCCCGCCACGCGGCGCGGGCCACTTTCCAGGCCGAGCGCAGGAACAACAGCAGCAGGGCCACGGCGATCACCATATCCGGCCAGCCGGCGCCGAAGGCCCACACCGCCAGCGCGGCCAGGATCACCGCACAGCCTTCGTATATGTCGTTCAGCGAGCAGGCCCAGGCCGAGGCCAGGTTGATGTCGCCCTGCCGGTAGGGCCACAGCAGACGCAGGCAGACCAGGTTGGCGGCGAAATTCAGCATGGCGGCAATGCCCATGCTCTCGAACAGCGGCAGATGCGGGTGGGCCAGTTTCCAGCCGATGCCGACCGCCACGGCCACCGCCGCGGCAAGGATGAACAACGCCTTGAACAGCGCCACCCGCGCCTTGGCCGTCACGCTGGCGCCCACCACCGCCAGACTCAGCGCATAGGTCAGCGCGTCGCCGAGGTTGTCCAGGCTGCCGGACAGCAGGGAAGCCGAGCCGCTGTGCCACGCCGCCGCCATCATCATCACGAAGGTCAGCAGGTTGATGGCCAGCACCCAGCGCAGCACCCGCCGCTGGCCGGCCTGCATGCGCTCCACTTCCAATGTCTTGCCACAGCCGCAGCAGTCGCTCATCCACGTTCCGGTGTGTCTGGTTGCCGGTATTGTCGCGCCGTAAGCGTGGATTGGGGACGTTGTCGTGAGTATTGCTGGCGGCTGGAAGCCATCAGCTTGCGTGTGCGCGACCTGCAGCCCCTTTTTGGGGGAGGTGCCCGAGGGGTCGGATGAGGACGCTATGGGTGCTTGGGGGTTTGAAGTCCACTTCTGGACGCCACCCGCAGCGCATTCGCTTCACCTGACTTCGTTGCCCTTACCCCAACCTCTCTCCCGCGTGCGGGAGAGGGGCTCTCGGCTGAGATTCGACGCTAATCAGGCAGACCAGCAGGGAAGGGTTCCGGGCACAGCCTTCAGTGGAGGACTCTCACTCCCCCGCCTTCCGGTGCAGCCAGCGGTACAGCACCGGCAGCACCAGCAGGGTGAGCACGGTGGAGGAGACGATGCCGCCGATCACCACCGTCGCCAGTGGCCGCTGCACTTCCGAGCCGGCGCCGACGTTGAAGGCCATCGGCACGAAGCCCAGTGAAGCGACCAGGGCGGTCATCAGCACCGGGCGCAACCGGCCCAGCGCGCCTTCGCGTACCGCTGCTTCCAGTGGACGGCCCGCCTCACGCAGGTGGCGAACGAAGCTGATCATCACCAACCCGTTGAGCACGGCCACGCCGGACAGCGCGATGAAGCCGACGCCTGCCGAGATCGACAGCGGAATGCCGCGCAATGCCAACGCCAGCACGCCACCGGTGAGCGCCAAGGGCACGCCGCTGAACACGATGGCGGCATCACGCGGCGAGCCGAACGCCCAGAACAGCAGCGCGAAGATCAGCAGCAGGGTCACCGGCACCACCACCGCGAGCCGCTGGCTGGCCGAAATCAGCTGCTCGAAGCTGCCGCCGTAATCCACCCAATAGCCTGCCGGCACCTTCACCTCCGCCTCCACCACATCGCGCAGCTCGGCCACGAAACTGCCCAGGTCGCGGTCGCGCACGTTGGCGGTGACCACGATGCGGCGTTTGCCGTTGTCGCGGTTGATCTGGTTGGGGCCTTCGCTGGTTTCGATGCGCGCCAGCTCCCGCAGTGGCACGGTGCGCGCTTCGCCGCTTCGCCATGCGCCGCTGCGGCTGGATTCATCGGCGCTGTCCTGTGCCAGTGCCGGTGCCAGCGACACCGGCAGGTCAGCCAGTGCTGCAGGGTCCTGGCGCAGCGTTTCCGGCAGGCGCACGACGATGTCGAAACGGCGGTCACCCTCGAACAACTGGCCCGCCACGCGCCCGCCCACCGCTGTGGACACCGTGGTCTGCAACAGGCCGGGGTTGAGCCCGTAGCCGGCCAGCGCGGTGCGGTCCGGGGTGATGGTCAGCAAGGGCAGGCCGCTGGTTTCCTCCAGCCGCACGTCGGCCGCGCCGGGCACCCTGGCCGCAGCGGTGGCGATGCGGCGCCCCACTTCGTTCAAGGTGTCCATGTCGTCGCCGAACAGCATGACCGCCACATCCGCACGCACGCCCGAGATCAACTCGTTCATGCGCATCTGGATGGGCTGGGTGAACTCGTAGTTGTTGCCCGGTAGTTCCTCCACCGCTGCCTCGAACTCGGCCAGCAGCTGCGCGCGTGGCTTGCGCGGCTGCGGCCATTCGCTGCGCGGCTTGACCATGACGAAGGTGTCGGCGACGGAGGGCGGCATCGGGTCGGACGCCACTTCGGGCGTACCGATCTTGGAGAACACCTTGTGCACCTCCGGCAGCTGCAGCAGGCGCATTTCCACCTGCTTCTGCATCTCCACCGACTGGCTCAGGCTGGTGCCCGGAATGCGCATGGCATGCAGGGCCACGTCTCCTTCGTCCAGATTGGGCACGAACTCGCTGCCCAGCCGCGTGGCAAGCACGCCGCAGGCGATCACCAGCAATGTCGCGCCGCCCACCACCCAGCGGCCGTGACGCAGCGCCCGTTCCAGCAGCGGCGCATAACGCGCGCGCAGCCACAGCATCAGGCGGTTCTCCTTCTCCTGCACGCGCCCACCGAGGAACAGCGCGATGGCCGCCGGCACGAAGGTCAGCGCCAGCAGCATCGCGCCGCTGAGTGCCAGCACCACGGTGATGGCCATCGGGTGGAACATTTTTCCTTCCACGCCGGTGAGCGCGAAGATCGGCAGGTACACGGCGGTGATGATGCCCAGGCCGAACAGGCTGGGGCGGATGACTTCGGCGGTGGCGCTGGCGGTTTCGGCGAAGCGTTCCTCGCGGGTCATGGCGCGGCCCAGCGCGTGCGTGCGCTGGCCGAAGCGGCGCAGGCAGTTCTCGATGATGATGACCGCACCATCGACGATGAGGCCGAAGTCCAGCGCGCCGAGACTCATCAGGTTGGCCGACACCCCGCCGCGCGCCATGCCGGTGAGGGTGAACAGCATCGACAGCGGAATCACCGCCGCGGTGATCAACGCCGCACGGAAATTGCCGAGCAGCAGGAACAGCACCACGATCACCAGCAGCGCGCCTTCCAGCAGATTTTTGGCGACGGTGTGAATGGTGCGGTCCACCAGCGCGGTGCGGTCGTAGCTGGCGGTGACGGTGACGCCTTCGGGCAGGCTGCGCTGCGCCTGTTCCAGCCTGGCGGCGGCTGCCTGTGCCACGTCGCGGCTGTTGGCGCCGACCAGCATCACCACGGTACCCATCACTACTTCATGGCCATTCTGCGTGGCCGCGCCACTGCGCAGTTCCGGGCCTTCAGCGATGCTGGCCACGTCGCGCACATGGATGGGCACGCCTTCGCGGCGCGCCAGCACGATGTTGCCGATCTCGCTGATGCCGGCCACCTGCCCCGGCACGCGCACCAGGAACTGCTGGCCGTTGCGCTCGATGTAGCCGGCTCCGACGTTCTGGTTGTTGCCTTCCACCGCTTCGGCCACATCATCCAGACTGAAGCCCAGCGCACGCAGGCGTGCGGGGTCCGGGGTGATGTGGATCTGCCGCTGGTAGCCACCGATGGTGTTGACCTCGGTGACGCCCGGCACATTGCGCAGCTGCGGGCGCACCACCCAGTCCTGCAGGGTGCGCAGATCGGTGGCGGTGTACGCCGTGCCATCGGGCTTGCGTGCCTTTGGATCGGCGTCGATGGTGTACATGAAGATTTCGCCGAGGCCGGTGGCGATAGGCCCCAGCTGCGGGTCCAGCCCATCGGGCAGCTGTGACTTCACCTGCTGCAGGCGCTCGGCCACCTGCTGCCGCGCGAAGTACAGATCGGTGCCGTCCTTGAACACTACCGTCACCTGCGACAGGCCGTAACGCGACAGTGAACGCACCTGCTCAAGTCTGGGCAGGCCGGCCATCACCGTTTCCACCGGCCAGGTGATGCGCTGCTCGGTCTCCAGGGGCGAATAGCCTTCGGCGGCGGTGTTGATCTGCACCTGCACGTTGGTGATGTCAGGTGTCGCGTCGATGGACAGCCGGGTGAAGCTCCAGCTGCCCACGGCGATCAGCGCCAGGGTCAGCACCATCATCAGCCAGCGATGGGCGATGGCGGCACGAATGATGCGCTCAAGCATGGCGGCGCCCTCCGCGCGTGGCGTGGTGGCGATCAATGTTCATGCGCGGCCCCCGCCTTGCCGATGTCGGCCTTGATCACATAGCTCTGCTCCACCACCACCTGCTCGCCCACGCGCAGGCCCTGCTTGACCTCGACCTGCCGCGCATCGCGCGCGCCTAGCGTCACCGTACGTGCGCTGTAGCGCTCGCCTTCGCGCACGAACACCACCTCGTGGCCTTCCATGGTCTGCAGGGCGGTCAGCGGCACCACGACATCGGCCGGCTGCATGGCCACCACGATGCGCGCCTTCACCGCAGCACCGGGCCGCCACTGGCCGTCTTCGTTGCGCACGGTGGCGCGGGCCACGGTGCTCTGGCTGGCGGTGGCCGTGCCGGGCAGCACGCGTTCAAGCGTGGTGGCCTGACTGACCCCATCGGTCATGCGGCTGATGGTGACCGGCACGCCGGCGGTGATGTGCTGGGTGTCGGCACCGAAGATGTGCAGGTCCACCCACAGCTGCGACAGGTCACCGATCTCGAACAGCGGTGTGCCCTCGCCCGCCACCATGCCTACCTGCGCCTGCCGCGCCAGCACCACGCCGCTGATCGGCGCGCTGACGCTGTAACTGCTCAGGCTGAGGTTGCTTTCGATGCTGGCCAACGGCTGGCCGGCGCGCACGCGGTCACCGACATTGGCGCGCAGTGCGCGCACCGGCCCGGGGAAGCGCGCCATCACCTGTGCCACGCGGCCATCGACCGGCGTCAGCAGGCCCTGCACGTCATGCTCGTCGGCGATGATGCCCGCCTGCGCCGGTGCGCTGACGATACCCGCCTGCGCGGCCATCGCCTCCTTGATGGTGGTGCTGCCCGCTTCACCTTCCTCGTGGGCGTGCTCGTCCTCGCCGTGCTCGTCCTCGCCATGTACGTCTTCCGCGTGCGTGTCTTCGGCACTGGCGGCGGCATCTTCATGCGCATGTTCCGCTTCACCGTGCGCCTTGTCGCCACATGCAGTCAGCGTTAGCGCCAGCAACAGGGCGATGCAGGATTTCAGGGGGATGTGCTTCATCGTGCGCTCTCCGTGGCGACGGGCGCGCTGGTGGCCAGCATCGGCTGGCCGGTCAGGCGCTGGATTTCGATAAGGGCGGTGTGGGCAGCGATGGCGGCGTCGAGCTGGCGCTGGCGCGCTTCGATGCGCAACGCCTGCAGCTGCGCCCACTCCATGTAGCTGGCCGCACCCGCACGCCATGCGTGCTCGGCGGCGCGCTCGGCCTTGGCCAGCTGCGGCAGCACGTCGCGCTGCATGCGCTCCACTTCCAGGCGCGCACCCGCATGGCGGCCATGCGCCTCGGCCAGCGTGGCGTAAAGCTGCTGCTGACGTGCCTGCCGCTGGTACGGCAGCAGTGCCAGACCAGCCTCGGCCTCGCGGATGTCCGGCGCGGCGCGGCGCGCACTGCCCAGCGGCAGGCTGAAACCGGCCACCAGCGAGGTGCTGCCTTCGGCACGGCTGTCACGCACACCGGCCTGCCAGCTCCAGTCGGGGCGGCCGGCGGTGCGCGCAAGCTGCAGCTGCGCCTGTGCGATGCGTTCCTCGCCCAGCAGTTCGGCCAGTTCAGGTGCCGCACGCAGCTGCTCGGCCAACTGGTTGAAACCGGCCAGCGGCGGAAGCTGCAGGGGTTCACCGGTGACCTGATCGAAGTCCGGTTCGCGCTCGCCCCACAGCGCGGCCAGTGCGATCCGCGCGGATGCAGCCTCGGTGGTGGCACGGTCGCGGTCGAGTTCGGCCTGCGCGAGCATGGCCTGCGCGGTGAACAGCACCGATTCGGGCGAGGCACCGGCCTGTAGACGCTGACGGGTGGCGCTCACCGCCCTGCGCCGCTGCTCGATGTCTTCCGCGGCGATGCGCAGCGCCGCCTGCGCACGGGCAACGGCCAGGTAGCGGCGCGCGGTTTCGGCCAGCAGGTCGAGGCGTGCGGTGGCGCGTTGCGGTGCAAGTGCGTCGAGGTTGGCCTGTGCCAGCAGGCGCCGCGCATCAAGCTTGCCGCCGCGCTCCAGCACACCGGACAGGCTCACTGTGGTTTCCACGCCCTGCAGGCCACGGCTGTCGCCACGGCCCAGCAGGTTCTCGACTTCCACGCCCAGGGTCATGGCGGGGCGCAGTGCAGCGGCATCGGCACGCGCCTGCAGCAGCGGGCGCTGCGCATCGATCAGCTGCAGCTCGGGGTGTCTTTCAGCGACGCGGGCAATGGCCGCGTCCAAGGTAAGGGCAACAGGGGACGCTGGCACCTGCGCATGCACGCGCGGCACCAGCGCAAAGGCGGCAATCGCCGCCAGGCGCATCCACATGGGAATCTCCAGATAGCAGGGTCAGACGTGAGGGCCGGCCAGGGGGCCGGGACGTCAGGCGGCTATCGGGGGGCGGAACAGGCTCTCGGCGGGCTGCGAGGCACATTGCGATGCCTGCACCGCAGGCATCTGCTGGGCGGGCGGCGGCGCCACCTGCCAGGCAAGTGCCGGCACCGGCAGCACGCCACCGTGGCCGTGGCAGTCGGTGCAGTGCACCAGCGCATGCAGCAGCGCACTGGCGCTGTCTTCATCGCCGGGGGTGACACTCAGGGTGGCGTCGTCGTGTTCATGCACGTCCACGCCGGCATCGGCATGGGACAGCATGTGGATATCGGTCAACGCCGAGGCCAGCGAACTGCCGAACACGCTCAGGCCCACCAGCGCCAGCATCAGCAGGCGCAGCAGGTACAGGCGGCGGTGGCGCAGGGAACGCGGCATCCTTGCAGGCTAGCGGCGAAGGGCGGGGTTACACAATCGCAGATCAGGATGACACTGATGTGCAGAAAAACCTGCATTCACCCCGGGCACGCCGCGCAGCCATCCTGCGCCCCTGCTTCAGCCAGGCCCCGGGCAAGCAGCTGCCCAAGGCACTGTGACGGCCAGTGGCCTCAGGCCTTCTTGCGCTCGTCGATGTAGGCACGGATCTGCTGCTCCAGCACCGGCAGCGGCACCGAGCCCTGCTTGAGCACGGCGTCGTGGAAGGATTTGACGTCGAACTTGTCGCCTAGCTCCTTCTCGGCCTGCGCACGCAGCTTGACGATGGTGATCTCGCCCAGCTTGTAACTCAGCGCCTGCGCCGGCCAGGAGATGTAGCGGTCCACCTCGGTGGTCACTTCATGCTCGCTCAGCGCGGTGTGGTCGCGCAGGTAGGCGATGGCGCGGTCGCGGTCCCAGCCGTAGTGGTGCACGCCGGTGTCGATGACCAGGCGGCAGGCACGCCACATTTCATAGGTCAGGCGGCCGAAGTCCTCGTACGGCGTTTCATAGATGCCCATCTCCACGCCCAGCTTCTCGCTGTACAGGCCCCAGCCTTCGCCATAGGCGGAAATGTAGTTGCTGCGGCGGAACTCGGGCTGCTCGCCCTGCTCGGCGGCAAGCGCGCCCTGCAGCGCGTGGCCCGGGTCGGATTCGTGCAGGGTCAGCGCCGGCAGGTTGTACAGCGGGCGTGCCGGCAGGTTGTAGGTGTTGACCCAGTAGGTGCCCATGCCGCCACGGCCTGCGGTCCAGAACGGGGCGATGTCCGGCGGCACCGGGATGATGGTGAAGCGCGCGCGCGGCAGGGTCATGTATTTGCCGATCACGCCATCCACGCGCTTGGAAATCCACGCCGCGCGCCACAGCAGTTCCTCGGGCGTCTTGGCGTAGAACTGCGGGTCGGTGCGCAGGAACTGCAGGAAATCAGCGAAGCGCGTTTCCTTGCTGTTGCCGGTGAAGCCCAGCGTGTCGATGATGGTGTTCATCTCCTTCTGGATGCGGCTCACCTCGGCCAGGCCCTGCGCGTGGATCTGCTGCGGGCTCATGTCCAGCGTGGTGTATTCGCGGATCTGCTGGCGGTAGAACGCCTTGCCGTCGGGCATCTTCTCCGCGGCCAGGGTGGTGCGCGCCTTAGGCACGTATTCCTCGCGGAAGAACGACAGCAGCTTGCCGAAGGCCGGCACCACGCTGCCGCTGATGGCCTGCTTCGCCTCGTCCTGCAGCTTCTGCTGCTCGGCGGCGGGGATGCTGGCCGGCAGCTTCTTCAGCGGTGCGTACAGCGGCGACTCGGTGGGGTCCTTCAGCTGGGCCACGGTGGAGATGGAGACATCACGCCCTTCCAGCACGGCGCGCGGCACGCTGAAGCCACGTTCCAGGCCGGCGCGCATGTTGACCATCTGCTGGTCGAAGTAGCGCGGCACATCGTTCAGGCGTGCAATGTAGTTGCGGTAGTCCTGCACGGTCTTCATTTCACGCCGGGCCATGAAGCCCAGGTTGGACCAGAACGAGGAGTCCGAGTTGAACGGCATCTCGTAGGCGCGCAGGCGCACCTCGTCGGCCAGGTTCTCCACCTGGTACTTGTAGATGGCGTAGTTGACCTGGTTGTCGGGCGAAAGCGCCTTGGTGTCCACGGCCTTTAGCTGGGTGAGCACGTCATCCCACACCTTCAGCCGTTCCTGCTGGGCCTGCGCGCTCACATCCGGCAGCTTGGCCGCGTTGGCCGGTGCGTCACTGTCCTCGCTGGCCTCGCCACCGCCACTCTGGCGCCAGGCCCATTCCTTTTCGTAGATGGCCTTGAACTGCGCATCGGCGCTGTGCGCGGCGAGCGTGGCAGGTGCGGCCTGGTTGGCGGCGAAGGCGGGCGTGGCGCTCAGGCCAAGAGCGAGCAGCAGGGCTGCGGTCAACGATGATTTCACGGTCAGGATTCCCCGGATGAAGACAGGTACTCCCCGATCATCGCATTGAATGCACCGCCCCACCTAGACCAATTAAGTCGCCAAACCTGCCGATTTCAGTGGCTTGCGCGGTCGCGGTGCCAGCCGCGGTGCTTGATGTCCAGGCGCAGGCTGTAGAGCGCGGTGAACGCCGGGAACAGGTTCTGGATGACGCCCACCGCGTCCTGCTTGGCCGAGAACACGAAGTAGCTCAGCGTCATCAGGCTGCCCAGCACACTCATGTACCAGAACAAACGCGGGATCACTGGCTTGCCGGCGCGGCGCGAGGCCACGAACTGCACCAGCCAGCGGCCACCGAACATCAGCGCGCCGGTCAGGCCGATCAGCTTCCACGGCGACATGTGGACGCCGGTCCACTCCAGCCAGGGCAACGACTGGTTCATGAAGTCCACGCTCAGGTCTCCTCGACCGCGGTGCGCTTGCTGCGCGTGATCAGCCACGCCACGCCACGCAGGTCGCGGATGCCGACCATCGCGCGGCCGAAATTGTTGTACTTGGATACGCCAGCGGTGCGGTGGCGGTGGTTGACCGGCACGCTCAGCGTCTTCCAGCCGGCACGCTGCATCAGCGCGGGCAGGTAGCGGTGCATATGATCGAAGTACGGCAGGTCGAGGAAGGCCTCGCGCTCGAACAGCTTGATGCCGCAGCCGGTGTCGGGCGTGTCATCGCGCAGCATGCGTGCGCGGATGGCGTTGGCCCACTTGCTGGCCCAACGCTTGGAGCCGCTGTCCTGGCGGTTGACGCGCCAGCCGGCGAACAGCTTCACCCCGGCCTCGGCGGTGTCACGCGCGGCCAGCAGCTTGGGGATGTCGGCCGGGTCGTTCTGGCCGTCACCGTCCAGGGTGGCCACCCACGGTGCGCGCGCGGCCTTCACGCCCGTCCGCACCGCCGTGCTCTGCCCGCTCTGCTGCACGTGGTGCAGCACGCGCAGTTCGGGGTTGGCGGCCTTCAGCGATTTCAGCACCTGCAGGCTGTCGTCCCTGGAGTTGTCGTCCACATAGACGATCTCGAACGGCAGCCGGCCCCGCAGGGCGGCGGTTATTTCGTTGACCAGCGGCGTGACGTTGTCACGCTCGTTGAAGACGGGAACAACCACCGAAAGGGCGGGCTGGGTCATGACGCGGGTTCCGTTTCTTTTGGCAATTCAGGAAGGTCGAAACATTGTCCGGCTCCCGTCTTAGCAGAATATGAAATCAGGCGCGGGAACCGAAATAGCTGCGGCACCATTCCACCACAGGTGGCAGGCCCTGCTCGATCGGCGTGACCGGCTCATAACCAAAGGCCGCCCTGGCACGCGCGGTATCGGCCATGGTCTGCACCATGTCCCCCGGCTGCATCGGCTTGTAGACCTTGTTGGCCGGCCGCCCTGCGGCCGCGGCGATCACGTCGATGAAATGCTCGAGCTCCACCGGCGTGTGGTTGCCAAGGTTGAACACCTGATGCGGTGTGGCCTCGGCGGAAGGGTGCGACAGCGCGCCGAGGATACCGGCCACGATGTCGGAAACATGTGTGAAATCGCGGCGCATGTGGCCATCGTTGAACACATCGATGCTGCGCCCGGCCAGCACCGCGCGCGAGAACAGCAGCGGCGCCATGTCCGGCCTGCCCCACGGCCCGTACACGGTGAAGAAGCGCAGGCCGGTGGCGCGCAGGCCGTAGAGCTGGGCGTAGGTGTAGGCCATCAGCTCGTTGGCGGCCTTGGTGGCCGCGTACAGCGATCGTGGGCGGTCCACGCGCTGGTCTTCGGAGAACGGCGGCGTGGCCGAGTCGCCATACACCGAGCTGCTGGAGGCATACACCAGGTGCTGCACGCCACGGTGGCGGCACAGTTCCAGCATGTTGACGAAGCCGACCAGGTTGCTTTCCACGTAGGCGTGCGGGTTTTCCAGCGAGTAGCGCACACCGGCCTGCGCGGCCAGGTGGATCACCCGGCTGGGCTGGATTTCATCGAACAGCGCGGCCAGGCCCTCGCGGTCGGTGAGGTCCAGCGCGCGGATGTCCACCTGCGGGCACAGTGCGGCCACGCGGTCGCGCTTGATCTGCGGGTCGTAGTAATCGTTGTAGTTGTCCAGCCCCACCACGCGCTCACCGCGCGCGACCAGGGCCTGGCTGGTATAGGCGCCGATGAAGCCGGCAGCGCCGGTGACGAGTATGGTCATCAGAACAGTCCAGAGCGTTTCGTGGCCGCGTTCGGGCGGCCGGGGAGGCAGATGTCGTTGATCTCTTTGTCGATGAAACCATCGATCAGGGCATCGGTGCCCTTCTCCAGCTTCAGCGCGAGTTCTTCGGGATACAGCGGCACCACCGCCATGAAGGTGATGGTCTTGTCCGCGTCGATGACCAGTTCCCTGAATTCCTCCGGCACGACGACGGAGGGCAGGATGATGACCGCATCGAAGGCCACGTTGTCCGCGAACGGTTCCTGATTCGGAATGGTGTGGCCACGGCCCAGCCAGGTCGCATGCTTGTGCGGAAAGCGCGCCAGCCACTTGAGCAGGCGGATGGGCCAGTAGTGGCGCTCATCCTCGAGGTCGGTGTGGTCCAGCGGCCAGTCACCGGGCAGGGTGATCATCAGCTCCATGTACCGCGGCGCACCGCTGTCCGGTGGCACCTGCATGGGCAGGTCGCTCATGCCGGAGGTGATCAGATGCAGGTACGGGAACTCCTCGGTGGCCGGAACCACATGCACGTCGATATGCACGGTGTCCGAGAGCATCTCGTGGTAGACGCTGCTGATCGGCCCCAGATGTTCTTCGATATGGTCGGAGATCTGCTCGATGCAGACCTCGCCCTGCGCGGGCTCGAAGCCTGCCGGCTCACCGTGATGGAGGATGTCGCTGCCGCCGGCACTCTTCTCGTCAATTTCGCTGCTCATGCGCTGCTCCATTTGCTGTCGGGATTGGCCGGAGGTGCATCACCACAGACAGGGTGGCAGTTCCTTGGCCAGCGTGGCTTTGCGTTCCTTGCTGAAGGCCCACCACGGCTGCGGTTGTTCGCCGGCCATGAAGCGCACGATGGAGAGGAACACATCGATCACGCAGGGGTCATGCACCACGCCGGTCTTCAGGCACAGCTGCGCGTACATGTCGTACGCATCGCGCCCGCGCAGATGCGCCGGTACGCGGATGCCAATGAGGCGTAGATCTTTTTCACAGGCCGGCCCGACATTCGGCAGGTCGGTCAGACGCAACAGGTGATTGCGGTCGACCTTGTTCGGATTCATCGCCTTGCGTGTACCTCTGGGGAACGTGTGTTTCGGTGAAGGTGTTTCAGTGAGCGTGCTTCAGTGAACGTACTTCAATGAGCTGGAAACCTCAGCCCTGTGCGCGGGTGCGCAGGCGTTCGAGCACACCGTCCAGGGTATCCAGGTCGGTGTAATGGATGACCAGCTTGCCCTTGCCGCCACGGCCGTGGCTGATGGCCACCTTGGTGCCCAGGGTTTCGGAAAGCTCGGTTTCCAGCGATGCGATATCGGCCTGCGGCGCGGTCGGCGCGGGCTTGGCCTTGCGTGCGCCCGGCACCTTGCCGGCGGCGAACTGCTGGGCGCGGTGTTCCACCTCGCGCACCGACCAGCCCTGCTCGGCGGCCTCTTCGGCCAGCTTGGTGGCCAGCTCCGGCGCCAGCGTGAGCAACGCGCGGGCATGGCCCATTTCCAGGCGGCGGGTTTCCAGCAGCACGCGCACGCCCACCGGCAGGTCGATCAGGCGCAGCAGGTTGGACACCGAGGCGCGCGAACGGCCCACGGCCTGCGCGGCTTCGGCATGGGTAAGCGTGAACTCGCTGACCAGCCGGGCCAGTGCCTCGGCTTCTTCCAGCGGGTTGAGGTCTTCACGCTGGATGTTCTCGATCAGCGCCATCGCGATGACGGTGCGGTCTTCCAGCTCGCGCACCACCACCGGCACTTCGTCCAGCCCGGCCAGGCGCGAGGCGCGCCAGCGGCGTTCACCGGCGATGATTTCGTGCTTGCCACCCTCAAGCTGGCGCACCAGGATCGGCTGGATCACGCCCTGGGCCTTGATCGACTCGGACAGCTCGGCCAGCTTGGCCTCGTCCATGTCACGGCGCGGCTGGTACTTGCCCGGCTGCAGCTGGTCGATGGGCAGCTTGCGCAGCAGCTCACCCGGCTGCGGCTCGGCCACGGCTGCCACCGATACCGGCGTCACCGCGCCCTTGGGCCCCAGCAGGGCATCCAGTCCACGGCCCAGGCCGCGCTTCTTGGCAGTCATCAGTAAGCCTCCACGGCCGGGGAGGCCTGCTTGCGTTCACGGTTGCGGCGGATCAGCTCGCCCGCCAGCCCCAGATAGGCCACGCCACCCCGCGAGGCACGGTCGTAGCCGACGATGCTCTGGCCATGGCTGGGTGCTTCGGCCAGGCGCACGTTGCGCGGCACGATGGTGCGGAACACGCGGTCACCGAAGTATTCGGTCAGCTGCGCCGACACGGCGTTGGCCAGGTTGTTGCGCACGTCGAACATGGTGCGCAGCACGCCTTCAATCTCCAGCCCGGGGTTCAGGTTGACCTTCAGCGCGTCGATGGTTTCCACCAGCGCGGTGAGGCCTTCCAGCGCGTAGTACTCGCACTGCATCGGCACGATCACCGAGTCGGCGGCGGCCAGCGCGTTGAGCGTGAGCAGCGACAGCGCCGGCGGGCAGTCGATCAGGATGTAGTCGTATTCGTCGCGGATGGGCGCCAGCGCGCGCTTGAGCCGCTGTTCGCGCTCACCCTGCTCCATCAGCTGGATCTCCGCAGCGGTCAGGTCGATGTTGCCCGGCAGCAGGTCGTAGCCTTCGGCGGCCTTCACCCGCACTTCGGCGGCGGTGTTCTCGCCCAGCAGCAGGTCGCAGGTGGACGCGGCCACTTCACGCTTGTCCACGCCACTGCCCATGGTTGCATTGCCCTGCGCGTCCAGATCGACCAGCAGTACTCGCTTGGGCGCAGCGGCAAGGGCGGCCGCCAGATTGACAGCCGTGGTGGTCTTGCCGACGCCGCCTTTCTGGTTGGCGATGGCGATGATGCGAGCCATGCAGGAGAGCCTCGTGGGCGGGGTTGGACCGTTCATTATGGGGGTACCGGCGCAAAGGCGGAAATCGGCAGGCGCTCCGGGGCTGTTTGTCCTGTGCGGGACAGGCGGGAAGTGGGCCCTCGCCGGCCGATTCGCCCCGCTGGCCATTTATCAGGCCACGCGCGCGTCGCGCGAGCAGCGCTTGGCCCCCCGACCTTCAGGCGGCGGGAGGGGTGAACCACCGGCACACGGCCCGAAGCAGCATTTGCCCCCTCCCTTTGGCCGCCGGCCAAGGGGAGGGTTGGGGAGGGGTCGCTCTACCCCCGCACCATCACCGCCGCTCGGCCACCACCAGATGGCGGTCGCCCACCAGCCCCGGCACCTGCAGCGGGCGCACTTCCAGCACCTGCCAGTCAGCCGGCAGCGCGGCGATCTCTTCGTGCGGGTACACGCCCTTCATGGCCAGCAGCTGGCCGCCGGGGCGCAGCAGGTGCCCGCCGACCTCGACGATGCCGGCCAAGGTATCCATGGCCCGGGCGGTGAGGTTGTCGTACTTGCCGGCCTCGTCCAGCGCCTCGGCCCGCGATTCGGCCACGCGGGCATTGCCCAGGCCCAGCTGGCGTACAGCCTCGCGCAGGAAACGTGCCTTCTTGCCATTGCTTTCCACCAGGGTCACCTGCAGCTGCGGATGGGCAATGGCAAGCGGGATGCCGGGCAGCCCCGGGCCGGTGCCGAGGTCGGCCAGGGTGCCGGTTTCGACGTGCGGGGCCATGGCCAGCGAGTCCAGCAGGTGGCGGGTGACCATTTCGCGCGGGTCGCGGATGGCGGTGAGGTTGTAGGTGCGGTTCCAGCGCACGAGCAGGGCCAGGTAGGCCAGCAGCGGCTGTGCCAGCGCGGCATCCAGACCCATGGCCTGCAGGCCGTTGTGCAGGTCGGTGGCGACTTCGGGCGGAAGGGAGGTGTCGTTCATGAGGGGATTATCGCAGGACTGATGCGAAGCCTTGAGGGGGTGCTCCTGCTACTCTGATTTGTGGGCAACAACAGCACCAGGATCAAAAGCTTTCACTCCCCTTCGGGGAGCGAGTCACTTCTCTTTGCTCGTGCAAAGAGAAAGTAACCAAGAGAAGAGCCCCTCAACAGCCGGAGGCTGGTCAAGCACGCCCTGCCTACGCGCCCACGCTGCTGCGCAGCGCGGGTCCACTCCGCTGCGGAAGGGAACCCGGGTGGAGCCGAAGCAAGAGCAAGAGTAAAAAGCAAAAGCGCCCTCTCCCCTGCCCCTCTCCCGTGAACGGGAGAGGGGAAAGCTGAGCGGGAAAGGGAAAGCCTCGCGGGATCGCTGATCCTGCTGCGGAAGAACTAATCCGCCTGCAGCGGATACCACGCCAGCGCCGCGCGGAAATCCTCCGTCGCCTGCCACTCGTGCAGATTCCAGCGGCGCGCATCGCCCAGCCCCGGATCGCACCACACCAACTGCAACGCCCCTTCCGCATCCGGCGCGAAACGCAGCTTGTGCAGGCCGAACGAAATGCCGTGACCGTGTGCCTTCAGCAACGCCTCCTTCGCGCACCACACCCGGAAAAACCACTGCTGGCACTGCGCATCCTCCAGCGCATCCAGCCATGCGACCTCATCCGGGTGGAAGAAACGGCGGATCACCTCACGCATCTGCCGCCGGGGCCGCTGCTGCTCCAGGTCCACGCCCAGGCGCGCGCCCTCGCCCAGCGCCACCAGCAGGTGCCGCCCGCTGTGACTCCATCCCGTACCGTAATGAGACAGGTCACCGATCAGCCACGGACGGCTGCGCTCATCGCGGGTCAGCGGCAGCGCCTGCGGCGTGCTGCCCAGCTCCCGCGCCAACAATTCGCGTGCCTGTGGCTCCCCGCGCTCGCCCGGTGTGTGTGCCAGCAGCCATACCCGCACGGGCTGGAAACGCCACGCCTGCACCGGCCCGCTCATGCTGAACAGCCACCTGCAGAATAAACAGAACGTTCACGATCACACGCGTTGACTGTATACACCGCACCGTCAGGTGCTTTTGGCAAGGGAGATTTGCGCATGGGTATCATCATCTGGTTGATTGTCGGCGGTGTCGTGGGTTGGCTGGCCAGTCTCATCATGCGCCGCGATGGGCAGCAGGGCATCCTGCTGAACATCATCGTGGGTATCATCGGCGCCATGATCGCCGGCTTCCTGTTCAGCGGTGGCAGCATCAACGGTGCCATCACACTTCGCTCGTTCCTGTTGTCGCTGGTGGGCGCGGTAATTCTGCTCGCCATCGTCAACCTGTTCACGCGCAAAAGCATTCGCTGACCCACGGCGCCGAAATCGACACGGGGCCCGGCCAGCAATGGCCGGGCTTTGTCGTTTTCAGCCACGCGGTGCCAACTGCACCCATGCCGGCGCGTGGTCGCTGGGCCGCTCCCAGGTACGCGGCTCGCGGTCGATGCCTGATGCCAGCGCCTGCGGCTTGAGCGCGTCAGATACCAGGGTCAGGTCGATGCGCAGGCCCAGATCGCGGCGGAAGCCCGCGGCGCGGTAATCCCACCAGCTGAAGATGCCGGCCTCGTCGTTGTGCAGGCGGAAGCCGTCGTGCAGGCCCAGGTCCAGCAGCCGCTGCAGGCCCGCGCGCTCGGCGGTGGAGGTGAGAATGTGGTCGTCGTTCCACACCGCCGGGTCGTACACGTCACGCGCGTCCGGTGCGATGTTGAAATCGCCCATCACCACCAGCTGCGGATGCTGCTGCAGTTCGGCGGCCACCCACGCATGCACCGCTTCCAGCCAACGCAGCTTGTAGGCGTACTTGTCGGTGCCCACGTCCTGGCCGTTGACCACGTACAGGTTGATCACGCGCACGCCGTTGATGGTGCCGGCAATGGCGCGCTTCTGCTCGTCCTCGAAACCGGGAATGCCTATCTGCACGTCCTCGATGGCATCACGCGCCAGCAGCGCCACGCCGTTGTAGGTCTTCTGCCCGGCAAACACGTTGCGGTAGCCCAGCTCCAGCAGCCGCGTGTCGGGGAACTTGTGGTCCTCCAGCTTGGTTTCCTGGATGCCGACCACGTCGGGGGCAAAGTCAGCCAGCCACTGCTCCAGGTGCGGCAGGCGGACATTGAGCGAATTGACGTTCCATGAGGCGATTTTCATGGGGGGATTCTAGCGGGGGCTGGGGGCGAGTGGCTGATCACCTCCCGGGGCCGTGCCAAGTCAGCAACGATGACGTCCTACCAGACCACGGTGATCAGGCAGAAAGAGCCGGCCTTCTGTATGAGCCGAATGACTCGATCATTCAGCCCATAAACCCAACCCAGGCCGTACGGGTGCGGGAAAACAAGCTGGAGCTATCAGCACCCAACCACTTTCCCCGCCTCGTGAGCACAATATGCCTAACTCAGCTTTACGTTGACCACTTGTCGGAAAGCGACTCAGCCTGCTCCAGCACCAGTTCCACTGCCTCTGGTTGCTTGTCAGGTGGATACTTCCATTTCTGCAAGGTGCGCCGCACCAGAATCCGCAGCTTGGCACGTACACTCTCGCGCACCTGCCAATCCACCGTAGTGCTGTTGCGTAGCTTCTCGGTGATCTCGACAGCGATCTTTTTCAAGATGTCGTCGCCCAACTCACGCACGGCGCTTTCGTTGTTGGCCAGGGCATCGTAGAAAGCGATCTCGTCCGGATTCAGTCCCAACGCCGCCTCGCGTTCCAGCGCCGCCTGGAAATCCTTGGCCATCTGGATCAGTTCCTCGATGACCTGCGCCGTCTCCACCGCCCGGTTATGGTACTTGCGCAGGGTTTCCAGCAGGCGGTCGCCATACTTTTTCTCCTGCACCACGTTGTTGCGCGCACGGGCCTTGATCTCGTCACGCAGCAGCTTCTCCAGCAGTTCCACCGCCAGATTGCGGCTCTTCATCTGCCGCACGTCTTCCAGAAATTCCTCCGACAACAGGCCAAGGTTGGGCTTGTCCAAGCCCGCCAGAGCAAAGATATCCGCCACCCCGTCGGCCACGATAGCGTTATCCAGAATCTGCTTGAGCGCGCTGCTCTTGTCCGCGTCGGACCGCTTGCGGTCCACCGTGGTGAACTTGACGATGGCGGCCTTGACGGCGGCGAAGAAGGCAATCTCCGTACGCAGGGCAGCGGCCCCGTCCAGCGTGCTGCACAGGGAAAACGCCTTGCTCACAGCCAACATGGCATCCAGGAAGCGCTGCTTACCGTCCCTCAGCCCTAGGATATGGTTGGCCACCGGCACCAGCAGCTTCATCGCATCGGTCTCGAACCCACTGTAATCGAAGCCGTGCATCAGCCCGCGCACGATGTCCAGCTTCTCCAGCAGCACCGCCAGGGCCTCAGCCGCGTTGTGCGCCGGGTCGCCCTTGCCCTTGGACTCGGTGTAGGTCTTGAGCGCCGCTTTCAGCTCGTTGGCGATGCCGATGTAGTCCACCACCAGCCCGCCGGGTTTGTTGCGGAACACACGATTGACGCGGGCAATGGCCTGCATCAGGTTGTGGCCCTTCATGGGCTTGTCCACGTACATGGTGTGGCAGCAGGGCGCGTCGAAGCCGGTCAGCCACATATCGCGCACGATCACCAATCGCAGCGGGTCCGACGGATCCTTGAATCGCTTCTCCAGACGCCTCTTCACCTGCTGGCTGTACAGGTGCGGTTGCAGCAAGGCTTTGTCCGCTGCCGAGCCGGTCATCACCACCTTGATCGCACCCTTTTCAGGGTCGGCGTCGTGCCACTCCGGGCGCAGGGCGACGATAGCCTTGTACAGCTCAGCGCAGATGTCGCGGCTCATGCAGACGATCATCGCCTTGCCTTCCAGCGTGTCCGTTCGCGTCTCAAAATGCTGCACCAGATCCGCCGCCACCTGATCCAGACGCGGCGTGGCACCCACCAGCTTGGTCAGCGCCGCCCAGTCGCTTTTGGTCTTCTCTCTGGCAGTGATGTCCTCCTCGTCCTCGATGACCTCATCCACCAGGGCATTGAGCGCGTCGATCTCGGCCTGGTTCACATCCAGCTTGGCCAGACGGCTTTCATAGAAGATCGGCACCGTCGCGCCGTCATCCACCGCATCCTGGATGTCGTAAATGCTGACGTAGTCACCGAATACCGCCCGCGTGTCCTTGTCTTCCAGGGCGATGGGAGTGCCGGTGAAGCCAATGAAGGTGGCGTTGGCCAGCGCGTCACGCATGTGCTTGGCGTAGCCGAACACGTACTTGCCGGTCCTGGTGTCCAACCGCCCCTTCATACCGTACTGGCTGCGGTGCGCCTCGTCGGAAATCACCACGATATTGCTGCGCTCCGACAGCAGCGGGTGCTGTTCCTCAGCATCCAGCAGCGCGAACTTCTGCACCGTGGTGAAGATGATGCCGCCCGCCTCACGCGAGGCCAGCATCTCGCGCAGTTGCTCGCGGCTGCCTGCCTGTACCGGCGTCTGCCGGAGCAGGTCTTCGGCGGCGCAGAAGGTGCCGTATAGCTGCCCGTCCAGGTCGTTGCGGTCGGTCACCACCACCAGCGTGGGGTTCTTCATCTCCGGCTGCTGCAACAGCTTGCCCGCGTAGCAGGCCATGGTGATGCTCTTGCCCGAGCCTTGCGTATGCCACACCACACCCGCCTTGCGGCTGCCGGGCTGCACTTCCTTGCCGTAAGTAGCGCGTGGCTCCTGCACTTCCAGCAGACCCCTGTTCGGGTTGCGCGCGGCGACCAACGTGGCTTTCACTGCTTCGCGTACGGCATGGAACTGGTGGTAGCCCGCGATCTTCTTGATGATCTGGTCGGCATCCTGCTCGAACAGCACGAAGTGGCGTACATAATCCAGAAACAGCGCAGGATCAAAGAAACCGCGCACCAGCGTTTCCAGCTCGAACTCCAGCCGCGGCCGGTCGTCTTCGTTGGCAACCGCCCGCCAGGGCTGCATGCGCTCCTGATTGGCCGTCAGCGAGCCCAGCCGCGCCGTGAAGCCATCGCTGACCACCACCGCCACATTGGTATTGAACAGATCCTCGATCTCGTCCTTGTAAGTCTGTATCTGGTTGAAGGCATCCCAGATGTCGGTCTGCTCGTTGGCCGGGTTCTTCAGTTCAATCACCGCCAGCGGCAAGCCGTTGACGAAGGCCACCAGATCCGGACGGCGCGGCTGCTTGGTGCCGGTCACGGTGAACTGGCTGACCAGCAGGAAGTCGTTGTTGCGTGGCTCGGCGAAGTCGATCAGGTTGACCAGATCGCTGCGTTTCTCGTCACCTACGGGAAACTCTACGGGGATGCCGGACAGCAGCAGCCGATGCACGCGGCGGTTACGGGCGATCAGCAGTGGCTCGCTGATCGTCAGCAGTTCGTGCGCGGCGTGCTCCAGTGCGGCGACGGGGATGTGCGGATTGATACGTGCCAGCGCCGCCAGTAGGCGTTCGCGCAGCACAACTTGCCGGTAATCGGTGCGGGCGGGCTGCTCGCCATCAGGCGCGATGTCTGGCCCCGGCACGAACTGCCAGCCCAGATCGCGTAACCAGCCGATGGCGGCGTCTTCAAGTTGTTGCTCGGTGATGGTCAATGCCCGCCCCCCATGCTCAGTGCTTCGATCAGCTCCAACTTGAGCGTTTCCGGGTATTCGTCATCCATGATCAGCGAAGTCACCAGCTTCAGCAGCAAGCCCTTCGAAATTTTCCCCTCGGCAAGCCACACCACGATATTTTCCATTTCCTGCACGAACTTCTTCACACAGTACTCGTAGCCATTGAGTTCAAGAAAATAAGCCCCCAACACCAGGCTGGAACGCTTGTTGCCGTCGTTGAATGCGTGAAACTTGTTGATGGCAAAAACCAGATGATTCAGCTTTTCCTCGAAGCTCGGGTAGTAGAGGTCATTCTGTATGTGTTCAAGAACGCTGCACAACTGCCCTTCATCCTTCACGCCCTGCAATCCGCCAGAGTGCTCGATAATCCAGTCATGCTCTTGGATCGCATGCACCACGTCGAAGTAGAGAATCATGAACTCCATTTCAACGATCCTTTAGCCGCTTGAGAACCTCCAGCGTCTTTGCATCGGCGAGCTGCTCTTCCAATGCACGACTTTTCTCGCCAAGAAAACGGTCAAAATCGCCTTCTGGTACAGATTGGATGTAGTGTTCCAGTTTGTTGTGCAGTGCATCGCGGAAGCAGTGATCACGGCTGGCCATACGGATGCGTGCATCTTCGATGGCAGGCTTTAGAAAAGGGTTGGATTCCGCAGCAGAAATAAAGACATCCAATTCTGATGGCTTCAGCTTGCGGCCCAGACGCTCCGCTTCCGACTTCATCTGCTCTGCCAGGCCATGCTCAAAACTGGCGATGGCCTTGAGCACTTCCGCATACATGGTATCGCGTGTTTTATCGGCATCAGCGAGCTTCAGTACCTTCTTGTACTCGGCCGCATTTTCACAGAACACCGCTTTGTATATCTTGTCTGTGTATACGGCATACTTGTGATTACCCATCTCCAGGTAGCGACTAAGCGCACTGGTGAACTGCTTGCGATAGCTGTCCTCCATATACGCTGCTGGTAGATAGTCCCTGTCCCGCTGGTTGATGTACTTGGTATGGCCGCCGGCCTTTTCCGCGATCACGTCCAGCACAATATCCAGCATCCGGCTGCGGATTGCCTTGGCACGGTCACTCTCGGTGACCAACATGGCAAGGTTGAGCAGCGCCCGAAAGCTGAACACTCCCAGAGAAGGTGCCTTGGGGCTGATGTCGACGACATCCATGTCGTCGACATAGGATAACCTTATGTTTTTTAATGACTTTCCCTTGAGAACTCGGTAACCGTTGGCTTCCAGTTCATCGCCGTGGTTGCCCAGGTAGCGGTCGATCGTGCGCTCATCAATCGCCAGAATGTCAGCGGCCTGTTGCTTGGTGAACACCGTCTCACCCTCGAAGACCCGCCCACCCAGTTCAAGATTGGTTTCCAGTTGCTGCAACGCATAGGTGTTGTTCAGCACGTTCTTACGCGCGACCAGAGAGGTGGTGAGTTCTTTGCTCATTAGATCACCTGTTCCTTGGTATCAATTACTGATAGCTCGCCGGAGAGGAGTTTGGGGAGGAAGGTGTCGCGGAGTTCGGCCAATTTTCCCGACTGCAGCCGCAGGGAAATAATCTTATTAAATATCGGGGCAATATTTTCTGAGGCAGCGCTCATCACATCAGGCTTCGGAACTGCAATTTTCGCATCCGATAAATGCCTGCGTTGAATATGCCCCATGGTTGTAGCTTTATCTGCTGCGATTTCACGAAACTGCGGCAAATAGTACTTTGTGGCGAAGTAGTAGAACCACTTAGGTACATCCTCCGATGTGACTTTGAACAGGTGTTGATTGAGCGCTCCCGCTCCACCCGTCCATACATCCACCTCCAATGAACCTGACCACGAAAACAAAACATCTCCATCTCGCACGATGTATTCGGGCTTAATTCTTCTTGAAGCACGATCCGCCCCGCTCACGTGCCCTGCGCGCAGTTGAGCAATTTTTATGACTGGCAGGCATTCATCTTCACTTTCAGGGGGGAATTTCTGCAATGCCAGCCCATTCAAATAGGAAGCTACTTGATCCAGTGATCGCCCCCGCCACCCACCCGGAATATCCCCCAACTCCGACTCTTCCATTGCATCGGGAAACAGCGCGGCGGTGGCGGCGAGCTGGTCGTGGTGCTCGCGGGGCATCTGGTCGAGTTCAGCGTCGGGCTTGCCGCTGATGGCGCGCATGGCGGCGCGCAGCGGGTCTTGGCCTTGTTCGATGGCGGCGATCTTGGCCTTGACCGGGTCGAAATCGACAAACCAGGATTTGAAGATGGCTTGCGCCATGGCTTCGAGGGTTTGGTTGATGCGGCGGTTTAGGCCAATCCTGTCGTCCAGTTTGCTAAGAACTGAGCCAATGATCTTGCGTTGATCCGGAGGTGGGAAGGAGAACGAAAAGTCAGATAGTGCTTGCCAAGATACGCGCTGCCTACCAGATGTCCCCTCCATCCGTGCTTCAGCAAAGGCTCTGAATTCGGGATGGCGCGCTAAATAATAAATATAATCTTCATCGTATCCAGGGGCTTTAGCCGCCATGACAATGAATTCCGTTGACCCATGTGCAATGGATCCCGTAGGCAACACATTAACTTTGGCTGTCTTACCATTTTCCAGGCACGGGGTGATACGGGAAAACAACGTATCTCCGTTCTGAAAGCGCGCCCCTCCACCGGAAAACTCGCGCTCAGATACGTATGCGATATCGCGCTGGTTCTCGGGCAGGGCTGCCATTTCTACAAATGGTGCGACGGTACCGCGCTTGATGCCCCTTGGCGGATTGAAGTCGACCACTTCGGTGATTTCCTGATCAGCAGTCATATCCCAACCCCGCCAAATTCTTCTTGATCTCCGCCTCCAACTTCGCACTCTCCGCAAACTGCTCCGCCAATTGCGCGGTCAGCCGCTGCATCTTCTCGGCAAAGGGTTCGCCGTCCTCTTGCTGCTCCGCTGCACCCACATAGCGCCCTGGCGTGAGCACATGCTCATGCTTGCGCACATCTTCCAGCTTGGCGGAATAGCAGAAGCCCGGTACATCTTCATAGCCCTCGCCCTGCTGCCAGGCATGGAAGGTATCGGCGATTTTCTGGATGTCGTCCGGGGTGAAATCGCGTAGTACGCGGTCTTTCATATAGCCCGTCTGGCGGGCGTCGATGAACAGAAATTCACCGCGCCGGTCGCGCTTTTTCTTGTCCAGCGCCAAGCCATTCTGCTTGTCTTTGGTCAGGAACCAGATGCAGGCGGGAATCTGGGTGTTGGTGAACAACTGGCCGGGCAACGCGACCATGCACTCCACGTAGTCGTCCTCGATCAGCCGCTTGCGGATTTCGCCTTCGTTGTTGGTGTTGGAACTCATGGAACCATTGGCCAGCAGCAATGCCATGCTGCCAGTTGGCTTCAAGTGCCAGAGCATGTGTTGCAACCAGGCGAAATTGGCGTTGCCTTGTGGCGGTGTGCCGGCGATCCAGCGTTTATCCGTCGCTAGTTTCTCGTTCCACCACTCCTTCATGTTGAAGGGAGGGTTGGCCATGACGAAATCGGCCTGCATATCCGGATGCAGGTCGTTGAGCAGGGTATCGGCCGGACCAGTGCCGAAGTTGAAGTCGATACCACGGATGGCCATGTTCATGGCGGCCAACCGCCAGGTGGTGGGGTTGCTCTCCTGCCCGTAAACGCTGATCTGCCCGCTTTTGCCGTTGGCGGCCTTGCCGCCGTGCTGCTCGATGAACTCCTCGCTCTGCACGAAGAAGCCACCGGAACCCATCGCCGGGTCATACACGCGGCCCTTGAACGGCTGGAGCATTTCCACAATCAACGTGACGATGCTCTTGGGCGTGTAGTACTGCCCGCCCTTCTTGCCTTCGGCCAAAGCGAACTGGCCGAGGAAATATTCATAGACGTGGCCAAGGATGTCCTTGGACTTCAAATCCAGCGGCTGGCCCTTGTATTCCTTGGCACTGAAGTCGGTATCCGAGAAATGGCTGATCAGCCCGGCCAGCTTGCTGGAGTCGAGCTGGACGCGGGCGAAGTCCTTGTTGAGCACGTTCTTCAGGCGGGCGTTTTCGCGCTCGACGGCTTCCATGGCGTTGTCGATCAACCAGCCAACCGAGCGCATTTCCTCCGGCTCGCCCTTGCCCGGCTTGTTCCACGGCAGCGGCGCCTTGGGCGGCAACTGCGCGCAATCGCGCAGGGTTTGCCAGCGCGCTTCCACGGGCACCCAAAATACATTCTTCTCGGTGTAGTAATCGCGGACTTCGAGCTCGGCGGCGATGTTTTCTTCGTACTCCTGAGTGCCTGCCCCGCCGTACTCGTCCGGGTCCATGTAGTAGTCATGTTCCGGGTTGGTGAACTGTTCGCGCAGCTCCCGCTGCCGCTCTTCGAAAGCATCGGACACGTATTTGAGGAAGATCAGCCCGAGCACGACGTGCTTGTACACGGCAGCGTCAAGGTTGGAGCGCAGCTTATCAGCGGCAGTCCAGAGCTTTTTCTCAAGGTCGTTGAAGAATTCTTGTTCTACGGATTTCATATGCTTTCCAATATCAAATCAGTGCATCCGGCGACTCTGTACTCACCGAGGGCAAATCAGCCTTCGCCCGCCAGAAACCACACCGGCTTCAGCGGCAAACGACGGCGTGCGCTGTCATCCAGCTGGCCGTAATGGCGGGTCCATAGCTCGACCAGTTGGGTGGCGTCGATCAGGGTGATGCGGCGGTGGCTCTGGCGGGCTTCAAGATCAGCATCCCTGGTGAAGCCGGACAGGGCCACGAACAGGCCCACGTCACCCTCGCCCAGCACGGCCATGAAGCTGCGCAGGCCCATCACGTCGATCCTGGGCGAGTTGGCATTGCGCTTGACCTGCACCTTGATGCGCGGCGGGCGGGTGCCCAGCGGGTCGTTGTAGGCGATGACATCCACGCCGCCGTCCTTGCCGGGCGGGGCAATCCAGGCCACGTGGTAGCCCATTGCAGTGAGCAGGGCGCCTACTAGTTCCTGGAACTCGTAGGGCGGCATGTCGGCCAGATGCGCCTCGATCTCGGTCCAGGCCATTTCCTCGGCCTCTTCCAGGGTGATGCTGGCGGAATTCTCCACCGCCTCGTCATCGCCTTCTTCGATTTCCACCACCGGCTGCGCCTTCTTCCATTTGTGGTACAGGCGTACGGCCTCGCGGTAGAACTGCTCGCCGTCCGGGTACCGCTGCAGGGCCTGTGCGCCTTCCGCGGTCATGCTCCAGATGCCCTTGTCCTTGACCAGCCAGCCGGCCTTGACGGTATCGACGGTGGCAAAGCGCACGATCTTCTCGAAGCGGCGCCCACCGGTGGGGTAGTCACCGGCCTCGTAGGGGGTCAATTGGACTTGAGCGGCCAGCGCCGCCAGGGCCTCGGCGGCTTTCATTCCATCGGGTTGAGCTTGCAGGATGCCGAACAGTTTGCGTATCAGGTGGCCGGTCCGTGCCTTGGTTACCTCTGCCATGCTTTCCCCCTGCCTCGGTGATCTGTCCCAGCCTGTCGGCCCGGCAGCGGCCCTGTCTGGGCCGCACCGGGCGAATGTGAAGACGCATCATAGCGGGGCTGCCGGCCAACACCCATCCTTGCCCGTCCATTAACCGACGGTCGGGCTCTATGCCCGAGAGCTTCAACAGACAACAGGCCAGCGATGCCCCATCAGCGCGAAATGAAGTCGATGAAACGCGCGACGCGGTTGTAGGGCGGGCGCAGCAGGTCGCTGCCGGCCTTGCGGGTCTGCCACAGCACCGGCAGGCGCTTGCTCATGGCGTCGAAGCCGGCGCGGCCGTGGTAGGCGCCCATGCCGCTGGCACCGATGCCGCCGAACGGCAGGCCATTGATGGCGAAATGCAGCAGGGTGTCGTTGACGGTGACGCCGCCGGACACGGTCTGGCCGAGAATCTTCTCAACCGTTGCCCGGTCATGGCTGAACGGGTACAGCGCCAGCGGGCGGTCGCGGCCGTTGATGGTGGCGATGGCGTCGTCCAGCGTGCGGTAGCTGCGGATCGGCAGGATGGGGCCGAAAATTTCGTCCTGCATCACCGTGGCATCGTCGCCCGGCTCCAGGATCACGGTCGGCGGGAACAGCCGTTCGCGGCGCGAACGCTCACCGTCGATCTGCGCCAGCTCGATGACCCGCAGGCCACGCGCGCGCGCATCGCTCACATAGCCCTTCAACCGGTTGAACTGCGCATCGTTGATGATACGGCTGTAGTCGCTGGCATCGTCGAAGTTGCCGTAGCGCGCACCCACCTGCTCACGCAGCGCCTGCACCAGCGCATCGATGCGGCCTTCATCGATCAGCGCGTAGTCCGGCGCGATGCAGGTCTGGCCGGCGTTGAACCACTTGCCGGTGGCCAGACGCGCGGCGGCACCTTCCACCGGGTAGTCCGGTGCGATCACCGCGGGCGACTTGCCGCCCAGTTCCAGCGTCAGCGGCGTCAGGTGCTGCGCGGCGGCGGCCATCACCTTGCGGCCCACGGCAGTGGAGCCGGTGAACACCAGATGGTCGAACGGCAGCGCCGAGAAGGCAGAGGCCACACTGGCATCACCCTGCACCACGCTTACCCGTTCGGCGGGGAATACATCGGCCAGCAGCTGCTGCAGGAAGGCCGAGGTGGCCGGGGTGTGTTCGGAAGGCTTGAGCAGCACATGGTTGCCCGCGGCGATGGCGGTGGCCAGCGGCACCAGGGCGAGGTTGACGGGGTAGTTCCATGGCGAGATCACGCCCACCACGCCCACCGGCAATGCACGGATCTGCGCACGCGCCGGCCAGAAGCGCCAGCCCACGCCCACGCGCTCGGGCTTCATCCACCCGCGCAGGTGCGAGAGCAAGTGGTCGATTTCGCCGGTGACGGTCATGCCGTCGGCAATCACCGATTCATGCCGCGAGCGGTGGCCGAAATCGGTGGCGATGGCATCGGCCATCTGCCCGATCCTGCCCTTGAAGGCGGCGCGCAGGCGGCGCAGGTCGTCGCGACGCTGGTGGTAATCCGGGCGCTGCTGCATCCAGGCCTGGCGCATCTGCTTGAGTGTCTGCGCCAGCGCAGCAGCGGTGTCGGTGGTTTGTTCCATGCTGCCCTCCCCCAAGGTAAGGGGCACTGTAAACCGTACTGCGGGGAATGGGGAAACGTGGGGGTGTGATGGAAGGGCTGAAGCTACCCCTCTCCAGCCCTCCCCTTGCCTGCGGCAAAGGGAGGGGGTGGTCTATGGGTGCTGTGGGGTTGTGGCGGTGCAGGCTTCTGCCCCCTCCCTTGTGCGCAGCACAGGGGAGGGTTGGGGAGGGGTGCTTTCCGCGTAGACCCCACAAACAGAAAGGCCGCCCCGTAGGGCGGCCTTTCCAGTCCAGTCACATCACACCAATACTCAGTGCGAGGACGCCTTGCTGGCACCGATGCCGGTCTCGGCGCGTACTTCCTGTGCCGGGTAGGCGGCACGCTCGGCCTGGGCGTTCTTGCTCTTGTCCAGGATCGAGAACAGCCAGATGCCGACGAAGGCCAGGGTCATGGAGAACAGCGCCGGGCTGGTGTACGGGAACGGCGCGCTGCCGGCCGGGTTGCCCAGCGTGTCCACCCATACCGATGGCGACAGCAGGGTCAGCAGCAGCGAGGACACCAGGCCCAGCGAGCCACCAATCACCGCGCCGCGGGTGGTGCAGTCCTTCCACAGCAGCGACAGCAGCAGCACCGGGAAGTTGGCCGAGGCGGCGATGGCGAAGGCCAGCGACACCATGAAGGCCACGTTCTGCTTCTCGAACACGATGCCCAGCAGCACTGCGATCACGCCCAGCACCAGGGTGGTGGCACGCGAGACGCGCAGCTCCGAGCCAGCCGGCGGGTTGCCCTTCATCAGCACGGTCGAGTACAGGTCATGCGACACCGCCGAGGCACCGGACAGGGTCAGGCCGGCCACCACCGCCAGGATCGTGGCGAAGGCCACCGCGGAGATGAAGCCCATGAACATGTTGCCGCCCACGGCCTTGCCAACCAGCACGGCTGCCATGTTCGGGCCGCCCTGGATGGTGCCGGTCACCGGATCGGCGTACTCGGGGTTGCTCAGCACCAGTGCGATGGCACCGAAGCCGATGATGAAGATCAGGATGTAGAAGTAGCCGATCCAGGTGGTGGCCCACAGCACCGACTTGCGTGCCTGCTTGGCATTGGGAACGGTGAAGAAGCGCATCAGGATGTGCGGCAGGCCGGCGGTACCGAACATCAGTGCCATGCCGAAGGAGATGGCCGAGATGGGGTCTTTCACGAAGCCACCCGGCCCCATGATCGACAGGCCCGCACTGGCCGCTTCCTCCGCACTCTTTCCGCTGTTGGCCGCGATCTGGGTCTTGACCCGCACCGCCTCGGTGAACAGCGCCTCGAAGCTGAAGTTGAAATGCCACATCACCATCAGCGCCATGAAGGTCACGCCGAACAGCAGCAGGCAGGCCTTGATGATCTGCACCCAGGTGGTGGCGGTCATGCCACCGAACAGCACGTAGACCATCATCAGCACGCCGACCAGCACCACGGCGATCCAGTAATCCAGGCCGAACAGCAGCTTGATCAGTGCACCGGCACCCACCATCTGCGCGATCAGGTAGAACAGCACCACCACGAGCGTGCCGGAGGCGGCGAACAGGCGGATGGGCTTCTGCTGGAAGCGGTACCCGGCGACGTCGGCGAAGGTGAAACGGCCCAGGTTGCGCAGGCGCTCGGCCATCAGGAAGGTGAGGATGGGCCAGCCCACGAGGAAACCGATGGCGTAGATCAGGCCGTCGTAGCCGTTGGCCATCACCGCCGCGGTGATGCCCAGGAACGATGCCGCCGACATGTAGTCACCGGCAATGGCCAGACCATTCTGGAAGCCGGTGATGCCACCGCCGGCGGTGTAGAAATCCGATGCCGAACGGGTGCGTGCCGCCGCCCACTTGGTGATGCCCAGCGTGGCCAGCACGAACGCGGCGAACATGACGATCGCGGTCCAGTTGGTCGGCTGGCGCACGGTCTGGCCGAGGTCGCCACCGGCGGCCATGACTGCGCCACTGGCTGCCAGCAGGGCGAGCAGCGCGCCCGATCGCAGGAACGAATGATTCATTGTGCGTCCTCCACGATCTGCTGGGTCAATGCGTCGAATTCCTTGTTGGCGCGGCGCACGTAGAAGCCGGTGATGGCGATGGTGAACACCATCAGGCCCAGCGCCAGCGGAATGCCGATGGTGGTGATCTTGCCGGCGCCGATGGGCGTGGCAAGGAAGGCCTTGTCGAAGGCAATCAGGCCGATATAGCCGTAGTAGGCCAGCAGCATGAGGATGGTCAGGGCCCAGCCAATACGGTTGCGGGTGCTGCGCAGGCGCTGGTACGCCGGGTTGGAGGCGATCCGTTCAACACGGGGATCGACGGAAGCATTCATCAGGATTCTCCAGGTAATGGGAATGCGAGCGCCACGGCCGGCAGTGCAGGCCCTTGCGGTGACATGAGTGCTCCCCGTGGGGGTAGGGAGTTGCTGCGTACTGCGTTTCCTGCGCAGGCGCCGATGCCGTTACGACACCGGCGCCCAGGTACTTCAGAAGCTGTACTTGGTGGTGAACTGCACGCGGCTGATGTCGCCCTTGCGGCCGTCCTCGATCTCGCGCACGCCGTACATCAGCTCGGCACCGATATCGACCTTGGGCATGGGCGTGTAGAACACGTTGCCGCGGATGGACTGCACGCTCTTGGTCACCAGGTTACCGGTGAGCGCGGCGTTGTTGTCGTAGTCGCTGCGCGCGTAGATCAGGTTGGTGCGCAGCTTGGGCGAGAACGCATGGCGCCAGCCCACGTACGCGGCAAGCACGCCGGTGGGGTCCAGTTCGTCACGCACGGCGTCGTAGGCGCTGTCGCCGGTGATGCCCAGGCCGATGTAGCGCGAGATGCCCTCGCCACCGGTGAGCTGGTAATGCAGGCTGTCGCTGTCGCCCATCACCCACTTGCCGCCGAGGGTGAGGCCACCGGCCACCTTGCTGGCGTCGGCGCCGGTGGTCTGGTTGTCCACCTTGAGCTGACGCACAAGACCGGCCACGCCGAAGGTGCCCCAGTCACCCTTCCAGCCGTAACGCACGGTCAGGTCGGGCAGCGAGCCACGGTCGGAGTTGGGTGCGCCGACCAGAGTGGTTTCCGGGTTTTCGACGGCCACGCTCAAGCCACCATTGGTGTAGCGCACCTGGGCCTGGCGCACGAACACCACGCCGTCGGTGGGGCCGACGAAATCCACGGCTTCCGGCAGTGCCGCCGCATCCATGAAGTTGGACCAGGTCTGGCCGGCCAGCCAGTTGTTCCAGTACATGTAGGCGTGGCGCAGGGTCACCCCGTAGGTGTTGGTGGCGCTCTGGTTGCCGAGCGAATTGCCGAAGAAATCCATCTCGACCATGGCACCGGCCTTGTCGCCGTTGTCAGCCACATGGTCAACACCGAGGTTGAAACGCGAGAACTTGGCGTGGGCGTTGTAGTCCACATCCGAGGCCTTGCCCGAACCACCTGCGCCATGCACCGGCGTCTGGCCCGGCAGGTACAGCGCGCGGCCGGTGGCGTCGTCGGCCAGCTGGCCGTCGCCGGTGCGCGTGGCCAGGAAGTCGGCCTTGATGAAGCCACCGAACTTGAAGGTGGTGCCCGGCGTGGCCCCCGGGGTGATGCTGGTGACCTGGATGGGCTGCTTGCCGGCCGGCACGGTGGCTGCTGGCTTGGCTGCCAATTCAGCCTGCGTGGCGCGCACCTGGCCCACATCGGTCTGGGTCTGGGCAATCACGCCCTGCTGTTGCTGCTGGGTGGAAACCAGCAGCTGTACCTGACGCTCCAGCTCCGCCACGCGCGCTTCAAGCGCCTTCTCCTTGGCGGTTTGAGCCAGCGCGACGCCCGGAGCCACCAGCGCGATCAGCATCGCGGCGGCAAGTGGGCGGCGTGCCATCTTCAACACCTGTGTATTCATTTGGGTCTCTCTCCCGACTGGCGTTATGAGGCCGCACCAAGTGCACGGTCCGGGCCAGCGTGCGCGGCGTCGGCAGCGGGCGGCTATTCGCCATTAGTCGAATGCCGCGGGTGCATCCGGCCTGCATTCGACCATTGTCTAAGCGTGAAGACAGCGCGATGCCGGGTGGATGCGGCACACTGGGGTTGTCGGCCATGCCACGGCGTGGCCCATTCATTGGTTACTAGTGCAAAGGTGAGGGCTGCCATGACTGATGTATATCCCGTTGATCCCGCATTCGCCGCCAAGGCCCGGATCGACAAGGCCACCTACGAGCAGCTGTACCGCGAGTCGGTGGACAACCCGGATGCGTTCTGGGCCAAGGCCGCCGAGCGCCTGGACTGGTTCGTCAAGCCCACGAAGATCAAGAACGTCAGCTACAAGCTGGACGATTTCCGCATCAAGTGGTTCGAGGACGGCGAACTGAATGTCAGTGTCAATTGCCTTGACCGGCAGCTGGCCACCCGCGGCGACAAGACCGCCATCCTGTTCGAGCCGGACAGCCCCGACAGCCCCGCGCAGCAGGTGACCTACCGCGAGCTGTATGAACGCGTCTGCCGGCTGGGCAATGCGCTGCGCAACCTCGGCATCAAGAAGGGTGACCGCGTCACCATCTACCTGCCGATGATTGTTGATGCCGCCGTGGCCATGCTGGCCTGCGCCCGCGTTGGCGCCATTCACTCTGTCGTGTTTGGGGGCTTTGCCGCCAACTCCATCGCCGACCGTGGGGGTGACTGCGGCAGCAAGCTGATCATCACCGCCGACGAAGGCCTGCGTGGTGGCAAGAAGGTGCCACTGAAGGCCAACGTCGATGCCGCGCTGAAGCTGCCCGGCACCAACACCGTGGAAACCGTGCTGGTGGTGCGCCATACCGGCGCGCCGGTGGACATGCAGGCCCCGCGCGACCGCTGGTACAACGACGTGGTGGACAGCCAGCCGGCCGAGTGCGAACCGGAGCGCATGAACGCGGAAGATCCGCTGTTCATCCTCTATACCTCCGGCTCCACCGGCAAGCCGAAGGGTGTGCTGCACACCAGCGGCGGCTACCTGCTGTTCGCGGCCTATACGCATGAAGCGGTGTTCGACCTGCGCGAGGACGACATCTACTGGTGTACCGCCGACGTGGGCTGGGTCACCGGCCACAGCTACATCGTCTACGGTCCGCTGGCCAACGGCGCCACCTCGGTGATGTTCGAGGGCGTACCGAACTACCCGGACACCTCGCGCTTCTGGCAGGTCATCGACAAGCACCAGGTCACCATCTTCTACACCGCGCCCACCGCCATCCGCGCACTGATGCGCGAGGGCGACGCGCCGGTGAAGCGCACCTCGCGCAAGAGCCTGCGCCTGCTCGGCAGCGTGGGCGAGCCCATCAACCCGGAAGCCTGGCGCTGGTATTACGACGTGGTGGGCGATGGCCGCTGCCCGGTGGTGGACACCTGGTGGCAGACCGAAACCGGCGGCATCCTGATCTCGCCGCTGCCCGGTGCCATTGATCTGAAGCCGGGCTCGGCCACGCTGCCGTTCTTCGGCGTGCAGCCTGCCCTGGTCAGTGCCGATGGCGAGCCGCTGGAAGGCGCCGCCGAGGGCAACCTGGTCATCCGCGACTCGTGGCCGGGCCAGATGCGCAGCGTCTACGGCGACCACCAGCGTTTCATCGACACCTATTTCCGTACCTACCCGGGCGCCTACTTCACCGGTGACGGCTGCCGCCGTGACGCCGATGGCTACTACTGGATCACCGGCCGCGTCGATGACGTGATCAACGTCTCCGGCCACCGCATCGGCACGGCGGAAGTGGAAAGCGCACTGGTCTCGCACCCGAAGGTGGCCGAGGCGGCGGTGGTGGGCTTCCCGCACGACATCAAGGGCCAGGGCATCTACGCCTACGTCACCCTGGTGGCCGGCGAGCCGCAGACCGATGAGCTGCTCAAGGAACTGGTGGCCTGGGTGCGCAAGGAGATCGGCCCGATCGCCGCGCCGGATCACCTGCAGTGGGCGCCGGGCCTGCCCAAGACCCGTTCGGGCAAGATCATGCGCCGCATCCTGCGCAAGATCGCCGAGAACGCCCCGGACCAGCTGGGCGATACCTCCACGCTGGCCGACCCGTCCGTGGTCGCCTCGCTGGTGGACGAGCGCAAGGTCAGGTAACGCGGGAATGCCGGGAACGGGGATCAGGAAAACGGTGGTGCCGCCGCAGCAGGGCGTCATTCCCACCTGATTCCCCGTATATTGCGGTTGCAGGGGCATGCTGAATGCCCCTGCAGCCACTTTTGTCCCGGCTCCCTTTTCCCCGTTGCCCGCCTCATGCCCATGCCCACGCTGCTGATTGCCGATGACCACCCGCTGTTCCGCGAAGCACTGAAAGGTGCGGTGCAGCGCATCATCCCCGGGGTGCAGCTGCTGGAGGCCGACAGCGTGGAAGCGCTGTACACGCTGGCCGAGCAGCACCCGGACGCGGATCTGGTGCTGATGGATCTCAACATGCCCGGTGCGCAGGGTTTCAACGCGCTGGTGCATCTGCGTTCGCTGCATCCGCAGCTGCCCATCGTGGTGGTGTCCGCACGCGAAGAACCGACGGTGATGCGCCGGGCGCTGGATCACGGTGCGTTCGGTTTCATTCCCAAATCCGCCGACCCGGACACGATCGGCAATGCGCTGGGCACCATTCTCGATGGCGAGCGCTGGGCACCCGCGGAGGCGCACAATGTGCCGCCGACGCCGAATGAAGAACGTGAAGTGGGACAGCGGCTGCGCGAGCTGACGCCGCAGCAGTTCCGCGTACTGCAGATGCTGGGCGCGGGCCGCCTCAACAAGCAGATCGCCTATGACCTGGGCGTTTCGGAAGCCACCATCAAGGCCCACGTCACCGCCATCCTGCGCAAGCTCGGCGTGACCAACCGCACCCAGGCGGTGCTGATGGCCGGCAAGCTGGCCATTGACGATAATGCGATCGTGCTGCTGCCTGAAGAGGATTGAGCGGCGATTCGTTTGGATTGATCTGGGTTGAGATGGGAGAGCAAAGGCTTACCCTCCCCCAGCGGGTCCGGCCCTCCGGACCTTCATCAGGCCAGGCGCCAGTGACGCCTAAGCGACCTTCTTCACTCTCCGCCTTTGGTGCAAGCAAGTGGGTAAAAGCGTGCTTCCCGCAGCGTTTCCCACAGCACGCCTGACCACTCCCTCCCTTTCGCGCAGCGAAGGGGAGGGTCGGGGAGGGGTGCTTTTCAGCTCTTCAGCCCTTCCTCAAGCACTCAAACTCTCATCACACGGCTGCGCCTGCTCCTCATCCAGCTCGGGCGCCTCCGGCTCCTCCTCGGCAACCAGCACAAACATCTCCGCCGCCGCGGCCAGCTCCTGTGCCTGCACGCGCATCTCCACCGCCGCCTCGGATGAGGCACGGGCCACGTTGCCGCTCTGGCGTGTGCCTTCACCAATACGGCGCAGCAGCCGCTCCACATCATCCACCGCGCTCACCTGGCGCTCGGATGCGGCATCAATGCGCGCCATCGCGGTGACCACCTGCTGCACACGGCCGCTGATGTCCTGCATGGCCGCGCCACTGGTATCCACCAGCCGCGCACCCTCTTCCATCTGCCGCAACGAATCATCGATAAGCACGCGTATCTGCCGCGAAGCCTCGGCCGAACGCTGTGCCAGCAACCGCACCTCACCAGCCACCACCGCGAAACCACGGCCATGGCTGCCGGCACGCGCCGCCTCCACCGCGGCATTCAATGCCAACAGATTGGTCTGGAACGACAGGCTGTCCACCGTGGCCACGATGTCGCGGATATGCCGCGAAGAAGCACGCAGCTGCTCCATGCCGGTGATGGCAGCGGCCGTGGCTTCACGGCCACGGCCGGCAGCGGTGCTGGCAGCCTCGGACATCTCAGCACTCTGGCGTGCACTGCCTGCGTTCTCGCGCGCTTCACCGGCCACCGAACGCACACGCTCCAGCGCGTCCTGCACATCACGCACCTGTTCGGCCACGCGCCCGGAAAGGTCAGCAGTGCCGGTGGCCATGTCGTCCACCGCGTCCTGCACGCTGCCCGCAGACTGCTGGATGCTGGAGACAATGCCGCCCACCTGCTGCATTGCCTCTTCAAGACCATTGCGCAGGCGCGCGTAGATGCCCTGCCCGTCCTCGCGCATGCGCGCGCTCAGGTCGCCCTGGGCGAAGTGGCCGATCACCCGCGTGGCATCGTCCACCTGCTCCTGCACACTGTCCAGCAGCGCATTGATGCGTTCACCCAGCTGCCGCACGAAGCCCTGTTTGTCGTCCAGCTCGATGCGGCCATGCAGGTCACCCACAGCGGCGGCGGCAACAACGGCAGCCACCTCGTTGACGATGACCCGCTCCAGCCGCCGGTCCTGCCACTCCAGCACCAGGCCGAGCACGCGCGACTGCTCCAGCACCGGGCTTACCCTCAGCAGAAAGCCGGTGCTGCCCAGTTCCACTTCCGCATCCACACTGCCTTCGGCCAGCAGCGCCTGCTGCAGCACCTCATGCACGGTGTCGCCAAGCAGCGTGACATCGCTGCCGGTATCCATCACCTGCTCGACGCCGGCCTGCTCGAAGCTGCGTGCCAGTGCTTCGTTGGCATAGACCACGCGGCCGCCGGCATCGGTGACCAGCACCGCCGCGCCTGCCACGTCCAGTGCCTGGCGCACGCGGTGGTTGGCCTGCGCGGCCACGCGGTCGGCGGCGATGCGCTCGCGCAGGCTGCCCTGCATCTGCATCAGTGCACTGGCGAGCTGGCCAATCTCATCGCCCTGGTTGCGCACCACCAGACTGCCTTCCAGATCGCCATCGGCGATGGCGCGGGCAAAGCCCGCCGCATCGGCCAACGGCCGGTTGATGGCACGCAGCAGCAGCACCAGCAGGGTGACCAGCGACAGGCCCACCAGCAGCACGGTGATGGCGAAGGCGACATCCATCCAGGTACGCGTGGAGGCCTGCTGCGCCCGCTGCTGTTCCAAGGCAGTGCGCTGCTCCTGCTGCAGGCGCAGGATCACCGGCCCGGCCTTGGCGGCATAGTCATCCAGCGCCTGGGTTTCACTGTCCGAGCCATAGCGCGCCGCGGCATAGGATAGAAACGCGCCCTGGTAACGCTGCATGGCATCACGCACCTTGCCCAGAGTGGCATCGGGCATCTTCGCTTTCTGCAGCAGCAGCTCGAAGGGCATGACCTGCGCGCTGACTTCATCGGCATCCTTCTGCTCACGGCGCAGAATGAAGTCCTTCTCGTGGCGGCGCATGGTCAGCATGGACACCTGCAGGCCAGGCTCGGGATAGGCACCGATCAGCTCTTCAAGCTCATGCACCGCGCTGCGCAGCTCACCCTGCATGCCGCTTTCCGGGTCATGACCAAGCTCGTTGATGCGCTCGTCCAGCAACTGCGCCGATTCAAGATAGGCCTGCAGCGGCTTGCTCAGCTCCGCGCTCCATGCCGGGCTGCCCCCGGCCGGTGCCAGTGCCGTTTTCAGGCTTGCGCTGGCCGCCTGGAACGCCTGCCCGGCAGCGGCCGAGAACGACATGGCATACTCGGCCTGCGCCCGCCGGGCCTCGGCGAAGGCTGCAGCAAGGGCTTCCAGCCGTGCCGCATCCTGCTGGTAGCGTTGCAGGCGGTGGTCGGCGCGCTGCATGCCCGCGCTCAGCCACGCGTAGGCCGAGCCGATCACCACCAGGCCGACCACCAGCGCCAGCAGGCTCAGGCGCAGTTTCTGCGCGATTCCAAGTGGGAACTTCATGCCATGACTCCGGACGTAGGGACGCCCCTATATCGGCCATGGCCGGCAATGCTTTAGTACGATTTGGCCGCGCCGCAGCCCGGCCATATGTGCTGGCTGCACATGAGAACAGCTCGCAATGACTGCGATGTTTCAGCCGGGGCCGGCTGTTACGGCAGCTGTGCTAGAATCCGCATCCCCTTGGGGAGTAGCCTGCTTCCAGCATTGGAAGCGCCCACGTCAACACACTCGGCCATTGCGCCGTGGCGTGGGCAGCCAGATCCGGTTGGCGAGACCAGCGGCATGCGTGCGCAACATATGGTTGGGCGCGCCGTGTGCCGCATGTGTCCGCCCGACCAGGTAACCCCGATGTCACCACTGTCTGTCGTTCTTATCGGCTTCGCCATGTCCACCGATGCCTTCGCCGCGGCGATTGGCAAGGGCGCTGCGATGCGCAAGCCACGTCTCACCGATGCACTGCGTGCCGGCCTGATTTTTGGCGTGATCGAGGCGATCACACCATTGATAGGTTGGCTGCTGGGCCGTGCGGCCTCGCAGTATGTGGAGGCCTTCGACCACTGGATCGCCTTCGTGCTGCTGGGTGCTCTGGGCCTGCACATGATCATGGCCGGCCTGAAGGGCGAGGATGATAGCGACGCGGCCGACGAAGACCAGAAACCACGTCACGGTTTCTGGGCACTTGCGGTCACCGGCTTCGCAACAAGCATTGATGCGATGGCTATTGGCGTGGGCCTGGCCTTCCTGGACGTGCATATCGGCGTGGTGGCACTGGTCATCGGCCTGTGCACGCTGACCATGGTGACGCTGGGCATCATGCTGGGCCGCGCGATTGGCAGCATGGTAGGCAAGCGTGCGGAGATTGTTGGCGGCGTGATCCTGATCATCATCGGCTGCGCGATTCTCTACGAGCACCTGACCGGCGTGGCGTGATCGTGGTGGTGGTTGGTGTGGCCCTGAGTTGGGTTGGAGCTGCGCATGAATTGCCTCCTCCCTTGCGCATGGCGCAGGGGAGGATTGAGGAGGGGTGCTTTGGGGTTTGCCTGTGTGTTTCGGCTGCTGCCTGGAGCAAAAGCTAACCCTCCCCACCCGTCCGGCCCTCCGGGCGTTCATCGGGCCGCGCGCCAGTGGCGCGCAAACGACCTTCTTCACCCCCTTGCCTGCGGCAAAGGGAGGGGGTGGTTGGCTGAGCCGGTGGGGTTTAGCGGCGTGGCGCGCTTCATGCGTGATGCCTGGCGTAACCCTGGCTGCTGCAGAGCAGCGCATGATCCCCCTCCTCCCTTGCGCGTAGCGCAGGGGAGGACTGAGGAGGGGTGCTTTGGGGTTTGCCTGTGTGTTTCCGCTGCTGCCTGGAGCAAAAGCTACCCCTCCCCAACCCGTCCGGCCCTCCGGGCGTTCATCGGGCCGCGCGCCAGTGGCGCGCAAACGACCCTCTTCACCCCCTTACCTACGGCAAAGGGAGGGAGTGGTTGGCTGAGGCGGTGGGTTCAGCGGCGTGGCGCGCTTCATGCGTGATGCCTGGCGTAACCCTGGCTGCTGCAGAGCAGCGCATGATCCGCCTCCTCCCTTGCGCACGGCGCAGGGGAGGATCGAGGAGGGGTGCTTTGGGGTTTGCCTGTGTGTTTCGGCTGCTGCTTGGAGCAAGAGCTACCCCTCCCCGACCCGTCCGGCCCTCCGGGCGTTCATCGGGCCGCGCGCCAGTGGCGCGCAAACGCCCCTCTTCACCCCCTTGCCTGCAGGGGTGGTTGGCTGGGGGTGTTGGGCTCGGCGGTGTCGCGCATGAGCTGTCAGTTGCCTTGCGGCTGGCGCCTGCGCGGGTCGTTCAGGGCGGTGAGGAATACGCGCAGGGACGCGGGCTTCACCGGCTTGGTCAGCACCCGGTAGCCGCGTTCGCGGGCCATGCGCTTGAGTTCATCGCGGCCATCGGCGGTGAGCAGTGCACCGTGCAGCGGCCGGCCCGCGGCTTCGCGCAGGGCTACCAGCGTGTCCAGACCATCAAGGCGGTCGTGCAGGTGGTAGTCCACCAGCATCACGTCGGGGCGCTCGGCCAGCTTTTCCAACGCCATGTCCACGGTGCTGGCGGTGATGACCTCCACCTTCCAGCGGCCCAGCAGGGCACGCATGCCGTCCAGGATTTCCTGGTCGTTGTCCACGCACAGCACACGCATGCCGGCCAGCGAGTCATCACCGCCAAATGCCGAGGCAGGCCGCGCCACCGGCTGCTGCAGGCTCGGTGCAGACACGCGCGGCAGGGTAATGGAGAACATGCTGCCGTGGCCGGGTTGGCTGCGCGCGTTCAAGCCGTGGTCCAGCAGGCGCGAGATGCGTTGGCAGATGGAAAGACCGAGCCCCAATCCCTGCTCGCCCCAGTCGAACGGCTGCTGGTAACGATGGAACTCGTTGAAGATCTGCTGCATGTGGTGCTCGGGAATGCCGGGGCCGGTATCCCATACCTGCAGTTCCACCTGTTCGCCGCGCACGCGCAGGGCCAGCACAATGCGGCCGTTGCGCGTGTAGCGCAGGGCATTGGCCATGAAATTCTGCAGCACGCGACGCAGCAGCCGGCGGTCGCTGCGCACCCAGGCGTGGCGGGCGAACACATGCAGGCGCAACCCACGCCCCGCCGCCACCGGCGTGTACTGCGCGGCCAATTCGCGCACCAGCACGCTCGCATCGAACTCGGTGATGGTCGGGCGCAGGCCACCGGCATCGAGACGCGATACGTCGAGCAGGCCATCCAGCAGTTCCTCGGCCGCGCGCAGCGAGGCATCCACACGCTCGGCCAGATGCCGCTGTTCATCGGTCTCCGGCAGGCTGTCGCGCAGCGCGGAGGCGAACAGGCGTGCGGCGTTCAACGGCTGCAGCACGTCGTGGCTGATGGCGGCAAGGAAGCGGGTCTTGGACTGCTGCGCCGCTTCGGCGGCTTCCGAGCGCTCGGCCACGCGCTGTTCAAGCGTCTCATTGGCTTCCAGCAACGCCTGTTCGGCCTGCTTGAAATCGGTGATGTCGTTGTAGCTGGTGACGTAGCCGCCACCAGGCAAGGCCTGGCCGCGCAGCTCGATGACCTTGCCGTCGGCGCCGGTGCGCTCGAACACATGCGGTGAGCCCGCGCGCATGTAGCCGATGCGGCGATTGATCTGTACTTCGATATCGCCTTCGCCCAACTCACCACGCTCGGCGTTGTAGCGGATCAGATCGGCCACCGGCCGGCCGACGTAGAGCATGCCATCGGGGTAGCCGAACATCTGCTGGTAGCGGCGGTTCCATGCGGTCAGGCGCATGTCCGGGTCGACCACGCTGACGCCCGCGCTGATGTTCTCCAGCGTGGTGGAAAGAATTTCGCGGTTGAAGCGCAGCTCCTGCCCGGCTTCGTCCAGCACCGCCACTACTTCGCCCAGGTCCATGCCCGAGCCGCGCAGCAGGCTGGTCAGCAGCAGGCGTGCCGAGGCCGCGCCGATGGATGCCGCCAGCAGGCGCTCGGTGAACTGCACCCACACGCGGTCGGCGGCGGCGGCCGGCTGCAGGTCGCGCTCCAGGCTCTGCGCCTGTTCGGTGAAGGCACGCCGCGCGCGGTTGTCGCCGATGACACGCGCGGCCAGCGCCAGAAGGTCACGCACCTTGACGTGCGCCGGCCAGTCACCGGCCACCACGGGGCGCTTCACATACGGGTCAAGGAACGGCGCCGCACGCAGCCGCTCGGTGACGCCAGGGCGCGAGCGTACGGATACGAGCAGCATCGCCACGGTGTTGAGCAGCAGCGACCAGAACGTGCCATGGGTAAGCGGATCCCAGCCGGTGAGGCCGAACAGCTGCTGCGGGCGCAGCCACTGGATGCCGAAGGGCCCATGCCGCAGCAGGTCTTCGTCCAGCCAGCCGCCGTGGCTCAACGCCGGCAGGAGCAGCGTGTAACCCCAGACCGCGAAGCCGACCAGCATGCCGACTTCGACGCCGCGGCGGCTGGCGCCACGCCAGTACAGCCCACCCAGCAGACCCGGCGCGAACTGCGCCACGGCCGCGAACGCCATCAGCCCATAGGCGGCCAGCATGGTGTCGTTGTTGCTGCCCCGGTAGTAACCGTACGCCACCAGTGCCAGCAGCAGGATGGCCAGGCGGCGGATCCACAGCACGCGCGAAGCGACATCGGCTGCCTCGCGGTGGTCGCCGCTACGGCGCAGCAGCACTGGTACCACCAGGTCGTTGCTGATCATGGTGGCCAATGCGATGGAGGACACGATGACCATGCCGGTGGCCGCCGAGAAGCCACCCACATAGGCCACCAGTGCCAGTGCGGTATTGGCCTGCGCCAGCGGCAATGCCAGCACCAGCGTGTCATCCGACGGCAGGCCGGTACCGAACAGCGCGGCGGCGCTGCTGGCGATGGGCACCACCATCAGGCTGATCAGCACCAGATAGGTGCCGAACATCCAGCGAGCACGGCGCACGTCGTTGGCATCGCCACATTCCACCACCGCCACGTGGAACTGGCGTGGCAGACAGATCAAGGCAAGAAAGCCGAGCAGCGTCTGCGAAACGAAACCCACAGGTGGCGTGGCCTCGAACAGGGTGCGCGCCGACTGCACCACCGATTCACCGCGGCCACTGAGCCACACATAGGCGAACACGCCAATGGCGATCATCGCCACCAGCTTGATCATCGACTCCAGCGCGATGGCCAGCATCATGCCGTAGTGGTGCTCGGTGGCATCCACCTGGCGGGTGCCGAACAGGATGGCGAACAGCGCCATCAGCAGCGCGATGTACAGCGCCGGATCGGTGAGCGGGCTGCTGCCGGCGCTGTCGCCGCTGAGCACCTGCAGGCTCATCGCCACGGCCTTGTACTGCAGGGCCAGGTAAGGCACCACACCCACCAGTGCGATCAGGGCCACCAACGCGGCAAGCCGCCGTGAACGGCCGAACCGCGAGGAGATGAAGTCGGCGATGGACACCACGTTCTCGCTGCGCGCGATCAGCGCCAGCCGCTCGATGATGCGCCAGCCGAAGATCAGCATCAGCAGCGGGCCCAGGTAGATGGGCAGGTAGCCGATGCCGTAGCGCACGGCCGAGCCGACCGCGCCATAGAAGGTCCACGATGAGCAGTACACCGCCAGCGCCAGGCTGTAGACCACCGGGCGCAGCCATGGGCGGTCCGGGTACAGCGGGCGGCGGTCGCCCCACCACGCCACGCCGAACAGCAGCGCGGCGTAGCCAAGCGACACCAGGAGCAGGATCCAGCTGGAAACCAAGGGCAGGTCCGTTGAGTGGAGCTGGCTCAGTGTAGCCATTCCTTCGTAGTGGGACTGGTTGAGGCGGCAGTTGGTTCGCGGTGCTGGAGGGTGGGTTCCAGCAGCCTCGGTGCTTTGCACTTTCTTTCCCGCGCGCTGCACACACAGGGGCCGCATGCGATGACATGCAGGCACACCGCTGCCGCGCAGGTAGGCGGCGCCCCTGGCAAGGTGCTTACAGCGTCAGCCGGTAGCCGCTGCCACGTACCGCCCGCACCGGCAGGGTATGGCCGGTGGCGGCACGCACACGGTTGCGCAGGCGGTGCACCAGCACCTCGATCCGGTGCGGGTCGAAGCTCCAGGGCTGGTCGGTGAGTACCGGGATCAGGCGTTCACGCGCCACTGTCTCAGTTGGGGTAGAGAACAACAGCGCGAGGAAGGCGCGCTCGGATTCGGTCAGGGCCAGCAGCTTGCCACCCGGGGCACGCAGGTCCCAGCCATCGGTTTCCAGCGACCAGCCGGTGATGCCGGCAAGGGCTTCGGTTTCCATCACCTGCACGGCCTCGCCCGGCAGGCGCTGGCGCAGGCTGTACAGCTTGGCGGCCAGCACGTCGACGGAGGGGCGCTGCGGCAGGCAGGCATCGGCACCGGCCCACAGGCCCTCGGCGACCGCCTCGGGGGTGGCTGGGTCAACCAGCAACACTACACCCAGGTCGTCACGGCGGCGCAGGTGCGCCACGGTGCTGGCCAGGTCTTCATGCAGCAGGTTGGTGTCGATCAGCACCATGTCGCAGGGCACGATGGCCAGTTCGCGGTACAGCTCGTCGATGCTGTCCAGCGCGTTGATCTGGGCACCGTAACCGACCAGCGGCTGCACCACCGCCAGGTTGCCGACTATCCATATCCGCAGGGGCGCCAGTGCCAAGTCACGATTGACACCGCTTGCCAAACATTCTTGTTGTCGCACCAGCCAAGGCTCCCCCGCAAGCCCCCAACGCCTGCGCTATCGAGCGCGCAAGTCTAGCGTAATCTTCGCTACAGGTTTTATTGTCCGGTCAAAATTACTGGCATAAATGGGCCCCGAAGGGCCCTTCATGTCCGGTCATTCAGCTGGGACGCCCATTTCCCTGAGCAGCTCCGGGGCCGGGTATACCTTGGCCAGCAGCCAGCGCAGGTAGCGCATGTCCACGTGCACCGCCCGCTTGTAACGCGGGTCGAACCACCAGCTGGCACTCACCGACTCCCAGTTCGAGTCGAAATTCAGGCCAATAAGCTCACCTTTGGCGTTGAGCACCGGCGAGCCGGAATTGCCACCGGTGGTATCCAGGTTGGTCAGGAAGTTGACCGTCTGGGTCTTGAGCGCGGGGTCGGCGGTGCTGCCGAAGTCGCCCTTGGCGATGGCCGCCAGCAGCGGCTTGGGCGCATCGAATGGCACCTGGTCGGTGTTCTTTTCAACAATGCCAGCCACAGTGGTCACCGGCGAGTAGCTGACCGCATCACGCGGGTGCAGCGCCTCCACCTTGCCGTAGCTGATGCGCAGGGTGCTGTTGGCATCGGGGTATACGGCGCGGCCCTGCTTGGCGCGCCAGGCGAACAGCGCCTGCATATAGGACGGGCGCAGGCGCAGCTGCTCGCCTTCGCGCGCCTTGCTCTCGCGCTCGGCATCCAGCAGTGCCGTGACCAGCGTAGCGGCCGCCGCCATCAGCGGGTCGCTCTCGATGGCCGCGCCCTTGCGGGCAGCCTCGAAGCGCGACAGGCGCTGGCTTTCATCACCCAACCTGGTGCTGGTGTACAGCGCATCCAGACGCTTGCCCAGCTCGGCCGGGGTACGCCCGAACACGCTGTCGAAATGCGCATCGCGCTGCGCATCGGGCAGCTGCTGGTAGCGGCTGACCAGCGCGGTGAGGATGGCCTTCTCCACCGCCGGGTCGTAGCGGCGCTGCACCTGCTTGAGCACGCCTTCGATCAGCGCCTGGTCGCGCTGCTGGTAGCCGGATTCGCGCTCGGCGTCGGGCTTGGCCGATTCCACGCGCAGCCGCTCCAGCAGCAGCGCCGAGCGCAGCAGCTGGGTCTGGCCGGAGATCAGCCCCACTAGGAACTCGCTGGCGCCCATCTCGCGGTCGGCGGCCAGGCTGGCGAACAGGGCGTCGATGTCGGCCTTGTAGGTGCCGTCGGCGGCGGCCAGCATCGCCTGCTCGTCCTGCGCGCGCAGCGCCTTGGCATCGCTGCGCTGCAGGCCTTCCAGCTCACCGGCGGCACGCTTGCGGTTGTTCTTCAGCGACTGCAGCTGCGAGGCATAGCGCGTGCGCGCATCGGCGTTGCCCTTTCCCTGTGCTTCGATGATGTCGATCAGCTGCTGGAACACCTCCACGCGGCGCGGCAGCACGGTGTCGATCTGGTTGGCGAACTCACCGGCGGTGCGCAGCCGGTAGGTGATGCCCGGGTAGCCGGCAAGCATGGCGTAGTCGCCTTCCTTCGGGCCGTCCAGCGCCATCTTCAGGTGTGCCGGCGGGTGGTACGGCACGTTGTCCTTGCTGTACGGTGCCGGCTTGCCATCCCTGCCCACGTAGGCACGCAGCAGGGTGAAATCACCGGTGTGGCGCGGCCACATGAAGTTGTCGATCTCGTCGCCGTAATTGCCGATGGCGCGCGGCGGCGCATAGACCAGACGGATGTCGGTCAGCTCCAGCTGGCGGATGCGGTAGAAATCGCTGCCGTAATACATGTTGGCCACCGAGCAGCGCACGCCGCCTTCGGCCTCGCAGTCGGCGACGATGCGCTTGCGCGCGCTTTCCACCGCATCGTAGTAGGCGCGGCCGGTCTTGCCGCGCGCCTCCTTGAGTACATCGTCGGTGACCTTGTCGAAGCCCACCGTCACCAGCACGCGGTAATCCGGGTTGGCGGCGCGCTCGTCGTCACGGCCCTGGGCGATGAAGCCGTCGTCGATGTAGTTGTGTTCCTTGCTGGCGTTGTACTGGATCACGCCATAGGCCACATGGTGGTTGGTCAGCAGCAGGCCGTCGCCGGACACGAACGAGCCGGTGCCGCCGCCCACGCGCACCACGGCGCTCAGTGGCGGCGCGGTGACGTCGGCCAGCTCGCGCGGGTCGCCCTTGAAGCCGGCCTCCTTCAGCGTCTTGGCCAGCTCCGGCAGCTGCGTGGGCATCCACATGCCCTCATTGGCTTGAGCGGTAACGGCCAGGCTCATGCCCAGCACCAGCGCGGCGGTCAGCGGTTTGCGCTTCATCGGAACTCCAGCGGTCAACGGAACTGCCCGGGACAGTAGCCGTGCAGGGCCGGAGGGGCAACCGCCAACGGTCACGATCCGGCCCACACCGGTTACGGCAAGGCACAGGGTTTGCCTACAATCCGCATTCCCCCGCTATTGGACCTTCACGGATGATCGTCGGCATCGACCTGGGCACCACCCATTCACTGATTGGCGTGCACGGCACGGAGGGGCCCCGGCTTTTCCCCAACCCGCATGGTCAGCTGCTGACCCCTTCAGTGGTCAGCCTTGCCGACGACGGCACCGTGCTGGTGGGGCAGGCCGCGCGCGACCGGCTGGTCAGCCACCCCGAAAGCAGCGTGGCCCACTTCAAGCGATGGATGGGCACCGACCGCGAGACCCGGATCGGCGCGCACCGCTTCCGGCCCGAGGAGCTCTCCGCGCTGGTGCTGCGCGCACTGCTGGCCGATGCCGAAGCCGCGCTGGGGCACAAGGTGGAGGAGGCCGTCATCAGCGTGCCGGCCTACTTCTCCGATGCGCAACGCAAGGCCACGCGCGCGGCCGGTGAGCTGGCCGGCATCCGCGTCGAACGCCTGATCAACGAACCCACCGCCGCCGCGCTGGCCTACGGCCTGCAGCAGCGCGAGCAGGACGGGCGCATCCTGGTGCTGGACCTGGGCGGCGGCACCTTCGACGTGTCGATTCTTGAGCTGTTCGAGGGCATCGTCGAAGTCCACGCCAGCGCGGGTGACAACTTCCTGGGTGGTGAGGATTTCCTGGAGGTGCTGCAGCAGGCGTTCCGCACGGACCATGCCGTGAACGATGCCACCCTCGACAATCTGGAGCGTGCCCAGCTCAGCCATCGCCTGGAGCTGCTCAAGCGCGAATTGAGTGCGCGCGGTGAGGCCAGCATGGACATCACCCTGTCAGGCAAGCCGTTGCAGTGGACGATGGAGGAAAGCCGCTACGCGCAGCTGTGCGAGCCGCTGTTGCAGCGCATGCGTACGCCCATCGAGCGCGCCATGCGCGACGCACGGCTCAAGCCGGATGCGCTGGATGACATCGTGCTGGTCGGCGGCGCCGCGCGCATGCCGATGATCACCCGTCTGGTGACGCGCATGTTCGGGCGCCTGCCGCTGCGCCACATCAACCCCGACCAGGCCATCGCGCTGGGTGCCACCGTCGCCGCGGGCATGAAGGCACGCGACAGCAGTCTGCGTGAGGTGGTATTGACTGATGTCTGCCCGTATACACTCGGCACCCAGGTTTCACGCCTCGGCCCCGATGGAAATAGTCGTAGCGGCTACTTCCACCCCATCATCCAGCGCAACAGCGTGGTGCCGGTGAGCCGCGAAGACGTCTTTCACCCGATCAGCGCCGAACAGAAGTTCGTACGCTTCGGTGTCTACCAGGGTGAAAGCCCCACCGTGGACAAGAACATCAAACTGGGTGAGCTGCAGGTGCCACTCACCGGCCAAAGCGGCGGAGACCGCTCGGTGACCACGCGTTTCACCTATGACGTGGATGGCATCCTGCAGGTGGAAGTCACCGAGAACGCCACCGGCAAACGCCATGAGCTGATCCTTGAGCAGAACCCGGGCGTGCTGACGCCCGAGCAGATCCGTCAGCGCCTGCTGGCACTGGATGCATTGAAAGTGCATCCGCGCGAACACCAGCCGAACCTGGCGCTGATCGCACGTACCGAGCGCCTGTATGCCGAATATGTCGATTACCGTGAGCAATTGCAGTACTGGCTGATGCAGTTCCGTGAGGCTTTGGAAAGCCAGGACATTCAGCGCATCGAACGCCAGCATCGCGAGCTCAGCCGCGCTCTTGATGACATGGAAGGCCTGCAGTGAACTGGGCATTGGCAGCACTGGAGCTGGATGCCGGTGCCGACGAGCGTTCCATCAAACGCGCCTACGCGCGCCTGCTGCGCAGCAACCGGCCGGATGACGATCCAGCGGCCTTCCAGCGTTTGCACGAAGCCTACCAGGCTGCCCTGCAGTGGCAGCGCAATCAGCAGGAACAGCCGGAAATCGAGCAGCAGCGTCAAGACGACAGCGGCGGCTTGGCAGATTCACCTGCTTACGGCGAAGCGGTGAATTCCCTTGTACATGGCGACGAACACTCTTTCGACGCTGCTGCCGATGCTGATGCGCCTTTCATTTCCTACGAAGACCATACTTATCGCAGCCCGCTTGCCGCCCAGGCGCCCGCTGAGGACCACCGCAATGAGGAGGAGGATGCTGCCGATGCTGCCGCGCCTTCCATTTCCTACGAAGACCATATTTATCGCAGGGCGCCTGCCGCCCAGGCCCCTGCTGAAAGCCAGGGCAATGAGGATGGTGAACCCTCACAATCACCACATCCCCCAGTGTCCGACGCGATCGGCCCACCACCCCTTCCACGGGTCGACCCTGAAACCACCGCTCGCCGTATCGTTGCGGCAGCGAGCGTCCAAACCAGAAAGAACTTCGCGCAATGGCTGCACGAATGCCCTGACCTCTGGTCGCTCAGCGGAAAGGAGGATATTGCCCGCCAGCTTTCCTTCATCCTGTTCAATGACCCCGACCCAGCCATCAGCAGCAGCAACTTCGACCTGATTTCGGAAACATTCGGCTGGAACGAAGTCAACGGCCCCTTTGATCTGGATGCACTCGTCCGATTGAGCGGCCGGCTGCATGCACGTTGGCTGCTGCAGGCAGAGAACGGAATGGCGCTCACATCACACTTGCGCTACCGGGGTCAAAGCGAGATGACCCTGTCCGAAGCCCGGCGGCTCCAGCATTGGCTGACCAGGCCCTGGCACCGCAGGAGTGCATTGCTCTCAGCACTCGACCCTTCCCGTGTCAGCAGCATGCGCAGCACATTGCGCGCTTTGGCACCGCAGGGCCAGGAGCTTCCCATTCCACCGTTGAACCCTCTGCAGGTGCGTTTCTGGCGCGAGGTTTCCGAGCAAGAGCGCCTCAACTGGACGAATGTGCAGATTGCGCTGCTTCGTGGCGCCCTGCTTGCACTGGCATGGTTGATATTGCCGACCGCCGTGTATGTGATTGACGCTATAGGGGCACTGCAGGCCGACAGACCACTACCTGCCCCTGACGGCCTGCTCACGGTTGCCGGCGTTGGTGCACTGTTCTTCCTGCTCGCCGGAATCGGCTATCAGCCTTGGAAGCTGTTGCTTCGCTGGCAGCTCGGGCCAGACAGCGCACCCACACGCTTCCCTACCATGAGGTCATGGTTGATCCCGGCGCTTGCGGTTCTCTCCATTGTTCTGATGCATTTGCCGGGCCTGCGCATCGCAGGCTCCATCCTTGCCTGGAGTGCCGTGCTGGTCGCGCTGCTGCGCATGATCAGGCGAGGCCGATTCCATTTCCACTTCAGTGGTTGGTTGTTGCTGCTCGCATTGCCCTTGATCAAAGTCGCGATCGTTGTGGGCATGCTGATTGCGATGTACAGCGAAGCCGCCGCGATCGCCGCACTGCTGATATCGGCGATCGACTGGTCCAGGCATACACGCCATTACCGCAGGGCCAGCGGTCACTGAGCACCCGCGGCCTCGCATCTGAACCGCCCCCTATTTCTCCTTGCGCCAGTTCACCGAGCCCCGGTTTTCCACCGTGCTGGATTCGATTTCGATGTCGAAGCCGCGACGCAGCAGGTACTTGAGCGTCAGCACCGAGCCGCTGCCCACCAGTGATACGCCGTAGCCGATGTAGAGCCTAGGTGTGATGAACTTGCCCACGCCGATCACCGAACCGCCCAGCGCGCGCGACTGGCTCACGCCGGCGTCGTCCAGGCCCAGCTTGGCACCGACCTGCGCCGCGAGCAGGCCGCTGCCTGCCGACAACGCCGCCGAGGCCGCGTTCACCTGCTGCGCCTGGTCGCTGCTGGCCATGCTCAGGCTGCGGCCCAGCACCAGATAGGCCAGCGCTTCGGACTGCGACATCGCCGGGCTCGACCATACGTCCACCTTCGGTGCCTGCGCACGGCCGGTGACGTGGATGCCCGCAGTGACATCACCGATCTCGCGCTCGGCGCGGATGTTGATGCGCGGGTCGGAGACGATGCTGTAGTTCCACAGCAGGGTGCCATCGGTGATGGTCAGGTCCTGGCCATAGGCCTTGTAGCGGCCACTGACTTCCAGCCCGCCGTTGGCGGTCATCTCGCGGCCCGGACGCGCACGCACCTGCATCTTGCCGGTGAGGCCACCCTTCAGGCCGAAGCCGCTCATCTTGACCTTGTCGCCAAGGCTGACGGTCAGGTCCATGTCCAGCGGCGAGGCGCGGGTTTCCTCCGGATCCACCGGATCAAGCACCACGATGTCCTCCGACGCCGACGTGCCGCGGTCCAGGCGCTCCAGGTCCAGATCGGCCTCGGGCACATGCACGCTGCCACGCAGCTCCATGGCGGTGCCGGCCAGGGTGAAGTTGAGGTCGGGATTGCCGACCACGCGCAGCTCGCTGGTGTTGGAGAGCAGCACGTTGTCGCCGAAGATGTGCAGCTGCAGCGGCTGTGCGTCACCGAACCAGGACAGGCTGCCGTCCACCTGCAGCGCGCCTTCGCCACCGGTCTTGGCCGAGGCGTTGATGCGTGCCGAGCCATCGGGCTGGGCCACGAAGTTGCCGGTGCCTTCGCTCAGGGTCAGGCCCAGCGCCGGGAATTCGCCGGTGAAATCGCTGAGCTTGGCCTCACCGCCCAGCGTCGGCTGCGAGCGCGTGCCGCGCAGGCTGACGTGGCCTTCGATCAGGCCCTTGGGCCGCACCAGATCCGGCGAGAACAGCTCCATCCAGTACAGCCGCGACATGTTCATGTACAGCTCGCCGGTCAATGCGGCATTGGCGTCCCAGCCGGTTTCCACCCGCGCATCGACAAAGCCGTCGCCCTGGAAGCCGACACCCAGATAGCCCTTGATGCTGTTGGGCTGCATGTCCACGTTGATGGAGAAGTGGTCGTAGCGCACCAGTTCGCCGCGTGCGTTGTCGCCCAGGCGGATGCCGCCTTCGGCCGAGGCCACCTTGAAGCTGCCTTCCCACGCGTTGCCGCGCGGGCGGATGTTGCCGTCCAGGGTGACATCGCCGCGCAGGTAGATGCGGCGGCCCGAGTTGGGCGGCAGCCATGGCTGCACCAGTGCCAGCGGCAGCGCATCGCCGCTGATCTGCAGGCCGTCGCGCGGCCAGTTGGCGGCCGCGCACAGCGCACCGCCGGTTGCCGAACCCAGGCAGGTCTGGCCGAGCAGGAAGTTGCTGCCTTCCACGCTGAACACCGAGGGCTGCTGCAGCTGCCACGGCGCACCCTTGACCGGTGCCACCCGCAGCGAAGCGAGTTCACCACGCCATGCCTGGCCCACCTGTCGCACTCCACCGCCAAGCGCGATGACGCCCATGTCGTTGCGGGCATTGGCGTCCAGCTGCAGGTTCTGCACGCTGCCGCGCGCGTTGACCTGCAGCTGGTCCAGCAGCATGCCCACTTCCACCGCGCTGGCCTGCAGCTGCAGGCTGCCATTGCTGCCCTGCCACGGCAAGTGGCCGTTGAGGCTGAGCTGGCCGGCCTTGAAGCCGTCCCACTGCAGGCTGCTGCCGCGCAGGTCGGCGGTGATGTCGGGCTGGTTGGGCGTGCCGCGCAGCTCCAATGTGCCGGCGATGCTGCCACTGCTGCCGGGCAGCAGGTCGGCCAGGTGCAGCGGCTGCAGCGTGGCGTCCACGTCCAGGCGGTCGCCTACCTTGCCCTTGGCATCGATGCGGCTGTCGCCCATCACCAGATGCACGTCGCCTTCGCCCTGCGTGCCCTGCAGCGCCAGCTTGGCGCGTGCATCCACGCTGCGGCCGCGCAGGCGGCCCTTCAGCTGCGGCACATCCAGCGTGGCCTCGAAGCGCATGTCCTGCGTGCCGGGCGGTGGCGGCAGCTGCTTGCCCTTGGAGGCCAGCGCGCCGGAGAGGTTGCCCTCCCAGCCCGGTAGGAAGTAGCCGGGGTCGAAGCTGGCCAGTTTGGCGTCAACATCCCAGGCCAGTTCCGGTGCCCACGCGGCCGAACCGGTCAGGTCCAGCGCGCCACCGGGGGTGGTCGCCTTCAGATGATTGATCTGCGCCTGCTGGTCGTTGCCGCGCACGTCGAAATCGAGGTTGGCGTCCTGCTTCTCGCGGGCCACGTCGGCCTTGCCGATGGCGGCCCAGTTCTTCAGGGTGCCGGCCACGCCCAGCCGCGCTTCCTTCAGGTGCAGCGGCACCGGCGTGGAATCAGGCACGGTGGGATCGGCGGCCGGCGTCCAGGTGAGCTGGTTGGCGACCACGGCGAAATTGAAGCCGGGGTTCTGCGTGTCGGTGAAATCGGCCTTGCCCTGCAGCCGCACGGTACCGCCGAAGGCTTCGGCCACCAGCGGCGAAACGGTGAGCACCTGCTTCTCGATGGCGACATTGGACGGTGCCAGCACCAGCTCCTGCTCTCCCTGACGCACGCGGCCCTGCAGCTGCACCTGTCCGCCACGCCCATGCGCGGTGAAGTCCAGCGCCAGGGCTTCCGGCGGCTCGGCCAGGAACTGCGCGGGCACCAGCTGGCCCAGCTCCAGCTCCTCACTGCGCGCGGCCACATGCCAGATGGGATTCGCGCGGCCATCCAGCACCAGGCTGGCGTGCAGCGGTTTGGGTGCATAGCCGGCCAATGCCACTTCCATATGGGCCAGATCACCCCGTGCCACCAGCCCCAGCCGCGCCGGCGCCTTGCCGGGGCGCGGCGGCATCAGCGCGCGCACGGTGAGATCAGTCTTGTAGCTTTCGCGCGGCAGGTAGTGGCCGTCGATGCGGAAATCGCCCAGGTTGCTGTTGACCTTGAGCTGGGTGGCGCGAAATTCGCCATCGGCCGCTTCGATGCCACCTCGGATGCGGCTGATGTCGATCACCGGCTGCTGCAGCTGGGTGATGCGCAGGCCATCGACCTGGATGGTGTCGGCCTGCAGGTTCAACGGCAGCTCGATGGCCGGCAGCACGTCCGGCCAGTTCGGCAGCTCGAAGGGTTTGTCTTCCGACGGGCCCAGCTCCAGCGTGGCGTTCTTGATGCGCAGCGAATCCAGCCGCAGCTTGCGGCCCAGCAGCGGGCGGATGTCCGGGTCCAGGTAGGCTTCGGCGGCGGTGAAGTGCAGGTCTTCGTAGCGGAAATCCAGATCGCGCAGGATCAACGGCCCGGCCAGCGGGCCTTCGGCCTTGCTCCAGGTCAGCGAGGAACCCGCCGGCAGGCGTGCCACCACCTGCGCCATCAGCACTTCGCGCCCGGCCACGGTCTGCAGCAGCCAGTACAGGCCGAACAGGCCCAGCAGCACCAGCACGCCGATGGTGATGCCGCTGCGGATGGCCAGCTTGCGCATGCGCGCCTTGCGCCTGGCGCGCAGCTCGGCGATGCGCGCTTCGCGCTCCTCGGGCGAGATGTCGTCCTGTATCACCTTCCTGCGCGGGCGCCAGCTCACAGGTCCGCTCCGATGTTGAGGTACAGCTGGAACTGCGAATCAGGATTGTTCAAACCATGCGCGATGTCGATGCGCACCGGGCCCACCGGTGATTTCCAGCGCACGCCGAAGCCGACACCAGTATGCAGGTCGATGGTGTTGTCGAAGGCGCTGCCGGTATCCACGAACACCGCGCCGCCCCATGGGCCGCCGCCGAAGTAGTGCTCGTACTCGGCCGAGCCGACCACCAGGTTCTTGGCACCGAGCGCGAAGCGGTCTGGCGCGGGCGTGCGCGGGCCGACTTCGCGGTAGGCGTAGCCACGTATGGAGCGGTCGCCACCGGCGAAGTAACGCAGGCTCGGCGGCATGGACACCAGGTCGTTGGTCCAGGTGCTGCCTGCCTGCCCGCGCAGGATCAGGCGGTCGCTTTCACCAATGGGGATGTACCAGCGCAGGGTGGCGTCGGCCTGGATGAAGCTGGTGTCCGAGCCGGCACCTTCCACGCCACCGCGCATGGTGGCGTTGCCACTGAAGCCACGGCGCGGGAAGGACTCGTCATCGACTGCCACGTAATCGGCGGTGAGCTGCGGATAGACCAGCGTCGAATACTGGTACACCGCATCGGTGAACTGGTTGCCGGAGCTGTAGCGCCAGCGCTCGCGCAGGCCATTGATTGAAACGATGGCGGTCCAATGCTCGTTGATCTCGCCGCTGCGGCTGGCGATGAGCTTGAAGTTGCGCAGGTCGATATAGTCGGTCTGCTCGTCATACGCGCTCAATGCATAGGTGTACCAGCCATCCAGCCAGCGGAAGCCGGGCACGCGGTAGCTGGTGATGAAGCTCTTGCGCTTCTGCGCGTAGTCCAACTGGGTGTTGAGCTTGTGGCCACGGCGGTTGACGTAGCGGCGCTCCACGCCACCGCGCACACCGGCGCCACTCTCGCTGCCGTAGCTCAGACCGGCGGTATAGATGGTGCGCTTGGCGCGGGTCAGCTTCACGTCCACCGGCACGTCGCCGTGGTCGTTGGCCTGCTCCGGGTGCGGCTGGATGTCGATGACGCTGAAATAGTCGAGCTTGGTCAGCGATTCGCGCAGGCGGTCCAGCTTGCCCTCGTGCCAGTAGCTGCCCTCTTCCCAGTACACCAGCGGCTCGAACAGGCCCGGGCGGAAATAGTCCTGGTCGAAGGTGATCGGCCCCATGTTGTAGCGGCGGCCGCTGTCCCAGGTGAGGAAGACGTCAGCCGCGTTCTCGGCGCGGGTGATCTCCACCTTGCGCTGGGTGAAATCGGCATCGAAGTAACCGCGCTCGGCCAGGCGGCGGGTGATCTTGACCTTGCTGGCCTCGTAGTTGACCGAATCGAACGGCTCGCCGCGCTTGGGCTGGAAGGCCTGCAGGTCCTCCTGCAGGTAGCGGTCGCGCACCGCCGGGCCGGTGATGGCCAGCTCCTCCAGGCGCACGCGGATCTGCTCGCCCTTGTCCACGTTGATCACCACGTTGACGTTGTCGCCGGTACGCGGCGAATCAACGGTGATCTTTGGATTGTAGAAGCCGAACGGCTCCAGCGCCTTGCGGGTCTGGCTCTCGGCCTGGGAGAGCAGATATTCCAGCCGCGACTCGCCCTGCACCTTGCCTATCACGTCATACAGTGACAGCGAGACCTCGATGTTCTCAATGATGTCGGCCTCGTCATCCTTGTCCAGACCCTTGATCTCGACTTTCTGGATGGTGCCACGGGCAAGGGCTGGCGGCGCTGCCGCAAGCAAGGCGACAGACAGGAGCAATAGTGCGATTCGGAAGAGCTGCATGCGCCGAAGCATACCGGGCCTGTGATGACCGGCAAAATCACACCTAGTCATCTTTGGCCGCCGTGAAAATCAAGTAAAGAACACAAGACGAACTGGCAGGAAAAGCAAAGGCCCGCAGATGCGGGCCTTGTGCCTTGCGCCGATGCACCCGCCACTCAGCTGGACAGGTGCTCGATGGCGGCCACGCTGCCCAGGCGGTCGCCCAGCGTGCGCAGCAGTGCCAGGCGGTTGCCACGCAGCGCCGGGTCCTCGGCGTTGACCATGACCGTGTCGAAGAACGCATCCACCTGTGGGCGCAGGCGGGCCAGGCGGCCAAGCACGGCCACATAATCCTTCTGCACCAGCGCGGCGCCGGTGTCGTCGATGGCCGCGGCCACCGCTTCGGCCAGCTCGCTCTCGGCCGGCTCGCGCAGCAGCGCCGGGTCGATGCTGCCGGGAATCTCACCCTCGGCCTTGCGCAGGATGTTGCGGATGCGCTTGTTGGCCGCGGCCAGTGCTTCGGCTTCCGGCAGCTGGGCAAAGGTGCCGATGGCATCGATGCGGCGGTCGAAGTCGTACAGCGAGGCCGGCTTCAGCTCGGCGACGGCGTTGAAGTGCGTGGCCGGCACGCCCTTGTCGGCGTAGTAGCCCTTCAGGCGGTCGATGATGAATTCGTACAGCTCGGTGACATCCGCCTGAACCTTGCGCTCGGCCAGGCCCGCATTCGCGGTGGTGAGCAGCGCGCGCAGGTCCAGATCGAAACCCGATTCGATGATGGTGCGTGCAAGGCCCAACGCATTGCGGCGCAGTGCGAACGGGTCCTTGTTGCCGGTGGGCTTGAGGCCCGCGGCGAAACCACCGGCCAGCGTGTCGGCGCGCTCGGCGATGGCCAGCACCTTGCCCAGCGGCGAGGCGGCGATGTCATCGGCGGCGAAGCGCGGCTGGTAGGCCTCGTCGATGGCCAGCGCCACGGCAGGGGATTCACCACCGGCCAGCGCGTAGTGGCGGCCCGCGATGCCCTGCAGCTCCGGGAACTCATTGACCATGCGCGACTGCAGGTCGTTCTTGGCCAGTTCGGCGGCACGGCGTGCCTGCACCAGATCCACGCCCACCTGCGCGGCCACATGCTGGGCCAGGGTGGAAACGCGCTGCACCTTGTCGGCCACGCTGCCCAGCTTGGCCTGGTAGGTGACGCTCTTCAGGCCCTCGCCCATCGCCACCAGACCCTGCTTGAGGTCTTCGTCGAAGAAGAACTTGGCGTCGGAGAAACGCGGGCGGATCACGCGCTCGTAGCCCTTGGCCACTTCGGCCACATCCGTGGACTGGATGTTGGCGATGCCGATGAATTTCTCGGTCAGCTTGCCGGCCTGGTCCAGTACCGGGAAGAACTTCTGGTTGACCTCCATGGTTTCGATCAGGGCCTCCTGCGGTACGGCCAGGAACTCACGCTCGAAACTGCACAGCACCGCCGACGGCCATTCGACCAGGTTCACCACCTGCTCCAGGTTGTCGTCGGTGATGCGTGCCAGGCCACCACCGGAATCGGCGGCGGCATCGGCACCTTCCACGATACGCGCGCGGCGCATGTCGGGGTCCACCAGCACATAGGCGGCATTCAACGACTGCACATAGTCGCCGGCATTGCTCAGCCACACCTGCTTGTCGGCCATGAAACGGTGGCCACGGCTGAAGCGGTCCGAGCGCAGGCCCAACAGCTCGGCCGGCACCACGTCGTTGCCGTGCAGCAGCACCAGCCAGTGCACCGGGCGGGCGAAGGCGTAGTCGTGATTGCCCCAGCGCATCGGCTTGGGAATCGGCATGGCGGCGATGGCCTCGCGCAGGATCTCCGGCAGCAGCGCGGCGGTCTGTGCGCCCGGGGTGACCGAACGCAGCACGAAGCGCTCGCCCTTGGCGTCGGTGGTGCGCTCCAGCGCGGTCCACTCCACGCCGGCCTTGGCGGCGAAGCCCTGCAGGGCCTTGGTCGGCTCGCCGTTGGCGTCCAGCGCGATGTTCAGGTACGGGCCGAACACTTCGCCATGCTGTTCCGGCTGTTCGGTTTCCACGCCCGGCAGCAGCACCGCCAGACGGCGCGGGGTGGACAGCGGCTTGGCATCGCCACGCTCGAAAGCGATGCCGCGCTTGGCCAGCCCGTCGATCACACCATCAAAAAATGCCTGTGCCAGGCCCGGCAGCGCCTTGACCGGCAGCTCCTCCACGCCCAGTTCGATCAGCAGCGGTTGCATGCTCATGCTTGCACCTCCTTGGCGGCAACGGCTTCCAGGCGCTTGGCCTCGTACAGCTTGGCCACGGCCTGGGCCAGCGCGCGCACGCGCAGGATGTAGCGCTGGCGCTCGGTCACCGAGATGGCGCGGCGCGCATCCAGCAGGTTGAAGGCATGCGATGCCTTGCACACCTGCTCGTAGGCCGGCAGCGGCAGGCCGGCTTCCACCAGCTTCTGTGCTTCCTTCTCGCAGGCGTCGAAGCGGTGGAACATCTCTTCCACGTCGGCGTATTCAAAGTTGTAGGTGCTCTGCTCCACCTCGTTCTGGTGGTACACGTCGCCATAGGTGACCGGCGTGCCGTCCGGGCCGTAGGTCCACACCAGGTCGTAGACGTTGTCGCAGTTCTGCAGGTACATGCACAGCCGCTCCAGGCCGTAGGTGATCTCGCCCAGCACCGGCCTGCACTCCAGGCCACCGGCCTGCTGGAAGTAGGTGAACTGGGTGACCTCCATGCCGTTGAGCCAGACTTCCCAGCCCAGGCCCCAGGCACCGAGCGTCGGCGATTCCCAGTTGTCCTCGACGAAGCGCAGGTCATGCACCAGCGGGTCGATACCCAGTGCCTTGAGCGAATCCAGGTACAGCTGCTGGATGTTGTCCGGGCTGGGCTTCATCGCCACCTGGTACTGGTAGTAACGTTGCAGGCGGTTGGGGTTCTCGCCGTAGCGGCCATCGGTGGGGCGGCGTGAAGGCTGCACGTAGGCCGCGTTCCAGCTTTCCGGGCCGATGGAGCGCAGGAACGTGGCCGGATGGAAGGTGCCCGCACCCACTTCCAGATCCAGCGGCTGGATGAGCACGCAGCCCTGGCTGGCCCAGAATTCGTTGAGGGTCTGGATCAGGCCCTGGAAGGTGATTGGTACGGTGGGGGTCGCGGACATGCTGCCTGAGCCATGCGAAGGGGGTGCGCTAGTATAGCGAGCAGCCGCACGGTGGCCGTGCCAGCAAGGGGTTTGGGGTGGAACAACAGGGTGCGTACAAGCCGCAGATGGCGCAGGGCCCGGTGGCGATCGCCCCCGGCAGGCTGCAGTTTTCCAACGTCGTCGCCGCCGTACTGAGCGACGGGCTGGTGGCCGCGCATGACCAGGAGCGCATCCGTTTCTCGGCCCAGGGCGCGCGCAACGCCAGCGAGGTGCACCCGCTGGTGCTGCTGTCCAACCTGAAGCTGGCCGCCGCCCCGCCCGCCACCGGCGAGCTGGGGCTGGAGCGGCTCACCGAATGGCTGGCCGCGCGCACCCACACCCGCTACCTGCGCATCGACCCCACCCGCGTGGACGTGGCCAACGCCACCGCCGTGGTCTCCCACGCCTACGCCCGCCGCCACCGCATCCTGCCGCTGGCGGTGGACAGCGAGCGCGTGCTGGTGGCCACCAGCGAGCCCATGGCCCGCGAATGGGTGGCCGACCTGCAGCACCTCACCCGCCGCCGCATCGAGATCGTGCTGGTCAACCCGCTGGACCTGCACCGCTACTCGATGGAGTTCTTCGGCGTGACCCGCTCGGTGCGCGGCGCCCGCAGCGATGCACGCGACGGCAGCGGCAGCAGCGTGCTGCCCAGCTTCGAGCAGCTGGTGGAGCTGGGTGCCTCGGGCGATGTGAACGCGGACGACCACCATGTGGTCAGCATCGTCGATTGGCTGCTGCAGTACGCCTATGAACAGCGCGCCAGTGACATCCACATGGAGCCGCGCCGCGAGATGGGCCGGGTGCGCTTCCGCATCGACGGCGTGCTGCACAAGGTGTTCGAGCTGCCGCCGTCGGTGATGACCGCCGTGGTCAGCCGCATCAAGGTGCTGGGCCGCATGGACCTGGCCGAGCGCCGCCGCCCGCAGGACGGCCGCATCAAGACCCGTTCACCGGGCGGGCGCGAAGTGGAAATGCGCCTGTCCACCATGCCCACCGCGTTCGGCGAGAAGTGCGTGATGCGCATCTTCGACCCGGATTCGGCGTTCAAGAGCATCGAGCAGCTGGGCTTCAGCCCGGAGGAAGCCGCCGGCTGGAACGAGCTGGTGTCGCGCCCGCACGGCATCGTGCTGGTCACCGGCCCCACCGGCTCGGGCAAGACCACCACCCTGTACTCCACGCTCAAGCGGCTGGCCACCTCCGATGTGAACGTGTGCACGGTGGAGGACCCGATCGAAATGATCGCGCCCGAGTTCAACCAGATGCAGGTGCAGACCAACATCGATCTCGACTTCGCCTCGGGCGTGCGCACCCTGCTGCGCCAGGACCCGGACATCATCATGATCGGCGAAATCCGTGACCTGGAGACCGCGCAGATGGCGGTGCAGGCCTCGCTGACCGGCCATCTGGTGCTGTCCACCCTGCACACCAACGACGCGCCTTCGGCCATCACCCGCCTGCTCGACCTGGGCGTGCCGCACTACCTCATCGCCTCCACCGTGAACGGCGTGCTGGCCCAGCGCCTGGTGCGCACCCTGTGCCCGCACTGCAAGGCGCCCGACACGCTCGACGCCACCGATTGGGCGCCGCTGCGTGATGCCAATGACGCATTACCTGATGTCGTCACCGCATATAAGCCGGTCGGTTGCCTGGAGTGCCGGCGCACCGGCTACATGGGCCGCGTGGGCCTGTATGAGCTGCTGCCACTGGGTTCGCGGCTGCGCGCACTGATCACGCGCGACATGGATCTGGCCGGATTCAGCCGCGCCGCGCGTGCCGACGGGCTGCGCACCCTGCGCCGCACCGGGCTTGAAAAGGTGGCCGCAGGGCTGACTACAATCGAGGAAGTCCTCTCCGTACTGCCGCCCTCGGAATGAAGCCCCAGCCGTTCCTGATCGTCGAAACCGGCCAACCCTTCCCCACCCTGCGCCGCTATGGGCGCTTCCCGCACTGGATCCGCGTGGCTGCCGGGCTGGAGCAAGCCGAGACCGTGGTGGTGAACGTCGAGCACGGTGAGGCGCTGCCTCCGCGCGAGGCCTTCGCCGCGACCATCGTCACCGGCTCGGCGGCCTTCGTTACCGACCGTGCCGACTGGAGCGAGCGCAGCGCCGACTGGCTGCGCGACGCGGCCCACGCCGGCATGCCGCTGCTGGGCATCTGCTACGGCCACCAGCTGCTGGCGCACGCGCTGGGCGGGCAGGTGGATTACAACCCGGCCGGGCGTGAATCCGGCACCATCCGCCTGGAGCTGGAGGCGCCGGCCTCGGCCGATCCGCTGTTCGCCGGCATGCCCGCCAGCTTCCCGGCCCATGCCACCCACCTGCAGACCGTGCTGCGCGCGCCGGAAGGCGCCACGGTGCTGGCACGTTCGGTGCAGGACAACTGCCACGCCTTCCGCTGGGGCGAGCAGGCCTGGGGCCTGCAGTTCCACCCGGAATTCGCCACCCACCACATGCGCGGCTACGTGCGTGCCCGCGCCGACTGCATCGCCCGCCACGGTGGCTGCGCCCGCAGCGTCGCCCGCGAGGTCAGCGCCGCCCCGCTCGCCCGCCAGCTGCTGCGCCGCTTCGTGCGGCATGTGCGGCATGGCACGCGGCACTGAGGGGCGTTGGCTTCAGAGTTGCGCTTGGGTTGATGTGGAGACCGGGAAATCCCGGTTTTACCCCTCCCCAACCCTCCCCTTGCCTCCGGCAAAGGGAGGGGGCCGGAGCGGCTTTCCCGGCACACCGCACACCAGCGCAATCTGCTCCCTCCCTTTTGTGCAGCAAAGGGGAGGGCCGGGGAGGGG
>DCXY01000039.1 GCA_002329155.1 Stenotrophomonas sp. UBA2124 | reverse complement strand
TGCGCGAAAGGGAGGGAGCAACCCGCACACCGTAACCTGCCCGGTCATGCACCGCCGCTCTCGCTGGAGCCAGCAGCTCGCCAAGATCTGCTCCCTCTCCCCTTGCGGGAGAGGGCTGGGGAGAGGGGGGCGCGACAAAGCCAGCATCACACCACCCCCGCAATCAAACCGAAGCCACCCAAGGCAGGCCCCACAGGCCCACCCAGGCGCAGGATCAGCCTTCCAGCGCCACCGTCTCGAACACATCCGCATGCTGCGGGTGCCGCTGCCACATCTGTTCGAGCGTGAGCCCGTTCACCGGGTCAACAAAATCCGGGGCGATGTCGGCCAGCGGCTTGAGCACGAAGGCATGCTTCAGCTCGGGGCGTGGAATGCGCAGGTGCTTGGGCCCTTCCAGCACCAGGTCGCCGTAGTACACCACGTCGATGTCCAGGGTGCGGTCGCTGAAGCGTGGGCCGGAACGGTCACGGCCATGCGCGTCTTCCACCGCATGCAACCAGTCATCCAGTTCCAGCAGCGGCAGGGTGGTCTCCACCAACACCGCATTGTTGAGGAAATCCGGGCCATCAAAACCCACCGCAGGGGTCAGGTAGGCCGGTGATACGCGGATGTCACCGAAGCGTTCGCGCAGTACGGCCACCGCCGCCTGCAGGTGACGGCGGGGTTCCAGGTTGCTGCCCAGACTCAGGAGCACGGTGGTCATGAAGTTGTTGGCTTGCCTGCGGCTGGCCGCAGCCCGGAGTGGAGCATGCGACGGCCCCGCATCGTGGGGGAGCGCCATGATAGGGCAGCGCGGGCGCGCGGGTACACGCCCATATCCATATCAACCGGTGCCCAGCACATCGGCCACGGCACGGAACACCCGCTGCATTTCCAGCGGCTTGCGCAGCACGTGCACGTCGATGCCTTCCGGGCCCCTGCCGTCGGCGAACACCGGCGCCTGCGCATCCTCCAGCACGATGGCCGGGCCGCGGTAGCCCATGGCCTGCATCTGCGCCAGCAGCTGTGCGGCCGAGATCAGGGGGATGCCGCTGTCCACCAGCACCACGTCAGGCAAGCCGTCTTCCTGCAGGTGGCGCATGGCAACGGCGCCATCGTTGGCCAGCCGCATGTGGTAGCCCTGGCTGGACAGCGCGTTGCCCAGCAGCGACAGCCGCGTGGCTTCCTCGTCCACCACCAGCAGGCGCTCGCCACGGCCAACGGGCAGGCTGGGCTGCGCGGCGCGGCCCTCGCTGGCCGGTGCGTCGTGCAACGGCACCACCAGCTCGAAGGTGGTGCCCTGGCCAAGCCGGCTGTGCACCTGGATATGCCCGCCAATGCCCTCGATGATGCGCTGGCACGACACCAGCCCCAGGCCGGTGCCCGAGCTCTTGGTGGTGAAGAACGGACTGAACAGCCGCGCCAGCGTGGCCTCGTCCATGCCAACACCTTCGTCGCTGACACGGATGCGGCCCTGCCCCACTTCCGCCGTACAGGGCTCTGCCACCAGCTGCAGGCGGCCGCCATCGGGCATGGCCTGGATGGCATTGAGGCTGAGGTTGAGCAGCGCCTGCTGCAGCTCGGTGTAGTTGGCCTGCACCGCCATGCGCTCGTCGCGCACGTCCAATTGCAGGCTCACGTTGCGCGGCAGGTTGCTCTTGAGCAGCATGCCCAGCGCCTGGAACAGCCGCTGCAGCTCCACCCGCTCGCTGGGCTGGCGCGAGCCGCGCACGAAGGACAGCATCGACTCGACCATTTCGTGGCCGCGCCGCCCGCACTCGGCGATGACATCGGCCAGCCGCCCGATCTTGGGGTCGTCGCTGCGGTCGCGGATCAGGTCCGGCACGATCAGCAGCGGCTGCAGGATGTTGCGCAGGTCATGGCTGAGGCCGGCAGCCAGCAGCGCCAGGCTTTCCAGCCGCTGCGCGCGCATCAGCTCGTCGGCCACGCGCTGGCGCTCGTTCTCGCTGCGCGCCTCGCGGATGGCACGCGCCACCGCCGAAGGCAGGCGCGCAGGCAGGTGCTTGATGATGTAGTCGTTGGCGCCCTCGTGCAGCGCCTCCACCGCGGCTTCCTCACCCATCGTGCCGGACACGAACACGAAGGGCACGCGCGGGTGCATCTCCTGCAGGATGTGCAGCGCCTGGTAGCCGGAAAAGCCCGGCATGCTCAGGTCCGAGAGCACGATGTCCGGCGCGTAGGCCGAAAGCACCCGCCGCATCTCCGGTTCGCTGTCCACGCGCTCGAACGTGGCCTGCAGGCCAGCCTCGACCAGCTGGTCGCTGATCAGCTCGGCATCTTCGGGGGAATCCTCCACCAGCAGGATTCGGATCGGCCCCAGCGGTGCACCTTTGTTAGGCATCTGTACTCACTCGGTTTCCGGCGCTTGGTTTATCACTGCCCAGAATGTGCCGATGGCCTTGACCGCATTGAAGAACTGGTCGATGTCCACCGGTTTGACGACATACGCGTTCACGCCCAGGTCCCAGCTGCGCGCCAGGTCGCTTTCCTCGCGCGAGGACGACAGGATCACCACCGGCAGGCGCTTGAGTTCCTCCTCGGCACGGATGCGCTGCAGCACTTCCAGCCCGTCCATGCGTGGCATCTTGATGTCCAGCAGCAGCACCGCCGGCAGGCCTTCCTCGCGGTTGGCGTAGGCGCCACGGCGCAGCAGGAAATCCAGCGTTTCCACGCCGTCCTCGCAGTGGACGATGGGGTTGGCCAGGCGCGCATCGCGCAGGGCGTCGATGGCCATCTCCGCGTCGGCGGGGCTGTCTTCGGCGATCAGAATGGTGCGCAGCGCGCTCATGGCAGTGAATCCTTGTAATTTGCTTCGGTAACCGGGGGAACAATGAAGCTGAAGGTGGCCCCCTGGTCCACCTGCGCATCGGCCCAGATACGGCCGCCGTGACGGGTCAGCACGCGGCGTACGCTGGCCAGGCCGATGCCTGTGCCCGCGTACTCCGATGCCTTGTGCAGACGCTGGAACACCCCGAACAGTTTGGAAGCGTACTGCATGTCGAAGCCTGCGCCATTGTCGGTGACGCTGAACTGGTGGCTGCCGTCGGGCAACTGCTTGGCCGAAACCTCGATGACCGCCTTCTCGCGCCCTGCGGTGTACTTGACCGCGTTGCCCAGCAGATTCAGCCACACCTGGCGCATCATGTTCTCATCGGCCACCAGCACCGGCAGCGGGCCGATATGCCACTCCACGCTGCGTGGCACGCCATCTGGCCCGGCCTCGTTGCGCAGGTTGGCATCGAGCATGGAGCGGGTGTCGGCCACCAGCGACTGCATGTCCACCGCCTGCATGCGCATGGCACCACGGCCCAGCCGTGAATACACCAGCAGGTCATCGATCAGCGCGGCCATGCGCCTGGCCGAATCGCCGATCACATCCAGGTAATGGCGTGATTTCTCGTCCGCCTCCTCACCCAGGTGCTTGCGCAGCTTGTCCGAAAAACCGGCCACGTGCCGCAACGGCGCGCGCAGGTCGTGCGAAACCGAATAGCTGAACGCCTCCAGCTCGCGGTTGACGTCGGCCATCTGCTCGACCTTGCCCTCCAGCTGCCGGTTCAGCTCCTCCACCCGCACCTGCACCGCCCGTTGCAGGGTGATGTCGCTGATGGTCATCAGCACCACTTCATCCTCGGCATCGGGCAGCATCATGCGCCGCGCGTTGATCAGCATGGTGCGCGAGAGGCCATCGGCACCCTGCTGCAGGTGCTCGTAGTCCCACAGCTCACGGCCACGCAGCAGCACATCGGCCAGCCGTTGGCGCACGATGGGGTCGCTCCAGGCGCCATCACCCACGTCCTGCAACGGGCGCTGGTTGATGTCCTCGTCCTCCACGCCGTACAGCTCGCTGAATGCGTTGTTGTGCAGCAGGATGCGCAGCTTGCCATCGAGCAGCACGATGGGTTCGCGCACGGTCTGCAGCACGGCACTGGCGCGGGCGCTGGCCCTGCTCAGCTGTTGCTCGGCATCCAGCCGGCTGCCGATCTGCCGCTTCAACAGCCACAGCACCAGCAGCAGCAACAGCAGCTGCACGAGCAGGGCGCTCCAGGTCACCAGCGTGGACATGCGCTGCTGGCGCTTGGCGGCCAGCGCACGCTCCACCAGCAGCTCTTCTTCATGCCGCTGCAGGGCTTCCACCAGATCGCGGATGGGGTACTGGAAGGTCATTTCCTCGATCAGCTGGTCCTGCCGCGTCAGGTCGGTACTGGAGGCGATCTCCTTGGCCAGGGCCATGCGCCGCTCCAGCATCGAATCCATCTTGCCGATGCGCATCAACTGCTCGGGGCTGTCGCTGACCAGCTGCGAGAGCTCGTTGAGGTTCACCGAGATGCGGTCGGCCGCGCGCATGCGCTGGCGCAGGGCCGGCGTGTCGATGCCCTTGGACAGGGTGAGCGCGGCCGACTCCACGTCGCGGATGTCCGCCTGAAGGTTGTACAGGCGCGCGCCCACCGCCTGGGTGTGCGCCACCCAGTTGGCCGAGGCCACGCTTTCGTTGGTCAGGCGCAGCAGGGTGAGCGCGGGGACGGTGATGATGAGCAGTGCGGCCAGGGCCAGCCCGATCAGGCGCCAACGGTTCCAGTCCTCATCGGTGAATCGCAATGCCATCCTCTCCCGTGACAGTGCGCGGGCCGGTGCTTGCCGGCGCCGCTGCACATGGTTGGCGGTATCCCCTGCAGAAAAACGCGCATGCGCGTGGCATCCACCTGAATGGATGGTCCGCAGTCCCCTCTGCCGAGGTGCAAGGATTGCATGAAACGCGCGGCGAGTGAACGCCCTGCAGAGCGTGGCCTTGGTTCAGTTTTCGGCCGTTTTCACGGCATGCCCGCCGAACTCGTTGCGCATGGCCGCCAGCATGCGGTCGCTGAACGAGTTGTCCTGCCGTGAGCGCAGCCGCTCCAGCAGGGACAGGGTGATGACCGGCGCCGGCACGTCCAGCTCGATCGCCTCGCTCACCGTCCAGCGGCCCTCGCCGGAATCCTCCACATAGGGCGCGATACCCTCCAGCGCCGGGTTGCGCTGCAGCGCGTCGGCGCTGAGGTCCAGCAGCCACGAGCGCACCACGCTGCCGTGCCGCCACAGCTCGGCCACCTGCGCCAGATCCAGATCCATCCCGGCCTTCTTCTCCATCAGCGCGAAGCCCTCGGCATAGGCCTGCATCATTCCGTACTCGATACCGTTGTGGACCATCTTGCAGTAGTGCCCTGCCCCGACCGGCCCCACATGCGCCCAGCCACGGTCAGGTGCCGGCGCCAGCGCCTGGAACAGCGGCGACAGGCGCTGCACCGCCGCGCCCTCACCACCGATCATCAGGCAATAGCCTTCCTGCAGGCCCCACACGCCACCGCTGGTGCCGCAATCGACGAAACCCACCTGCGCCTGCGCGCAGCGCGCCGCACGCTTCTGCGACTGGCGGTACCAGGAGTTACCGCCGTCTATCACCACATCGCCCGGCGACAACTGCGGCAGCAGTTCATCCAGCGTGGCATCGACCACCTGCGACGGCACCATCAGCCACAGCACGCGCGGTGATGGCAGTGCCTGCAGCAGCGCCACCAGCCCGTCCACCACTGCCACGCCCTTGCCGGCCAGCTGCGCACGCGCCTGTTCGCCCGGGTCGTAGCCGGTGACGCCAACGCCGCCGCCGTGCAGCCGCAGCGCCATGTTGGCGCCCATGCGGCCCAGTCCAATCATGCCAAGTTCCATGTTTCACCTCAGGGTGTGGGGGAAGAAGTGCTGGCTGCACAGGCGCGCAGGCGCGCGTCAATCCAGCGCTGGTAGAGCGTGGTGTGCAGGTTGTGCAGGGTCAGCTCGATGCTGAAGGGCGTACGCGGGTTGCGGTCCAGCAGCCGCACGATGTGATACCCGAGCGGGCGCACGCCTTTGGGATGCACATAGATCATCAGCTCGCGGTATACCGGGTCGGCCAGCAGCGCATCCAGCTGCCGCAGCGCGGCCTGGTGTTCCGGCGCCAGCTTCGCGCGCAACGCAGCATCGCGTTCATGCAGCAGCCGCTCGAAATAGCGCCAGCCGCTGCGCTCCATCTGCAGCTGCCGCGACAGCTCCCACACGCGCAGGTTCTGCGCATCGTAGTAAGCGAAGCCACCGTGCTGCGCCAACGCCTGCGCTGCGGCATCGCTCAGGTCGGTGATGATGAAATTCTCGGCCTGGTTGTGGACATCATCCAGATATATCCGGTCATGGACGTGGGTGATGAAGCCCGGCAGCCCCATGAAGGCCTGCCGCCCCATCGCGGCGGTGCGCACCGCCTTGCCATCGGCGAAGAACTCACCCGCGTTGCGGCCCAGCAGGATGCTGTCGGTGTCATGCAGGGTCAGGAAGGTACCGATGGACAGTTCGCCCGGTTTGAACGCGGCATCGAACAAGGCATCGCCGTACAGCTCGCGCAGCGTGGCGATCTGCGCGATCTGCCGGCCCACGCCGCATTCGGAGCGCACCCTGCCTGCGTAGAAGGCGTCCACTGCGCGTGCATTGCCTCCTGCGGGCGCATAGCCACGGCCAAAGCTGCGGAACGATTCCCAGCCCTGCGCCTTCGCGCCCTGCAGGCCAAACGCGATCCACCCGGTCTGCAGCGCCGAGAAGCGGTAGCCCGCGTTGCTTTCCAACCGGTGCGCGGCGGTACGTGCGGCATCGCCAAGGCGGAACGCATACGCACAGACACTTGCCGGCTGCTGCAGCAGTTCACGCGCAAGCTGCTCGCGCTGCGCGGTGGTGAAGCCCTGCGGCAGCGTCAGCCTCAGATCACCGGCGGCCTGTGCCTGCGCCAACGAGCCACGCTGGCACGGCGTGCCGCCCTGCACCTGAGGCTGTGCCTGCGCACTTTCCTCCACCTGCCAGCCGAGGTCGCGCAGCAGGATCATCGCGCAGCCCTCGCTCGCCTGCGCCAACGGCAGCCATGCACATAGCAATCCAGCCACGCACGCCAGCCATCGCAGCGCGGGCCGGCATGCCGTCACTGTGCAGGCGTAGCCGGCGCTGGCGTGCCGTTCAACTGGCGGGCGAACTGCTGCACGCGGGTGAAGAAATTGCGGTAGAAGGCAGCGTCCTGCACGGTGCTGCTGGCCACCCGCACCAGCGAATCATCATTGCTGCCAAACGGCAGCGAGACCGAACCCAGCGCACCCACGCCGACACTGGCCGAGGTGGGCGATTTCTTCAGCGCATAGCGGTCCTGTACGGCACTGGCGAACACCTGCGCGCGGCCATCGCCACGCGGCGCGCATGATACGCGCAGCACCAGCTGTTCGTGCACTTCTTCCTTGGGCTGGAAATTCTTGTTGCCTTCCACGCTGCTCGCATCGGCACGGGTGATGGCATAGCCCTGCCCCAGCAGCGCGCGCCGCGCCGCCTCGCAGGCTTGTGCGGGCGTGGTGTCGAGATCGCGCGAGTAGGTGTCGCCCGAATCGAAGGATTCACGCAGCAGCGTGGTATCGGCGGCCTTGCCGCCGCAGCCGGCCAGGGCCACGACCATCAGCCCCGCCAGCGCATGGAACTGATGCCAGCGCATGGACGCTCCACGATTCAATGGAAGTCCAAAGCATAACGCCGCCAACGTGCATGGACGTTGACGGCGTTGTCGTTGCAGACGTGTGTGCTGCCAGGCTTCAGTCAGCCCAGCGCCCCGGGCCGGTGGACTGCGGCAGCACCTGCGCCGACAGCGGACGGTCGGTTTCCAGCAGGTTCAGCGCATCGGCCAGGATCGAGGCCGACTCGCGCAGCAGCGGGTCCGGGCGCTTCTCGGCCGCCTTCTCGCGCGCGGCATCCTTGACGATGTCACGCTCGTTGCCGGTCAGGCCGTCATCGCTGCTGTCCTCGGCCAGCGGGTCCAGCGGCAGGCCCAGCTCCTTGCGGATCTGCTGGCGCTGCTTGCGCTGGGTTTCCTGCCTGTCACGCTCGGCGCGGCGCTCGGCCTCGTTGAGCGAGACGTACTTCTTGGCCGCCTCGGTGCGGAACTGCTGCACGTCCTCTTCCCACCACTGGAACTCGCGGTCGCTCTTGATGCGCTCGTTGTGGCGGCCATCCAGGCGCGGCAGGATCGGCGCGAAGTTGCCGTATTGGGTGTGCGGCACGGCGGCGATGCGGGTCCACGGCAGCGCGTTGTCGTAGGTGCTTTCGCCAAACTCGCTGGCATCCACGCTGGCCGGGAAGGCCAGGTCCGGCACCACACCCTTGTGCTGGGTGCTGGAGCCGCTGACGCGGAAGAACTGGGCGATGGTCAGCTTGACCTGGCCGAAGCGTTCCTTCTCACCGGCCGGCCAACGGTCCAGCGGCACCACGTTCTGCACGGTGCCCTTGCCGAAGGTGGTCTCGCCGATGACCAGACCACGGCCGTAGTCCTGGATTGCACCGGCAAAGATCTCCGACGCCGAGGCCGAGCCACGGTTGATCAGCACCGCCAGCGGGCCGTCCCAGGCCACGGCCGGGTTGCGGTCGCTGTTGACGGTCACGCGGCCACCGGATTCACGCACCTGCACCACCGGGCCCTGCTCGATGAACAGGCCGGTCAGTTCGATGGCTTCATCCAGCGAACCACCGCCGTTGTTGCGCAGGTCCAGCACCACGCCATCGACCTTGTCGGCCTTGAAGCCGGCCAGCAGCTTGGCCACGTCACGGGTGGCCGAGGCATAGTCGGCGGCGTTGCGGCGGCGGCCCTCGAAATCCTGGTAGAAGGTGGGCAGCTTGACGATGCCGATGCGGCGCTCGGCCTCGCCGGCCGCGCCCGGAATGGTCATGGTCTCGCCCTTGGCGGCCTGCTCGGACAGGCGGATCTTCTGCCGGGTCAGGGTCACCGTGCGGTGCTTGCCATCCACGCCTTCGGCGGCGGGGATGTATTCCAGCCGCACCTGGGTGTCCTTGGCGCCACGGATCTTGGCCACCACATCGTCGATGCGCCAGCCGATCACGTCCTCCAGCGGGCCGGACTTGCCCTGGCCGACGCCGACGATGCGGTCACCGGCCTTCAGCGTGCCGTCCAGGTCCACCGGTCCACCGGGCACCACCTCGCGGATCACCACCATGTCGTCCTGGCGCTGCAGCTGGGCACCAATGCCCTCCAGCGACAGCGACATGGCCTGGTTGAAATTCTCGGCCGTGCGCGGGGTGAAGTAGTCGGTATGCGGGTCCACCGCACTGGTGTAGGCGTTCATGAAGAACGAGAAGATGTCCTCGTTCTTGTACTCGTTGATGGTCTTGCCCATCGTCTCGTAACGCTTGTCCAGCGTCTTGCGGATGTCGGCGGGCTGCTTGCCGGCCAGCTTCAAGCGCAGCCAGTCGTTCTTCACCGATTTGCGCCACAGCTCGTCCAGCTCGGCATCGGTGGCCCACGGCACGTCCTTGCGGTCGTACTCGAAGCGCTCGGCCAGCGTGAAATCCGGCTCCTGCTTGAGCAGGGCGCGTGCATGCGCCACGCGCTCGGCCACGCGCTTGCGGTACACGCTGAATACCTGGAAGGCCGGGTCCAGCTCGCCGGTGCGGATGGCATCGCCGGTGCGTGCGGCCAGCGGCGCGAAGCCGTCCACGTCGGCCTTGCTGAAGAACTGCTTGCCGCCGTCCAGCGACTCCAGGTAACGCTTGAACACGTCCTGGGAGGTGGCCGCATCCAGTGGGCGCGGGCGGTAGGCATAGCGGCTGTCCGACAGCAGGCCATAGACCAGCTTGGAGGTCGTGGCCTGGTCCACCGTCGCTGCCGACGGCAGGGCCGGGGAATCAGCACGCGCCAGCATCGCCGCAGGCACGGTCAGCGCGAAGGCCAGCAGGAAGGCAGGAACTCGGTAAGTCATCAAAGTACTCGTGGCACCGGACGGTGGAAGAAGGCTGCGGAAAGCTCGGACACCCTGACAGTGCCGAAAGTTTCGGCGCTTGTCACGTTGACCATCGGCAGCCTAGCGGGCCAGCTGTAGCAGAATGTGAACCGGGGCGGCACGGGCGCTGGCAAGCGCCGGCATTCCCGTGCTGGCGCAGGCGCCGGCACGGGTGCGACAGGCGGGGTTCAGACCGCGACGCCGGCACCGGCCGCCTGCTGGTCGGCGTGGTAGGACGAACGCACCATCGGGCCGGAGGCCACATGGGTGAAGCCCAGCTCGTAGCCGTACACCTCGAACGCCTTGTACTCCTCCGGCGTCCAGTAGCGCAGCACCGGGTGGTGGTGCGCGGTGGGCTGCAGGTACTGGCCAATGGTGATCATTTCCACGTCATGCGCGCGCAGGTCGCGCAGGGTGGCCTGCACCTGCTCGAAGGTCTCGCCCAGCCCCAGCATGATGCCGGATTTGGTGGGCACGCCCGGGTGCTGGGCCTTGAAGTGCTTCAGCAGGGTCAGCGACCACTGGTAGTCCGCGCCCGGGCGCACGTTGCGGTACAGGTCCGGCACGGTTTCGATGTTGTGGTTGAACACGTCCGGCGGGTTCTGCGCCAGGATTTCCAGCGCGCGTTCCATGCGGCCCTTGCCACGGAAATCCGGGGTCAGGATCTCGATGCGGGTGCCGGGCGACTTCTCGCGGATGGCGCTGATGCAGTCAACGAAATGCTGGGCACCGCCGTCGCGCAGGTCGTCGCGGTCAACGCTGGTCACCACCACGTATTTCAGGCCCATGTCGGCCACGGTCTGGCCAAGGCTGGCCGGCTCGTTGGCATCGGGCGGCTTCGGCCGGCCGTGGGCCACGTCGCAGAACGAGCAGCGGCGGGTGCAGACCTCGCCCAGGATCATGAAGGTGGCGGTGCCGTGGCCGAAGCATTCGTGGATGTTCGGGCAGCTGGCTTCCTCGCACACCGTCACCAGGCGGTTCTCGCGCAGCTTGGCCTTGAGGTTCTGTACGGCATTGCCGGAAGGAATGCGCACGCGGATCCATGACGGCTTGCGCAGCACCGGCGCGTCGGCGAACTGCACCGGCGAACGGCCGATCTTGTCGCCGCCGATCTGCTTGACGCCGGCCTGCAGCGGCGCGGCCGGGGTATCGGCCTGCACGACCTGCAGGGGGATGGAACGCGAGGTGGTTTCAGTCATGGCAATTCCGGCAGCGTCAGGGCTGCGTAGTCAGATCGGGCAGTTCCGGGTCCGGCCGCAGCGCCAGCCCGAACTGCTGGGCCAGGTGGGACAGCAGCACCGGCTTGACGGCCTCGATGCCCGAAGGGCCGCCCAAGTCTAGCACCGAGGTCACCTGCAAGCCGGCGTAACCGCACGGATTGATGCGGTGGAAAGGCTCCAGGTCCATCGAGATGTTGAACGCCAGCCCATGGAAACTGCAGCCGCGGCGCACGCGGATGCCGAGCGCGGCGATCTTGGCCCCGCCCACGTACACGCCGGGCGCGCCTTCCAGCCGCTGGGCGCCGATGTTCCATTCGTCCAGCGTGTCGATGATGGCCTGCTCGATGCGGCACACGTAGTCGCGCACGCCGATGCCGAGCCGGCGCAGGTCCAGCAGCGGGTAGACCACGATCTGGCCGGGGCCGTGGTAGGTCACCTGGCCGCCGCGGTCCACATGCAGCACCGGGATGTCACCGGGGGCCAGCACATGCTCGTCCTTGCCGGCCTGGCCCAGGGTGAACACCGGGTCGTGCTCGACCACCCACAGCTCGTCGGTGGTGTGATCGCCACGGCTGTCGGTGAAACGCTGCATCGCGTGCCATACCGGCGCATAGGCCTGACGGCCAAGGTCGCGTACCAGCGCAGGGCGCTGCGTGCCCGGCGCTGTGGGCGCCGGGCAGGCGCTCACAGCGTCCACTTCACTTCCGGGTGGTCACGCAGCGCGGCGTGCGCGGCATCGTACTGCTCGCGGCTGTCGGCCTTGAAGGCGATGCGCACGGACACGTACTTGCCATTGGACGAATGCTTCCAGCTGATGCGCTCTTCGAGCACTTCCACGCCGGAGCGCTGCAGCAGCTCGGGCAGCTCGCGCTCCAGGCCGGCATTGGCCGTGCCCATGGCGCTGAGCTCGAAGGTGCCGGGGAACTGGAAGCCGTGTTCAGGGTTGTCGGACTTGATTTCCATGCCCACATTATCGGGCCGGCGGGCCGCAAACCCAAGGCCGGCGCTGGCCCACAGCCTTCCATCGGCGGGGCCCGGAAACGTGAAGGGCCGCTTGCGCGGCCCTTCAGGCGGAAGCTCAGGCCCTCAGCGGGACAGCTCCAGCATGGTAGAGGAGACCCAGCCACGGTTGCCCAGCTCGTCCTCGACCTCCCACATCACGCCTTCCTTGTTGCCGGTGGGGTACAGCATCATGCCCGGGTCCAGGGTGCGCACCGGTGCGCCGGTGCCCTTGGCGTTGGCCAGCAGGCGGCCGGCGCGGGTGACGGTGACGGCCTGCTGCGCGCTGGCAGCGGAGGCGTTCTCCGGCAGACCGCCCAGCTGGGCGATGATGTCGGTATAGGCCTGCAGGTAGGCCATGGTGATCACCTGGCCGATTTCGGTGTTGGCGTAGCCGCCCACGCCCGCGGCACCCAGGCCGCTGCCGCCGAACAGGCCGCCGCTGGCACCGAAGCCCATGTCGCTCTTGCGGGCCGAACCTTCGGCCATGGCCACCTGCTCGGAGGAGCGCACGTCGGTGACGGTCAGCACCACATCGGCGGTCTTGCTGGTGAAGTTCAGGCCACCGACAACGGCGCCTGCACGGCCACCGATCAGGCCACCCAGCAGGCCGCTGATGGCGTTGCCACCGGCATTGCTGTTCTGCGAGACCAGGTCCGGGATCATCACGTAGTCGGCGGCCTTGATCTGGCCCTTGCCCACGTTGGAGCGGCCACGCAGCTCGCCGCTGGCGGCCAGCTCACGCTCGAACTGGCCTGCGGCCATGCCGGCGCCACGGTCCACCAGGGTGAAGCAGCGCGAGCGGTTGACGAACACCTTGATCAGGCGGGTAGGTGCCGGTAACTGCTGGCCGGTCCACCAATGCGTGGAATCTTCCGGCTCGATCACCGAAATGCTACCCAGCGGGCGCTGGCAGGTCGGAATCTGGGCCACGGCAGCCTTGCGCTGTTCCTGCGCCTGGGTGCCCTTGTTCTTGAAGGAAGCCTCGGCCGGCATGCTGGCCACGGCGGCGGCGATACCCACGGTGAGAGCCGCTGCAGCCAGCGGTGAAAAGACGTTGCGCATATTGTTTGAATTCCCCTTTACCTGCACCTACCGAGGTGCGTTCCTTTGGTGTGCGACCGTGTGGCTGGATCCTGCTCCCCACGGCACCTGTTCTGGCAGGCACCGGCCGGTCTGCGCGCATGCTAACCCAGCAGACGACACCCGTTCCATCTCCACGCGGCGGGCAGATCACTGGCATGGCTGCCAGCTCCCCCTTAATCACCATCTGGATGGCAACCCGTCGACTGGCGCTGTCTGTATTGCTGCAACACTGAGGTCCACTGCCTGCGGGGCAGCCACCAGCGGGGTCGCGGCGGGTCTCCGGCAGTGGGGTTCATTCCCACAACAATCTGTCCGGCGAGCAGCAATATGGTGCAATGCCGCACGCCACTAAGCTGCGCGCTTTCCAGAGTAGAAACCCGTAGAGGTCGTGATGAAACGTGAAGCCCGGCTATCGCTGGCGCTGTTGCTGGCCAGCGGCCTTCAGGCCGCGCCCGCGATGGCTGCCGAACAATGCCCCGACAGCGCGCGCAGCGCGCACCCGCCCACCGTGAACCTGCGGGTGGACAACGACATCTTCGGTGGCGCGCACCAGGACCAGGGCTATACCAATGGTGCGATGTTCACCCTGGTTTCGCCCAATCTGCAGGACTACACCGAAGACCCGTGTCTGCCGCGTCTGGCGCGCTGGATGAACCGCCACTTGCAGCCGCTGCATCCGCAGGAGTTCAAGCAGCAGAACATGATCTTCAACTTCGGCCAGGCGCTGTACACACCTACCGATGGCAGCCGCAGTGACCTGATCGGGGACGACCGCCCCTATGCGGCCGCGTTGCTGGTCAACTTCGGTTACAACGCGCGCAGTGACGACCACCTGCACACCACCCAGCTCGCGCTGGGCATGATCGGCCCGGCAGCACAGGGCAAGCAGGTGCAGGACGCGGTGCACCGCATGCTGGGCGACGAGAAATTCCTGGGCTGGCACAACCAGCTGCACAACGAGCCGGTGTTCAAGCTGCTGCACGAGCGCATGCAGCGTTGGCCGTCCACCAATGCGCAGGGCTGGGGCTGGGATGCGGTTGGCCACTGGGGTGGCGCGGTGGGCAATCTTGCCACCTACGCCAATGCCGGCGGCGAAGTGCGTTTCGGCTGGAAGCTCCCTGACGACTTTGGCAGTTCACCCACGCGCCCTGCGGGTGAGAATACTGCGCCGACGCGCCGTGGGCGCGATGATGGCTGGGCGTGGCATGTGTTCGCCGCCAGTGATGCGCGCTGGGTCGTGCGCGACATCACGCTGGACGGCAACACGTTCCGCAGCAGTCACCGTGTGGACAAGCGGCCGTTCGTCGGCGACATCGGCTACGGCGTGGCGGTGATGCATGGCCGCTGGAAGTTCGCGCTCGCGCGCTATCACCGCACGCGCGAGTTTGAAGGCCAGCAGCAGACGCCGGTGTTCGGCAGTTTCACGGTGAGTCGTACATTGTAAGAGGTGCGTTGAAGAGCGCACCCCTCCCCGGCCCTCCCCTTCGCCTGCGGCGCAAGGGAGGGGGAAGAGCGGATTTCTGCCTGCGGCAACGGCGATGGCAACCCATCGGCTTGATGCCGCCCAAAACAAAAGCGGCGTTGCTGCATTCCATCACTCCCTGCGGAGGATGAAACGCGGCAACGCCGCTTGGCCGTCAGGCCGGTGGAAGGCTTATTCGCTCTTCCACCACATCATGAAGGCGTCCCACAGGCGCTTGAAGAAACCGCCCTCTTCCACGGCCTGCACGGCGACCAGCGGCGCTTCGGCGATCACCTTGCCGTCCAGCGTCACCTTGACGGTGCCGATGGCCTGGCCAGCGGTGATCGGTGCGACCAGCTGCTTCGGCACGTCCATGCTCGGCTTCAGTTCGTTGTAACGGCCACGCGGCACGCTCACCAGCATCGGCTGCGCGACACCCAGCTGCACTTCGTCCGCCTTGCCCTTCCACACATGCTGGCTGGTCACGACCTTGCCCGGCTCATACAGGCGGTGGGTCTCGAAGAAACGGAAGCCCCAGTTCAACAGCGCCAGGCTGTCGTCGGCGCGCTGCTTCTCCGAAGCACCGCCCATGACCACGGCGATCAGACGCTGGTCGCCACGCTGGGCCGAGCTCAGCAGGCAGTAGCCGGCCGCCGAGGTGTGGCCGGTTTTGATGCCGTCCACGCTCGCGTCGCGCCACAGCAGCAGGTTGCGGTTGGGCTGGGTGATGTTGCCTACGGTGAATTCCTTGATCTTGTTGTAGGCGTAGGTTTCCGGGTAATCACGCACGAACGCGCGGCCCAGCAGCGCCAGATCGTAGGCGCTGGACACATGGCCTTCGGCGTTGAGGCCGTGGGCGTTGACGAAGTGCGAATCCTTCATGCCCAGTTTGGCCGCGTAGCTGTTCATCAGCGAGGCGAAGGCCTCCTGGCTGCCAGCGGCGTGTTCGGCCAGTGCGATGGCGGCGTCGTTGCCCGACTGGATCGCCATGCCCTTTTCCATGTCTTCCAGACGTGCGGTCTGGTTGACCGGGAAGCCGCTGTAGCTGCCATCGGTGCCTGCACCGCCTTCGCGCCAGGCGCGCTCGCTCATCATCACCTGGTCGTCAGGCTTGAGCTTGCCGTTCTTGGTTTCGGCGGCCAGCACGTAGGAGGTCATCACCTTGGTGATGCTCGCCGGCGGCACCGGGGTGTGGACGTTCTCGCCCGCCAGCACTTGGCCGGTGGCGTAATCCATCAGCACCCACGCGGTGGACGTGGTCGGGACGGGTGCCGGCGGCGTCGCCACCTGGGCCGGGGCGGCCGCAGCGGCAGGCGCTGGGGTCGGCGTGGGGGTGGGCGTCTGGGCGGATGCCAGACCAACGACAAGCGTCGTGGCCAGCGCGGCGGCGGCAAAACGGAATTTCATCGGAAAGCAGTTCCTGATGGACGAGGAAAGAGGAAAACGCAGGCAGCCATTGTAGGGCGCTGGCGGCGCAAGGGCGGCGCGACAGCAGCCGGCCGCCCGGATCAGGTTCAGTCGCGCACGACCTGCGGCATGCCAAACCCCAGACCGGCAATGCGCCCGGCAAGTTCCGCGGCGTTGGTCTGGTCGTTGGCAGGCACCCGCAGGCGCCACAGGGTGCGGCCACCGCTGACGATATCGCTGAGCGAGGCGCCGACAATGCCGGCCGAGGACAACTGGCCCAGTGCGCGGGCCGCATTGTCACGGCTGGAGAAACTGGCCACCTGCAGCAGGATGGCGCCCAGCGCGCGCGTGGCCGGGCCCTGCTCCACCGCGGCAGGCGCAGCAGCCACAGCCAGTGCGGTGGCGGGCGGTGCGGCAGCCGGCGCCGCTGCAGGCAATGCCTGCGTGGTGACCACGGCAGGCGTGCTGCCGGCCACACGCGGCGTGCCCGGACGGCCGGTGGCCACGCGCACGCCGTTGTTCTTCATCCACGCATCGAAATGGTCGGCACTGGCCACGGTGGTGGCTGCACCCGTTGCGGCGGGAGCGGCGGCGGCGGCCACCGGGCGCGCCGGCAGCTTTTCCACCAGCTGGTCCATATGGCTGGGCGCTGCCGGGCGCGCGGCTGCGGCCACGGTTGCGACCACCGGCGCCGGTGTGGACGCCGCAGCACGCTGCTCGCGGCGCGCGCGGCGGCTGTCGCTGGCCATCAGGTTCTCGCTGCCGGGCGTGAGCCCGCGTACTTCCACCCGCCCGGTGCCGCGCTGGGTGATGCCCAGGCGCACGGCGGCGGCATAGCTGAGGTCGATCACGCGGCCGTCGTGGAACGGGCCACGGTCGTTGACGCGCACGATTATCGACTCGCCGTTGTCCAGGTTGGTGACCCGCGCGAAGCTCGGCAGCGGCAGGGTCTTGTGCGCGGCGGTGAAGGCGTACATGTCGTACACCTCGCGGTTGGAGGTCAGGCGGCCATGGAACTTCTGCCCGTAGTACGAGGCGGTGCCCTGCTCCACGTACTCAGCGACGTTGTTCATCACCTGGTACTGCTTGCCCAGCACCGTGTACGGCGACTTGTTGCCCACCGCCGAGCGCGGCTCGTTGGTCACCAGCGGCTCGGGTATGCAGGCAACGTTGGGAATATAGGTGGGCGTGCTGTCCTTGACCCCCGGCTTGTACAGGCCACCGGCGGTGTAGTTGCCACGCGTGGACAGGTCTTCCTGCGCCCGGGCATAGGGCGAGCCTTCCGGGCACTGCACGCGGGAGCTGCCATGGCCCTGCACCACCGTGGCCGCGCCCGGCTTGCCGCCGGCTGCGCTGCCACCGCCGTGGGCGGCCTTCTTCGGGGCGCTGCTGCAGGCAGCCAGCCCGAGCACGATGACCACAGGGACCAGCCACTTGATGTTCATGCCGGTGGGAGCTCCTTGCCGGCGATGGCCTGGGACAGCTGGAACACCGCCATCGCATACATCTTGGAGATGTTGTAACGGGTGATTGCGTAGTAGTTCTGGAAGCCCAGCCAGTACTGCTTGCCGGTGCTGGCCTCAAGCGTCACCGGGGTGGCCCGTGCATTGGCCGCCTGCACCGGGGTCACCGGCTGGTAGCCGCGTGCGGCCAGGTCGGTGATGGTGTAGATGGGGGTCCAGTCGGTCGGGTTGAACTCCTCGCGCCCGGCCTGCAGCGTAGCCGGCACCGCGACGGTGCCACCGCGCACCCAGCCACCTTTCTTCACGAAATAGTTGGCGATGGAAGAGAACACGTCGTCGTAGCTGGTGAACAGATCACGGCGGCCATCGCCATTGCCGTCCACCGCGAAATCCAGGTAGCTGGACGGCATGAACTGGCCCATGCCCATCGCGCCGGCATAGCTGCCCTTGAGGGTGGTGATGTCCAGCTTCTCAAGCTTGGCCAGGTCGAACAGCTTGGCCAGCTCGTCACGGAAGAACAGCTCGCGCCGCACTTCGCGCTCCAGCTTGGCCGGGTCGCCGCTGCGCGGGTACTTGAAGGCCAGGGTGTACAGCGCATCCAGCACGCGGTAGTTGCCGGTGTTGCGGCCGTAGCTGGTTTCCACGCCGATGATGGCCACGATCACTTCGGCCGGCACGCCGGTGCGCTCCTGCACCCGCATCAGCTCCTCGCGGTGCTGGGCAAGGAAGGCACGGCCGCCGTCGATGCGGGCCTGGGTGATGAACATGGGCCGGTATTCGTTCCACGGCTTCACCCGCTCGGCCGGGCGCGACATGGCGGCGATGATCGGTTCGCGGATCTGAGCCTGCGCCAGCGTGGCTTCGATATAGGCCGGGTCGATGCCGTACCTGGCCGCGGTGTCGCGCACGAAGTTGGCGCGGGCGGTCTCGAACGGAACCGGGGTAAGGTCAACCGGTGCAAGGTCCGGCTTGCTTTCCGGCGTGGCCTCGGCCGGGCCGGCGGTGCCGGGCGCGGCGGGCTGCACAGGCTTTTCAGCCGGTACCGGCGCGGGTGAGGGTGCAGGCGGGCGGGTCGCGCAGGCAACCAGGCCGAAGGTGAGACAGCAAATCAGAGCGCGTCGAATCATCGGCTGAGATTAGCAGGTCAAAGATGAATTTCCATCTATAAGACCATGAATCCCAAGAAGATTGAAGCGGCAATCCCAGCTTTGGGCCAGCTCACCCCCCGGCACCGCAAGCTGAATGCGCGGGACCATCACCTGCCCCGGATATGAAGAAGGACGCCGGCCATCTCCCCATCCCGCGAAGATGACCGGCGCCCGGATTGGTGTGGGGGAACCGGGCCGTCATCTCCCCATGCAGGCCCACCAACCACCAATCGTGTTGTCACGGCGCTGCAGCTGCCAGTGACGTTGTCGATTGTGAAGCTCAGATGAAAAATAGTGTTTGATCTGGATCAAGACTTGGAAAATGCAAGTCAAACTCAGCATCAGCCATGCACGGGCCGGTGCGCCCGCACCGCCATCACCAGCCCGAAGCCAGCCAGCAGCGACACCGCCGAGGTGCCGCCATAGCTGATCAACGGCATCGGCACGCCCACCACCGGCAGCAGGCCGGAGATCATGCCGCCGTTGACCAGGATGTAGACGAACAGCGCCAGCCCGGTGGCACCGGCCACCAGCCGCGAGAAGGTGTCGCGTGAATCCACCGCGATCCACAGGCAGCGGCCGATCACGAACAGGTACAGCGCCAGCACGATGGCCACGCCCACCCAACCGAACTCCTCGCTCAGCACCGAGAAGGCGAAGTCGGTGGTCTGCTCGGGAATGAAATTCAGGTGCGACTGCGAGCCCAGGCCCCAGCCCTTGCCGGTGAGGCCACCGGAACCAATGGCGATCTTGGACTGGATGATGTTCCAGCCCGCGCCCAGCGCATCGCTCTCCGGGTCCAGGAACATCATGATGCGGTCCTTCTGGTAGGGCCGCAGCAGCCAGAACCAGGCCACCGGCGCGGCGGCGGCCACGCCGCCCACGCCCACGCCCACCCACCACCACGGCAGGCCGGCCAGCAGCAGCACGAAGGCACCACTGGCGGCGATCAGCACGCCGGTGCCGAAGTCGGGCTGCAGCATCACCAGCCCGGTGGGCACGCCGATGATCACCGCGGCCACCAGCACCACCGGGATGCGCGGCGGCAGCGGCATGCGGTTGAGATACCAGGCCACCATCATCGGCATGCTGACCTTCAACAGCTCGGCCGGCTGAAGGTAGAACAGGCCCAGGTTCAACCACTGCCGCCCGTACTTGCCTGTGCCCAGCACGAACACCGCCAGCAGCGGCAGCATCGAGATCGCATAGATCAACGGCGTCCACGCACGGATGCGCAGGATTGGCACCCGCGAGATGGCCCACATCGCCACCAGGCCCACGCCAAAGCGCGCCGCCTGCGCCATCACCAGGCCGTTGCCGCCGGCGCTGTCCAGCACCGACAGGCCGATGGCCATCAACGCGCTCAAGGCCACCAGCAGTGACCAGTCCAGGCCACGGGTCAGCCGCTGGCCCATCTCCAACGCCCAGCGCAGGAAATCCCTCATTGGCGTGGCTCCTGGCTGCGCGGCGTGGGCGGCGTGACGGCGGCCTCGGGCGTGGCGGGCTGTTCCGGCTGCGGCTGCGGCGCGGCCAGGCCCACCATCACCGGCAGTTCGGGCAGCGCCAGCATCGCACGCTCGGCACGCGCCTGTGCATTCGGGTCTTCGGTATCAAAGGTGGCCGTGCCCACCACCACCGTGCCGCGTTCGGCGTCCAGCGGCTGCAGGCCTTCCGGCATCACGCCCAGCAGCCACGCATCGAACACCTTGCGCGCGATGGGCGCTGCCGCCGAGCCACCGTAGCCGCCACCTTCCACCGCGATGGCAATGGCGATGACCGGCTCTTCGGCAGGCGCGAAACCCACGAACAGCGCGCGGTGGCGCAGGTGCATGGGCAGGTTCTTGGGATTCACCGCGGCGGTGCCGCGGCGGCTGACCACCTGCGCGGTGCCGGTCTTGCCGGCCATGCGGTACTGCGCACCCGCAGCCACGCGCCAGCCGCTGCCGCCCGGCTGCATGGTGCCCATCATGCCCTCGCGCACTGCCTGCAGATTCGAGGGGTTCGGGCTGATCGGCCTGCTCGCCGGTTGCGGCATCGCCGCCCAGTCGTGGTCGAAACCGGCACGCTGTTCCATCACCAGATGCGGGCGCCGCAGCTGCCCGGTGGCCAGGCCGCCGACACCGCGCACCAGCTGCAGCGGCGTCACCTTCCACAGGCCCTGGCCGATGCTGGCATTGACCATGTCGCCCGGATACCAGCGCTCCTTGGTGGCTTTGAGCTTGGCCGCCGGCGACGGCAGGATGCCGCTGATCTCGCCCAGCATGTCGATGCCGGTGGGCTGGCCGAAGCCATAACGCCCGCCCATGTATTCGTCGTAACGCTCCACACCCATGTCCACGCCGAGCTGGTAGTAGTAGGTGTTCACCGACTGGGAGATGGATTTGCGCAGGTCGGTCCAGCCATGGCCGCCACGGTTGGCATCGCCCCAGCCACGGCTGACGCCCGGCAGGTAGAACATGCCGCGCGAGAGGATCTTGTCCTCGGGCCGGCGCAGGCCGCTGTCCAGACCGGCCAGACCAAGGAACGGCTTGACCGTCGAACCCGGCGCCACGCCACCCAGCACCAGCCGGTTGAACTGGGGCCGCGACGGGTTCTCGTTCAGGCGCTTGAAGTCGGCATGGGAAATGCCGTTGACGAACAGATTGGGGTCGTAGGTGGGCAGGCTGACCATGGCCAGCACTTCGCCGGTGCGCGGGTCGATGGCCACCGCCGAACCTTCCTGCTCACCGAACGCGGCCACCATGGCGCGCTGCAGGTCGGCGTCGATGGACAGCCGCAGATCGGTGCCCGACTGCGCCGGCACCCGGCCCACCGTGCGGATCGCCCGCCCCTGCACATTGGTCTCCACCTGCTCGTAGCCGATCTTTCCGCGCAGCTGCTGCTCGTAGTAGCGCTCCAGCCCCGACTTGCCGATATGGGTCAGCGCGGCATTGCCCTCGCCCAGCTCTTCCAGATCCTTGTCATCCACGCGGCCGACGTAGCCGATGATGTGCGCGAACAGATCGCCATACGGGTAGCGGCGGGTCAGGTAAGGCTCCAGCTCCACGCCGGGGAAGCGCCAGCGGTCCACCGCGAAGCGCGCCATCTCGTCGTCGCTGACGCGCATCTTCAGGGTCACCGGCATGAAGGCACGGCGCGCCTTGCGCGACTGGTTGAAGCGTTCGATGTCCTCTTCGCTGAGCGCGAAGATCTGCTGCAGGCCGGCCAGCGTGGCCTTCATGTCCTGCACCTTGTCCGGGGTGATGTCCAGGCGGAACGCGGGCACGTTCTCGGCCAGCAGGCGGCCGTTTCGGTCGTAGATCAGCCCGCGCCCGGGCACCACCGGCCGCGCCTTGATGCGGTTGGCTTCCGAGCGCGTGGCGTAGACGTCGTGGTCCAGCACCTGCAGCTTGAAATACCAGCCGCCCAGAAAGCCCAGGAACAGCACCACCACCAGGAAACCCAGCGCCGCGCGACGCCGGAACTGCTCGGCTTCGGCGTGGGGGTTCTTGGTCTGGCGCCGGTGGTACATGGTCAGCGGCCGCGCTTGCCCAGCCGCACCGCATCCAGCAGCACATACATCGGCAGCCACAGCGCCATGCCCAGCAGCGGTGCCCACCAGTAGCTCCACGGCAGCAGCGGCTCACCGGCCATCAGGTGGATGGCGGCGTCGATGATGCGGTCGTTGAACAGCAGGCCGCCGATGGCCAGCGCCTGCTGCGACAACGGGAAGAAACGGATGCGCGCGCGGAAGCGCTGCAGGATGAAGGCCATCACCGCCAGCCGCAGCGCCTGCTCGCCGAGGATGCTGCCCATCATCAGGTCGGCGATCAGGCCGATGCTGAAAGCCAGCCCCAGCCCCATCCGGTCGGGAGTTTCGATCACCCAGTAGGCCAGCACCAGCGCCAGCCAGTAGGGCCGCAACGGCACCAGCAGGGTCGGCAACGGCACCAGCGCCAGCAGCATCGCCAGAATGATGCTGACCGGCATGACCCAGCCCTTGCTGCGCAGGCGGCTCATCGGCGCGGCTCCGGGTTGGCCGGCGGCTGTGCTTCGGCGTCGGTGGTCGGGGCCGGTGCGGCACCGTTCCGCGCAGGCGGCTGCGTTGCGGGAGTCGTGCCCTTGGCGGCGGGTGCCTGCTGCGCGGGTGTCGGTTGTGCGGGTGCCTGCCGGGTCGGCGGCTGCGTTGCGGGAGCCGTGCCGTTGGCGGCACCGGCAGCCGGCGTGGCCGATCCGGTGGAGGCCGATGCCGCAGGCGGCTCCACGCCCACCGTCACCGGCAGGTGCGGCACGCTCGGCACCGAGCGCAGCAGCAGCACGTTGCGTCCACGGTCCAGTTTGGCCGCCGGCTCCAGATCACCCACCAGGAAGGCATGGGTATCGTCCGGGCGCAGCTTGAGAATCCTGCCCACCGGGAAGCCGGCTGGGAAACGCCCGCCCAGGCCTGAAGTGACGATTTCATCGCCCACCTCCACGCCCGCGCTGAGCGGAATGTCACGCAGTTCCATGCGGTCGCCACGGCCATAGGCGATCAGGCGCACGCCATTGCGCGCCACCGTTACCGGCACCGCATGGTCCGGATCGGTGAGCAGCAGCACGGTGGAATGGCCGGGCGTCACCGCCACCACCTGCCCCATCAGGCCACCGGCGTCGATCACCGCCTGGCCCACGTGCACACCGGCGCGGCTGCCGGCGTCCAGCACCAGCCGCTCCTTCACCGGGTCCAGGTCGATATCCAGAATGGGTGCCAGCTGCACGTCCAGGCCTTCGCGCTCGGACACATTGAGCATTTCGCGCAGCTGGGCGTTGTCCAGCACCGCCGTCTGCAGGCGGGTCAGGCGGGCGTTGGCCACCAGCAGCTGGTTGCGCAGCTCGCGGTTCTCTTCCACCAGCTGGCCGTGGCTGGCGGCATTGTCCTTCACCGAGGCACCTAGACGCCCCGGCAGGCCGGCCAGCGCCCAGATCGGTTGCACCACCAGGTTGGCCTGTGCGCGCAGGCGCGACAGCCAGCCGCCCTGGTTGTCCAGCACGATCAAGGTAATGCCCAGCGCCAGGTAGGCCAGCAGGCGCAAAGTGCTGCTGGCTTCGCCCTGTCGGGAGGCTACGGGTGGGCCGGCGTAGGGAGGCACGGGTCTAAGGCAGGGAACCGGAACTGGGAATTGGGGAATGGATGCGTGCAAGGCATCCACATGTCAACGCGCACCGCAGTGCGGCGCGCCATCGGTGGGGCAGGAAACCCGACGCAGGCACCCGTTGCCCGGTGCCTGCCATCCCCTGTTGCCTGCTCCCCGTTCCCCGCATCACTCCGGTGCGAAGAACTCGTTGCCGTGCATGTCCACCAGCTCCAGCGCACGGCCGCCACCGCGGGCCACGCAGGTCAGCGGGTCGTCGGCCACCTGCACGTGCAGGCCGGTTTCCTCGGAGATCAGGCGGTCCAGGTCGCGCAGCAGGGCGCCGCCGCCGGTGAGCACGATGCCGCGCTCGGCCACGTCGGCACACAGCTCCGGCGGGGTCTGCTCCAGCGCCAGCTTGACCGCCGAGACGATGCCCGACAGCGGCTCGTGCAGTGCTTCAAGCACCTCGTTGGAGCTGATCTTGATCATCTTCGGCACGCCCTCGGCAAGGTTGCGGCCGGAGATTTCCATCTCGATCACTTCCGCCTGCGGGTAGGCGCAGCCCAGCTCCACCTTGATGCGCTCGGCGGTGGCCTCACCGATCAGCATGCCGTGGTTGCGGCGCACGTAGTTGGTGATGGACTCATCGAAGCGGTCGCCGCCGATGCGCACGGAGGCCGAGTAGACGATGCCGTTCAGCGAGATGACGGCCACCTCGGTGGTGCCGCCGCCGATGTCGATGACCATCGAACCGCGCGCCTCGGTCACCGGCATGCCGGCGCCGATGGCCGCAGCCATGGGCTCTTCGATCAGGAACACATCACGGGCACCGGCCTCCTCGGCCGATTCCTTGATGGCGCGGCGTTCCACCTGGGTGGAGCCGGCCGGCACGCACACCAGCACGCGCGGGCTGGGGCGCAGCACGCGCGACTTGTGCACTTTCTTTATGAAGTGCTTGAGCATCGCCTCGGTGTAGGTGAAATCGGCGATGACGCCGTCCTTCATCGGGCGGATGGTGGTGATGTGGCCCGGGGTACGGCCCAGCATCTGCTTGGCCTCGGCGCC
>DCXY01000007.1:16190-46092 GCA_002329155.1 Stenotrophomonas sp. UBA2124 | reverse complement strand
GGTCCAGCCGCGCGTAGTAGCCTGTGATCACGCCCTCGCGTTCGAGCCGGCGCACGCGGTCGGTGCAGGGTGTCGTGGACAGGCCCACACGCTCCCCGAGTTCGGTGAAGGAAATGCGGCCCTCCTGCTGCAGGATGCGCAGGATCTTGCGGTCGATCTTGTCCAGTTCGCGGCTGCGGGTGGCCATGGGTGTCTGCTTTTGATGGTCGAAACGGGAAATTACCGCGTGCAAGGCCATTAATACAGAAAAAAACACTGTTTAAGGCTGAATATACTGCGCTGTTCCTAGCGCCTGCCCACTTCCGGGCAGGGAATGATGCGGTCAGGAGAGTGTGATGCGAGTTCTGGTGCTTGGCAGTGGTGTGATCGGCACGACAAGTGCCTGGTATCTGCGCCAGGCGGGTTGGGATGTCACCGTGGTTGACCGCCAGCCCGGCCCCGCGCTGGAAACCAGCTACGCCAACGCCGGCCAGCTGTCCTTCGGCTACACCTCGCCGTGGGCCGCGCCGGGCATTCCGTTCAAGGCCATCAAGTGGCTGTTCGAGGAACACGCCCCGCTGGCCATCCGCCCCACCACCGACCTCAACCAGTACCGCTGGCTGCTGCAGATGCTGCGCAACTGCACGGCGGCGCGTTATGCGGTGAACAAGGCGCGCATGGTGCGCGTGTCCGACTACAGCCGCGACTGCATCAACGAGCTGCGCGCGGCCACCGGCATCGACTACGAAGGCCGCCAGCTGGGCACCACCCAGCTGTTCCGCACCCAGCAGCAGCTGGATGCCGCCGCCCAGGACATCGAGGTGTTGCGCGAGTACGGCGTGCCCTATGAAGTGCTGGACCGCCAGGGCATCGCCCGCGTTGAACCGGCGCTGGCCGGCAAGACCGACATGCTGGTCGGCGCACTGCGCCTGCCGGAAGACCAGACCGGCGACTGCCAGCTGTTCACCGTGAAGCTGGCCGCGTTGGCCGCCGATGCCGGCGTGGAATTCCGTTTCGACCAGGACATCGCCTCGATCCAGTACGACGGCGACCGCATCACCGGCGTGCGCATCAACGGCCAGCTCGAAACCGCCGACCACTATGTGCTGGCGCTGGGCAGCTATTCGCCGCAGCTGCTGGCGCCGCTGGGCATGCATCTGCCGGTGTACCCGCTGAAGGGGTACTCGCTGACCCTGCCCATCACCAATGCCGCGATGGCGCCGAATTCGACCATCCTGGACGAGAGCTACAAGATCGCCATCACCCGCTTCCAGGACCGCATCCGCGTGGGCGGCATGGCCGAGGTGGCCGGCTTCGACCTGTCGCTGGAGCCGCGCCGCCGCGCGACGCTGGAGAAGGTGGTCAACGATCTGTATCCGGACGGGGGCGATCTGTCGCAGGCCACATTCTGGACCGGCCTGCGCCCGGCCACGCCGGACGGCACGCCGGTCATCGGCGCCACGCCGTTCCGCAACCTGTTCCTCAACACCGGCCACGGCACACTGGGCTGGACCATGGCCGCGGGCTCTGGCCGCTATCTGGCCGACCTGATGAGCGGCAGGACGCCACACATCAGCACCGAAGGGCTGGACATCTTCCGCTACGGCAAGGGGCAGCACTGATGCGCCCGGCACAGGCACTTATCGATCTGGAGGCACTGCGCCACAACTACCGCCTGGCGCGGCAGCTGGGCGGCGGCAAGGCGCTGGCCGTGATCAAGGCCGACGCTTATGGCCACGGTGCCGTCGCCTGCGCGCGCGCGCTGCAGGACGAGGCCGATGGCTTCGGCGTGGCCTGCATCGAGGAGGCGCTGGAGCTGCGCCATGCCGGCATCCGTGGGCCAATCCTGCTGATGGAAGGCTTTTTTGATGCCGCCGAACTGCCGCTGATCGTCGAACACGAGCTGTGGACCGTGGTGGCCTCGCGCTGGCAGCTGGAGGCGGTGGAAGCCTTCCGCACCGATGCCACGCTGCACATCTGGCTGAAGCTGGACAGCGGCATGCACCGCCTGGGGCTGTCGCCGGAAGAATTCCGCGATGCCCATGCATGCCTGTCGGCGCTGCCGCAGGTGGCCCCGCTGGTGATGATGAGCCACCTCGCGCGTGCCGATGAGCTGGACAGCAACCGCACCGGTGAGCAGCTGGAGGTGTTCAACCGTGCCATCGAAGGGCTGGCGGGCGAAACCAGTCTGTGCAATTCGCCAGCGCTGCTGGGTTGGCCACAGGTGCGCAGCGACTGGGTGCGCCCTGGCCTGATGCTGTACGGCGCGGATCCGCTGTACCCGCAGCCCAGCCCGCATGCGGCGCAGCTGCGGCCGGTGATGACGCTGCAGTCGCGTGTCATCGCCGTGCGTGAGCTGGGCGTGGGCGAGCCACTGGGGTATGGCGCGCGTTTCGTCGCCGAGCAGCCCACCCGCGTGGGTGTGGTGGCGATGGGCTATGCCGACGGCTACCCGCAGTTCGCACCCAACGGCACGCCGGTACTGATTGATGGCGTGCCCGGGCGGCTGATCGGGCGCGTGTCGATGGACATGCTGACGGTGGACCTCACCGACCATCCACTGGCCGGGCAGGGCAGCATCGTGCAGCTGTGGGGCAACGCCCCCACCATTTCCGAGCTGGCACCACGCTGCAACACCAGCGCCTACCGGCTGCCGTGCAGCCTCAAGCGCACGCCGCGGGTGTATCTGTCCGAATGAGGGACGATAAAGAAAGGGCCGCAATGCGGCCCTTTCTTTCCATGCAGTCGATGTGATGCGCAGCCGTGCCGCGCTGGACGTTGCTGGGCTTACAGTCCCGCCGTGCTGTCGCGCTTGAGCAGATCGCGGCGCAGCCAGTCGTCCAGCATGCGCTTCTCGTAACGCAGCGGGTCGGTATTGCTGGGCAGGCTGCTGTTGAGCAGGTAGCCGGTGTCGCGCAGGGTGCGTTCGCCCTGGTCGATCACCTGGCCGCTGGCATCGCTGAGCGTGAACTGCAGGGCGATGCGCGGCGGGTAGATGTCGCGCATGAAGCGCACATCATCCAGCTGCGGGCCGCGCCATGGCTCGTAGTCGCCGGCGCGCTTGATATCGGTGATGGTCACATCCAGGGTCTGTCCTTCCGGCAGGCGCTTGCTGGCCTGCTTGCGCAGGTGCTCGGCCAGATCCACCACCCAGTCGCCGCGCTGGGCTTCCCAGCGGTTGCGGCTCTGGCGCAGCTCGGTGAACTGGGCCGGGTCGGTCCACTGCACCTGCACGCTGCCTTCGGTGGGCAGGGCGCGCGGCGCGTCGGGGGCGGACACGGTTCGCGGCCTGGCATCCACGCTGCCCATCGCCAGCAGGCAGGCCAAGGCAAGTCCGGTGATGCTCAGGGTCTTCATGGCACGTACTCCGGTGGCTTGGTATGTCTGAAGTGTGCGCGGGTTGGCCGGAGCGGGCAATGAATGCTGTCACGCTGTGCCAAAAGGATTGCCGGATCGTTCATCATCACACCCTGTGGATCGCCGGCTGCGCAGACTCCGGCTGGCGCAAGTCCCCTTTGTTCCTACGTCCCGGTAATGCCCTTTTCTGATCACACCCTGACTCCCATATCGGAGCGCCGACTCGATGTGGACCTTGGAGACACCTCGCTGTACAGGGAGGTATTCGATGCCGTGGGCACCGGTTTCTGCGTCATCGAGCTGGTGTTCGAGCAGGAAGAACCGGTCGATTTCGTCTATCTGAAGGTCAACAAGGCCTTCGACACCCTGACCGGGCTGGGCGATGTGACCGGCTGCAATGCGCGCGCGGTACTCAGCAACTTCGACCCGTACTGGGCGCAGATCTTCGCGCGGGTGGCGCGTGAAGGGCGTGGCGTGCAGTTCGAGCGTGAGGTGCCGCGCGACAACCGCTGGTATTCGGTGGAGGCGGTGCCGATGGGCCCGCAGGAACTGCATCGCGTGGCGGTGCTGTTTTTCGACATCACCGAGCGCAAGCGCATGGAAACCGAGCTGGCTGAAAGCGAGGCGCGCTTCAGCGCGTTGGCCGAAGGCCTGCCCATGCCGGTGTGGGTGCTGGATGACCTGGGCCATGTGCGCTTCGTCAACAGCGCCTTTGGCGCCTATTTCGGCATCGTGCCTGACGAGGAACGTGGCCCCGGCCTGTGGCGCAGCCTGCTGCATTCAGACGAATGGGCGCCGTTCGAGTTCGAGCTGATCAGCGCGCTGGCCGAGCCGCGCGAGCTGCATCTGAACGTACGCGTGCGCCGCCATGACGGGCAGTGGCGCTGGGTGGAAATGAACGCCGTACCGCGTTTTTCCGCCGATGGCCGCTTTATCGGCCTGGCCGGCAACAGCCCCGACATCACCGAGCGCCGCGAGATCGAGCTGGCGCGTGAGGACCTGCTCACAGCCGAGCGCGCCGCGCGCAGCACCGCCGAAAGCATGGCGCGCATGAAGGACGAGTTCCTGGCCACGCTCTCGCACGAGCTGCGCACGCCGTTGACCACCGTGCTGGGCTGGAGCGAGCTGCTGCTGCAGCGCATGGAGCCCAACCACCCCATGCGCAAGGGCCTGGAGGTGATTGCCAGCAGTGCCATGACCCAGAAGCACCTGATGTCGGACATGCTCGACCTGAGCAGCATGCTGCTGGGCAAGGTGCAGCTGGAAGTGGAGGTGCTGGACCTTGGCGAGCAGATCCGCGAGGTGGTGCGCGCGCTGGAGCTGCTGGCCGAAGGCAAGGCGCAGGAATTGACTCTGGACCTGCCCGCACAGTCCTGCCGGGTGCTGGGCGATGCCACGCGCATCCGCCAGATTCTGACCAACCTGCTGTCCAATGCCATCAAGTTCACCGCCGTGGAGGGGCATATCCAGGTGCGCCTGCTGGCCGACGGCGATCAGTACGAAGTGCAGGTCAGTGACAACGGTGACGGCATCGCGCCGGAGTTCCTGCAGCAGCTGTTCAACCGCTTCAGTCAGGCCGATGGCACCACCACCCGGCGCCACGGTGGCCTGGGCCTGGGCCTGGCCATTGCCCAGCAATTGACCGAACTGCACGGCGGCCGGCTCAACGCCGAAAGCGCGGGCCCGGGTGAGGGCTCCACCTTCCGGCTGCGGCTGCCGGCCTATCAGGTGCAGGACAGCGCCCGGCGGCCACGGCGCAAGGTGCAGCGTGGTGCACTGGGTGACCAGCTGGTGGCCGCGCATGCGCTGGCCGGTCTGCGTGCGCTGGTGGTGGAAGACCAGCCGGACATGCTGGCCTACCTGCGGCGCCTGCTGGAAGAGCAGGGCGCATCGGTGGTGGGGGTGGGCAGTGCCGCCGAGGCGCTGGAGCTGCTGGGCATGGGGGGCCATGCCGCATTCGACCTGCTCATCAGCGATATCGGCATGCCCGGCATGGATGGCTATGGGCTGATCAACACCCTGCGTGAAACGCTGGAGGTGGATGGCGGCACGCTGCCGGCGGTGGCCGTCACCGCGCTGGCGCGTGAGGACGACAGGCGCCGGGCCATTGCCGCCGGCTTCCAGAGCCACATCGCCAAGCCCTACAGCGTTGCGCAGTTGGTGGGCGCCATCCGCGAGGCCTGCCGGCCGGCACGCTGAAGATTTTGCATGCGGTTCACGGCAGAGGCCGTTAATGTGACAGCGAGCACTCACGGACGCTGCCATGGCCTTGTACGCGCCCCACGTCTACACCGACCCGGCGATGATTGCCTGGCTTGAAGCCCTTGCAGGCGAACTTCCCGGGCAGGCGAGGGTATTGCTGGTACTCAAGGACGGCAGCCGGGTCTCCGGCACGGTGACCGTGCGGCCCTGCCTGCAGCATTTTGCCGACCACACCGAGCAGCCCGGCGTGAACGCACAGGTGCGGCTTGATGACCTGGTACGCATCTCCCAGCAGCACGTGATCTGGCTGGACAGCGTGCGCCAGGTGCTGCGCCTGCCGGCCCCGGATACCTCCGACACACCGGCCTAGCGCGGGCCCGGCGTTGCGGCCCCGCGCGGCGGCATTTCCGGGCCATTGCGGCCAGCCCGGTAGAATGGACGGCCCGCTCCAAGACTTATCGGCATGCCCGCCCTGCAAGACGCCCCGCTGCAAACCCTGTTCCTGCCGTTCTCCTCCGCGGCCCTGCGCTGGCCACAGGGGCCGGTGCTGTTCCTGCGCGCCCGCGATGGCTGGCCGTTGCGCGAGCATGCTGCCAGCGGGCAGCTGGTCTGCGCGCAGAGCTTCCGCCCGTTCGCCAGCGCGCTGGAGCGCAGCGGTTGGCAGGTGCAGGACGAGGACACGCTGGAACAGGACAACACGCGCTACGCCCTGGTGCTGGTGCTGCCGCCGCGCCAGCGTGACGAAGCCCGCGCACTGCTGGCGCGCGCGCTGGCCAGGGTGGCGCCCGGCGGCATCGTGGTGGCCTGCCAATCCAACAATGAGGGCGCGCGCTCGGGCGAAAGCGACCTGCAGCAGCTGGCCGGCCTTGGCGGCAAACTCACCAAGAACCACTGCCGCGCCTACTGGACCCCGCCTGCCGATGGCAGCCATGACGAAGCCCTGCGCAAACGCTGGGCCGCGCTGGATGCACCGCGCGCCATCCTCGATGGCCGCTTCCAAAGCCGCCCCGGTGTTTTCGCCTGGGACCGCATCGATCCGGCATCCGCACTACTGGTCGAACAACTGCCCGCCGACCTGGCAGGACGCGGCGCGGACCTCGGCGCAGGCTGGGGTTACCTGTCGGCCGAAGTGCTGGCGCGCTGCCCCAAGGTCACCGCACTGGACCTGTACGAGGCCGAAGCACGCGCGCTGGCGCTGGCCCGTCGCAACCTGGCCGGCAGCAGCGCCGCGCTCGATTTCCGCTGGCACGATGTCACCGCAGGCATCGATGGCCGCTACGACTTCATCGTCTCCAACCCGCCGTTCCACACGCCCGCCCGCGAGGACCGCCCGGACATCGGCCAGCGTTTCATCGCCGTGGCCGCGCAGGCGCTGCGCCCGGGCGGCCAGTTGTTCATGGTCGCCAACCGGCACCTGCCGTACGAGCAGATTCTCAACGAAAGCTTCGGCCAAGTGCGCGTGGCCGCCGAGCGTGACGGCTTCAAGGTGATCGTCGGCACCCGTGGGGGCCGCGCATGAAGCTGGTCAAGCACATCGCCAACCTGGGTTATGGCAGCCGCAAGCAGGTGCAGCTGATGTTCCGCGAAGGCCGCATCACAGATGCGGACGGCGACGTGCTGTACGCCGACGACAAGGTGGCGCATGAGACAATCCGCGTGGATGGCGAGCCGCTGGATCCGCCGCCCGGTCTGTCGCTGCTGCTGCACAAGCCCACCGGCTATACCTGTTCCACCAGGGACCACGGGCGCCTGATCTACGACCTGCTGCCCGAACGCTTCCGCGACCGCGACCCGGTGCTGTCCAGCGTGGGCCGTCTCGATCGCGATACCTCCGGCCTGCTGCTGATGACCGACGACGGCCAGCTGCTGCATCGCATCGTGTCGCCGAAGGCGCGGCTGGACAAGGTATACGAGGCCGAACTCGCGCAGGACCTGCGCGGTGATGAGGTGGCGCTGTTCGCCAGCGGCACCCTGCTGCTGGAGTCCGATGACAAGCCGCTGCTGCCGGCCGAACTCGAAGTGCTGGGCCCGCGCCATATCCGGCTCACGCTGCATGAAGGCCGTTACCACCAGGTGCGGCGCATGTTCGCGGCGGTCGGCAACCACGTACAGGCGCTGCAGCGGGTGCGCGTTGGTGGCCTGGTGCTGGACGGACTGGAGCCGGGGCAATGGCGCCAGCTGTCGGCGCAGGATCTGGATACGCTGTTCGGTAGCACACCGTGATGCTTGCGCAGCGTCCATTGGCCGTGGTGTTCGACATGGACGGGCTGATGCTCGACAGCGAACGCGCTCTGCTCGGTTGCCTGGAGCACACCGCGCATGCGCACGGTTATGGCATTTCGCGCGCGCTGCTGCTGTCGCTGATCGGCTCCTCCGACGCGGTCACCCGCGCCAGGCTCGGTGATGCGCTGGGCGTTGCGCGTACCGACGCACTGCTGGCCGATTCCTATGCGCGCTATGACGGCATCGTGCAGGCCGGCGTGCCGCTGCGGCCCGGCATCATCGAACTGCTGGAGCTGTTGCAGGCCAACGACATTCCGCGTGCGGTTGCCACCTCCACCCGTTCGCCGCTGGCCCAGCGCAAGCTTGAAGCTGCTGGCCTGCTGCCGTACTTCCAGGCCATCGCCACCAGCAGTGATGTGGCCCATCCCAAGCCCGCGCCCGACATCTACCTGTTGGCTGCCGAGCGCCTGCAGGTGGCACCGCAGGCCTGTCTGGCGCTGGAAGATTCACCCACCGGCGTGCGCGCCGCACTGGCTGCCGGCATGACCACCATCCAGGTGCCCGACCTGCTGGTGCCGGACGAGGAAGTGCGCGCCTTCGGCCACCGCATCGTCGATTCCCTGCACGACGTACATACCCTGCTGCAGCCGCACCTGGCCACCGCCGAAACACCCTGAACCTGCAGCTCTGTAGCCCGGGTAAGCAAAGCGCACCCGGGGCCGTTCGCGGGGTGTCGAAATCACCAGCGCACCACCTACACCGCGAAAATCCCCGGATGCGCTGACGCTTATCCGGGCTACGGGTTTCATGCGAGGTGCCGGCCGTTGTAGCCCGGGTAAGCAACGCGCACCCGGGGCCGTTCGCGGGGCATCGAAACCACCAGCGCACCACCTACACCGCGAAAATCCCCGGATGCGCTGGCGCTTATCCGGGCTACGGGTTTCATTCGAGGTGCCGGCTGTTGTAGCCCGGGTAAGCAACGCGCACCCGGGGCTGTTCGCATGGCACCAAAACCACCACAGCGTACCACCCACGGCGCAAAACTCCCCGGACGCGCTGGCGCTTATCCGGGCTACGGGTGTCGGGTGTTGCTATGCAGGTATCAGTGTGTGCTGCCGCCGGATACGAGCTGGTTCCAGCCGTCCACGCCCAGCTTGTCGAGCGTGGCGATGTTGCGTTCCACGATCACGTCCGGGTCCGGGAACGCGGCCACCGCACGTTCCACGCTATCCTCGCGCAGCAGGTGCAGGATGGGGTAGGGCGCCCGGTTGGTGTAATTGCTCACATCATCCGGCGCCACGCCCTCGAACTGGTACTGCGGATGGAAGCTGGCCACCTGCAGCACGCCCTGCAGGTCCAGTGCTTCCACCGCCGCCTCGGCATTGCCCAGAAAGTCGTTGTAGTCCAGGAAATCGGTCAGCACCTGCGGGTGGATGATCAACGTGGTGTCGGTCTGCTCGGCAGGCGTGTCGCGCAGCCATACCAGCTCCTCGGCCAGCTGCTCCAGCAGCGCCTCGGGCGTGGTGGCATCGCTCACCACGAAGCGCACCTGCTGTTTGGCGTACACCGCCTTGGCGAACGGGCACAGGTTCAGCCCGATCACTGCCTTTTCCAGCCAGTTGCGGGTGACGGCGATGACCTCGGCCGGGTCGGTTTCAACAATGTCGTTCATGGCGGGCTCGGGGCTGGCGGAGTGCGGGCGGTAGGGAATGGATCAATCGCGGAAGTTGTCGAACTGCAGCGGCTGCTCGAACTCGTTCTTCTTCAGCAGTGCCATCACTTCCTGCAGGTCGTCGCGCTTCTTTCCGTTCACGCGCAGCTTGTCGCCGTTGATCTGGGTATCCACCTTGATCTTGGATTCCTTGATCTTCGCGGCGATCTGCTTGGCCAGCTTCTGCTCGATGCCCTGCTTGACCGTCACCTGCTGGCGCGCACCGGCCAGGTTGGTTTCTACATCGCCGAATTCCATGCAGCGGAAGTCGATGCTGCGCGCGGACAGGCGCTGCTTGAGGATGTCAGCCATCTGCTTGAGCTGGAAATCGCTGGGTGCGGACAGCTTGATCAGCTTCTCGCCATCCTGCTCGAACTTCGCGTCCACGCCCTTGAAGTCGAAGCGGGTGGACAGCTCACGGTTGGCCTGGTCGATGGCATTGGTCAGCTCGTGCTTGTCAACTTCGGAAACGACGTCAAAGGAAGGCATGGGGTCTGCTCCATTCAATGAAAACTGCGGACATTCTAGGCGATCGGCCGAAGCAGGGCGTTCAGCCGCCGCCTGTCTCCCTCCCTTTCACCTGAGGTGAAGGGGAGGGCCGGGGAGGGGGTGAGCTTTTCGCAGCAACATCAACAAGCACGAACAAGCACCACGCACAAAGCACCCCTCCCCAACCCTCCCCTGGGCTGGCGCCCAAGGGAGGGAGCGGTTCATGCCCTTGGGCTGGCGCACAGGGGTGTGGGCGGTTCACGAGGTAATCGGCAGCTGCTTGTCTCCCTCCCTTTCACCGAAGGTGAAGGGGGGGGCCGGGGAGGGGTGGAGCTTTTCGCAGCAACATCAACACGCACGAACAAGCACCACGCACAAAGCACCCCTCCCCAACCCTCCCCTGGGCTGGCGCCCAAGGGAGGGAGCGGTTCATGCCCTTGGGCTGGCGCACAGGGGTGTGGGCGGTTCATGAGGTAATCGGCAACTGCTTGTCTCCCTCCCTTTCGCCGAAGGCGAAGGGGAGGGCCGGGGAGGGGTTGAGCTTTTCGCAGCAACATCAACCCGCACGAACAAGCACCACGCAGAAAGCACCCCTCCCCAACCCTCCCCTGGGCTGGCGCCCAAGGGAGGGGGCAGTTCACGCCCTTTGGCTGGCGCATAGGGGTGTGGGCGGTTCACGAGGTAATCGGCAGCTGCTTGTCTCCCGCCCTTTCACCGAAGGTGAAGGGGAGGGCTGGGGAGGGGTGGAGCTTTTCGCAGCAACATCAACACGCACGAACAAGCACCACGCAGAAGGCACCCCTCCCCAACCCTCCCCTGGGCTGGCGCCCAAGGGAGGGAGTGATTCATGCCCTTGGGCTGGCGCACAGAGGTGTGGGCGGTTCATGAGGCAATTGGTAGCTGCTTGTCTCCCTCCCTTTCGCCGAAGGCGAAGGGGAGGGTCGGGGAGGGGTTGAGCTTTTCACGGCGACATCAACAAACACGAACCACCACACAACCACCAACCCTCCTCTCCCCCATGCGCGCTGAACCCGGGCACAGAAAAGGGATGTCTTGAATGCACTGCCAGCGGATAATCGGTATATGTCCGTTCCAACCAAATCCCCCGCGCGCGCCGTCGTCTGGATGCTGGCCGCCGTCGCCTTCTTCTCGTTGATGGATGCCGGCATGAAGATGCTGGCCGAGAGCTACCCGACCCTGCAGGTCACCACGCTGCGCGGTGCCGCCTCGCTGCCGTTCGTGCTGGTGTGGGTGCTGGCCACCGCCGGCCCGCGCTCGCTCATTCCCGTGCGCTGGCCGCTGCATCTGCTGCGTGGTGTGCTGGGCATGGTGATGATCGGCTGCTTCGTCTACGCGCTGCGCACGCTGCCGCTGTCCACCGCCTATACCATCTACTTCGTCGCGCCGCTGCTGGTGGCTGCGCTGTCGGTGCCCCTGCTGGGTGAATATGTGGGCCCACGCCGATGGATTGCCATTGGAATTGGCCTCATTGGCGTGATGGTGGTGCTGCGCCCCGGCGTGGACGGCTTCATTTCCTTTCCCGGGCTGATGGTGCTGATCGCAGCCACCGCTTATGCCATCGCAGCTGTCACGGTGAGCCTGCTCACCCGTACCGATACCCCGCAGTCGATGGTGGTCTGGTTTCTGCTGCTGCTGGCGCTGGGCGCCGGTGCGCTGGCGTGGCCGCAGTGGCAGCCGCTGCAGTGGAAGCACGCTGCCCTGATCGCTGGCATGGGGCTGGCCGGTGCGCTGGGGCAGATCGCGTTGACCAAGGCGTTCCAGCTGGGCCAGGCCTCGCTGATCGCGCCATTGGAGTACACCGGGCTGGTCTGGGTGATCGGCTGGGATCTGCTGCTGTGGCAGAAGCTGCCAGACCGCTGGACATGGATTGGCGCGGCCATCATCGTCGCCAGCGGCCTGTACCTGCTGCACCGTGAGCGGGTGCAGCGGGCCCACCGCGCCGAGCCGCTGGATCACCCCTGAGCGGCGTCACGGGCACATCCTTAGAACCAAAAGGAATAAGATCCGCCCCTGCGGCACGCGCGCCGGCAGCCCGGCGCTGCTAGGCTGCACGCCCCATTCCCAGTGCCCCCGGTGCCGCAGGCAGTGATCGAGTTCCAGCAACTGCAGAAGTCCTACCTTGTCGAGGGTCGTGCGATCAGCGCACTGCACCCGCTCGACCTGACCATCCAGGCCGGCGAAGTATTCGGCATCATCGGCCACTCCGGTGCGGGCAAGTCCACGCTGATCCGGCTGATCAACCGACTGGAAGAGCCCAGCGGCGGCCGCGTGCTGATTGACGGGCAGGATGCCACTGCACTGGATGCCGACGGCCTGCGCGCATTGCGCCGGCGCATCGGCATGATCTTCCAGCACTTCAACCTGCTGTCGGCGCGCACCGTGGCCGGCAACGTGGCGTTTCCGCTGGAGCTGGCCGGCACGCCCCAGGCCGAGATCGACAAGCGCGTAGCCGAGCTGCTGCACACCGTTGGCCTGGAAGCGCATGCCGGCAAGTACCCGGCGCAGCTGTCCGGTGGCCAGAAGCAGCGCGTGGGCATTGCCCGCGCACTGGCCACGCGCCCGCAGATCCTGCTGTGCGACGAAGCCACCAGTGCGCTGGACCCGCAGACCACCGCGTCGGTGCTGGCCCTGCTGGGCAGGATCAACCGCGAGCTCGGCCTGACCATCGTGCTGATCACTCACGAGATGGATGTGATCCGCCGCGTCTGCGACCGCGTGGCGGTGCTGGATGCGGGCCGGCTGGTCGAACTCGGCCCGGTGACCAATGTGTTCCTGCACCCGCAGCACGCCACCACCCGCCGCTTCGTCACTGAATCCGAGCATGTGGACGCGGGTGAGCAGCTGCGTGACTACGCCTCGGTCAATGGCCGCATCGTGCGCCTGACCTTCCTGGGCGAGGACACCTACGAGCCGCTGCTGGGCCGCGTGGCCCGTGAAACGGGCGTGGACTACAACATCCTTACCGGCCGCATCGACCGCATCAAGGACACCCCCTACGGCCAGCTCACCGTCGCGCTGGTGGGCGGTGACCAGGACGCCGCGCAGGCGATGTTTGCCAACGCCGGGGTACACGTAGAGGAGCTGCGCCGATGATGTTCGCCACCGCAGGCGGTTTCTTCCGCCACCTGGATGCCGGCAAGTGGGCCGACATCGGCCAGGCCACCATCGACACGCTGCTGATGCTGGCCGGCTCGCTGCCGCTGACCATGGCCATCGGTTTGCCGCTGGGGGTGCTGCTGTTCCTCACCGGCTCGCCGCAGCTGCACCGCAGGCCGGTGGTGTACGGTGTGCTCGCACTGCTGGTGAACCTGCTGCGCTCGGTGCCTTTCATCATCCTGATGATCGTGCTGATTCCGGTGACACTGGCGATGATGGGTACCTCGCTGGGCGTGCGTGGCGCGATCCTGCCGCTGGTGGTGGGCGCCGCGCCGTTCTATGCACGGCTGGTGGAAACCGCGCTGCGCGAAGTGGACCGGGGCGTGATCGAAGCCAGCCAGGCCATGGGTGCCACCACCCGCCAACTTGTGTTCAAGGTGCTGCTGCCGGAAGCACGGCCCGGGCTGATCGCCGGTGCCACCGTCACCACCATCGCGTTGATCGGTTTCACCGCCATGGGCGGCGCCATCGGCTCCGGTGGTCTCGGCGATCTGGCCTTCCGTGATGGCTACCAGCGTTCGCATACCGATGTGGCCCTGGTCACCGTGGTGCTGCTGCTGGTGCTCGTGCAGCTGCTGCAGATGCTGGGCGACCGGTTGGTGACGTACTACACCCGCAAGTGATGTTGACCGGCCTGCGTGTATTGCACGCCTAGGCTGTTACGGTATGCCGACCGTTGTCCTTCCCCACAGGATCCAGATTCCAATGAAAAAGCTGCTCGCCCTCCCACTGATCGCCGCCGCACTCGCGCTCTCGGCCTGCGGCAAGCCCGCCAGCGACGAGGCCACGCTGGTGGTGGCCGCCACTGCCGTGCCGCACGCCGAGATTCTGGACGTGGTCAAGCCGCTGATGGCCAAGGAAGGGGTGAAGCTGGACGTGCGCGTGTTCAACGACTACGTGCAGCCCAACGACCAGCTGGTGCAGAAACAGGTGGACGTGAACTACTTCCAGACCGAGCCGTATCTGGACGCCTACAATCGCGACCGCAAGACCGGCCTGGTCACCGTCACCGGCGTGCACATCGAGCCGTTCGGTGCCTATTCGCGCAAGGTCAAGGCACTGGCCGACCTGCCCACCGGCGCCGACGTGGTCATTCCGAACGACCCGAGCAACAACAGCCGCGCACTGATCCTGCTGGACAAGGCCGGCGTCATCAAACTGAAGGACCCGAGCAACGCCCTGTCCACCCAGCGCGATATCGTGGAGAACCCGAAGCAGCTGAAATTCCGCGAGCTGGATTCGGCCATGCTGCCGCGCGTGCTCGACCAGGTGGACCTGGCGCTGATCAACACCAACTATGCACTGGATGCCGGCCTGAACCCGACCAAGGACGCGCTGGCCATCGAGAGCAGCGATTCGCCGTACGTGAACTTCCTGGTCTCGCGCCCGGACAACAAGGACGACGCCCGCGTGCAGAAGCTGGCCAGGGCGCTGACCAGCCCGGAAGTGAAGGCCTTCATCGAGCAGAAGTACAAGGGCGCGGTGCTGCCGGCGTTCTGAGCGCGGCCGGTCCACCCCAGCGCAGGGCTCCAGCCCTGCGCTCGCACCCGCGCAGCGTGAACACGGGCTGCGCCAAAGTGGTGGATAACTGACAAGGCGCTGGCGACAGCGCCTTTTCGTCATCTTTGCGCCAGACTGCCTATCATCGGCCTATCTCGTTGATTGAAGCCCGATGCCATGCCCCTGCTGTTCGCACTGCCACTGGCGATACTGGTTTTCGTGGCGATCGCACTGTTGTTGCTGCCCCTGTCACTGTGGCAGCGCGTGCGCAGTGGCGGCGCGCGGCGGCAGGCGCGGCCCTGGCTGATCACGTTCAACTTCTGGGGCACGCTGGTGTCCACCGTCATGTTCGCCACCTTCGTGGCGGTTGCCGGCTTCTGGTGGCCGGGGGCCTGGCAGTACGCGGGCGTGGGGTGGCTGGTGGGCCTGTTGATCGGCGTGCTCGGCCATGCGCTGACCCGCTTTGAAGCCGGCCCGCAGGATCTGTTCTACAAACCCAACACCTGGCTGGTGCTTGCGCTGACGGCAATGATCGTCGTTCGCCTGATCGCAGGCATGGTGCAGGGCTGGCAGGCTTCGGTGAATGGTGTTGCGTGGCCGCACAGTGGCTGGCTCAGCCATGCTGGCCTGCTGGCAATGGCGGCGGTGCTTATCGGCTATGCCGGCATGTATGCGCTGCTGTTGCGGCGCCGCGTACGCCACCACCTGCGCTACCGCGGTTACGACCGCAGCCCGCGCTGAACCCCCTGCTGCTTGGCGTTGCGGTGCATGCACCGCTAGGCTGGTGGCAACCCTCCCAGGACCACAGCCGATGGGCGTGATGAACCTGCTCGGGCGCCGCCTGGCGCATTTCCTGGCGCAACCGCGCCACCACCAGGCGCGCCCGTCCACCAGTGATCCGGCGCTGCTGGCGCGCACGCTGCGGCGCGGCGATGTACTGCTGGTGGAGGGCAGCAGCCGCTTTTCCACCGCCATCAAATACCTCACCCAGTCCACCTGGTCGCATGCGGCGCTGTATATCGGCGAGGAGCCGCTGCTGGAAGGCGGCCGGCCGCAACCCATGCTGATCGATGTGGATGTGGAGCAGGGCGTGCGCCGCATCGCGCTGAGCGAGTTCGCCGAGCAGCACACGCGCATCTGCCGGCCGCGAGGGCTGTCGGCGGCGGTGGTGGAGCAACTGGTCGGCTTCATGCGTGCGCGCATCGGCTACAGCTATGACCTGAAGAACATTGTTGACCTGGCGCGCTACCTGCTGCGTCAGCCGCCGGTACCCACCTATATGCGGCGGCGGTTGATCGCGCTGGGCAGCGGCGAGCCCACCAAGGCCATCTGTTCCACGCTGCTGGCACAGGCGTTCGAGTCGATCCGCTACCCCATCCTGCCGGAGATTGAAACCGTGCAGTCGCAGGAGGGCGGCAGCGAGCAGCGGCAGGAAATCCTGCATATCCGCAACTACAGCCTGTACACACCGCGCGACTTCGATGTGTCGCCGTTCTTCGAGGTGGTCAAGCCGCGCCTGAGCTGCGAGTTCGACTACCTGGCGCTGCGCTGGGGCGACGACGCCTGAGCCTGCCGCCGCCGCAATCCACGTAGCCCGGGTAAGCGCAGCGCACCCGGGGTTTGCCGTTTCGGTGGTGTGATCTGGTCGCTGCGGCTATCCAGTCCGGAAAGCTGCTTTCCGCGATTGGTGCGTGTTGCAGGTTTCCCCGGGTGCGCTGCGCTTACCCGGGCTACCAAGGCGCATGCGGCACAAACAAAACAAGCACGGACCGCGAACGGTCCGTGCCTGTCAATCTTCAACTCGATCCTTCAACGCGGCTGCGTTGTGGCGCTGTCATTCAGCGCCATGGATCAGAAGCGGGCGCCGATGCCGAAGCCGACGGTCCACGGGTCCAGCTTCAGGTCCTCACCGGTACCTGCACCACCCACGCGCAGCTCCGGGCGGGCGTGCATGTAGCGCGCATCGGCGCGGGCGAACCAGGTGGAGTTGATGTTCATGTCAACGCCCACGGTACCGATTGCGCCCTTGGCGGTTTCAACACCCACGTGGTTGCCGGTGGCCGACAGGCCGTCGATCTTCTCGTTGCTGAAGTTCGACTCGTAGTAGCCGGCGCCCACGAACGGACGGAAGGTGTTATCGGCAGCGCCGAAGTGGTACTGCGCGCTCAGCGCGATCGGCTGCTGCTCGACGGTGCCGGCCTTGGCACCACCATCGGTGCGCACGCGGTGGTTGAACTTGTCGGCCGCGCCCCACAGCTCAACGGCAAAGTTGTCGTTGAAGTAGTAGCTGGCGCTCAGGGTCGGCGCCGGGCCGCCATCGAACTTCTTGATGCCATCGGTCGGGCTGCTCTTGGGCTGCAGCAGCGAGATGCCGCCAACCACGGCGAAATGCTTGCCAGAAGCGGTATCGGCGCTGGTGTCGCTGGTGGCGTCCTGCGCAAAGGCAGTGGACGACAGCGCCAGGGCGCCCAGGGTGGCAAGGCTCAGAATCTTGATCGAACGCATGACAAACTCCTCGTCTCTCTATCGGGACTATGTTGTTCTCTAGGCCCTCGTTGCGGGGCGAACACACCCTAGCGATGCCAAGATGAATCGCATCGAACGCAGGCATGTCCGCTCACGTCCATGTTCAGCTGTGATCCCGCAAGCCCAATGAAAACAAGGGGTATGGCAATGTGTTCATTCACGAAGGTGTTTTGATTCGATGGCGGTGGAAGTGCTTTGCGGCTTGCCGCCGCAGTTGGATACACGGTGCCGCGTGCTGGTGCTGGGTTCCATGCCGGGCGTGGAATCTCTACAGCAGGCGCGCTACTACGCGCACCCGCGCAATCGCTTCTGGCCGGTGATGGCGCAGCTGTGTGGTTTTGATGCAACGCTGGGCTACACGCAGCGCCTGCTTGAGCTGCAGCGTGCGGGTGTTGGTCTGTGGGACGTGATTGGCCAATGCCAGCGCCGGGGCAGCCTTGATGCGGCCATCGTGCGTGGCAGCGAGGTGCCGAATCCGCTGAATACCCTGATACCGGCGTTGCCGGCGCTGCAGGCCATCGCCTGCAACGGTGCCGCAGCGCATAGCGCATTCCAGCGTTTCATACGGCCGACATTGCCGCTTTCAGCGGCAGCGTTGCCGGTTCTGGCATTGCCATCCACCAGCCCGGCCAATGCGGCCTGGTCAATGCCACGCCTGCTGCAGGCATGGAGCCAGCTGCAGGTGTGGCTGCCGGTTGAAGGTCCGGACAAAATGCCGGTTTGACCGGGCAGGACATCAGGACAGCCAGCAGGCCAGTGGCTATGACCGGCGCAAGACAGCCAGTAGGCCGCGAAAGGGCTGGTGCATGGCTGTCCCGGGACATACGTATGCGAATTCAGTTGTAGCGGTTGGCGCTTGGGCCCGCTAGCGCCACAATAGGTGTTTCCCTCACTGTTGCTGGAGTAGTTCAATGGCCGAAATCAAGGAAGCACTTGTCCCCGATATCGGTGACTACAGCGACATTCCGGTGATTGAAGTGCTGGTCGCAGTGGGCGACACCGTGAAGAAGGACCAGGGTCTGGTCACGCTGGAGTCGGACAAGGCGACCATGGAAGTGCCGGCGCCGTTCGCTGGCGTGGTCAAGGAGATCAAGGTCAAGGTGGGCGACACCCTGTCCGAGGGCAAGGTGGTGGCGCTGATCGAAGCGGCCGCCGAGGACGCCAAGCCCGCCGCCGCGCCTGCCGCTGCCGCGCCCGCTCCCGCCAAGGTGGAGCCGACCTCCGAGACCGGTGCCAAGGTCGAGCCGGTGGCCATCGACCCGGTGCCGGACAAGCTGACCCAGCGCGAGATCCAGCAGGAAGACTCGCTGCCGGCCGGTGGCAAGCCGGCCAGCCCGCCGGTGCAGTTCAACGCCGAAGGCGTGCTGCCGTCGAAGGTGCCGTATGCCAGCCCCGCCGTGCGCGTGTTCGCGCGGGAGCTGGGCGTGGACCTGTCGCAGGTGGCCGGCACCGAGAAGGGTGGCCGCATCACCAAGAGCGACATCCAGAAGTTCGTGAAGGGCGCACTCAGCGGTGGCGTGGCCACCAGCGGTGGTGGCGCCGTGGCTGCCGGTGGCGGCCTGAACCTGCTGCCGTGGCCGAAGGTGGACTTCGCCAAATTCGGCGAAACCGAAGTGCAGCCGCTGTCACGCATCAAGAAGATTTCCGGTGCCAACCTGGCGCGCAACTGGGCGATGATTCCGCACGTCACCCAGTTCGACCAGGCCGACATCACCGACCTGGAAGCCCTGCGCGTGGCGCTGAACAAGGAGAACGAGAAGGCCGGCATCAAGCTGACCATGCTCGCCTTCCTGATCAAGGCTAGTGCTGCGGCACTGAAGAAGTTCCCCGAGTTCAATGCCTCGCTGGACGCCAGCGGCGAGAACCTCACGCTGAAGAAGTATTTCCACATCGGTTTCGCTGCCGACACGCCCAACGGGCTGGTGGTGCCGGTGGTCCGCGACGTGGACAGGAAGGGCGTGGTGCAGATCGCGCAGGAAACCGGCGAACTGGCAAAGAAGGCGCGCGACGGCAAGCTCGGCCCGGCCGACATGAGCGGTGGCTGCTTCTCGATCAGCTCGCTGGGTGGCATCGGCGGCACCGCCTTCACCCCTATTGTCAATGCGCCGGAAGTGGCCATCCTGGGCGTGTCCAAGTCGTCCATGCAGCCGGTGTGGAACGGCAAGGACTTCGAGCCCAAGCTGATGCTGCCGCTGTCGCTGAGCTACGACCACCGCGTCATCGACGGTGCCCTGGCCGCGCGCTTCACCACGTACCTGTCGCAGGTGCTGGCTGACATGCGCCGCGTGCTGCTGTAAGGGAGACGGAAAACATGGCAACTGTTGAAATCAAGGTTCCCGACATCGGCGACTACCAGAGCGTCCCGGTCATCGAAATCCTGGTCGCCGTGGGCGACACGGTGAAGAAGGACCAGGGCCTGGTCACGCTGGAGTCGGACAAGGCCACGCTGGAAGTGCCGTCCACCGCCGCAGGCGTGGTCAAGGAAATCAAGGTCAAGCTGGACGACAAGCTGTCCGAAGGTGACGTGGTGGTGGTGCTGGAAGCCGAAGGCGAGGGCGCTGCACCTGCCGCTGCTCCGGCCAAGGCGGCAGCACCTGCCGCAAGCCCGGCTCCCACCGCGCCGGCCGCCGCACAGGCGGCACCGGCAGCGGCCACCGCTGAAAGCGCGCCCGCCACGACCAGCCCGGTCGAAGTGAAGGTGCCGGACATCGGCGACTACGACAGCGTGCCGGTCATCGAGATTCTGGTGGCCGTGGGCGATACGGTGAAGAAGGACCAGGGCCTGGTCACGCTGGAATCGGACAAGGCCACGCTGGAAGTGCCGTCCTCGGCCAATGGTGTGGTCAAGGAAATCAAGGTCAAGCTGGACGACAAGCTATCCACCGGCGATGTGGTGGTGGTGCTGGAAGGCGCGGCCGCCGCGCCCACCGTGGCCGCTGGCAAGGCGGCACCGGGCGGCAAGCCGCCGGTGACGCCGTCGCACCGCGCACCGGACCCGGCCGTCGCCGCCAAGGCGCTGCCGTCCACCGGCCGCAAGGCCGACATCGAGTGCCGCATGGTGGTGCTGGGTGCAGGCCCGGGCGGTTACACCGCGGCCTTCCGTTCGGCGGATCTGGGCATGGATACCGTGCTGGTGGAGCGTTACGCCAACCTTGGCGGCGTCTGCCTCAACGTGGGCTGCATTCCGTCCAAGGCACTGCTGCACGCCGCCGAAATCATCGACCATGCCGCGCATGCCGATGAGCTGGGCATCGAGTTCGGCAAGCCGAAGATCACCCTGGACAAGCTGCGTAGCTACAAGGAAAAGGTCGTTGGTCAGCTGACCAAGGGCCTGGCCGGCATGGCCAAGCAGCGCAAGGTGCGCACCGTGCAGGGCGTGGCGAAGTTCGTCTCGCCCAGCGAGCTGGAAATCACCGGTGAGGACGGCAAGACCCAGCTGCTGCGCTTCGAGCAGTGCATCATCGCGGCCGGTTCGCAGGCGGTGAAGCTGCCCAACTTCCCGTGGGGCGACAAGCGCGTGATGGATTCCACCGACGCGCTGGAATTGGCCGACGTGCCGAAGTCGCTGCTGGTTGTCGGTGGCGGCATCATCGGTCTGGAAATGGCCACGGTGTACAGCGCGCTGGGTTCCAAGGTCACCGTGGTCGAGTTCATGGACCAGCTGATGCCGGGTGCCGACAAGGATCTGGTCAAGCCGCTGGCCGACCGCCTGAAGAAGCAGGGCATCGAGGTCCATCTCAAGACCAGGGCGGCCGGCGTCAGTGCGGACAAGAAGGGTGTCACCGTGACCTTCGAGGCCGCGACAGAAGGCGAGAAGCCGGCGCTGGACAGCACCACCTACGACCGCGTGCTGGTGGCCGTGGGCCGCGCCGCCAATGGCAAGAAGATCGACGCCGACAAGGCCGGCGTGGAAGTCACCGAGCGTGGCTTCATTCCGGTGGACCGGCAGATGCGCACCAACGTGCCGCACATCTTCGCCATCGGTGACATCGTTGGTAACCCGATGCTGGCGCACAAGGCCACGCACGAGGGCAAGCTGGCTGCGGAAGTGGCCTTCGGCGAGAAGAAGGAGTGGGTGGCACGGGTGATTCCGTCGGTGGCCTACACCAACCCGGAAATCGCCTGGGTGGGCGTCACCGAAACCGAGGCCAAGGCCAAGGGGCTGAAGGTGGGCGTGGCCAAGTTCCCGTGGGCGGCCAGTGGCCGTGCCATCGGCATCGGCCGCACCGAAGGTTTCACCAAGCTGATCTTCGACGAGGAAACCCACCGCGTGATCGGTGGCGCCATCGTCGGCGTGCATGCCGGCGAGCTGCTGGCGGAGATCGGCCTGGCCATCGAGATGGGTGCCGAGGCCGAGGACATCGGCCACACCATCCATGCCCACCCCACGCTCAGCGAGTCGGTGGCGATGGCATCGGAAATCTACGACGGCACGATCACCGATCTGTATATTCCGAAGAAGAAGTGATGCACACGACGCCCCTTCAACGGGGCGTCGTTGTTTCGGTGGACTGAAAGGAGGGTGGGGCGTGGCACGGTGGCCGGGTCTATTGGCAGCGGCAATGTTGTTCGCGCACAGCGCCTATGCCGCGGAGGATGATCCGGCACTTGCCGCAGCACTATCCAGTTGCCCGGGCGCGTCGGCCTTCGTCAAGGCGGAAGCGCAACGTCAACAGAAGGATTCCCGGGCTGCAGTGGATGTCGCGCCTGCCAACCCCCGCTTGCAGGAGCGGTTGCTGGAGATGAGGCGTGTCGATCAGGAAGTGCGCGCCGGTGATTGGTCGCAACCGATGATCGAGAAAATGCTGGCGGTGGATGCGGCGAACCTGCCGATGATCAAGAAGATCGTGGCCGAGCATGGTGGCCTTCCCCCTGTGCGAGAGGTGGGCGCTGATGGCGTGGCAGCGGCATGGTTGCTGGTGCAGCACGCCGACCGGGATGTGGATTTCCAGCGCCAAGTGCTGGAGAACGTCATGCCACTGGTGGAAAGTGGTGACGTGCAGCCAGACAGTTTTGCACTGCTGACCGACCGCGTACTGGTCAATTCCGGCAAGCCCCAGCGTTATGGAAGTCAGCTGATTCCCGTCGATGGCAGATGGCAGCCGCAGCCGATGGAAGGTGCCATCGCACAGGTCAACCAGCGCCGCGCCGAGGTGCATTTGATGGCGCTGGAAGACTACATCTGCGTGGTGACACAGATGCTTCCTGTTCCCGTTGTTACCAATGCCGCAGGTGCCACACAGAAATAGAGCGGGGCCTTTACCGATGCATGGTCGAAGGGCTTACCCTCCCCATCCCTCCCCTTGGCGGTGCCAAAGGGAGGGGGCTTGCGTGGCGCCAGGGTCAGAACGACAGGCTCACGCCTGCCAGCGGGCCCTTGAACTCCTGCTTCAGGCCAACCGTGCCATCAGCGCCGCGCTTGTCGGCGTCCAGCTTGAACCAGTCATAGCCGGCGAAGATGCCGAAGTTGCGGTTGAAGTTGTACTGCACGATCGCATTGGCGCGGCTCAGGTCGCCCTTGTAATCGTCAAAGCTGCCCCAGCGGGTGTTGAGATACTGGCCCTGGATGTTGATCAGCCAGTTCTCCGACGGAGTGAAGGTCAGGCGTGCGCCTACCACCGGCGCGATGCCGTCGGTGGACTCATCAAGGAAACGGCCCTGATAGAGGTCACCCAGATCGGCGAAGCCCTTGGCGCTGACCTTGGCGTACTCGGCACCGATCTGCAGGCCCAGATCGAACTGCTCGCCATCGACCACCGAGTAGTCGTACACCAGGCTGCCCACCTGGTACTTCAGCTCGCCCTTGACGAAGCTGCCGGCCGGCACGGTGGTGCCGTTGTAGCTGATGGTGTCACCCAGCGTCTCGCGGCGGTCCTTGTCGTACTTGAAGTAATCAAAGATCAGGCGCTGGCGGTCACTGATGCGGAACAGGCCATCCAAGCGCGGCTCCCATTCCTTGCCGCCCATCTTGAAGTCTTCGGACAGCTTGAAGTCCTGGCCGCCGATATTGGTGCTGCCACGGAGAGTGTTGTCGTTGTCGATGTTCATCGCGCCCAGGCGCAGCGTGAAACGCGGGTCGTCTTCAGCGGCCTGTGCCGGCAGTGCATGGAACAGACCCAGTGCCAGTGCGCAGGGTGCCAGAGCGGGGAGGAAGCGGATGTTGCGCATTGCAATACCTTCTTGCTTGTTTGACCAAGCAGGAACTATCGCCAATGGCGTGTACCGCATGCGTGATCGAACTGTGCACGGAGTGTGCAGGGCAGGGCGAAGAGCCTGCCGTGGCGCGGCCTGCGCGCTGCAGGCCGAATTGCGGTGAGGTGGTGCTGCGGGGATAGGACAGCACCACCTCACCCGGTCCGCCGCTGGCATCGACGAGGTAATGGCGACGGACGCGGAACATCAGACCGGGCAGGTGCAGGGAAGTTCCCATGCTGCATTGCAACATGGGGTGTGTTACCCCGAACCGCCTGTGGGAGTGAAAAACCGTGGAATTGCGGCAACTTGCATAGTCATATGGGATGACCAGAGGCGGTTGTCTCACAAAATGTCCCCCTGTTATAATTTCGCGGCTCGACGAGGCGCCTCTGCGCGGCTCGGCTCTTCCCTTGACCTAAGCAGGACACAATTCACGTGCTGAACTCCGTTGAAGCGGGTCGGCGACTGATGTTGCGCGCCGCGGTTTACCCGCTGGCTGCAGTGGTGGTCCTGGCTCTGGCCTTCCTGTTCATGGGGCCAAAGTACGCGCTGGGCGCCCTGGTGTCCGGCGTGGCGGTGGTTGCGGGTGGCGGCCTGGCAGCATGGGTGGCACTCGGCGGTGGCGTACAGGCCGCCGGTTCAGCAATGGTCCGCCTGCTGATGGCGTTCCTGCTGAAGACGGTGCTGATTGTCGCCGTGCTGGTGCTGGGCTTCGTCTGGTGGCGGCTTCCTCCTTTGGCGCTGCTGGCGGCAATTCCAGTGGCGCTGATGTTCCAGGTTCTGGCCTTGGCCAGACGTTGATCGATTACTAAAGGGTTCCGGACACATGGCAGGCGAGGCGCTTACACCTACCTCCTACATCCAGCATCACCTGCAGAACCTGACCGCCAAGGTCGGGGACGGCGGTGCCTTCTGGACCATCCACGTCGATACCATCATCACCGCGGTCCTGATGGGCCTGCTGATGGTGTTCGCCTTCTGGATGGCCACCCGCAAGGCCACCGCCGGGGTGCCGGGCAAGTGGCAGGCCTTCGTGGAAATCTGCCTGGAGTTCGTTGACCGCCAGGCCAAGGACACCTACCACGGCAAGAGCAAGCTGATCACGCCCATCGCGATCACCATCTTCTTCTGGATCCTGTTGATGAACCTCATCAAGATGATCCCGGCCGATTTCATCGCCAAGCCACTTGAGCTGGCGGGCATCCACTACTGGAAGCCGGTGCCCACCGCCGACGTCAATGCCACCCTGGGCATGTCCATCAGCGTGTTCTTCCTGATGATCTTCTTCGCGCTGAAGTCCAAGGGCATCGGCGGCTTCATCAAGGAATTCCTGACGGCTCCGTTCGGCAAGTGGATGATGCCGTTCAATCTGATCCTCAACATCGTCGAGTGGCTGAGCAAGCCGATCTCTCTGGCGATGCGACTGTTCGGCAACATGTTCGGCGGCGAAATCGTCTTCCTGCTGATCTGGGTGCTGGGTGGTGCCGGTGTCTTCGGTGCCATTGCCGGTGGTGCGTTCGGCCTGGGCTGGATGCTGTTCCACCTGCTGGTGATTCCGCTGCAGGCCTTCATTTTCATGATGCTTTCCATCGTGTACCTGAGCCTGTCGGAAGACAGCCACTGAGTTACGAGTTTCAACCAGTTCCAACCTTCATCCGTTTCATCACCCTTAGCTACTTAAGTTCCTGGAGATAACCATGTACTTCGCCGTCCTGACCAACCTCGCCCAAGTTCAGAGCTCCACCGCCCTCGCCGTCGGCATCATGATCGGCCTCGCCGCACTGGGCGCTGGTCTGGGTCTGGCCATCATGGCTGGTAAGTTCCTGGAATCGGCCGCTCGCCAGCCGGAACTGATCCCGGTCCTGCAGGTGCGCATGTTCATCACCGCCGGCCTGATCGACGCCGCGTTCATCATCTCGGTCGCCGTCGGCCTGCTGCTGGCCTTCGCAAACCCGATGGCCTCGGCCCTGCTGGCCGAAGCCGCCAAGCTGGCTGGCTGATCCGCTTGCAGTGAGATGGTCGGTTGCCCTCGGGCAGCCGGCTTCGGATGAAGGTCCGGTCGCGCCGCTGCGGCGGCGCGTCCACCCCCGACACCAGCGATTGAGCTAAACCATGAATATCAATCTGACCCTGTTTGCACAGGCCCTGGCTTTTGCCGCGCTGATCTGGATCATCGCGACCAAGATCTGGCCGCCGCTGTTGAAGGCCATCGAAGAGCGCCAGCAGAAGATCGCTGAAGGCCTCGCCGCTGCCGACCGCAGCCAGAAGGATCTGGCCCAGGCCGAAGTGAAGGTCAACGAGGCGCTGAAGGAAGCTCGCGGCAAGGCCAACGAGATCATCGACCAGGCCCACGCCCGTGCGAACCAGATCGTTGAAGCCGCCAAGAACGAAGCGATCGCCGAAGCCAACCGCCAGAAAGAACTGGCCCAGGCTGAAATCGACGCCGCCGCCAACCGTGCCCGCGAAGATCTGCGCAAGCAGGTGTCCGCTCTGGCCGTGACCGGCGCCGAGAAGCTGCTCAAGCGCGAAATCGATGCCAACGCCCACAAGGCGCTGCTCGACGAGCTGGCCGCGGAGATCTGATAGATGAGCCAGGCCCTCACGCTTGCCCGCCCGTACGCCCGCGCCGCGTTTGCGATCGCGCGCGATGAAGGCAAGTTCGCGCCGTGGTCGGACGCGCTTGCGTTCTCCGCCCGCGTTGCCGCCGATCCGCGCGTGTCGGCCCTGCTGTCCAACCCGGAGCTGGCACGCGGTGACGCTGTTGCCTTGCTGGCCCCGGAAGCGGCGGGTGAAACCTTCGGCCGTTTCCTGAACCTGCTTGCCGGCTCGCACCGCCTGCAGCAGCTGCCGGAAATCGCCGGCCTGTTCGACCAGCTGCGTGCTGAGGCCGAACAGGTGGTGAAGGCCACGGTGACTTCCGCCTCGGAGCTGTCGGCCGAGGAGCTGGACAAGATCAAGGCTGCGCTGCGCAGGCGTTTTGGCCGCGACGTCGACGTGACGACCGCGGTGGACGCTTCGCTGATCGGCGGCGCCGTGATCGATGCCGGCGACGTGGTCATCGATGGCTCGCTCAAGGGCAAGCTGTCGCGCCTTCAGACCGCGCTCGCACACTGAATTCTACTTATCGTCCGGCCACGCGCCGGCACTAGGACTTGACGATGGCTACCACGCTCAACCCCTCCGAAATCAGCGAACTGATCAAGAACCGCATCGAGAAGGTCGCCCTGTCCGCGGAATCGCGCAACGAAGGCACCGTCACCTCGGTGTCCGACGGCATCGTGCGCATCTACGGCCTGGCCGACGTGATGCAGGGCGAAATGATCGAACTGCCGAACAACACCTACGCACTGGCGCTGAACCTGGAGCGCGACTCGGTCGGCGCGGTGGTGCTGGGTGACTACGAGCACCTGCGCGAAGGCGACGTGGCCAAGACCACCGGCCGCATCCTGGAAGTGCCGGTGGGCCCGGAAATGCTGGGCCGCGTGGTCAACGCCCTCGGTGAGCCGATCGACGGCAAGGGCCCGCTGGGCACCTCGCTGTCCGCTCCGGTGGAGCGCGTTGCACCGGGCGTGATCTGGCGCAAGTCCGTCGACCAGCCGGTGCAGACCGGTTACAAGTCGGTCGACTCCATGATCCCGATCGGCCGTGGCCAGCGCGAGCTGATCATCGGTGACCGCCAGACCGGCAAGACCGCCATGGCCATCGACGCGGTGATCAACCAGAAGGGTTCGGGCATCAAGTGCGTGTACGTCGCGATCGGCCAGAAGGCTTCGACCGTGGCCAACATCGTGCGCAAGCTGGAAGAGAACGGCGCCCTGGCGCACACCATCGTGGTGGCCGCCACCGCCTCCGAGTCGGCTGCGATGCAGTACATCAGCGCCTACTCCGGCTGCACCATGGGTGAGTACTTCATGGACCGCGGCGAAGACGCCCTGATCGTGTACGACGACCTGTCCAAGCAGGCCGTTGCCTACCGCCAGATCTCGCTGCTGCTCAAGCGCCCGCCGGGCCGCGAAGCCTACCCGGGTGACGTGTTCTACCTGCACTCCCGCCTGCTTGAGCGCGCTGCCCGCGTGTCCGAGGAGTACGTGGAGAAGTTCACCGAAGGCAAGGTCACCGGCAAGACCGGTTCGCTGACCGCGCTGCCGATCATCGAGACCCAGGCCGGCGACGTTTCCGCGTTCGTTCCGACCAACGTGATCTCGATCACCGACGGCCAGATCTTCCTGGAAACCGACCTGTTCAACGCCGGTATCCGTCCGGCCGTGAACGCCGGTATCTCGGTGTCGCGCGTGGGTGGTTCGGCCCAGACCAAGATCATCAAGAAGCTGTCGGGCGGCATCCGCATCTCGCTGGCCCAGTACCGCGAGCTGGCTGCGTTCGCGCAGTTCGCCTCGGACCTGGACGAAGCGACCCGCAAGCAGCTGGAGCGCGGCCAGCGCGTGACCGAGCTGATGAAGCAGAAGCAGTACGCGCCGATGTCCATCGCCGACCAGGCGCTGTCCATCTACGCCGTCAACGAGGGCTACCTGGACGACGTGCCGGTCAACAAGCTGCTGGGCTTTGAAGCCGGCCTGCACGCGCACTTCGCCAACACCGCCGGCGAGCTGGTCAACAAGATCAACGCCACCGGTGCCTGGAACGACGAGATCGAAGCCGCCTTCAAGAAGGGCATCTCCGATTTCAAGGCCACCGGTACCTGGTAATACCGGTCATGTTGGGCGGGGCGTTGCCCCGCCGGACTGAAAGCAGCGGAGCCTGGCTCCGCTCTACGGCAAACGCGGGGCCCGGCCCCGCGCCACGGGAATAAGAGATGGCAAGCGGACGCGAAATCAAAACCAAGATCAAGAGCGTGCAGAACACCCGCAAGGTGACGCGCGCGCTTGAAATGGTCTCGGCCTCCAAGATCCGCAAGGCGCAGGATCGGATGAAGACCTCGCGTCCGTACGCGCAGGCGATGAAGCAGGTGATCGGCCACCTGGCCCAGGCCAGCACCGATTTCCAGCACCCGTTCCTGGTTGAGCGTGAGAACGTCAAGCGCGTCGGCTACATCGTGATCTCCTCCGATCGCGGCCTGGCTGGCGGCCTGAACAACAACCTGTTCCGCAAGGCGGTTGGCGAAATGCGCGCCTGGCAGGACAAGGGCGCCGAGATCGACATGGTGACCATCGGCCAGAAGGCCAGCGTGTTCTTCCGTCGCGTCAACGTGAACATGGTCGGCAGCGTGACCCACATCGGCGACCAGCCCAAGCTGGAAACGCTGATCGGCGTGATCAAGGTCATGCTCGACGCCTTCACCGAAGGCAAGGTCGATCGCGTGTACCTGGTCTACAACCGCTTCATCAACACGATGACGCAGAAGGCCAGCTTCGACCAGCTGCTGCCGTTGCCGCCGAGCGAGAAGCAGGTGGCTTCGCACGACTGGGACTACCTGTACGAACCCGATGCCGCGACCGTGCTGGAGCACGTGATCACGCGTTACATCGAATCGCTGGTGTACCAGGCGGTGCTGGAGAACGTCGCTTCCGAGCATGCGGCACGCATGGTGGCGATGAAGGCGGCGAGCGACAACGCGAACAAGCTGATCGGAACCCTGCAGCTGGTCTACAACAAGGCCCGTCAGGCAGCGATCACCCAGGAAATTTCCGAAATCGTCGGCGGCGCGGCAGCAGTCTGACGCGCACAGTCAAAGCATTTAATTAGAGGATGCAGCAATGAGTCAGGGCAAGATCGTTCAGATCATCGGCGCCGTCGTCGACGTGGAGTTTCCCCGCAGCGACGTACCGCGCGTGTACGACGCACTGAAGGTGGAAAACACCGCCATCACCCTGGAAGTCCAGCAGCAGCTGGGTGACGGCGTCGTCCGCACCATCGCGCTGGGTTCCACCGACGGCCTGAAGCGTGGCCTGGTCGCCAACAACACCGGTCGCGCCATCTCGGTGCCGGTCGGCAATGGCACCCTGGGCCGCATCATGGACGTGCTGGGCCGCCCGATCGACGAAGCCGGCCCGGTCGATGCTTCGGACAGCTGGGAAATCCACCGCGCTGCGCCGTCGTATGAAGACCAGTCCTCCTCCACCGAGCTGCTGGAAACCGGCATCAAGGTGATCGACCTGATGTGCCCGTTCGCCAAGGGCGGCAAGGTCGGCCTGTTCGGCGGCGCCGGCGTCGGCAAGACCGTCAACATGATGGAGCTGATCAACAACATCGCAAAGGCGCACAGCGGCCTGTCCGTGTTCGCCGGTGTGGGTGAGCGTACCCGTGAGGGCAACGACTTCTACCACGAGATGAAGGACTCCAACGTCCTGGATAAGGTGGCGATGGTCTACGGCCAGATGAACGAGCCGCCGGGCAACCGTCTGCGCGTGGCCCTGACCGGCCTGACCATGGCCGAGTACTTCCGCGACGAGAAGGACGCCAACGGCAAGGGCAAGGACGTGCTGCTGTTCGTGGACAACATCTACCGCTACACCCTGGCCGGTACCGAAGTGTCGGCACTGCTGGGCCGCATGCCGTCGGCCGTGGGTTACCAGCCGACCCTGG
>DCXY01000007.1:0-15870 GCA_002329155.1 Stenotrophomonas sp. UBA2124 | reverse complement strand
CGGCCACCACCTTCGCCCACCTTGACTCGACCGTGACCCTGTCGCGTTCGATCGCTTCGCTGGGTATCTACCCGGCCGTGGATCCGCTGGACTCGACCTCGCGCCAGATGGACCCGCAGGTCATCGGCACCGAGCACTACGAGACCGCCCAGCGCGTCCAGCAGACCCTGCAGAAGTACAAGGAACTGAAGGACATCATCGCCATCCTGGGCATGGACGAGCTGTCCGAAGAAGACAAGCAGGCCGTGTCGCGCGCCCGCAAGATCGAACGCTTCTTCAGCCAGCCGTTCCACGTGGCCGAAGTGTTCACCGGCTCGCCGGGCAAGTACGTGCCGCTGAAGGACACCATCCGTGGCTTCAAGGCCATCGTCGATGGCGAGTACGACCACCTGCCGGAGCAGGCGTTCTACATGGTCGGCGGCATCGAGGAAGCGGTCGAGAAGGCCAAGAAGATGGCCGAAAAGGCCTAAGGAAGACCGGAGCGGGTACCGGGAACAGGCGGCAGGGAACATCTGATTCCCTGCTGCCGACGAAGCGGCAACACAGCTTCCTTCCGGTGCCCACGCCCTTTCCCGCTTTTGAGAAACAGACATGACTAGCACCATCCGTTGCGACATCGTCAGTGCCGAACAGCAGATCTTCAGCGGTGAAGCGACCCTGGTCGTGGCCACCGGTGAGCTGGGCGAGCTGGGCATCGCGCCCAAGCACGCACCGCTGATCACCCGCCTGAAGCCGGGCAAGGTGGTGGTGACCACCGCCGCCGGCGAGCAGCTGGATTTCGCCATCTCCGGCGGCATCCTGGAAGTGCAGCCGCAGGTGGTGACCGTGCTGGCCGACACCGCCATCCGCGCCACCGACATCGACGAAGCCGCCGTGCGCAAAGCCAAGGAAGAAGCCGAGCGCGTGCTGGCCAACCGTGGCGAAGCCATGGAGCTGGCCGAAGCACAGCAGCGCCTGGCCGAAGTCACCGCGCAGCTGCAGGCGCTGGAACGACTGCGCCGTAACCTCAAGCACTGAGGCAGGCGCCAAGCGCATACGGAAACGCCGGCCCTGGGCCGGCTTTTTTGTTTGTGGTGTTGCCGTGCTGCCTGCAGCCGCGTGCGCGGCTCAGCGGTAGATCACATGCCGGAGCAGGAAGAAGGTGATCACTGCAAGGCCACCTTCCACCACCGGCTTGGCCAGCCACGCCAGCTGCAGGCCAAAACTATGCGCTGCCCAGGCAACCAGCCAGGTGCTGGCCGCGGTCATCAGCAGCCACAAAACTAGGAAACGGCCAAAGCGTTTCCAGCCGTGGCGCTGCTCGCCCTGTGTGGCAAAGGTGTAACGGCCGTTTAGCCAGAATCCGAGCAGGGCACCGCTGACCCGGCCAAGCAGGTTGCCGGGTACGGCAGGCAGGCCCAGCGAGGTGGCCGCGACGAATACCGCCCAGTCCAGCAGCAGCTGGAGCAGGCCGAAAAGCAGGTATTGGCTACCCTGGCGCAGCAGGCTCATCAAGGCGGGGTTCTGGAAAGTGGCTGCCATGCTACCCAATGCGGGCTTAGAATCCGATCATCAATTCAAGGAAGTTGCCGTTCATGACCCAACCCCTGCACGTGATCATCCTGGCCGCCGGCGCTGGCAAGCGCATGAAATCCGCGCTGCCCAAGGTGCTGCAGCCCGTGGCAGGGCAGCCGATGCTGGCACACGTGATTGCTGCCGCGCGCGAGTTGCAGCCGGCAGGTATCCACGTGGTCTATGGCCATGGTGGCGAGGCCGTGCGCACCGCATTTGCCGGCCAGAATGATCTGAGCTGGGCCGAGCAGACCGAACAGCTGGGCACCGGCCACGCTGTGCAGCAGGCCATGCCGGACGTGCCGGATACCGCGCAGGTACTGGTGCTGTATGGCGACGTGCCGCTGATCCGTACAGCCACGCTCAACGCGCTGCTGGAAGGTGCGCCGCGTCTGGCGGTACTGGTGGCCGAGCTGGAGGACCCCACCGGCTATGGCCGCGTGGTGCGTGATGCCGAAGGCAAGGTGGCGGCCATCGTCGAGCAGAAGGATGCCGACGACGAGCACAAGCGCATCCGTACGGTGAACACCGGCATCATCACCGCCGAATCGACCGCGCTGCGCCGTTGGCTTGGCGCGTTGTCCAATGCCAATGCACAGGGCGAGTACTACCTGACCGACGTGTTCGCTTCCGCAGCCGCCGAGTACACGCCGGCGGAAATGGTGCGCGTGGCCGACCCGCAGGAAGCCGAAGGCGCGAATGATCCGTGGCAGCTCTCGCAGCTGGAGCGTGCATGGCAGCTGCGTGCGGCCAAGGCGCTGTGCGAGCACGGCGTGCGCCTGCTGGACCCGTCGCGCTTCGATCAGCGCGGCACGGTGAAGGTGGGCCGCGATGTGCAGATCGATGCCAACGTGGTGCTGGAAGGCGCGGTGGAGCTGGGCGACGGCGTCACCATTGGTGCCTTCGTGCGGCTGAAGGACGTCAAGCTGGGGGCGGGCACAGAAGTGCGCCCGCACTGCGATCTGGAAGGTGTGGTCAGCGAAGGTGCCGCGCAGATCGGCCCGTTCGCGCGTCTGCGCCCGGGCACCGTGCTGGCCGATGGTGTGCATGTCGGCAATTTCGTGGAGACCAAGAAGACCACCTTGGGCAAGGGCAGCAAGGCCAATCACCTGACTTATCTGGGCGATGCGGTGATTGGCAGCGGCACCAACATCGGTGCAGGCACCATCACCTGCAACTACGACGGCGTGAACAAGTTCCAGACGCTGATCGGGGACAAGGTGTTTGTGGGCTCGAACAGCTCTTTGGTCGCGCCGGTGACGCTGGAAGACGGCGCGACGATCGCTGCAGGCTCGGTGGTGACGCGCACAGCACCGGCGGACAAGCTCACCGTGGCGCGTTCGCGTCAGCAGACGGTGGATGGCTGGGTGCGGCCGGTGAAGAAGTCCTGAGGATTGGGTGATTGGGGGGCTGTAGAAGCAAGGGCAAGAGCAACTGCATCCCCCATCCGCCCTTCGGGCACCTTCCCCCGCAAGCGGGAGAAGGGAGGGTATTGCGCACCTTTCCATAGGCCGCACATCAAGTGCTTCGCGCGTGATGCCCGTCGAAGCAGCGATGCATCTGACCTCAAAGATACTGAAGTTCATCCCTTCTCCCGTTTACGGGGGAAGGTGCCCGAAGGGCGGATGGGGGCGCTCTTCCGGATCAGGCATCAATCATGCGGCAGCAGCACGGTCACGCACAGCCCGCCTTCGTTGCGGTTCTGCAGCGCGATGCGGCCCCCGTGGGCTTCGATGATTTCGCGGGTCAGGGCCAGACCCAGGCCGGTGCCGTTGCGCTTGGTTGAATAGAACGGCATCAGCGCGTTCTGCAGCACGGCCTCGTTCATGCCGCTGCCGCGGTCCAGCACCTCGATGCGCAGCCAGTGCGGCAGGCGCGCGACACGCAGCTCCACCGCCTCATCATCCATGCCGTTGTCGTGGCTGGCTTCATGCGCGTTCTTCAGCAGGTTCAGCAGGGCCTGGGCGAACTGCGCCGGATCGATGCGGCTGCTGAGCTCCTCGGGAATCTCTGCCATCCGGAACGGAATCTGCTGCTGCAGGCCATGCAGGAAACCGGCCCACACCACCGTCTGCAGCTGCGGCTGCGGCAGCTTGGCAAAGCGCGCATAGCCGCGGATGAAGCCCTCCAGATGGCGTGCGCGTTCCTCGATGGTGCCGAACACGCCTTCCAACCGTTCGGTGCGATTGCGTCGTACCAGCTCGGCGCCGGAGTGTGCCAGCGAGGCGATGGGCGCCAGCGAGTTGTTCAGCTCATGACTGATGACGCGGATCACCTTCTTCCAGGTCTGCACTTCCTGACGGCGCAGCTCGGCGGTGAGCAGGCGCAGCAACAGCAGTTCATGGGGTCGGCCATTGAGATGGAAGTTGCGGCGCGACAGATGGTAGATCTGTTCATCGTCGTCATCGTCCTCCACTGCTTCCGCATCGCGCACCGCGAACAGGCAATCACCGCCGCGCGAAATCGCATTGCGCAGTTCGGTGGGCATCTGCTCCAGTAACTCCGGCAGCCGCTTGCCCTCCAGCTTCCAGCCGCCGTGCAGCAGCTTGCGCGCGGCGATGTTGGAGAACACCACGCGCTGCACGCCATCGCCGCCATTGGTCAGCAACAGCATTGCCACCGGCGTGTTCTGCACCATGGTGTCGAGCAGCAGTTCACGCTGCACCAGTGACTGGCGCTGCTCACGCAGCACCTCGCCAAGTTCGGCGTGGGCCTTCACCAGATGCGCGAATTCGTCGTTGCCGTGCCAGTGCACGCCGAAGTTGAATTCACCGTCGCGGTAACTGCTGGTAGTGCCGGCCAGAGCGCGCAGCAGCGAGCGGATGGGCGCGGTGGCTCGGCGCAGCGCCCACCACATCAGCGCCAACAGGATCAGGGTGGAGGTGAGCACCACGACCCAGCCACGGTCCATCCAGTAGGCCAGCAGCCACGGCAGCGCGGCGGCCAGCGCCAGCACCGGCAGCAGGCGCAGGAACAAGCGGAAGGTGAAGGAGCGTAGTTTCACCGTTGCATGCTCAATCGCGTGGAATCCCGTGGCGATCCATCCGCCGGTACAGCGCCTGCCGGCTCATGCCCAGCTCGGCCGCCGCCTGGGCGATGACGCCACCGGCGCGCTCCAGCGCGGCAACGATACGGGCGCGGTCAGGTTCCTCCGCTGCCAGAGGAGCGGGGCGCGTGCTGATGCGGGGCAGGTTGAGGTCGCCCACCTCGATGCGCGGCCCCTGTGCCAGCAGTGCGGCGCGCTGGATGACGTTGCGCAGCTCACGCACGTTGCCGGGCCAGGTGTGCCGCTGCAGCGCCTGTGCTGCCTGCGGCGAAAGCCGTTTTGCGTCATCGCCGAGGAAGTGACGTGCCAGTGGCAGGATATCCTCGCGGCGCTCACCCAGCGGTGGCAGCGCCAGCTCGACGGTATTGAGGCGATAGTAAAGGTCTTCGCGGAAACTGCCGTCGCGGATCATCGCCGGCAGATCGGCATTGGTGGCGCTGACCACACGCACTTTCACCTGCCGTTCGCGGTTGGAACCCAGCCGCTCGAAGCGGCCAGTCTCCAGCACGCGCAGCAGCTTCATCTGGCCGGTGAGCGAGAGGTTGCCGATCTCATCAAGGAACAAGGTGCCGCCATCGGCCGCCTCGAACTTGCCTTCGCGCGCCTTGTTGGCCCCGGTATAGGCACCGGCTTCCGCGCCGAACAGTTCGGCTTCGATCAACTCGGCAGGAATCGCCCCGCAGTTCAGTGCCACGAACGGCCCTTTGCGGTTGCTCGAATTGGCCTGGATGATCTCGGCGATCTTCTCCTTGCCGGCACCATTCGGGCCGGTGATCAGCACCGGCAGCTCCGAGCGCGCCACCTGGCAGGCGAGGGCGATGATGCGCTCGCTGGCCGGATCGGCGAACACCACGCCGCGCAGATCGTAGCGCTCGGTCAGGCTTTGCCGCTGGGCCAGCTCACGTTGCCGGCGGCGGGCCAGTTCGCGGCGTGTTTCAGCCAGCTCCAGCAGGTTGTTGACCGTGGTCAGCAGGCGGCCATCGTCCCAGGGTTTGGCCAGATAGTCGGCGGCACCGGCCTTGACCAGCTCCACCGCGCTGTCCAGATGCGTCCACGCGGTGAGCAGGATCACCGGAAGATCGGGGTGCGCCTGGCGGATGTCGCGGAACAGCTGCTGACCTTCCTCGCCGGAGGTGGTGTCGGCGGTGAAGTTCATGTCCTGCAGTACCAGATCGAACTCAAGCGCCTGCAGCATCGCCAGCCCTTCGGCGGGCGAGGTGGCGTGGCGGGTCTCGATGTCGTGCAGGGAGAACAGCACCTCCAACGCGGTGGCCACGGCGGTGTTGTCGTCGATGATCAGGATCTGCGGCATCGGGGCGTGTCGGAAGCTTGTCGTGGGAGGGCGGCAGTCAGCACATTACACGCTGGCGGCAGCCGGCGCGCGGACGAGGTTCAAGGCGAAGCGGTAGCCGCACGGTGCCCGTAGCTGAGCACGCGGGTGATCTGCCATTGGCCATCGTGCAGGCGCCAGACGATGGTGAAATCGGCCAGCCCTTCGCAGGCGTGGTTTCGGCTGTCGCAGAAGCGGTGCTGGCCCTGGGTGATGGCACCGAAGTCCTTGACCGGATACACCTGCAGGCTGCCTTCAATCAGCTCGCGCGTGTAGTTGCCGCAGACATTACGGCGCGTGTTGGCCAGCATGTCCTCGCGGTTCCACGTGACGCCGCCATTGTCGTGGTAGAACTCCACCGCCGGGTCGAAATAGCTGGCGTGCTTCTCCAGCTGTGCGGGATCGGCGCAGCGGTTGAAGCTGTCGAACACCTCGTGATCGAGTGTGGCGATGGTGGCGTGCAGTGAATCGCCACCATCAGCACAAGCAACGGCGGGCATCCATGACAGGGCTGCCATAAGCAGTAGAGCGGGACTTCTGTTCATGTTCGTTGCTCGTCCGTGCTGGTTTCGATCAGGCGCTGCGCGTAGCTACCGCTGGCGGGATGGCCGCCGCTTTGCGTGCTGGGCCGAACACGGCGATCTGGCCGAGCAGCCACAGCAGCACCGCACCAACAGGCAGATATATCAGCGGCAGGCGTGGCAGCTCATAGCGGCCCATCAGCCACTGGTTGAGCAGATAGGCCAGCAGCATGCCGACCACGATGCCGATGCTGGCCAGCAGGAAGTTCTCGGTCAGGAAGTAACGCAGTATCTGCCCGCGCGTGGCGCCCAGCGCGCGGCGGATGCCGATCTGCTTGGTACGCTGCTGTACCCAGAAGCTGGCCAGGCCGATGATGCCGAGCGCGGTCACCAGCAACAGCAGGCCGCTGACCATCAGCAGCAGGCCGATCATGTCGCGGTCGTTGGCAAAGTATTCGGCGCGTGACTGCTCGAAGGTCTTCTCGATCCACGACAGGCGGTTGGGGTCATTCTTGTCCAGCACGGCCTTGGCCTGCTTGAGGATCTCATCGCGGCGCCCGGGGTGGGTGACGCGGATAACGTAGCGGCCGCCGTTGTTGTAGGTCATGCGGATTGGGAAAAGCACGCTACGGGTGCGGTCGCCGCTCATCTGGTTGGGCCGTGCCAGGGTTTCAACCACGCCGACGATGGTGACCGGCGTGCCGGCCATGTAGGCCGTCTTGCCGATGGCATTGCCGTCCGGGAACAGTGCTTTGGCGAACGCTGCGCTGAGCAGTACCGGCGAGCGCCAGATGCTCAGGTCGGTACCTTCCTCCAGCGCCTTGCTGCTCTTGTACTCGTCGCTGGTGAAATCGCGGCCGGCGCTCAGGGTCAGGCCCATCGTCTTCAATGCGTTTTCGCTGACCATGTACTGCGCACCGTTGGCCGACTTCGCGTCCGGCTCGGGGCTGACGGCCAGACTGGTATTCCATGAACCATTCTGGAAAGGCACCTGGTTGCTCATGCTGACGCTTTCCACCCCGGGGATGGCGCGCAGCGAGACAATGTCTTCGGCCGTACGTGCCTCGGCATCGCTCTGGTTGCCGATGCCGCTCATGCCTATCAGGAGCAGACGGTCTTCCGACAGACCGCTGACCATGTTCATGGTTTCCATGCGTTGGGAAACGATGAACAAGGCATTGCAGATGATGGCGCAACTGAGCGCGATCTCCAGCACGATCAGGAGTGCGGCGGTCTTGTGCCGCGACAACGTGGAAAGAATAGGGCGGATTTCCATGGGGTTCTCCGGGGAAACGTGGACCTGCGGAATGGGGTTGCCTGGGTAGGGGCGGGGGCCGGAGCTACGGCCTGTTGGCGTCCTTCCCCAACCCTCCCTCACGCGTTGCGCAAGGGAGGGGACAGAGCCTGCGCGTTACTGACTTTTGAGCTGCAATGCCGGTGCCACCTGCATTGCACGCCAGGCTGGCAGCAACCCTGCAACCAGGCTGGCGGCGATGGCCAGCCCGAAGGTCAGCAGCAGCATCGATCCATCCAGGTGTGCCAGTGCGGCGTACTCGGTGGGGCGCTGGCGTACCGCCCACAGCCCCAGCAGCGACAGCAGCAGGCCCAGCAGGCCACCGGCCAGGCCAATCGTGCCGGCCTCCACCAGGCACTGCTTGAAAATCTCCGCACGGCTGGCCCCCAGCGCGCGGCGTACGCCGATCTCACCACTGCGGCGCAGGAATTTGGCCAGCAGCAGGCCCACCGTATTGACCAGGCACACCAGCAGGAAGCCGAAGGCCAGCCACATCTGCAGGCGCACGTCGCCCGGCACGGCGTTGCGGTAGTCCATCAGTTCCATCACGTTGCGCAGGCGGGTGTTGGCCGGGCGCTCGAAGCGTCCTGCGGCGCGCTGCTGCTCGGAGTAGTTGTCCAGGTACGCCTTGAAATCCTTGGCCGTGGAGGCAGAGTCCAGCTCCACCCAGTACTGGATCCATGCGCAGGGCGCATTGAGCGCCTGGGTATCGGCAACCAACTCGCGGCCAAAGCAGTTCATGTTGCCACTGCGGCCCAGATCAAGGTCCATGAAGGTACTGAAGGGCAGAAAGACTTCCTCGTTGGCGTCGAACTTCCCGGTGTTCAGGTCGTAGAACTTGGGGTTGGGCTCCCATGTATCCATTACGCCGACGATGCGCAGGACATGCCCGTCCAGCACCACGTCCTTGCCGACGCTGTTTGCACCCTTGAACAATTTTTCGTTCAACTTCCTGCCGATCACGGCGGTACGCACACGGCCCTCATCCTCCGCGCCGGTCCAGCCCTGTCCGAACAGGAAGGGGGTATCGAACATCGGAAAGAAATCGGCGGAGGTGTAGCGCGTGCTGATGCTGAATGGCTTGAGCGCATCCACGCGCGGCTCCACTATGCCGCGGCCGCCGGTCATCATCGCCTGCCGTGATGCCTTTTTCTGGCGCAGCAACTCTTCTGCATCGAAGCGCGTCATGTCCATCTGCGGCTCTTCGCCCGGCTGATAGCCGTCCCTCATTTCAGGGTCCAGCTGCACATAGAACAGGCGGTCGCTCTTCTGCGGAATGGGATCGCCGGAGAGCACCTTGAATACGGTGAGCGTGGTCATCGCCGCGCCGATGCCCAGCGCGATGGCCAGCACCATCAGTGCGGTCAGGATCTTGTTGCGGCCGAAGCTGCGCAGCGCGAGTTTGAAGTAGTAGCTGAACATGGCGGCGTGCCTCGGTCAGATGACGGGAGCGATGTGCGGCTGCGCCAGCACCGGTTCGCGCAGCAGGTCGGTGGCCTGGCCATCGACGATGTGCACGTTGCGCTGCGCGCGCGCGGCCAGCTCCGGGTCGTGGGTGACCATGACGATGGTGGTGCCCTGGCTGTTGATCTCCTCCAGCAGCTCCATGACGCCGCGCGCCATCTGCGTGTCCAGGTTGCCGGTGGGTTCGTCGGCCAGCAGCAAGCGCGGGGTGCCGGCCAGTGCGCGGGCAATGGCCGCGCGCTGCTGCTGACCACCAGACAGCTCTGCCGGGTAGTGCTTCATGCGCGAACCCAGGCCGACATCGGTCAGCGCCTTCTCGATGCGCTGCTTGCGCTCGGCGGCACTCATGCCACGGTAACGCAGCGGCACATCGACGTTGTCGAACAGGTTGAGGTCCGGGATCAGGTTGAAGCCCTGGAAGATGAAGCCGATCTTCTGGTTGCGCAGGCGCGAGCGGGCATCGTCGCCCAGATGGCTCACGTCCTGGCCGTCGAGCAGGTACTGGCCGCTGGTGAACGTCTCCAGCAGGCCGGCGATGTTGAGGAAGGTGGTCTTGCCCGAACCGGACGGGCCGGTGACGGCGACGAACTCACCTTCGCGCACATGCAGGTCCAGCGAACGCAGTGCGTGGGTTTCGACCTGTTCGGTGCGGAAGACCTTGGAGACGGATTGCATGTGGAGCATGACGGGGTCCTTTTCTTGATGCGGGGAACAGGTGGATGGGGAAGAGAACGGTGGGTAAGGGGGCTGGGAATGGGTGTTGGGTGTTCAACACAGGCATGCGGCTTCACGACAAACCGGACGGCTGCATCGCACCTTCATTCCCCGTTCCCACCTCCCCGTTCCCGGCCTGCAACTAATTGATCGAAACGCGCTCGTTGTCACCGAACAGATCCGCACCGGAGACGACGATCTTCTCGCCCGGTTGCAGGCCCGACACGATCTCGACTTCGCCCAGGCTGCTGACGCCCAGCTGCACCGGGCGGCGGGTCGCGGTGCTGCCGGTGACGACGTAGGCGTAGCGACCGCCGGACTGCTCGATGAACGGGCCGCGCTCGACCTTGAGCACATTGCGGCGGGTGTCGAGCAGGATGCGGGCGCTCATGCGCTGGCTCTGGCGCAGGCCTTCGGGCTGCTTGTCCGAGAAGCGGATGCGAGCGACGACCTCACCGTTGACCACTTCCGGCGACACCGCGGAAATCTCACCCGGGAACGGCTGGCCGGAGCCGCTGGTCAGCTGGGCCGGCATACCGATGGCCAGCTCGCGGGCGAAGCTCTCCGGCACCTTGATCTCGACCTCGAAGCGCGACAGGTCAACCACGCCCAGGATCGGCGCGTTGGCCGCCACCTGGGTGTGCTGCGTGGCCTGCACCTGGCCGACCTGACCGTCGAAGGGCGCACGCAGGGTGAGCGCGTCCACCTGGCGCTGGACCTCATCCACCACTGCTTTCTGGCGGTCGGCCAGCAGGCGCTTGTTGCGTGCATCCAGTGCCGCGCCTTGGCTCTGCAGGCTGGCGTCCTGACGGGCGTGGTGCAGTTCGATCTCGGCCTTCTTCAGTTCGTCCTGGGCCTTGGCCAGGTCCACCTGCGGCACGGCACCGCCGTCGAAGCCACGCTGGTAGCGGTCCAGATCGCGCTGGGCGGCGGTGCGCAGCAGCCCGGCCTGGTCGGACATCTTGGCGCCCGTGGCGCGGGCCAGGGTGGCATCCAGCGCGGCACGGCTGGCCTCGGCTTCCAGACCGGCGAGGGTGGCCTGCTCCTGCGCCAGCTTGCTGCGCAGTTCGGGGCTGTCGATCACCGCCAGCTCCTGGCCCTGCTTGACCACATCACCGGCAACGACCTTCAGCGTGACGGTGCCGGCGGAGATGGCATAGAGGATCGGGCTGTTGGCGGCGATGACGCGACCATCGGCGGCGATATCGCGCACCAGGTCGCCGCGGCTCACCTCGGCCACGCGCACGCGGCTGCTGTCGAACGAGCGGCTGGCCCCGGCCCACTTGCTGGCGACGAAACCAATGCCGCCCAGCACCACCACGGTGGCGACGGCCGGCCACAGCCACCGCTTCCATTTCGGTTGCGGGCGCTGGGTGGGGGCGTGGTCCTGGGCGGAGGTGTCGCGGATCATCGTGGCCGTCGCTGCTTGGGTTGTCTGTTGTTAAGCAGATGGCGTGCCAATCCCAAGTTGTTGATATATATCTGGAAAGTTCGGGGGCTCGGGGTGTCCGGGTGTCCGCGGACACATTGCCGGACACTGTCCGTGGCGCGGTGTCCTGCTTTGTCCATCGGATGTCTGAATAAGCTGACTTAGAATGACCGTCTGTTATCGCGGATGGGCGGACTATGTGCGGCATTGTGGGTGCGATCGCTGATCGCGATGTGGTTCCGGTTCTGATTGAAGGACTCAAGCGACTGGAGTACCGCGGTTACGATTCATCCGGCATTGCCGTGCTGGACGGTGAACAGATCCGCCGCGTGCGCCGCACCGGCCGTGTCGCCGAGATGGAGAGCGCCGCCGCCGCCGAGCAGTTCCATTCAGTGCTGGGCATCGGCCACACCCGCTGGGCCACCCACGGTGGCGTCACCGAATCCAACGCCCACCCGCACATCAGCCACGGCGTGGCACTGGTGCACAACGGCATCATCGAGAACCACGAGGAGCAGCGCGAGAAGCTGCGCGCGCTTGGTTATGAATTCGAGTCGCAGACCGATACCGAGGTCATCGCCCACCTGATCCACCATCACCTGCAGGCCGACCAGGATGACCTGCTCGGCGCGCTGCAGCGCACGGTGAAGGAGCTGACCGGTGCCTACGCACTGGCGGTGATCAGCCAGAAGGAGCCCGAGCGCATGGTGGTCGCGCGCATGGGCTGCCCGCTGCTGGTGGGCCTGGGTGAGGGCGAGAATTTCGTCGCCTCGGACGTGTCGGCCATCCTGCAGGCCACGCGCCGGGTGATGTTCCTGGAAGAGGGCGACACCGCCGAGCTCACCCGCCAGGGCGTGCGTGTGTTCGACGAAAACAATGCCCCGGTGCAGCGCGAACAGCGCATGTCCGATGTGTCGCTGGCCTCGCTGGAACTGGGCCCGTACCGCCACTTCATGCAGAAGGAAATCCACGAGCAGCCGCGCGCGCTGGGCGACACGCTGGAAGCGGCCATCGATGCCGGTGGTTTCCCGGCCACGCTGTTCGGCAAGAACGCCGAAGCCGTGCTCAAGGACATCGACGGCGTGCAGATCCTGGCCTGCGGCACCAGCTACTACGCCGGCATGACCGCGCGTTACTGGATCGAAGCCATTGCCGGCCTGCCGTGCAGCGTGGAAATCGCCAGTGAGTACCGTTACCGTCAGGCCTATGCCAACCCGAGGCATCTGATCGTCACCATCTCCCAGTCCGGCGAAACCCTGGACACGATGGAGGCGCTGAAGTACGCCAAGTCGCTGGGCCACAAGCACACGCTGTCGATCTGCAACGTGCCGGAAAGCGCCATCCCGCGCGCCAGCGAACTGGTCTGCTACACCCGTGCCGGCGCCGAGATCGGCGTGGCCTCGACCAAGGCGTTCACCACGCAGCTGGCGGTGCTGTTCCAGCTGGCGGTGGTGCTGGGCAAGCTGCATGGCAAGGTTGGCGTCGAGCAGGAGGCCGAGTACCTGGAGCAGCTGCGCCACCTGCCGGGCAGCGTGCAGCATGCGTTGAACCTGGAGCCGCAGATCATCGCTTGGGCCGAGCGTTTCGCCGGTAAGGCCAATGCGCTGTTCCTGGGCCGTGGTCTGCATTACCCGATCGCGCTGGAAGGCGCGCTCAAGCTCAAGGAAATCTCCTATATCCACGCCGAGGCCTACCCGGCCGGTGAGCTCAAGCACGGGCCGCTGGCGCTGGTGGATGCGGAAATGCCGGTGGTGGTCATCGCCCCCAACGACAGCCTGCTGGAGAAGGTGAAATCCAACATGCAGGAAGTGCGCGCGCGTGGTGGCGAACTGTTCGTGTTCGCCGACCAGGACAGCAACTTCAATGCCTCCGAAGGCGTGCATGTGATCCGCACGCCGCGCCATGCCGGCGTGCTCAGCCCGGTGGTGCACACCATTCCCGTGCAGCTGCTCGCCTACCATACGGCGCTGGCCCGCGGCACCGACGTGGACAAGCCGCGCAATCTGGCCAAGAGCGTTACGGTGGAATGATGACAGCTGTCACGGGAGCGTAACCGGGAAAGGGGAAAATCATTCCCGCAGCCACGGTCCTCTCTCCCCCGACGCTGTACGAAGCCCGGCCCCGTGCCGGGCTTTTCTATTGGGATCGGCTCTATTGGGATCGCGGGGGCATGAAACGAAGAACGCCGGCATGACTGCCGGCGTTCGGGTGCTGCCTGCGGTGGTGCTTACGCCCGCACGGTGTTGGAGATGATCTCCACCCAGTAGCCGTCCGGGTCCTTGATGAAGGCCAGGCTCTTCATGCGGCCGTCACTCAGGCGCTTCTGGAACGGCACGCCCAGTTCCTCGAAACGGGCACAGGCCGCCTCCAGCTCCGGCACCGACACGCAGATGTGGCCGAAGCCACGCGGGTCGCTGTTGCCGTCGTGGTACACCGGGCCGTCCTGCTTCTCGGTGCCGTGGTTGTGGGTGAGTTCCAGCACGCCGGGCATGCCGGCCATCCACAGGCGGCGCTCGGTGTCGTCGGCAGGCACCTGCACGCCCGCCGGCACATAGGCCAGGAAGTACAGGCTGAATTCGGCTTCTGGGAAGTCACGCTTGTCGATCAGCTGGAAGCCAAGCACGCGCGTGTAGAAATCCAGCGAGGCGGTGATGTCCTTGACCCGCAGCATGGTGTGGTTGAACACGAAGCCGTTGGTTTCGGCGGGCACCTGCGCGGCCACGCCCGGGTTCTGGCGAAGGGTTTCCAGGGTCATGGTGAAATCCTTGGAGGGGGGAACCTGTGATTCTAGGTGCGGTGGGATGACACCGCACCTTTGCCACTCATCTGCCGGTCATCATGGGTGACTGGAATAGGGCGTAAGGCTGCCGTCTTCGTTCAGCAGGGCTACCTGGTACGGCTGCACATGGCCGTCCGGCGTTTCCATGCCCGGTGAGCCGAGCGGCATGCCCGGCAGCACCAGGCCACGTGCCTTGGGGCGCTCGACCAGCAGGCGCTGGATGTCCTGCACCGGCACATGGCCTTCGACCACATAACCATCGATCTCGCTGGTATGGCAGGACAGCATGCCCTCGTCGATGCCCAGCTTCTGCTTCACCGCCATCATGTCGTTGCTGTCGCGCAGCTCCACCGGGAAGCCGGCCTCGCGCATGTGCGCGGCCCAACCCACGCAGCAGCCGCAGTTGGGGTCCTTGTGGACGATGACCAGTGGCAGCGCGGGTGTGCTTGCAGGCAGCACCTGAGTGGCAGGTGCTGCGTTCGCGTTGCTGGCGGTCGCCGAGGGCGGCGTGGCATTGCAGGCACTGACCAGCAGGGCCGAGGCCGCCAGCAGCAGGCTGGCGGGAAGTGTGTTGCGGGTGTTCGCTTTCATCGTGTTTCTCCGATGGAATGTGGTGCGCCTTGCGGACGCACCACGGCAGAAAGGTCAGAACCAGAAGCGGATGCCGGCGACCCAGCGGGATTCGCGCGTGGCGGCCCCTGCGGCACGTTGCAGGTCGGCGGTATCGCCAAAACTGCGCGCGTGCACGAAGCCCACATACGGCGCGAAGCGGCGGGTGATCTCGTAACGCAGGCGCAGGCCTGCTTCCACGCTGCTCAGGCCCTTGCCGACACCGCGGCGTGGATCGTCATCGGCAACGACGCTGGCTTCCACCACCGGCTGCAGGATCAAGCGGTTGGTCAGCAGCACGTCATACTCCACTTCGACTGCAAGCTCGGCCCTGCGTGGACCACCGAGGTAGGCCATGGCGGACATCTCGAACTTGTACGGCGCCAGCCCCTGCACGCCGATGGCGGCGCGGGTGAGGTCGGGTGCATGTGCGCCGTTGTCGTGGCGCACGCCGGCCACCACGTCCCACCAAGCAGAGACCGAATGCCCGTACAGCGCATCCACCGACCAGTCCTCCAGACGCCCGTCGCTGCGATGCCCTTCACTGCGCAGCCACAGGCGGTTGATGTCGTTGCCGAACCACGCATCGATGCCCCAGCCCTGGCCGCTGCCGTGGTCGTTGTTCCAGCCTTCCAGATGGTCGAACACCACCAGGCTGTTGAACGACGGTGCGTGCTCCATGGCATGCGGATCAAGCTGCGGAAAGGCTGCCGCGATGTCCTGTGCCGTCGGTGTCGGGATGGGCTCGCGCGGCGTGCCGCTGGCCGGCGTCATCGGCATGCTGTGGCCTGCATGTGGATCATCGACAGGCGTGCCGTGGTCCATTTTCGACATGTCGTGGCCTGCGTGCGGGTCATCGCTCGTTGGTGCGGCAGTGCGGTGGGCTGCATGTGGATCGTGCGCGGGCGTGTCGGCATTTGCACTGTGCCCGACATACCCTGCATGCGGGTCCTGTGCGGATGCGGCACCGCTGGCGACCAGCGCGAGAAACAGCAGCGAGTGAGGTAGCGCCTTCATGCGTCGATCCTCACTTCGCGCATCATGCCTGCTTCCATGTGGTACAGCAGGTGGCAGTGGAAGGCCCACCGGCCCAGGGCGTCGGCGCGCACGCGGTAGCTGCGGCGGGTGCCGGG
>DCXY01000009.1 GCA_002329155.1 Stenotrophomonas sp. UBA2124 | reverse complement strand
GGTTACAACGCCATCCAGCAGAAGGACGAGGCGGTCAAGGCCGGCTGGTCCGAGGTGGTGAACCAGTACAAGCGCCGCGCCGACCTGATTCCCAACCTGGTCAACACCGTGCAGGGCTATGCCCAGCAGGAACGCCAGGTGCTGACCGAAGTGACCAATGCCCGCGCCAAGGTGGGGCAGATCCAGGTCAATGCCGACGACGCGGCCTCGCTGCAGCAGTTCCAGCAGGCGCAGGGCGAGCTGGGCAGTGCGCTGTCGCGCCTGCTGGTGGTCAGCGAGAACTACCCGACGCTGAAGTCGGACCAGAACTTCCGTGACCTGCAGGCGCAGCTGGAAGGCACCGAGAACCGCATCACCGTGGCCCGTGGCCGTTACATCCAGCTGGTGCAGGACTACAACACCTACATCCGCCAGTTCCCGACGGTGATCACGGCCAAGATGTTCGGCTATGCGGCCAAGCCCAACTTCACCGTTGAGAACGAGGCGCAGATTGCCCAGCCGCCGGCGGTGAATTTCGGCACGCAGCCGTCGTCGCAGCCGCAGCAGAACCCGCAGCCGGCCCCGGCGCAGTGAGCCGCGCCCGGTGACCCGCGTGCTGCCACGGCTGTGGCTGCTGGTGTGCCTGCTCGGCCTTGTGGCCTGGGCTGGGCTGGCCGGTGCCCAGCAGCTGGCACCGATCCCTGCGATGGATTCGCCGGTGGTCGATACCACCGGCACCCTGGATGCCGCGCAGGCGCAGGCGCTTGAGCAGCAGGCGCTGGCCCTGCAGCAGCGCAAGGGCAGCCAGCTGCAGGTGCTGATCGTGCCCACCACCCAGCCCGAGGACATCGCCCAGTACACCACCCGCGTGTTCGACCAATGGAAGCTCGGGCGCAAGGGCGTGGATGACGCCGTGCTGCTGGTGGTGGCCAAAGACGACCGGCGGGTGCGCATCGAGCCAGGCTACGGGCTGGAAGGCGCCATTCCCGATGCGATCGCCAACCGGGTGATCCAGGAATACCTGGTGCCGCATTTCCGCCAGAACGACTATGCCGGCGGCATCACCGCCGCTACCGGCGTGCTGGTCAAGCTGATCGATGGCGAGGAGTTGCCGGCACCGGTCAGCAGCAACCGTCAGCGTGATGGGGGCGGTGAAGGCACGTTCCTGTTCGCGCTCGTCATCGGCGTGGTCGCCTCGGTGTTCATGCGCCTGCTGCTGTCGCGCAAGCCACGCGGCGTGCGCGGGCTGCTGGCGGCTGTTCTGGCAGGTATTGCCGGGCTGGTGCTGCTGTCGGTGGTGGGTGGTGGTATCGCGGCGATGTCGGCGCTGTTCTTCTCCTTCGGGCGCAGTTCCGGTGGCTTTGCCAGCGGCGGCGGTTGGGGCAGTGGCGGTTTTGGCGGCGGTGGTGGTTTTGGTGGAGGTGGCGGCTTCGGTGGTGGTGGAGGCGGCTGGTCCGGTGGTGGTGGCATGTCGGGAGGCGGTGGCGCCTCGGGGAGCTGGTGATGCGCTGGTTGCGCCATGTGTTCGCACCGTCCGCGCAGGCGGCGTTCCCGGAAGCCAGCCTGGACCGCATCGCCCATGCCATTGCCGAGGGCGAGCGCCATCACGACGGTCAGGTGATGTTCGCGGTGGAGTCCGATCTGCCGCTGTCGGCGTTGTGGAAGGGCGTGAGCCCGCGCCAGCGCGCCGAGCATGCCTTCGCGGTGCTGCGTACCTGGGACACCGAGGCCAACAACGGTGTGCTGGTCTACCTGCTGCTGGCCGACCACGCCATCGAGATCGTGGCCGACCGTGGCCTGGCCGCGCATGTGGACGCCGCGCAGTGGCAGCAGGTCTGTGACCACCTGCGCGAGCAGTTGGCCAGTGGCGATCGCGAAGGCGCGGTGCTGGCGGCTGTGGCCGAGATGTCGCAGCTGTTGGCGGCGCATTTCCCGCCCGACCCGCAGCGTCCACGTCGCAATGAACTGCCTGACCGCCCGCAGCTGCTCGATTGAGCCGGCGGTTGTGGGCGCGGCGCGCAGCCCCGAGAATACGGATTGGTTCGTAGAGCAGTGCCCGCATGATCTATCTCCATGACATAGACCCCATCGCCTTCTCGCTGGGGCCGATCAAGGTGCACTGGTACGGCATCATGTACCTGCTGGGCTTCGGCGCCGCCTGGTGGCTGGGCCGCCAGCGCATCCGTGCCGGGCGCCTGCCGGGCGTGACCGAGAACGGGTTTTCCGACCTGCTGTTCTATTCCATGCTCGGCGTGGTGCTGGGCGGTCGCATCGGTTACATGCTGTTCTATGCCACCTCCGAATTCCTGCACAACCCGCTGCTGCTGCTGCGGGTGTGGGAGGGCGGCATGAGTTTCCACGGTGGCCTGCTGGGCGTGCTGGCTGCAGGTTGGTGGTGGACGCGCAAGCACCGGCTGCACTTCTTCGACACCATCGATTTCGTCGCGCCGCTGGTGCCGCTGGGGCTGGGCTTTGGCCGGCTGGGCAACTTCATCGGTGGTGAGTTGTACGGCAAGTTCACCAACGCCGGTTGGGGCGTGATCTTCCCGCACTCGCCGTTGAAGGATATTCCGGCCGGGCTGCCCGGCATGGAGCAGCTGATTTCCGCCGCGCAGATCAGGCAGGACTATGCCGCCGGCCTGTTGGACCAGTACGCACGTCACCCCTCGCAGCTGTATGAAGCGCTGCTGGAAGGGCTGGTGATGTTCGTGGTGCTGTGGCTGTATTCGATGAAGCCGCGTCCGCGTTACGCGGTCTCCGGCCTGTTCGCGCTGATGTACGGCGGCTTCCGCTTCCTGGTGGAATTCGTGCGCATGCCGGACAACGGCGCCTACGTGGCCTTCGACTGGCTGACCCGTGGCCAGATCCTGAGCCTGCCGCTGATCGCGCTGGGCCTGGTGCTGCTGGCCATGTCGCGCCGCGCGCCGGTGCTGCAGCCGCAACCGATGCCCAAGGGAGAAGGCGCGTGAAGCAATATCTGGACCTGCTGGGCCATGTGCTGGAACACGGCAGCGAGAAATCCGACCGCACCGGCACCGGCACGCGCAGCGTGTTCGGCTGGCAGATGCGCTTTGATCTGAACCAGGGCTTCCCGCTGGTCACCACCAAGAAGCTGCACCTGCGCTCGATCATCCATGAGCTGCTGTGGTTCCTGAAGGGCGAAACCAACATCGCCTACCTGAAGGACAACAAGGTCAGCATCTGGGACGAATGGGCCGATGCCAATGGCGACCTGGGGCCGGTGTACGGCAAGCAGTGGCGCAGCTGGGGGACGGCCGATGGCCAGCAGATCGACCAGATGCAGTGGCTGGTGGATGAGATCAAACGCAACCCGGATTCGCGCCGGCTGGTCGTTAGTGCCTGGAACGTGGGCGAGCTGTCGCAGATGGCGCTGATGCCCTGTCACAACCTGTTCCAGTTCTATGTAGTGGACGGCAAGCTCAGCTGCCAGCTGTACCAGCGCAGCGGCGATATCTTCCTCGGTGTGCCGTTCAACATCGCCAGCTACGCGCTGCTCACGCACATGGTGGCGCAGGCCACCGGGCTGGGCGTGGGTGATTTCGTGCACACGCTGGGTGATGCGCATCTGTATTCCAACCACTACGAGCAGGCCCGCGAGCAGCTTGCGCGTGCGCCGCGCGCGCTGCCGAAGTTGTGGTTGAGCCCGGAGGTCACTGACCTGTTCGGTTTCAGCTTCGACGACATCCGTATTGATGACTACGATCCGCACCCGGCTATCAAGGCGCCGGTGGCGGTATGAGTGAGGTGCGGGAATCGGAGGCCGGGAAGGCGGGAACACCTGGCCCCCGGATTTCGTTGATTGCCGCGCTGGATCGCCACCGTGGCATCGGCCAGGACAATGCGATGCCGTGGCACCTGCCGGACGACTTCCGGCACTTCAAGGCGCTCACTCTGGGCAAGCCGATCCTGATGGGGCGCAAGACCGCCGAGTCACTCGGCCGCGCGCTGCCGGGGCGGACCAATCTGGTGCTGACACGTAGTGGGCAGGTGCCGTTCGCTGGCATGCGTGCGGTGGCGACGTTGGATGAGGCGTTGGCCGTCGTGGCTGAGGAAGGTGCCGAGGAGCTCTGCGTGATTGGTGGCGGCGAAATCTATCGCCTGTTGCTGGGGCAGGCCACCGACCTGTACCTGACCTGGGTGGATGCCGAGGTGCAGGCTGATACGCATTTTCCTGAGGTCGATCCTGCGATGTGGCGGGAAGTGGACAGCGAGCTGCATGCGGTAGATGCGCGGCATGCGTTCGCGTTCCGGTTCGTGCATTACGTGCGGCGTTGAGGGTGGGTTGAGGCGATAAGAGCGTTACCCCTCCCCAGCCATCCCCTTCGCCTTTGGCGAAAGGGAGGGGGCGCATCCCGGCGATCTGCAAGCCTCGCTTGACCCCGCTGTTGTTCGTTCCCCAGCTTCGCCTTCGGCGAAAGGGAGGGGGTGCATCTCGGCGATCTGTAAGCCGCTCGCTTGAACCCGCTGCTACCCGCTCCCGGCCTTCGCCTTTGGCGAAAGGGAGGGGGTGCATCCCGGCAATCTGCAAGCCTCGCTTGAACCCGCTGTTGCTCCCTCCCTTGCGCGCAGCGCAGGGGAGGGTTGGGGAGGGGTTGCTTCGGATTCGCACGCGCTCAGGCAAAGCCCGTGGCACGGAATGGCCAGGGCGCGCGCCATATCACCCCGGCCTCACTCTGCCGGAGGGTTTCCGTTCGAGGGCGGGGTGTCACCACGGGGCTGCCCACCGCGGGCACGGCGTGGCCGCCGGCGCGGTTCGCGGCGGCGCTCGCCGTTGTTGCCGTCACCGCGCGGCTCACCACGGCCTTCGCCGCGAGCTTCACCCTGCGGTTTGCGTGGCGGCTGTGCGCCCGGCACCACGGCGGGTACATCACGGCCGGCGACCTGCACCACGCGCAGCTCCTCGCAGTCCAGCTGCAGCGCGGTGAGCTTGCCGCCCCAGACCGCGCCGGTATCGATGGCGTGCACGCCCTGGGTGATGGTCAGGCCCAGCGCCGACCAATGGCCGCACACCATCTTCAGTTCGCGCTCCACGCGCCCGGGCACTTCAAACCACGGGTACATGCCCTGCGGCTGCGTGCCCGGCGTGCCCTTGTCTTCCATGCCGATGCGCCCGCGCGGCGTGCAGTAACGCATGCGGGTGAAGATGTTGATGATGGCGCGCGAGCGCTCGTAGCCGCTCAGGCCCGGCGACCAGCACGGCTTGTCGCCGTACATGTTGCGGAACAGTTTGCGGTAGCCGCTGCCGTGCAGCTGCTGCTCCACTTCGCGCGCATGCTTCTCGGCCATCGCCACCGTCCACTTCGGCGCAAGGCCGGCATGGAACATCATCCAGCCCAGCTCGCGGTCCACGTGCAGCAGCTTCTGCATGCGCAACCATTCCAGCAGCACGTCGCGGTCCTCGGCCAGCACCACCCGCTGCAGGTCGGGGTTGACCTTGCGCTGTTCTTCCTCGGTGCGTGCGCCCACGGCCAGCAGTGACAGGTCATGGTTGCCCAGCACCACCACGCTGTGTTCGCGCAGCGAATGCACAAGACGCAGGGTTTCCAGCGACTGTCCGCCGCGGTTGACCAGATCGCCACAGAACCACAGCCTGTCGGCGGCAGGGTCGAAGTTGATCTTTTCCAGCAGCCGCTGGGTGACGTCGTAGCAGCCCTGCAGGTCGCCGATTGCCCAGGTCGCCATCAGTGCAGCGTCCTGGGCACGGACAGCACGAACGGCGCGATGGGCGCGGCGAACTCGGTGCCGTCGTCGGCCAGCATGTCGTAGTGGCCCTGCATGGTGCCGTACTCGGTGCCGATCATGACGCCGGAGGTATAGCGGAATTCCTCACCCGGGCGCAGGCGCGGCTGCTCGCCGACCACGCCTTCGCCATCGACATGCTCCACCCGGCCTTCGCCGTCGGTGATGCGCCAATGCCGGCTGATCAGGCGTGCAGGCACGCTGCCGCTGTTATGGATGCGGATGGTGTAGGCGAAGGCGAAGCGCCCGTCCTCGGGAGCCGACTGGTCGTCGATGAAGCGAGGAGAGACCTCGATCTCGATCGCGTAGTGGCGGGTATCGTCCATGGGGGCAGTGTAAGCAAAAGCAGGTGATCGGATTGCGCAGGTGCCGCGCTCAGGGGCGCGGCACATTGGCAAGGCGGATGAAATCGGCCACTTCGAGCTGTTCGGCACGCGCATCGCTGCGCACGCCGGCCGCAGCGAAACCGGCTTCATCGATGACGCCGTTGAGAGCGTTGCGCAGGGTCTTGCGGCGCTGGCCGAAGGCGGCCTTCACCACCTCGGCGAAACGCTGCGGGTCCTGGATGTCCACCGTGGCCGGGTCACGTGGCACCAGCCGCACCACGGCCGAATCCACCTTCGGCGGCGGCCTGAATGCGCCCGGTGGCACGACGAACAGCGAGGTCACCTGGCACCACGCCTGCAGCATCACGCTCAGGCGGCCATAGACCTTGCTGCCCGGGCCCGCCGCCATTCGGTCCACCACTTCCTTCTGCAGCATGAAGGTCATGTCGGAGATCGCGGCCGCGTGTTCCAGCGCGTGGAACAGGATCGGCGAGGAGATGTTGTAGGGCAGGTTGCCGACCAGGCGGATCTTTCCGCCCTGTGCCAATTCAGTGAAATCAACCTGCAGCACGTCGCGGTGGACGATGCTCAGTTCGCCCAGCGGTGCGGCAGCGGCGGTGAGCGGTGCGATCAGGTCGCGGTCGAACTCGATGACCGTCAGCTTCGGGTGGCGGCGCAGCAGCGGGAAGGTGATGGCGCCCTGGCCCGGGCCGATCTCGACCAGGCGGTCGCCGTCCTTCGGGTTGACCGCCATTACGATCTTTTCGACGTAATGCGTGTCGGCAAGGAAGTGCTGGCCCAGCTGCTTTTTCGCTGGCGCGGTGAAGCCGGCGCCGGCGCGCGGGGGATGTGAGGAATTCATGCACTGATTTTACGTTGTGCCGCCAGCCTGGCGCACAGCGCGGTGGCGGCGAACAGGCTGGAGGGGTCGGCCACGCCACGGCCTGCGAGGTCCAGGGCGGTGCCATGGTCCACCGCCACGCGCGGGTAGGGCAGGCCCAGGGTGATGTTGGTGGCCTGCTCGAAGCCGCTGTACTTGAGTACCGGCAGGCCCTGGTCGTGGTACATGGCCAGCACCGTGTCGAAACCGGCCAGTTTCGCCGGCAGGAAAGCGGTGTCAGCCGGCAGGGGGCCGATCAGGTCCATGCCCTCGCTGCGCAGTTGCTGCAGCAGGGGAATGACCAGGTCGAGCTCTTCGCGGCCCAGGTGGCCATCTTCGCCAGCATGGGGGTTCAGGCCGAGCACGGCGATGCGCGGCTGGGCCAGGCCGAAATCGCGGCGCAGCGCCTGGTGCGTGGTGCTTATGGCCTTGCGAAGGCTGTCGGCGGTGATGGCATCGGCCACCTCGCGCAACGGCAGGTGGGTGGTGGCCAGGGCCACGCGCACGATGTCATTGGCCAGCATCATCACCACCTCGACACCGGCCTGGTGGGCCAGCAGTTCGGTGGTGCCGCTGTAGGCGATGCCGCCTTCATTGATGACGGCTTTGTGCACCGGGCCGGTGACCACGCCGTCCAGCTCCCCGTCCAGGCAGGCCTGCCCGGCGGCGAGCAGGGCGCCGATCACCGCCGGTGCGTTGCGTGGATCGGGCTGGCCGAACCGGCTGGGCACCGCATTGGCCAGCGTGCGCAGGCGCAGGTCGCCGGGCTGGCTGGCATCGGCCTCTTCAGGCAGCAGGCGCAGGGGCAGGCCGAGTGCCTCGGCGGCGGCCTGCAGTGTTTGCGGGTCCGCAAACGTCAACAGCCGGCAGTCACTGCGCGGCTGTTGGGCAAGGCGGATGCACAGTTCCGGGCCGATCCCGGAGGGCTCGCCCGGAACCAGAGCGAGCTGGGGAAGCATGGATCAGGGCTTGGCCGGCTCGGCCGGGGCCGCGGCCGGATCGGCGGTGCCCTCGGCGCGGTCGCCGCTGCGGAAGCTGACGTAGGCTTCGCCACGCAGTTCCTGCAGGAAGCGGTTGTATTCCTCGTCCAGCTTGCGGCGGCCGATCTGGTCACGGATCTGCGCGCGCTGGTTGTCGTCGGTCACGTCGCTCTGGCGCGTGGCTACGCGCTGCACGATATGCCAGCCGGCATCGGTGCGGAACGGTGCGGTCACGCCGCCATCGGCCACGCCTTCAACCTGCTTGCCGAAGTCCGGGCCGAATGCATCGGCCGGGAACCAGCCCAGGTCACCGCCCTGGCCACGGCTGTTGGCGTCGTCGGAGGACTCCTTGGCCACGGCCTGGAAGTCGGCACCGCCGTTGATGCGCGCGCGCAGGGTTTCAGCCTTGGCCTTGGCGGCAGCTTCGTCCACCTGGTCGGTGATGCGCACCAGGATGTGGCGGGGGGGGGGCTCGGGGGGGGGGTGCGGGGGAGCACCACCCCCCCCGGCGGCCCGCCCCCCCCCCCCCGGG
>DCXY01000041.1 GCA_002329155.1 Stenotrophomonas sp. UBA2124 | reverse complement strand
CCGCCTTTGTAGCCCGGGTAAGTGAAGCGCATCCGGGAAACCGATAGCGCATCAGCTACCAACCGAGCCAGCAGGCCACCGCCGGCGCACATCCAGGCACGCTGCATCACGCCCACCGCTGCTCCCGAAGACGCCCCGCTTCTCCAAATCTCGCATTACACATTTCGCACTGCAGCACAGTGTGCGTGCGACCCATGTTGCAGTTCGCAACATCAGGTCACCCCTGCGCAACATGCCAATACTGGCTTGCCAAAACGCGGTTCCGAACGGCCTTCCACGCCACGAATCGGGCCCAACCACAGGCCAGAAAAACGCCAGCGGAACTGTCCAAAAACACCGGTTCCCCCTGCATCAAGCGCATTTCCAGAGCGCCGATACAGCTCCCGTGTGTGGTCCATACACAGGACTGCGGCACAGCCCTTCCCCACCACGCCCGAACGGCATGCCGCTGCAGGCAGTGCCTGCACGGTGCACGCCAACGGAGGCGTACGCAATGAAGTGGTTCCAGAATCTTTCCATCTCCCGGAAGCTCATTCTCGCCTTCTGCAGTACCAGCCTGCTGACGCTGATGCTGGCTCTGTTCGCGCTGTGGCGAATGGGCCAGGCAAATGTGCAGATCACCGAGATAAACGACAACTGGCTGCCGTCCATTCAATACCTGGGCGAGATGCGTGCGCAGCTGGGTGAGTTCCGCACCTATGAACAGGGCCAGCTTGATTTCGAGGGCAACCCCCAGCAGCTGGCCGACTACAAGAAGCGGCTTGCCGGCGTGCGCGCCCAGGTGCTTGCGGCTGAAAAGGGCTACGACGACATCGATTCGGAAATGGCTGCCGAAGAGGTGGCCATGTATGAAAAGGTCAAGAAACTACGGCAGGGTTACTTCGCCGCCCACGACGGCATCGCAGCCGCCATTGATGCCGGTGATTTCGCCGCTGCACGCGCCATCTCCTATGGCGACTCCCGGCAACTGCGGTGGGATCTGTTCGACGAGCTGAAGAAGCTCTCGCACTACAACCAGAAGGGCCTGACCGACGAACTGGCCGCCTCGCACAAGACTCACGCACTGTCGGTGATGACCATGTGGATTGGTCTGGCCCTGGTGCTCGCCCTGGCCACGATACTGGGCTGGGCCATCACCCGCGCCATCGTGCAGCCGTTGGCCGAGGCGGTGCGTGTGGCCGACGATGTGGCCGCAGGCCGTCTCGATCGCCAGATCAATGTCACCCGCCGCGATGAAGTGGGCCAGCTGCTCGCCTCCATGCAGCACATGCAGCAGCAGCTGCAGGCCGTGATCGGCGCCCAGCATGAAATGGCCAGCCAGCACGACGCCGGCGCGCTCAGCTACCGCATGGACGAAACCGCCTTCCCCGGTGACTACGGGCAGATGATCAAGGCCACCAACACACTCGTCGGTTCGCAGGTGGAGCTGATCATGTATGTGCTCGACATCCTGAAGCGGTATTCGGTAGGCGATCTGAGCACCGACATCGAGCAGCTGCCCGGCGAAAAGCTGGTCATGACCGAAACCGTACAGAGCATCAAGGCCAGCCTGTCGGCGATCAACCGCGAGATCACCCATCTGGCCAAGGCAGCCGTGGCAGGTGATTTCAGCCAGCGCGGCCGGGCTGAACGTTACCAGCACGACTTTCGCGCCATGGTGGTGGGCCTGAACTCGCTGATGGAAACCGCCGACGGCAACCTTGGCCGCGTCTCGCAGCTGTTGCAGGCCCTGGCCGATGGCAACCTCACCCTGCGCATGGAAGGCGAGTTCAACGGTGTGTTCGCGCAGATGCGTGACGATGCCAACACCACGGTCGAGCAGCTCACCGCCATTGTCGGCCGCATCCAGAACGCCGCTTCCAGCATCAGCCTGGCCAGTGGCGAAATCGCCACCGGCAACAACGACCTGTCGCGCCGCACCGAGCAGCAGGCCGCCAACCTGGAAGAGACCGCCGCCTCGATGGAGGAACTGACCTCCACCGTGCGCCAGAACGCCGAACACGCGCGCCAGGCCAACCAGCTGGCCATCGGTGCGCACACTGTCGCCACCCAGGGCGGCGAGGTGGTGGGCCGCGTGGTCACCACCATGACCGCCATCGAAGACGCCTCCAGGAAGATCGCCGAGATCATCTCGGTCATCGACGGCATCGCCTTCCAGACCAACATCCTTGCCCTCAATGCCGCGGTGGAAGCGGCACGCGCAGGCGACCAGGGCCGCGGCTTCGCGGTAGTGGCCTCGGAAGTGCGAACCCTGGCCCAGCGTTCGGCCGCCGCAGCCAAGGAGATCAAGACCCTGATCGACGACTCGGTGGGCAAGGTAGGCGAAGGCTCGGTACTGGTGCGCCAGGCCGGCAACACCATGGACGAGATCGTCGCCTCGGTGCAGCGCGTCACCGACATCATGGCCGAGATATCGGCCGCCTCGCAGGAGCAGAGCACCGGCATCGAGCAGGTCAACCAGACCGTCATCCAGATGGACGAAACCACCCAGCAGAACGCCGCGCTGGTGGAGGAAGCCTCGGCTGCCGCCCGCTCCATGGAAGAACAGGCCACCCTGCTGGGCGAGGCGGTAGCCGCCTTCCGTACCGGCAATACACCGCGCCAGCCTACGGCCAATGTGGTCGCGCTCGCGCAGCGCGCAACCGCCCCCGCAACGGCGGCAGCCCCGGCACCGGCACAGGCAGCACCGCGCCGGCCCGGCGCCATCAGTGCTGAGCGCAATGCGGAAGCCGGCGAGTGGCAGGAGTTCTGATCTTCAGTTGGATCGAGCAAACGAAGTAGAGCCCACGGGCGGGCACCTTCCCCCCCGCCCGTGCGCTGCCAGGAGCTGGCAAACACACGCTAAAGTGCCAAGAAGTGCGGCCGATATCACGGTCTGGAATGATCCCTCCCAGGGTCACCGCAGCCGGCCCCTTCACAGCGAGCCCATGTCAGCAATCGAAGCCCCAACCCCGAGTCCTTCCAATGACGCTGGCACTCTGTACGCCGACGATCGCTACATGGTGCGCAGCCGGCACCAGATCAAGCATCTTCTGCAGTCCATGATCGACCAGAGATCGCTGGTCACGGCGCACCCGGATGGCCGTGACAGCGCCTTCCCCAGCGCGGTGCTGGAAGTGGACGAGGAAGGGCTGCTGCTCGATGCCAGCCCCTCCGCGGCGGTCAACCGCACGGCGGAGCTGGCCAGCAGCCTGCTGTGCTTCGGCCAGGTGGACAAGGTGACCGTGCGGTTCCAGCTGCACGGGCACCAGCGGGTGGAGAACAATGGCCATGCGGCCTTCCGGGTACCGCTGCCCGATGAGATCTACCACCTGCAACGGCGTGAGTTCTACCGGCTGGAAACCCCGGTGGGCGATTCTCCACACTGCCTGGTGCCCGACCCCGACGGTGGCGAGCCCATCCGCTGGCGGGTGCTGGACATCAGTGCCGGCGGCCTGTCACTGATGCTGCCGGCTCCACAGGGCCTGCTGGTTGCCCAGGCACGCTACCGTGGCTGTGTGCTGGAGATACCCGAGGCACCGCCCATCATCACCGACATGATCGTGTGCAACCTGCGCGAGCAGAAGCAGGCAAATGGTGTGGAGATGACCCGCGCCGGCCTGCGTTTCGACGGCCTGCCACGCGGCGCCGACACCCTCATCCAGCGTTACATCTTCCGTATCGACCGCCTGCGCAAGGCGCGCAGCAATGGCGTATAGCCAAGGTGTGCCAGCCGTCATGACATGGCGCGCGGGCACCTAAAGTCCGGCCCACAACCGCCGATACCGGGTGCAACACCCGCCCGCACCGGCAGCTTGCCAGGACCAGGAACCGCCATGAACGACACGCGTACCATTTCCGCCGAAGGCTCCGGCGGCGAGTACCTCAGCTTCACCCTCGGCAACGAGCACTACGGCGTGGACATCCTCAAGGTGCAGGAAATCCGCGGCTATGACGCCGTCACCCGGGTGCCGGATGCACCGGACTACATCAAGGGCGTGATCAACCTGCGCGGCACCATCGTGCCGGTCATCGACCTGCGCCTGAAACTGCGCCTTGAAAACGCACGCTACGACGCCTTCACGGTGATGATCGTGCTCAACGTCGAAGACCGCGTGGTCGGCATCGTGGTGGACAGCGTGTCCGACGTGATTCCGTTGGCCGCCGAACAGATCCGCCCCACCCCTGAATTCGGCGCAGCGGTGGACACCCGCTTCATCTCCGGCATCGGTACCCAGGACGACCGCATGCTGATCCTGCTGGACATCGAAACCCTGCTGGACACCGCCGACCTGGGCCAGCCGGTCAGCGAAGAAGCCCTGGCCTGAGCCCGCAAGCGCGAGCGTCATCACAGTTCCGTACATATCGCTTCAATGGCCAGTTCTGCTGGCCGATAGACAACGCATGCCCTCCCCATGAGGCGGGCGCCAACACGTGATTCCGGAGAAACCCATGCACAAGCACCTGTTCCCGCTGCTCACCGCGGCCATCCTGGCCGGCACCGCCTTCAACGCCAGTGCCGACGCCGGCGAAATGATCCCGCCGGAGAACGCCGCCCGCTTTGCCGGAAAGGACGGCATGGTCTGCGGCAAGGTCGAAAAGGCCCGTTATGCCGAAGGCTCCGAAGGCCAGCCCACCTTCCTGCACATGGGCGGCGCCTTCCCGCGCCACACCTTCTCGGCCCGCATCTCCGGTGCCAACCGCGGCAAGTTCGGCTTCCCGCTGGAAACCCTGGAAGGCAAGACCGTATGCGTGATCGGCAAGATCCAGCGCGACGCCTCACGCGCTGAGATCGAAGTCTCCTCGCCGGCCGGGCTGAAGCTGGCAAACATCAAGTAATCCAGGCCAGTCGCCGGCCCAGCCTCGCTGTGCCGGCCTGCAAGCTCCCCCGCGCCACCGCGCGGGACGTTACCGGAGATCACCTCAGATGCAGTGGATCAACTCTCTCAAACTCAAGCCGAAGCTGATGCTGACCTTCGGCGTCGTGCTGCTCATCATGCTGGTTCAGGGCGCAATAGCCTTCTACGGGCTGCGCACCCTCGACGAAGCAACAGGTGACCTGGCCAACGCCCGCATGCCCAGCCTGCGCGCGACCAGCGAGCTTGGCGGCCTGGTCAGCGAATACCGTGGCGCTACCTTCCAGGGGCTGATCCGGGCCAGCGACACTGTAAAGGCAGACGCCAAAGAGCGTGCAACGCAGCTGCACAAGAGCATCGACGAGGCGATCGCCAGCTATCCGAAGCTGATCGACAGCCCCCAGCAGAAGAAACTTTTCGACGCCTTCGCCGCCGACTGGAAGGTTGCCTCGGCCTCCTACGACTCGGTCGGCGAGATGGTCGAGCTGGACCTTCCCGATGACGCCATCGACACTTTCGTAAGCCAGACCCTGCCGCTGCACAAGAAGGCATACGCCTCGCTGCAGGCCCTGGCCGAAAACGACAACGCCAACGCAGTGGCAAGCGCCAAGAACGCCGGCAATGCCTATACCGCCTCGACCAGCCTCAGCATAGCCGCGGTGATCATCGGCATCATCGCAGGCGTGGTGCTGGCCTGGCTGCTGGCACGCTCGCTGGTCGGTGCCATCCGCGGTGCGGTGGACGTGGCCAATGAAGTTGCCGGGGGCAAGCTGGACGGCCATATCGACGTGAGCCGCGCCGATGAAGTGGGCGACCTGCTGCGCGCCATGCAGCGCATGCAGCGCGACCTGCGTGAGCGCATCGAGCGCGACCAGGCCGTTGCCGCCGAGAACCTGCGTATCCGTACCGCGCTGGACTACTCCTCCACTGGCGTCTACCTGACCAATACCGATCTGGACATCGTCTACGCCAACCGCTCACTGCTCGATACGCTCAACCAGTATCACGACGATGTGGCTGCCGAGCTGTCCCATTACGACAGCAGCAAGCCGCTGGTCGGCCAGTCGGTGACCGCACTGGAATACCGCGGCGAAATGGATGCCAAGACCCTGGAAGGCCTGGAGAAGAACGGCTCGGTGACGCGCGAAATGCGCTACGGCCAGGCCCAGTTCGCGCAGGCCATCTCGGCCATCCGCGACGAACAGGGCGCCGCTGTGGGCTATGTGGTGGAGTGGCGCGACCGCACCACCGAAGCACAGGTGGAAAAGGAAGTGGCGCGCGTGATCCATGCCGCCGCCACCGGCGACCTCAGCGGCCGCGTGGACAGCAACGGCAAGAGCGGCTTCTTCCTGGAGCTGGCCAACCAGATCAACCGCCTGCTGGACGCCAACGCCAGCAGCATCGAACAGATCTCCGGCCTGCTCTCGGCGCTCTCGCGTGGCGATCTCACCGTGCGCGTACAGGGCGACTACCAGGGCGTGTTCGCCACCATGCGTGACGATGCCAATGCCACCGCCGACCAGCTCACCGGCATCGTCGGCCGCATCAAGCACTCCTCGGCCGCCATCAACGCTGCCGCCACGGAAATCGCCAGTGGCAACAACGACTTGTCGCGCCGCACCGAGCAGCAGGCGGCCAACCTGGAAGAAACCGCAGCGTCGATGGAGGAATTGACCTCCACCGTGCGCCAGAACGCCGAACACGCCCGCCAGGCAAACCAGCTGGCCATCGGCGCAGCCGGCGTGGCCTCGCAGGGTGGCGATGTGGTCGCACAGGTGGTCACCACCATGAGCGGCATCGAAACCTCGTCCAGGAAGATCGCCGAGATCATTTCGGTCATCGACGGCATCGCCTTCCAGACCAACATCCTGGC
>DCXY01000026.1:165546-192145 GCA_002329155.1 Stenotrophomonas sp. UBA2124 | reverse complement strand
TGCCAGCGAACGCAGCCTCAAGAAATACGGTGCCGGCCGCCTCCTTGTGGGTGGCAAGGGCGAACACGTCGAAGCCGGGCATCAGCATGCAGGCGCCCGTACGGTAGCCGAGCAGGTGAATCTGGCCGTGCAGCCCGGTTTCCACGCGCGCTGCCTTCAGCCGGCTCATCACCGCCTCGCCATCACCGACGATCACCAGATGCAGGCGCGGGTTGGCCAGGCACAGCGGCACCATCGCGCGCAGCAGCTCCATATGGCCCTTGGCCTCACGCAGGACGGCCACGCAGCCAACCACCACGTCGTCCTCGCCGAAGCCCAAGGCGGTGCGTACATGCGCCCGCTTGCGCGCCAGTGCATCCTCCGGCGCGGCATCGATCTGCCCACTCCATTGCGGCGCCACGGCAATCGGTGGGACCACGCCGATGTGGTCATTGGCGATGCCGCGCTGGTTCAGCAGCTGCTTGACGAAGTGGCTGACGGTGATCACCCGCTGCGGCAGGCGGGTGTAGGTGAGCAGGGAGTTGACCGGGCTCATCAGGTGGCGCGAACGCACCACCAGCGGCGTGCGGGCCAGGCGTGCGCCGGCGGCAGCGATGAGCGTGTCGCGGCGGCTGGTGGTGTTGACCACGTCATAGCGGTGTCGGCGGGTGAGGCGGGCCACGCACCAGATGCCGCGCAGCAGGCGGGCCAGGCCGCCCATCTTCAGGGTGTGGACGGTGAAACCCTGGTCCAGCGCCAGCCGGGCGAGCCGGGCATGGGGTTGGCAGAGCAGGGAGAGCTCGTGGCCACGTTCACGCATGGCCTGCATGTGGCGCAGGATGTAGATCTCCTGGCCGCCAAGGCCGGTGGCGGCCTCGGTATGCAGGATGCGGAGTCTACGCGGGGCGGGGGAGTCGGGGGGTGCGGAAACGGGAACGGAAGCGGCGGGGGCGCTTGGGCTGGGCATTTCGGAGATCTACGGCTTTGGCCCGCGGCGGGGGAGGGGCGGGCAGGTTCCTTCGTCCGCCCGGCGGCGGGCGAACCGCGCGAGGGTCGCAAAGAAGTGCCGGAAATGATTGGAATATCTGCCGGAAATGTCTGAATTGGTCAGTATGGCTGGCGCAATCCGCAGTTGGGCTGGCAATAGGCGGCCCCGGCGATCTGTCACAATAGATGGGATGCCCTGCACATGGCGGGGCAAACCGTCCGAAGTCATTGCAGAGAACCCGTTGTGAGCCAGATTCCCACCCTCGACATCACCCGTTTTGACAGCGACCGCGACGCCTTCGTCGCCGAGCTCGGCGCGGCCTACCGGCAGTGGGGTTTTGCCGGCATCCGCAACCACGGCATCGAGCAGTCCTACATCGACGCAGCCTACGACGCCTTCAAGGCGTTCTTCGCGCTGCCCGAAGAGGTGAAGAAGCAGTACCACGTCGCCGGTGGCGGTGGTGCGCGCGGCTATACGCCGTTCGGCGTGGAGACCGCCAAGGGCTCCAAGCACTTCGACCTGAAGGAGTTCTGGCACATCGGCCGCGAGATCGCCGACGACTCCAAGTACCGTGAGGTGATGCCGCCGAACCTGTGGCCTGCCGAAGTACCGGCGTTCCGCGAGTATGGCTACGGCCTGTACCAGAAGCTGGACGCCCTGGGTTCGCGCGTGCTGGCGGCGCTGGCGCTGCACATCGGCCTGCCGGAGAACTACTTCGCCGACAAGACCAACAACGGCAACTCGATCCTGCGCCCGATCCACTACCCGCCGATCACCACCGACGACATTCCCAATGTGCGCGCCGGTGCCCACGGCGACATCAACTTCATCACCCTGCTGGTGGGCGCAAGCGCCGCTGGCCTGGAAGTGCAGTCGCACGAGGGTGAGTGGGTGCCGTTCACCTCCGACGCGGACACCATCGTGGTCAACATCGGCGACATGCTGCAGCGCCTGACCAACCATGTGTACCCGTCCACCATCCACCGCGTGGTGAACCCCCCGGGTGAGCTGGCACGCCAGCCGCGTTATTCGGTGCCGTTCTTCCTGCACCCAAACCCGGATTTCCTGATTGACGTGCTGCCGTCCTGCATCACCCCGGACAACCCCAGCCGCTACCCCGAGGCGATCACCGCCCACGGTTTCCTGGAAGAGCGCCTGCGCGAGATCAAGCTGAAGTAATCATGCGCTTGCCGCCGGCTCGCCCGGTGGCCCGGAAACACCAGCGCCGCCGTGGCCCAGCCCGGCGGCGTTGTCGCATCCTGGCCTGCCGTTGTCTGCACGATGTCCTGCCGATGTCCGGGTTTCGGCTATCATTTGCCACCATTTTCGTTGGGGAGTAATTCCTGAATGCGCCGCAAAATCGTCGCCGGTAACTGGAAGCTGCATGGCAGCCGTCAATTCGCTTCGGAACTGGTTGGCCAGGTGGCTGAAGGCTTGCCGCTGGAAGGCGTGGAGCTGGTGGTGCTGCCGCCGCTGCCGTACCTGAGCGATCTGGTCGAGGACTTCGAGAACACGGCGCTGGCCTTCGGTGCGCAGGATGTCAGCAGCAACGAAAAGGGGGCCTATACCGGTGAGGTGTCGGCCACGATGCTGATGGACGTGGGCGCCCGCTACGGCCTGGTGGGCCACTCCGAGCGCCGCCAGTACCACAACGAAAGCAGTGAGCTGGTGGCGCGCAAGTTCGTGGCCGCCGCCAATGCCGGGCTGGTTCCAGTCTTGTGCGTTGGTGAGACGCTGGAGCAGCGCGAGGCCGGCCAGACCGAGCAGGTCATCGCCTCCCAGCTGGCGCCGGTGCTGGATCTGGCCGGGGTGGAGGTGTTCGCCAGGGCCGTGGTGGCCTATGAGCCGGTCTGGGCCATCGGTACCGGCCGCACCGCCAGCCCGGAGCAGGCGCAGGCCGTCCACGCCTTCATTCGTGGCGAAGTGGCCAAGCGCGATGCTAGAATCGCCGATTCGCTGCCGCTGCTCTATGGCGGTAGCGTCAAGCCCGACAATGCTGCAGAGCTGTTCTCACAGCCTGACGTCGATGGCGGGCTGGTAGGCGGCGCATCGCTGGTGGCAGGGGATTTCCTGGCCATCGGCAAGGCGGCAGCCGGTCGCTAACGGGTATTGTCCGGGACGTTTTCAAATGCTGATGTTGATCCTCAATGTGGTCTATGTGCTGGTGGCGATCGCGATGATCGCGCTGATCCTGATGCAGCGTGGTTCTGGCGCGGCGGCAGGCTCCGGCTTTGGCGCGGGTGCGTCGGGTACGGTGTTCGGCGCGCGTGGCGCTTCCAACTTCCTGTCCAAGAGCACCAAGTGGCTTGCCGTGGTGTTCTTCGGCATCAGCCTGTTCATGGCCTGGTATGCCAGCCATGGTTCGCGTCCCTCCGGTGAAGGCCTTGGTGTGATGTCGCAGGTTGAAACCCCGGCCGCCGCCCCGGCCGCGCCGGCTGGCGAGCTGCAGTCCATCCCGCAGGCGGCCCCGGCTGCCAGCGAAGTGCCGCAGGCTGCGACTCCGGCCGAAAATATTCCGTCCAACAGTGAAGAAAAGCCTGCGGAAGGCGCACAGAAACACTGAAGACGGTTACAATACGCAGCGCACTGCCGTAACCCGGCAGTGCTGACGTAGGCCCAGGTGGCGGAATTGGTAGACGCACTACCTTGAGGTGGTAGCGACGAGAGTCGTAGGGGTTCGAGTCCCCTCTTGGGCACCATTGTTTTACAAGCGGGTTCGCGGGCTGCGGCAGCTCCCGTGATGGCAAGTCCCGTCAATCCCCCATGCTCCGGCACCTGCAGGTGTCCAGGGCAGAGGCAAGAGAGAATCGCTGTGCTGGCCGAATATTTGCCGTCTCTGCTGTTTCTGATCGTCGCCACCGGCATCGGCGTCGCGCTGATGTTGATCGGCCGGTTCCTCGCTCCCCGTTCTCCGGACAACGAGAAACTCTCCGCATACGAGTGTGGCTTCGAGGCGTTCGAAAACGCGCGCATGAAGTTCGACGTGCGTTACTACCTGATCGCCATCCAGTTCATCGTCTTTGATCTGGAAATCATCTTCATCGTGCCTTGGACCCAGGTCTTCATGGAGCTGGGTGCCCGTTCGCTGGTCACCATGGGCCTGTTCGTGGGCATGCTGTTCCTCGGCTTTATCTACGTGTGGAAGAAGGGAGCGCTGGAATGGGAGTGATTCAGACTCTCGACGGCCTGATGAACAACCCCGTCCCGGAAGGGCGGGTTGATGACATTCTGCGGCCTGAAGGCGAGAACCCGCTGCTCGAGAAGGGCTACGTGACCACCAGCGTCGATGCGCTGTTGAACTGGGCGCGTACCGGCTCGATGTGGCCCATGACCTTCGGTCTGGCCTGCTGCGCGGTGGAAATGATGCACGCCGGTGCCGCGCGCCTGGACCTTGACCGCTATGGCGTGGTGTTCCGCCCGTCGCCGCGCCAGTCCGACGTGATGATCGTGGCCGGTACGCTGGTCAACAAGATGGCCCCGGCGCTGCGCAAGGTTTACGACCAGATGCCGGACCCCAAGTGGGTCATCTCGATGGGTAGCTGCGCCAATGGCGGCGGCTATTACCACTATTCCTATGCGGTGGTGCGCGGCTGTGACCGCGTGGTGCCGGTGGACGTTTACGTCCCGGGCTGCCCGCCGACCGCCGAGGCCTTGGTCTACGGCATTTTGCAGTTGCAGAAGAAGATCTGGCGAACCCAGACCATCGCCCGCTGACGGACCCCTATACATCATGAGCACGCCAGCCCCCATGGCCCAGCAAGCACCTTCACTCATCGACCGACTTGCCGCACGTTTCGCCGGTGCGCAGGTCAGCGTGGTCGAACCGCGCGGCGAAGTGACGCTGGAGGTGGCTTCGGCCGACTGGCATGCAACCGCTCTGGCGCTGCGTGACGAGTTCGGTTTCGAGCACGCCACCGACCTGTGCGGTGTCGACTACCTCGGTTACGGCAACGCCGAGTGGGATACCGCCGATGTTTCCTCGCAGGGCTTCAGCCGTGGCGTGGAAGGCAAGGGCGCCGGCCGTTTTGCCTGGGGTGAATTCCCCAGCCACGAAACCGCCGAAGGCGCCAAGCCGGACAACATGCCGAAGCAGCGCTTTGCCGTGGTGCTGCAGTTGCGCTCCTACCAGCACAACCAGCTGCTGCGCGTGCGCTGCTATGCGCCGAGCGAATCGCTGCCGGTGGTGGCCTCGCTGACCGACGTGTGGCCGGGCCTGAACTGGTTCGAGCGTGAAGCGTTCGACCTGTACGGCGTGATCTTCGAGGGTCACCCGGACCTGCGCCGCATCCTGACCGACTACGGTTTCGTGGGTCATCCGTTCCGCAAGGATTTCCCGCTGATCGGCAACGTCGAAGTGCGCTACGACGAAGAAAAGAAGCGCGTGGTGTACGAGCCGGTGACCTCGGTCGAGCCGCGCGTCGGCGTGCCGCGCGTGATCCGCGACGATGCGCGTTTCGAGACCGCCAATGGCGAGCGCGCACTGACGGAGGCAAGCAAGTGAGTGCTGAAGTGACCCGCGATTTCCAACCGGCCTCGCAGGCCTTTGCGAGCAGCCCGGCTGAAGCCCGGCAGGAAATCCGCAACTACACGATGAATTTCGGCCCGCAGCATCCGGCCGCGCACGGTGTGCTGCGCCTGATCCTGGAAATGGACGGCGAAACCATCGTCCGTGCCGACCCGCATGTGGGCCTGCTGCACCGTGCCACCGAGAAGCTGGCCGAGTCCAAGCCGTTCAACCAGTCGGTCGGCTACATGGACCGCCTGGATTACTGCTCGATGATGTGCAACGAGCATGCCTATGTGCGTGCCATCGAGAACCTGGTCGGCATCGAGGTGCCGGAGCGGGCGCAGTACATCCGCACCATGTTCGACGAGATCACCCGCATCCTGAACCACCTGATGTGGCTGGGCTCCAACGGCCTGGACCTGGGGGCGATGGCGGTGATGCTGTACGCCTTCCGCGAGCGCGAAGAGTTGATGGACTGCTACGAGGCAGTCTCCGGCGCGCGCATGCACGCGGCGTACTACCGCCCGGGCGGCGTGTACCGCGACCTGCCGGACACCATGCCCAAGTACAAGGAATCGCGCTGGCACAAGGGCAACGCGCTCAAGCGCCTGAATGCGTCGCGCGAGGGTTCGCTGCTGGACTTCCTGGAGAACTTCACCAATGAGTTCCCCAAGCGCGTGGATGAGTACGAAACTCTGCTCACCGACAACCGCATCTGGAAGCAGCGTACCGTCGGCATCGGCGTCATCACCCCGGAACACGCCCTTGCATGGGGCATGACCGGCGTGATGCTGCGTGGCTCGGGCATTGCCTGGGACCTGCGCAAGAAGCAGCCGTACGCCAAGTACGACGCGGTGGATTTCGACATTCCGCTGGGCACCAATGGCGACTGCTACGACCGTTACCTGGTCCGCGTGGCCGAGATGCGCCAGTCCAACCACATCATCAAGCAGTGCGTGGCGTGGCTGAAGGCCAACCCGGGCCCGGTGATGGTCAAGAACTTCAAGATCGCCCCGCCGGCCCGTGCCGAGATGAAGGACGACATGGAAGCACTGATCCATCACTTCAAGCTGTTCAGTGAAGGCTACTGCGTGCCGGCCGGCGAAACCTACGCCGCGGTCGAAGCGCCGAAGGGCGAGTTCGGCTGCTACCTGCTGTCCGACGGTGCCAACAAGCCGTTCCGCGTGCACCTGCGTGCACCGGGCTTCGCCCACCTGTCCTCGATCGACTCGATCGTGCGCGGCCACATGCTGGCCGACGTGGTCGCGATGATCGGCACCTACGACCTGGTGTTCGGTGAGGTTGACCGGTAATGCCGGGCTGCAAGACAACGCCCGTTGCCCGCGCGGCCAGGCTGCTGCAGGCAACGGTTTTCCAGAATCTGGTATTTGTTGAGGTCGGCCGATGAAGGCGACAGGTAATTTCGAGGCGGCGCGCGACGTCGACCCGATGGTGGTGCTGAGCGACAAGACCCGTGCTCACATCGATCACTGGCTGTCCAAGTTCCCGCCGGAGCGCAAGCGTTCGGCGGTGCTGCAGGGCCTGCATGCCGCCCAGGAGCAGAACCAGGGCTGGCTGAGCGACGAGCTGATCGCCGCCGTGGCCAAGTACCTGGACCTGCCGTTTGTGTGGGCCTACGAGGTTGCCAGCTTCTACTCGATGTTCGAGACCGAGAAGGTGGGCCGCAACAACGTGGCCATCTGCACCAACATCAGCTGCTGGCTCAATGGCGCCGAGGACATCGTGCGCCATTGCGAGAAGAAGCTGGGCATCAAGCACGGCGAATCCACGCCTGACGGCCGCGTCTACCTCAAGCGTGAGGAAGAGTGCCTGGCTGGCTGCGCTGGCGCGCCGATGATGGTCATCAACGGTCACTACCACGAGCGCCTGACCCTGGACGAGGTCGACGCGCTGCTGGACGGGCTGGAGTAAGGCATGGCACACCACGAAACCAAGGGCCCGGTCGGTCCGGCGCCGCTTCCGCACAACGTGGTTTACACCACGCTGCACTACGACACTCCGTGGTCGTACGAAAACTACCTCAAGACCGGTGGCTACGCCGCGCTGCGCCGAATCCTCGAAGAGAAGATCGCGCCGGCCGACGTCATCGAGATGGTCAAGCAGTCCGGCCTGCGTGGCCGTGGTGGCGCGGGCTTCCCGACCGGCCTGAAGTGGTCCTTCATGCCCAAGGGCGACATGCAGAAGTACATTCTCTGCAACTCGGACGAATCCGAGCCGGGCACCTGCAAGGACCGCGACATCCTGCGTTACAACCCGCACTCGGTGGTGGAGGGCATGGCCATCGCCTGCTACGCCACCGGTTCGACCGTGGGCTACAACTACCTGCGTGGTGAGTTCCACCACGAGCCGTTCGAGCATTTCGAGCAGGCCCTGGCCGATGCCTACAAGCACGGCTGGCTGGGCAAGAACGTGCTGGGCAGCGGCGTGGACATCGACATCTACGGCGCGCTGGGCGCCGGCGCCTACATCTGCGGCGAAGAAACCGCGCTGATGGAGTCGCTGGAAGGCAAGAAGGGCCAGCCGCGTTACAAGCCGCCGTTCCCGGCCAATTTCGGCCTGTACGGCAAGCCCTCGACGATCAACAACACCGAAACCTACGGTTCGGTGCCGGCAATCATCCGCAACGGTCCGGAGTGGTTCAAGGGTCTGAGCCTGACCCAGAACGGTGGCCCGAAGTGCTTCTCGGTCTCCGGCTGCGTGCAGAAGGGCGGCAACTTCGAGGTGCCGCTGGGCACCCCGTTCGACGACCTGCTGGAAATGGCCGGTGGTCTGCGTCCGGGCCGCAAGCTCAAGGCTGCGATTCCGGGTGGCGTGTCCATGCCGGTGCTGACCGCCGAGCAGCTCAAGGGCCTGCCGATGGACTACGACACCATCCGCGCACTGGGCTCGGGCCTGGGTTCGGGTGCCATCGTGGTGCTGGATGACAGCGTGTGCTGCGTGAAGTTCGCCTGCCGCATCAGCCAGTTCTTCCACAAGGAATCCTGTGGCCAGTGCACCCCGTGCCGCGAAGGCACCGGCTGGATGCACCGTGTGCTGGAGCGCATCGTCGCCGGCAAGGCGACCATGGAAGACCTGCACCAGCTGCGCACGGTGGCCGGCCAGATCGAAGGCCACACCATCTGTGCGTTCGGTGAGGCGGCCGCATGGCCCATCCAGGGTTTCCTGCGCCAGTTCTGGGACGAATTCGAGTACTACATCGTCAACGGTCATTCGATGGTTGACGGCAAGAAGGTGGAGGCTGCTGCCGCATGAGCGCGCAACCGGTAAATCCCAATGTGCCGCCGGATCACGTCACCATCGAGATCGATGGGCAGACGCTGGTCGTGCCCAAGGGTTCGATGATCATCCAGGCCGCCGACAAGGCCGGCATTCCGATTCCGCGCTTCTGCTACCACGAGAAGCTGCCGATCGCGGCCAACTGCCGCATGTGCCTGGTGGACGTGGAAAAGACGCCCAAGCCGTCGCCGGCCTGTGCCACCCCGGTCATGGATGGCATGAAGATCCAGACCCGCAACGAGAAGGCGCTCAAGTACCAGCGTTCGGTGATGGAGTTCCTGCTCATCAACCACCCGCTGGATTGCCCGATCTGCGACCAGGGCGGTGAGTGCGAGCTGCAGGACGTTTCGCTGGGCTACGGCCGCTCGGTCAGCCGCTTCAACGAGCGCAAGCGCGTTGTGGCCGACGAGGACATGGGCCCGCTGGTCGCCACCGAGATGACCCGCTGCATCCAGTGCACGCGCTGCGTGCGCTTCACCGCCGACATTGCAGGCACCTACGAGCTGGGTGGCATGTACCGTGGCGAGAACCTGCAGATCGGCACGTATGACGGCAAGCCGCTGACCACCGAACTGTCCGGCAACGTCATCGACGTATGCCCGGTGGGCGCGCTGACCAACAAGGTGTTCCAGTTCAAGGCACGCCCGTGGGAACTGAACGCACGCGAGTCGCTGGGCTACCACGACGCGATGGGTTCCAACCTGTTCCTGCATGTGCGCCGCGGCGAAGTGCTGCGTGTGGTGCCGCGTGACAACGAACTGGTCAACGAGTGCTGGCTGTCCGACCGTGACCGTTATTCGCACCAGGGCCTGTACGCTGCCGACCGCGCCACCAAGCCGCTGCAGAAGATCAACGGCGAGTGGAAGGAAGTGAGCTGGGCCGAAGGCCTGGCTGCCGCGCGCGAGCTGCTGGAAGGCAACCGTGGCGATGACCTGGGCGTGCTGGTGCACCCGGCCACCTCGAACGAGGAGGGCGCACTGCTGGCCCGTCTGGCCGCCGGCCTGGGCAGCAACAACATCGACCACCGCATCAACAACCGCGATTTCTCCGATGCGCCGGTTGCCGAGGCGTTCGGCATGTCGCTGGCCGAGATCGAAAGCGCCGACCGCATTGTGCTGGTGGGCAGCAACATCCGCCACGAGCTGCCGCTGCTGCACGCCCGCCTGCGCAAGGCGCAGGTGCAGAACGGTGCGCAGATCTTCGCGGTCAACCCGGTCGAATTCGATTTTGCGTTCAAGTTGAACGGCAAGCAGATCGTCGCGCCGTCGCGCTTCGCAGAAGCGCTTGGCAACGCTCAGCTGCGCGAGGCGGTGAGCAGCGGTGGCAACACCGTCGTCATCGTCGGTGCCATCGCCGAGAACCATCCGCAGGCTGCGGCCATCCGTTCGGCTGCCAGCGAATTCGCTGCCGCCACCGGTGCCAGGCTGTGCCGCATCCCGCAGGGTGCCAATGCGCTGGGTCTGGCCCGCGCGGGTGTGCTGCCGGCCGGCAAGGACGTCAACGCGATGCTGGCGCAGCCGCGCAAGGCCTATGTGCTGTACGGCATCGAGCCGGGCCTGGACTTCGCCGACGCCGCTGCCGCGCGCAAGGCGCTGGCCGGTGCCAAGGTGGTGGCGTTCAGCCACTTTGCCTGTGTTTCCACCCGCGACGTGGCCGACCTGATCCTGCCGATCGGTGCGCTGCCGGAAGTGGACGCAACGCTGACCAACCTCGACGGCCGCGAGCAGACCGCCCGCGCCGGCGGCAAGCTGCAGGGCGAGGCCCGCGAAGGTTGGCGCGTGCTGCGTGCGCTGGGTGGTGACATGCAGCTGGCCGGTTTCGGCTTCACCGATCTGGCCGGCCTGCGCGCAGGTCTGCAGCCGGTGGCCGTCAAGGTCGCTGCTTCGGCACAGCCGCCGGTACAGGCCGAAGGCCTGGAAGTGGCCTGCACCCCGGCCATCTACCGCACCGATGCGGTGGTCCGCCGTGCCGAGGCATTGCAGGCGCACCCGCTGAACAACGCACCGCGCATCGTGCTCAACCCCGAGGACGCCGCGCGTCTGCAGCTGGTCGAAGGCCAGATGGCCAAGGTCGGCACCGATGCCGGCAAGGCAACCCTGCCGGTGGTGGTCGACGCGCGCGTCGCCGCCGGTGCGGTGTGGATTGAATCGGGCCACGGCGCGACCGCGCCGCTGGGTGCCGCTCGTGTAACGGTGGTGGCTGCATGAACGAGTTGCTGTTGAATGCGGTAGACCCGCTGCACCAGTGGTTCCTCTCCCTGGGCGATATCGGCATCATCCTGTGGACGGTGCTGAAGATCCTGACGATCGCCATGCCGGTGATCATCTCGGTGGCGTTCTACGTGTTGTGGGAGCGCAAGCTGATCGGCTGGATGCACGTCCGCCACGGGCCGATGTACGTGGGCCTGGGTGGCCTGCTGCAGGCCTTCGCCGACGTCACCAAGCTGCTGTTCAAGGAGATCATCGCTCCGGCCAGCGCGCACAAGGCGATGTACATCCTTGCACCGCTGATCGTGCTGGCGCCGTCGTTCGCGGCGTGGGCGGTGGTGCCGTTCGACTACAAGCTGGTGCTTTCCAACGCCAACGTCGGCCTGCTGTACCTGCTGGCGATGACCTCGCTGGGCGTGTACGGCGTGATCCTGGCCGGTTGGGCATCCAACTCCAAGTATGCGTTCCTGGGTGCGATGCGCTCGGCCGCGCAGGTGGTCAGCTACGAAATCGCCATGGGCTTCGCGCTGGTGGGCGTGATGATCGCCGCCGGCAGCCTGAATCTGACCGACATCGTGCTGGCACAGAAGGGCAACTCGGGTCTGTTCGACTGGTTCCTGCTGCCGCTGCTGCCGCTGTTCGTCGTGTACTGGGTGTCCGGCGTGGCCGAAACCAACCGCGCGCCGTTCGACGTGGTGGAAGGCGAGTCGGAAATCGTTGCGGGCCACATGGTCGAATACTCCGGCGGTGCGTTCGCGCTGTTCTTCCTGGCCGAATACGCCAACATGATCCTGATCAGCTTCCTGATCTCGATCTTCTTCCTGGGTGGCTGGTTGAGCCCGCTGCAGGGCTGGATCACGGCGGACATCTCGCCGTGGATCAACTGGATCTGGGTTGGTGGCTGGCCGTGGCTGCTGCTCAAGGTGCTGTTCTTCGCCAGTGCCTACATCTGGTTCCGTGCCAGCTTCCCGCGCTTCCGTTACGACCAGATCATGCGTCTGGGCTGGAAGGTGTTCATCCCGCTGACCATTTTCTGGATCGCGGTGACGGCACTGATGGTGTTCTACGGCGTGATCCAGAAGGGCGTTTGATTCATGAATAAGATCACCCACTATTTCAAGAGCCTGCTGCTGCTGGAGCTGATCGGTGGCCTGTGGCTGACGCTGAAGTATGCGTTCAAGCCCAAGTACACCGTGCTCTATCCGATGGAGAAGTTTCCGCAGTCGCCACGCTTCCGTGGCCTGCACGCACTGCGCCGTTACCCCAACGGTGAAGAGCGCTGCATCGCCTGCAAGCTGTGCGAAGCGGTGTGCCCGGCACTGGCCATCACCATCGACTCGGCCAAGCGCGAGGACGGCACCCGCCGCACCACGCGCTACGAGATCGATCTGTTCAAGTGCATCTTCTGTGGTTTCTGTGAAGAGAGCTGCCCGGTGGACTCGATCGTGGAGACCCACATCCTTGAGTACCACTTCGAGAACCGTGGCGAGAACATCATCACCAAGCCGCAGTTGCTGGCCATTGGCGACCGGCTTGAAACCGAAATCGCCGAGCGCCGCGCCGCCGACGCCGCTTTCCGCTGAGGTCTGAGATGGATTGGGTAAATATCGCTTTCTGGTTCTTCTCGATCATCGCCGGCATTTCCGCCGCGTCGGTCATCAGTGTGCGCAACCCGGTGTATGCCGTGCTGTGCCTGATCCTGACCTTCTTCTCGGTGGCCTGCGTATGGCTGCTGGTGGGGGCCGAGTTCCTGGGTGTCACCCTGGTGCTGGTGTACGTGGGCGCGGTGATGGTGCTGTTCCTGTTCGTGGTGATGATGCTCGACATCGACACCACCACCCTGCGTGAAGGCTGGGTGCGCTACCTGCCCGTGGGCCTGGTGGTTGCGGTGGTGATGCTGGTGCAGATGCTGACCCTGATCGGCATCAAGGCCCGCACCGCGCCGTTCCCGGCCGACAACGCCGCCGCGGTGGCCGCTGACAGCTCCAACATCACCTGGCTGGCCCGCAGCCTGTTCACCGAATACCTGCTGCCGTTCGAGTTCGCCGCGGTGATCCTGACCGTGGCCGTAGTGGCTGCGGTGATGCTGACCCTGCGCCGCCGCACCGGCCTGAAGAAGCAGAACCCGAGCGAACAGACCCGGGTGAAATCCGCCGACCGCCTGCGCATCGTCAAGATGGCCGCCGAAAAGCCGGTGGTGCAGGTGCAGGCCAACAATGAAGGCGGCGAGGAGGCCAAACCATGATTTCCCTGGGCCATATGCTCGCGCTGGGTGCGGTGATGTTCTGCATCTCCGTGGCCGGCATCTTCCTGAACCGGAAGAACGTCATCGTGCTGCTGATGTCCATCGAGCTGATGCTGCTGTCGGTGAACATCAACTTCATCGCCTTCTCGCGCCAGCTCGGCGACACCGCCGGCCAGCTGTTCGTGTTCTTCATCCTGACCGTGGCCGCGGCCGAAGCTGCAATCGGCCTTGCGATCCTGGTGACCTTGTTCCGTACCCGCCACACCATCAACGTGGGCGAAGTTGATTCGTTGAAGGGCTGATCCGAGATGGAAATCACTCTCTCCAAGAGTCTGTTGATCGCAGTGGTGCTTGCACCACTGTTCGGCAGCATCATCGCCGGCCTCTTCGGACGCCAGGTCGGGCGCAAGGGCGCCCAGTACATCACCATCCTTGGTGTGGCACTGAGCTGTGCGCTTTCGGCATACACGCTGTACCAGCTGCTGTGGGGTGGGGCGCAGCCGTACAACGAAAACGTCTACACCTTCTTCCAGGTCGGCCAGTATTCGGCACACGTCGGTTTCATGATCGACCGCATGACCGCGATGATGATGGTGGTGGTGACCTTCGTGTCGCTGCTGGTGCACATCTACTCCATCGGCTACATGGCCGATGACGATGGTTACCAGCGTTTCTTCAGCTACATCTCGCTGTTCACCTTCTCCATGCTCACGCTGGTGATGAGCAACAACTTCCTGCAGCTGTTCTTCGGCTGGGAAGCGGTGGGCCTGGTGTCCTACCTGCTGATCGGTTTCTACTTCAAGAAGCCCACGGCCATCTTCGCCAACATGAAGGCGTTCCTGGTCAACCGCGTGGGTGACTTCGGCTTCCTGCTGGGTATCGGCGGCATCCTGTGGGCGTTCGGCACGCTGGACTACGCCACCGTGTTCGCCAACGCCACCGCTGTACTGGGCAACGACGTGACCGGCCATGCCGCCGTGCAGCTTATCGGTGACCAGCAGTGGAGCGTGGCCACGGTGATCTGCATCTGTCTGTTCATCGGTGCGATGGGCAAGTCGGCGCAGGTTCCGCTGCATGTGTGGCTGCCTGACTCGATGGAAGGCCCGACCCCGATCTCGGCACTGATCCACGCCGCGACCATGGTGACCGCAGGCATCTTCATGGTGACCCGCATGTCGCCGCTGTTCGAGCTGTCCACCACCGCGCTGGATTTCATTCTCTTCATCGGTGCCACCACCGCGTTCTTCACCGGCCTGATCGGCATCGTGCAGAGCGACATCAAGCGCGTGGTTGCCTACTCCACGCTGTCGCAGCTGGGTTACATGACCGTGGCGCTGGGCGTGTCGGCCTACTCGGGCGCCGTGTTCCACCTGATGACCCACGCCTTCTTCAAGGCGCTGCTGTTCCTGGGCGCCGGCTCGGTCATCATCGGCATGCACCACGAGCAGAACATGTTGAAGATGGGCGGCCTGCGCAAGTACATGCCGATCACCCACATCACCATGTGGATCGGTACGCTGGCCCTGGTGGGTACCCCGTTCTTCTCGGGTTTCTACTCCAAGGACACCATCATCGAAGCGGCCGCGCTGCACGCGCACGGTGCCGAAGCCAGCTGGGTGGCCACCTATGGCTACTGGGCAGTGCTCGGTGGCGTGATCGTCACCAGCTTCTACAGCTTCCGCCTGCTGTTCCTGACCTTCTTCGGCAAGGAGCGCTTCCGTGATGCGCACGATGACCACGGCCACCACGGCCACGGCCACGATGACCACCACGGTCATGGCGCGCACGAGCCGCATGAGTCGCCGTGGGTGGTGACCCTGCCGCTGATCCTGCTGGCGATTCCCTCGGTGCTCATCGGCTTCTTCACCATCGGCCCGATGCTGTTCGGTACCGGCTGGGATGGTCATGCGCACGCCGCTGGCGTGCCGGGCCAGGCCATGTCGTTCTTCACCGGTATCGTCGACTTCTATGACCCGGCACGCGACACCATCGCCGCCGTGGGCAAGGAGTTCTGGCACGGCTCGGTGGCCTATGCGCTGCACGGCATGATGATGCCGGCGTTCTGGCTGACCGTTGCCGGTTTCGTGCTGGCCTGGGTGTTCTACATCTGGAAGCCGGAGCTGGCAGGCAAGACCCGCAAGAGCCTGGCGCCGCTGGTTTCGGTGCTGGAGAACAAGTACGGCTTCGACAAGCTCTGGATCGACGGCTTTGCCGGCGGTGGCGTGAAGCTCGGCAAGGCTGCCCGCGTCGTTGACACCACTCTGGTGGACGGCGTGGTGGTCAATGGTTCGGCCCGTCTGGTCGACCTGGCCGCCAACCTGCTGCGCCGCACCCAATCCGGTTTCCTCTACCACTACGCCTTCGCGATGATCATCGGCCTGATTGCCCTGTTGGGCGTGCTGATGCATTTCTGGCGTTGACCTGTACGGAATAGAAGACGTGTCGAACTGGCCCCTACTCAGTATTCTCATCTGGCTGCCGATCATCGGTGGTGCGTTGATCCTTGCCGTGCGCAACGCCCAGGCCGCCCGTTGGGCGTCCATGGCGGTGGCACTGCTCACCTTCCTGCTCAGCCTTGGCCTGCTCAGCGGCTATGACGTGGCTGCATCGGATGTGATGCAGTTCGTCGAACAGCGCCCGTGGATTCCGGCCTTCGGTATCGGCTACAACCTCGCCGTGGATGGCATCGCCATCGCGCTGGTGCTGCTGACCACGCTGATCGGCGTGCTCGCACTGGTGGGCGCCTGGGGCGTGGTGGACAAGCGCGTGAACCAGTACGTGGCGGCCTTCCTGATTCTGGAAGGCGTGACGGTGGGCATCTTCGCCGCCACCGACGCCATGCTGTTCTATGTGTTCTTCGAGGCCATGCTGATCCCGATGTTCCTGATCATCGGTGTCTGGGGCGGCCCGCGTCGCATCTATGCGGCCATGAAGTTCTTCCTGTACACCTTCCTCGGCTCGGTGCTGATGCTGGTGGCGCTGATCTACCTGTACCTGAAGGGCGGCAGCTTCCAGCTGGCCGACCTGTACCAGCTGCAGCTCTCGGCCAAGGAACAGACCTGGATATTCTTCGCCTTCCTGATCGCCTTCGCGGTCAAGGTGCCGATGTTCCCGGTGCATACCTGGCTGCCGGACGCGCACGTGGAGGCACCCACCGCCGGTTCGGTGATCCTGGCCGCCATCGCGCTGAAGATTGGTGGCTACGGCTTCCTGCGCTTCAACCTGCCGATCGTGCCGGACGCCAGCAGCGAATGGGCATGGCTGGTGATCGCGCTGTCGCTGGTGGCGGTGATCTACGTCGGCCTGGTGGCGCTGGTGCAGGACGACATGAAGAAGCTGATTGCCTATTCGTCGGTCGCGCACATGGGCTTCGTGACCCTGGGCACCTTCATCGCCCTGTGGCTGGTGCGTGAGGCCGGCAACGCCGATGCCGCGCGTCTGGGCCTGCAGGGTGCCATGGTGCAGATGATTTCGCACGGCTTCGTCTCCGGCGCCATGTTCTCCTGCGTGGGCGTGCTGTATGACCGCATGCACAGCCGCCGCATCGCCGACTACGGCGGCGTGGTCAACGTGATGCCGTGGTTCGCCGCCTTCGCGCTGCTGTTCTTCATGGCCAACTCGGGCCTGCCGGGCACCAGTGGTTTCGTGGGTGAGTTCATGATCGTGCTGGCCGCCTTCCAGCGGAACCCGCTGATCGCCTTTGGCGCGGCAACCACGCTGATCATCAGTGCCGCCTATTCGCTGTGGCTGTACAAGCGCGTGTTCTTCGGCGAGGTGGGCAATGCCCATGTGGCCGAGCTGAAGGACATCAATGGCCGTGAGTGGCTGGTGTTGGGTGTGTTTGCCGTCGGCACGCTGGTGCTGGGCTTCTATCCCAAGCCGCTGACCGACCTGATGGAGCCGTCCATCGCCAAGCTGGCGATGCAGATCGCATCGAGCAAGCTGCTGTAAGCGGCCCGTCGAGAGTATTGATTCCAGGATTTGATGATGACAACGCCGACGCTTCTGCCGTTGACCACCGCCGACCTCCCACCGTTGCTGCCCGAGCTGGTGGTGATTGGTGGCGCCTTTGCCCTGCTGATGCTCGACCTGTTCATCAGCAACCGGCACAAGGTGTGGACCCACTTCATCTCGGTGGCCATCCTGGCCGTCGCCTTAGCCCTGCTGCTGGGTGGCGTGGGCGGGCAGGGTGAGGTCTTCCACGGCATGTTCGTCCGCGACAACGCCGCGGACATCATGAAGACGGTGATCGTGCTGCTCAGCGGCCTGACCCTGATCTATGGCTGGAGCTACCTGCGCGAGCGCGACCTGTACCAGGGCGAGATCCCGGTGCTGATCCTGTTCGGCACCGCCGGCATGATGCTGCTGGTCTCCGCCGGCAGCCTGCTGATGGTCTACCTGGGGCTGGAACTGCTGGCGCTGTGCTCCTACGCGCTGGTGGCTAGCAACCGCGAGAACAAACTGGCCGCCGAAGCGGGCATGAAGTACATCGTGCTGGGTTCGCTGGCCTCGGGCCTGCTGCTGTACGGCATGTCGCTGGTGTACGGCGCCACCGGCTCGCTGCACCTGGACGTGATCCACGCTGCTGCCGCGCATTCCGATGAGCGTCTGCTGCTGTTGACCGGCGCGGTGTTCATGGTGGCCGGCGTGGCCTTCAAGCTGGGTGCCGCACCGTTCCACATGTGGCTGCCCGACGTGTACCAGGGTGCCCCGGCACCGATCGCGCTGTTCATCAGCTCGGCACCGAAACTGGCGGCCTTCGGCATGGCCTACCGCCTGCTGGAAGCCGGCGTTGGCCCGCTGTCGGCGGAGCTGCAGTACGTGCTGGCCGGCCTGGCCGCGCTGTCGCTGGTGGTCGGCAACCTGATGGCCATCGCGCAGACCAACCTCAAGCGCATGCTGGCTTACTCCACCGTCTCGCACATCGGCTTCCTGCTGATGGGCATCGCCGGTGGTGGCGAGCAGGGCTACTCGGCGGCGATGTTCTACGCGGTGGCCTACGCCATCATGTCCACCGCCTCCTTCGGCGCGATCATCGCGCTGTCGCGTGCCGGCTTCGAGGCCGAGAACATCGAGGACTTCAAGGGCCTGAACGCCCGCAGCCCGTGGATGGCCGGCCTCGTGCTGTGCATCATGGCGTCGCTGGCTGGCATTCCGCCGTTCCTGGGTTTCTGGACCAAGCTGGCAGTGCTGGGCGCGGCCATCAATGGCGGTCTGCTGTGGCTGGCACTGGTGGGCGTGCTCTGCGCCGTGATCGGCTGCTTCTACTACCTGCGTGTCATCAAGGTCATGTACTTCGATGAGCCGGTGGGGGAGCCGCTTCCGCGCAACAACGACCGCATCCTGGGCATCGTGCTGGGCGTGAATTCGGTGCTGCTGCTGGTGCTGCCGCTGGGTCTGGCACCGATCATGGATTGGATGCGCAACGCATTTGCGCATCTTTCGTAAAAAGCAGTTACATAAGTGCGCGAGTAGTGTAATATTCGCCACCTGATTTGACGGCGGCACTGCAGTACGGGTGTCGCCGGAACCGCCGAAAGGCGGTTCGCTGGGGATTAACTCCTCGGGTTTTCCGGAGTATCCGGAAGACAAGTGAAGTAAACAGGGCTTGCAAGTTTGGCTCTCTTACTTCATAATTCCGCTTCTGCTGCGGGGTGGAGCAGTCTGGCAGCTCGTCGGGCTCATAACCCGAAGGTCGCAGGTTCAAATCCTGCCCCCGCTACCAGCTTCGGCTCAGCGATACTATCGCCAAGCCAAAGTCTGGGCTCGCAAGAACGATTGCTTCCGTTCTTGCAACCGGAATCCGGTCAACGGATTCAAACGGACAAAGGGCCCAGTCGGGCCCTTTGTTGTTTCCGCGGTATGGAAAACGCAAGACCCGGCTGGTTGTGCCGGACCCTCCCAATTACCGAACCAAGGCAGGCTGTGAGCGACAAGGCTACTGAAATCGCGAATCTGCTGGGTCCCACCGTGCAAGCGCTGGGGCTCGATCTGCTGGGTGCCGAATATCTGCCGGCCCCCGGCGGCGCAACCCTGCGCCTGTACATCGACGTGCCACTGGCCGAGCAGCCCGAGCGCATGGTCAACATCGACGACTGCGAGCGGGTGAGCCGCGAAGTGTCGGCGCAGCTGGACGTGGAAGACCCGATCAGCGGCAATTACACGCTGGAAGTGTCCTCGCCGGGCGTGGATCGCCCGCTGTTCACGCTGGAGCAGTTCGAGCAGCAGCTGGGCGAGTCCGCCAAGGTGGGCCTGAAGCTGCCGCAGGAAGGCCGTCGTCGCCTGCAGGGCGAGATTGCCGCTGTTGACCACGCGCAGGGCAGCGTGACGTTCATCGTCGATGGCAAGCCGTTCGTGGCCGCCTTCGACAATATCGACAAGGCACGCATCATTCCGGACTGGGCCGCGCTCGGCCTGGCGCCAACCAAACCCACTGGCCCGGCACCCAAGCAGGGTGACAAGGCCAGGAACAAGACCAACAACGAAACGGCGGCCAAAAAGCCGCGCGCGGAGTGAGCCGATGAGCAAGGAACTTTTGCTGGTAGTTGACGCAGTCGCCAACGAGAAGGGCGTGCCGCGCGAAGTTATTTTTGATGCGATTGAAGCGGCACTGGCCTCGGCAGCGAAGAAACGCTACCCGGAGCAGGACGTGCTGGCGCGCGTGGCCATCAACCAGAAGGATGGCAGCTACGAAACCTACCGCCGCTGGGAAGTGGTGGCCGATGACGTGGTGATGGAATCGCCGGATCGCCAGATCCGCATGATGGACGCCGTTGACGAAGCCGATGGCGTGGAGATCGGTGACTACATCGAAGAGCAGATCGAAAACCCGGATTTCGGCCGCATTGCCGCACAGGCCGCCAAGCAGGTGATCGTGCAGCGCGTGCGTGAAGCCGAGCGTCAGCAGGTTGTCGATGCGTGGAAGGACCGCGTGGGCGAGCTGGTGACCGGTGTGGTCAAGCGCGCCGAGCGCGGCAACATCTATGTTGACCTGGGCGGCAATGCCGAGGCCTTCATTCCGAAGGACAAGGGCATTCCGCGCGACGTGCTGCGCGCCGGCGACCGCGTGCGCGGCTACCTGGCCGAGGTGCGTTCGGAACCGCGTGGCCCGCAGCTGTTCATCAGCCGCGCCGCACCGGAATTCATGATCGAGCTGTTCAAGCTGGAAGTGCCGGAAGTGGGCCAGGGCCTGGTCGAGATCAAGGCCTGTGCACGCGACCCGGGCGACCGCGCCAAGATTGCCGTGCTGGCACACGACAGCCGCACCGATCCGATCGGCGCGTGCATCGGCATGCGTGGTTCGCGCGTGCAGGCCGTGTCCAACGAGCTCAATGGCGAGCGCGTGGACATCGTGCTGTGGAACGAGAACCCGGCCAACTTCGTGATCAACGCGATGGCGCCGGCCGAAGTGCAGTCGATCATCGTCGATGAAGAAAAGCATTCGATGGACCTGGCTGTGGCTGAAGACCGTCTGGCGCAGGCCATCGGCAAGGGCGGCCAGAACGTGCGCCTGGCCAGCCGCCTGACCGGTTGGCAGCTCAACGTGATGACCCAGGACCAGGTGACCGCCAAGTCCGAGGCCGAGCAGTCCGTCGCCCGTCAGCTGTTCATGGACAAGCTGGAAGTGGACGAGGAAATCGCCGGCATCCTGGTGTCCGAGGGCTTTGGCACGGTAGAGGAAATCGCCTACGTCCCGGTTGGCGAGCTGCTGGCCGTGGAAGGCTTCGACGAGGACATCGTCGAGGAACTGCGTGCCCGTGCCCGCGACGCGCTGCTCAACGAGGCGCTGGCCGTGGAAGAGGGTGCAGAGGGTGGCATGCCGGCCGAGGATCTGCTGGCGCTGGAAGGCATGGATGAGGCCACCGCCTACGCACTGGCCGGCAACGGCGTGCGTACCAGCGAGGACCTGTCCGACCTGGCCGCCGACGAGGTCGTGGAGTTTGGTATCGAGGGTATGGACCTTGAGCGTGCAGCGGCGTTGATCCTGGCTGCCCGCGCCGAGGAGATCGCCCGCCTGGAGCGCGGCGAATGAGCCCGCGATGAACAGTGCCCTGAGCCGCTCAGGGCGTAGACTTCGCGCTGCCTTCGTCCGTGTCGAGGGAGCGCCAACAAGATCATAGGATCCGAATGTCGCAGCAAACCACCATCCGCAAGCTCGCCGAACTGGTCAACACGCCGGTCGAGAAACTGCTGGAACAGCTGGCCCAGGCCGGCATGAAGTTCAGCGGTCCCGACCAGGTCGTGACCAGTACCGAGAAAGTGAAGCTGCTTGGTTTCCTTCGCCGCTCCCACGGCAAGGACGAGCAGACCGCCGACGAGGCCGAGGCCGCGCCGAAGAAGATCACCCTGAACCGCCGCAAGCATCAGGAAGTGACCGTCAACGCTGGCCGCAGCAAGACCACGGTCAACGTGGAAGTGCGCCAGAAGCGCACCTACGTCAAGCCGGAGGGTGGCAAGCCTGCGATGACGCCGGACGAGGAGCGCGCGGAAATCCTGCGCAAGCTCGAGGAGTCGCGCCAGCGCAACCTTGAAGAGCAGCGCATGCTGGCCGAGAAGGACCGCGCACGCGACGAGGAAATCGCCCGCGTGAAGGCGGCCGAGGAAGCCGAGCGTGAGCGCGCCGAGGCCGAGCGCAAGGCCGCCGAAGAGGCTGCCAAGGTCAAGCCGGCCAAGCCGGCAGCAGCCGATGCCGATGATGAGCCGGCTGTGCGCACCGTGCGCCACGCTGCCGCGCCCGCCGCGCCGCGTGCGCCGGCCCGCGAGGACCGTGCTTCGCATGCCAAGCCTGCAGGCAAGGGCCGTGGTGGCCAGGCCAACGAAGACGGCGGCAGCCGTTTCGGTGGCCAGCTGCATCTGTCCGCGTCCGACCGTGCCCGTCGTGGCAACAGCAACAACAGCAATTCGCGTGGCCGCCCGGGTGGGCGTGCCCAGCCGGGCCGTCGTGGCAATGAGCAGTCGCGCGGTGGCGCGGGTGGCAGCCACGGTTTCGAGCGCCCGACCGCACCGGTGGTGCGCGAGGTTGCCATTGGTGAAACCATCACCGTGGCCGACCTGGCGCAGAAGCTGGCGCTGAAGGGTGGCGAAGTGGTCAAGGCGCTGTTCAAGATGGGCGTGATGGCCACCATCACCCAGTCCATCGACCACGACACCGCGGTGCTGGTCACCGAAGAACTCGGCCACAAGGCCGTGCGTGCGGGCAACGACGATGCCGAAGACGCACTGCTGGCCATTGCCGATGCCGACCAGGGCGAGGCGATTGCGCGCCCGCCGGTGGTCACCATCATGGGCCACGTCGACCACGGCAAGACCTCGCTGCTGGATTACATCCGCCGCACCAAGGTTGCCAATGGCGAGGCCGGTGGCATCACCCAGCACATCGGTGCGTACCATGTTGAAACGCCGAAGGGCGTGATCAGCTTCCTGGATACCCCGGGCCATGCCGCGTTCACCTCGATGCGTGCCCGTGGCGCGCAGCTGACCGACGTGGTGGTGGTTGTGGTGGCAGCCGATGACGGCGTCATGCCGCAGACCAAGGAAGCCATCCAGCACGCTCGCGCCGCCAATGCGCCGATCGTGGTGGCAATCAACAAGATCGACAAGTCCACCGCCGACCCGATGCGCGTCAAGAACGAGCTGCTCGCCGAGCAGGTCGTGGCCGAAGACTTCGGTGGTGACACGCAGATGGTGGAAATTTCCGCCAAGACCGGCCAGGGCATCGACGACCTGCTGGATGCGATTTCGCTGCAGGCAGAAGTGCTTGAGCTCAAGGCCGTGGCCGAGGGCCGCGCCAGCGGCGTGGTCATCGAGTCGTCGCTGGACAAGGGCCGTGGCCCGGTCGCCACGGTGCTGGTGCAGCAGGGTCAGCTCAAGAAGGGCGACTACCTGGTGTGCGGCATCCAGTACGGCCGCGTGCGTGCACTGTTCGACGAAACCGGCCGCCAGGTGGGCGAAGCCGGCCCGTCGATCCCGGTGCAGGTGCTGGGTCTGTCGGGCGTGCCCGACGCCGGTGATGACTTCGTGGTGGTCGAGGACGAGCGCCTGGCCAAGGACGTTGCCCAGCAGCGTGAAACCAAGCGCCGCGAGTCGCGCCTGGTCGCCACGGCGGGCAGCCGCATGGAAGACATCATGGCGCAGATGGGCAAGGGCGAAGGCCAGCAGGTGCTGAACCTGCTGATCAAGGCCGACGTCCAGGGTTCGGTGCAGGCACTGAGCCAGTCGCTGGTCGGCCTGTCCAACGACGACATCCGCATCAACGTGATCCACTCCGGCGTGGGCGGCATCACCGAGTCCGACGCCAACTCCGCGGTTGCCTCCAAGGCCACCGTGATCGGCTTCAACGTGCGTGCCGACGCCTCGGCGCGTCGCATCATCGAAGCCAACGGCGTTGACCTGCGTTACTTCTCGATCATCTATGACGTGATCGACCAGGTGAAGCAGGTGGCCTCCGGTCTGCTGGGCGTGGAAATCCGCGAAGAGATCATCGGTATCGCCGAGGTCCGCGACGTGTTCCGCAGCTCCAAGTTCGGTGCGGTTGCCGGCTGTATGGTGGTCGAGGGCGTGGTCAAGCGGAACAAGCCGATCCGCGTGCTGCGTGACAGCGTGGTGGTGTTCGAGGGCGAGCTGGAATCGCTGCGCCGCTTCAAGGAAAACGTCGAGGAAGTGCGCAACGGTACCGAGTGCGGTATTGGTGTGAAGGCCTACAACGACGTGAAGCCGGGCGACCAGATCGAGTGCTTCGAGCGCATCGAAGTGCCGCGCACCCTGTAATACGTCAACGGCCGGTCTGCATGTGCAGGCCGGCCGCGTTTTTGAACAGCAACAACGCAAAGAGCGAGATAACGTGCCCAAGACTTTCCACCGTACCGACCGAGTTTCCGCGCAGATCCGCCGTGACCTGGGCACGCTGGTGCATGCCGCCGTGCGCGAGCATGGGCTGCCATCGGTCAGTGTCTCGGACGTGGAAGTCACCCGCGACATGGCCCACGCCAAGGTGTTCGTCACCGCGCTGATGCCGGAGCGTTCGGCCGAGGCGGTCAAGGGCCTGCGTGAACTCGCGGGTGAGCTGCGTACCGGCCTGGCCCGGGCAATGAAGCTGCGCCATGTGCCGGAGCTGCATTTCCACTACGACGATTCGGTGGACCGTGGTGAGCGCATCGACAACCTGCTGCGTGACCTGCCTGAAACGCAGGCGCCCGACACGGACTCCGACGCGCAGGGCGCCGACGAGAAGTAAGCCGCCAGCAGCCCGCAAGGGCTGTTGTCATGTCAGGGCCCGCTGCGCGCGTGGCCGCTGAACCCGATTCCCCCGATTCCCGCCGCCGCTGGCAAGCCTCCCTCGCCGGCCCGAGAATGGTGCCGCATGCGTCCCCGTATTCAATTCCGCCGCCTGGACGGCATTGTCCTGCTCGACAAGCCTGCGGGCATGAGTTCCAACACCGCCCTGCAGGTGGCGCGGCGGCTGTTCCGTGCCGAGAAGGGCGGCCATACCGGCAGCCTGGACCCGCTGGCCACCGGCCTGCTGCCGCTGTGCTTCGGCGAGGCCACCAAGATCGCCGGCCTGCTGCTGGGTTCGGCCAAGGCCTATGACGCGCAGATCGTGCTGGGCCGTACCACCGACACCGATGACGCCGACGGCGTGGTGCTGCGCGAGCGGCCCGTGCCTGCCATCAGCCGGCCTGCGCTGGAGGCGGCGCTGGCCACGTTGACCGGACATGTCCGCCAGCGTGCGCCCATCTATTCGGCGCTCAAGCAGGGCGGCGAGCCGCTGTATGTGAAGGCGCGCCGGGGCGATGCCATCGAGGCGCCCGAGCGTGATGTGCATGTGCAGTCCATCGAGATCCTGGGCCATGACGGCGAGCAGCTGTCGCTGCGGGTCACCTGCGGCTCGGGCACCTATATCCGCAGCATCGCTCGTGACCTGGGCGAGCTGCTGGGCTGCGGCGCGCACATCACCGGCCTGCGCCGGCTGTGGGTAGAGCCGTTCCGGGAGCCGCGCATGATCGGGCTGGATGCCCTGCGTGAGGTGGCCGAAAGCGGCGACGAGGCCGCCCTGATGGGCTGGCTGCTGCCGCTGGCCGATGGCCTGAGCCATTTCGCTCGGGTGGAGCTGGACACGGGGCAGGGCACCCGCTTCTGCATGGGCCAGCGCCTGCGCAACCCGGCCTGGCCGGCGGGGCAGGTGGCCGTATACGGCGCCGGCGGCGTGCCGCTGGGGCTGGGGCAGGTGGAGGCGGACGGCCGTTTGTCGCCGCAGAGGCGCTTCAATCTCTGAATGGGATGAGCGCCAATACCTGCGGCGCCTTGTCGCAGAGGGGCCAGATCGTTACAATTTTGCGGCCCTTGAACGGGCGCCCTCCTGCCGTCGGCAGGCGGTTCTTTCCAATCGGCGAGCTGCGCGGTGCGTTCAATACGTTCCTGCCGGCCACGCATCACTGAGAAAACATCATGTCCATCGACACCCAGAAAGTTATTGAAGACAACAAGCGCGGCGCCAACGACACCGGCTCGCCGGAAGTCCAGGTTGCCCTGTTGACCGCCCGCATCGAACTGCTGACCGGTCACTTCAAGGAGCACAAGAAGGACCACCACAGCCGCCGTGGTCTGCTGCAGATGGTCAACCGCCGCCGCAGCCTGCTCGACTACCTCAAGAAGAAGGACGTCGAGCGTTACAAGGCGCTGATCGAAAAGCTCGGCCTGCGCCGCTAAGAGACTTCCCGCCGCGGCGCAGCGATGCGCCGCGGTTTTGTTTTTACAGCTTCAAAATCGCAGTAGAACGGCCGGACCCGCCCGGCCACCCGTGGACGGCAAGGGTCGTCAACGGTCCATCTGAAGAATGCATTTCAAGGATTCCCCCGTGGCAAAAATCACCAAAACCTTCCAGTACGGCAAGCACACCGTCACGCTTGAGACCGGCGAAATCGCCCGCCAGGCCAGCGGCGCCGTCATCGTCAAGATGGACGACACCGTGTTGCTGGTCACTGCCGTCGCCGCCAAGAGCGCGCGCGAAGGCCAGGACTTCTTCCCGCTCACCGTCGATTACCAGGAGAAGTTCTACGCTGGTGGTCGCATCCCGGGTGGCTTCTTCAAGCGCGAAGGCCGCGCCACGGAGAAGGAGACGCTGATCTCGCGCCTGATCGACCGTCCGATCCGCCCGCTGTTCCCGGAAGACTACAAGAACGAAGTGCAGATCATCGCCACGGTGATGTCGCTGAACCCGGAAGTAGACGGCGACATCGCCGCCCTGATCGGTGCCTCGGCTGCGCTGTCGCTGGCCGGCACCCCGTTCAAGGGCCCGATCGGCGCTGCCAAGGTGGGCTACAAGGATGGCCAGTACATCCTCAACCCGACCGTGTCCGAGCTGAAGGAATCGCAGCTGG